>JAGHUH010000010.1 GCA_018064925.1 Candidatus Cacconaster stercorequi | reverse complement strand
TGATCTCCTCGCCGGAGCTGCCCATAATAAAGTCCGATATGTTCCGTCCCGCCACAATGGCCGGGACCAGCTTGCCTGCGTAAATGGATTCTCCATCCTTCTGGCCGTCCATTGCCTGCTTCAGCAGCTGCCTGCTTGTCTTTGCCTCGGTCAGCACCTGATGCAGGTTCTCCTTTATCTTTGGGGATACTTCCTTGCCACCGTTGATCTTCTGCAGGTGAGTCAGCAGCTTTTCTTCGTTGGATACCGCATTGGCGGGTTTGATCAGACCGGCTTTGATGGCCATCTTTTCCGATTCGATCTTCGATGCCATGAAGAGCTGCTCCGGATCCTTATTTGCCTTGATATACTCGTCCCACTTCTTCAGTCCCTTATCCATGGACATTGGCAATTCTTCAGCTCCCGCCCTGGTAAATATGTACTTTGTAAAAAATGCTTTGTCATGCAGATAGTCGGATGCAAAACGCACATTCGGGGAAAGCGTTGTCATCTTCTTCCACTGGGCAGGGAAATCATCCTGACCGAGCTGTTCCATCACATCCGTCGATTTGCTCGCAAAGACATAGTCGACAAGGCCATTCTTGGCAACAATATCCTGCACCATGCCGCCTGCATAAATCGGTTCGCCTTCCTTTTTCTCGTGAACAACTTTCCACAGATCAGCATCGCTCTTTTCACCATTCTGCATGATCTGATGAATATTGTCTTTTACTTTTTGCGGAATATCTTTGTTGCCGTTGAGCTGGCGCAGATGGCTCAACATCGCGCCTTCCAAAACGGATGTCCCATCGTTGGGGATCATGCCATTTTTGCCCAATATCGTCGGTTGATTTTCCAGCTTTTCGCTCTTCTGAACAGGTGCTTTTCCTGCCTTTAGCTGCTGGATTTCCGCCTGCATCCGCTGCATCGCGGCTCTCATTTGCGCCAACTCTGCTTCCAGACGCTGCACTCTTTCGTCCGTACTGCCGCCACCGGACTTGGTGTCGTTCTGCGCACGGCTCGGCGCTGCCGCCTGCGGGGCACGCGGCGCGGCATCCGCCTCTGACCCGTTATCTCCAAACAGAACCTGATACTCATGCTCTAAACGCAAACCACCGGGGCCGCCGGGCATGGGCATTTTATTCTTTTTCTTTTTTTCCTCTTTCGGTTGATTGTTTTGTTCCGGTTGATTTTTTTGTTCCTGCGCTGCTGCCTGTTCACTGTTTTCCTGGATATTTTCGTTTTCATTTGGCATAGCAGTTCACCCCTCAAATTTTTCTTATTGCACAGCAAATGATGCGCCAACCGGACGCCTGATATATGTATCAGTTCTCTTCGTCCTCTGGCTGATCCTGCGTTGATTTCCGATCATGCTTTTTCTCCGTGCTCTGTTCAATGCACACGGGCGTCATCGTAACATCGGTTTCTTTCATTTCCTCGGGCAATACCTCGCTTATTTTTTTCATGGTGTGCTTAATGTGAAATGATGCAAGCAATGTCCGCGCTGTATATACACACAGCAAAAACCGATTTTCTTCAGCTTCTAAAGTAACAACCGTGGGATTATGAAAGGCGGGTCGGTAAAGCATGGCCAATGATTCCGGCGCGGTAAATATGTAAGCTCGCCGTCCCATGTAGAAAAATGCCCTTGCACACCTTTTTCGCACTCTTGGAACATCTTTTTCCTGACACTGATACTGATGCTTTTCAACGCGCAAGCCAAAATAACGGGCACCATCCGCTCCGTTGAAAAGACTATCTGTCCGCACCTGAAAGATATTTTGTGCCGCCATGATTGCACCGCTCTCTGCGTCACTGGTAATAAAACCCGTCAAAATCCGCCGGATCTCCTTTGTGCGTTCATCCATGGCGTATCACCTTCATCAGCGACTTAACAACGGGCTTGATATCGTCCTGCGTTGCAGAAGCACCCCTGAGCAGGTAACAAAAGCCATTGTCATCCGTCCATACTGCCACACTGCCGCCGTCAGCACAATAGATATTGGCCTTCGCGGAAGATACCTGAACAGTATCTTTTTTGGTGGCGTTCTTTTTGCTGTCAGACGCAAAGTCATCCGTACCGACCAGATCCGACGCATACAGTGTCCAATTCCTGTCTGCATATGTAAACACAACATACCCCACGGTATAGGTGGTCACATGATCTTTCTGGGAGATCCATTGCGTCATACCGCTGCCGGATGCTTTGGCCTCCTTGGGCAATGCGGTATGACCAATCAGCACAGTATAGTCATCGGCATAGACGCTTCCCCCATTATCGTATACGATTTTCTGATCGATCAGGTCTGCCTTTCCCAGCAAGTCTGTTGTCACATACAGCTCCACACCTTCACCCGTGTCGGCATTACAAACCTTGATGGTATCACTGCCAATTGTCCGGCTGATAGCAACATAGCGTCTAACATGATTTTCTTCATCCATGCTGCCAGGCAGGACCTCCACCGTGTCATTCTCTGTTTTTACATTCCACGCACTTCCACTGTCATCCTGCAGGTAAATTCCAAGCGTTCCGTCACTTAAGGAGGCGGCGGCGCAGTGGAATGTATCCGTCCGGCTGTGAAGCAAACCGCTCAATTCGCGATGATAGTTGGTGTTGATCGTCATTTCCAGATTAAGATCGACCTGCAGCTCCACCTCGATCTCATAGATGCGATCCAGCAGAACATCATCGTCCTTCTGCAAACTGAAGATGACTTTTCCGGCGCCGGAATTGACCGAGTGCAAAACAAAATCGGCTTTCTTCCCATCCTGCTTCTTCTCTTCAACAGAAACACAGTCAAAATCCGTCTGCGCGATCCATTGATAACCCTTGGGCACTTCTCCCGCAATGTGCATGATCATTCCCGAATCTTTCTTTTCATAGGAATACGAATAGCGGGAATTTTTGTCGCCGCTATCCTGCATTTCCTTTGGCGCGGCTACACGAACAATCAGCAGAATTGCTGCCAGTGCCGCTATCGCACCGGCAATTGCTATGCATATCTTCTTACTCACTGCGTATTCCTCCTGAATTCTCATGCATTCGGCAAAGCCGAATAGGGTATTTCACCCTATTCGGTCTGCCCTGCTTCTCCGTTATTTTCCGGCATAGTATTCGCTGATGCACCCACTGCAATGTTCAGACTGGCAGACGAAGACATCATCTCCTGGGATGTAACCGTGACGACATAGTTGCCCGCTTTGGTTGCATTGAACACCATAACGGCATTTCCCTCGTCATCTGTATCGTAAGTGATCAGATTGCCGGCATCCCACAGGACGCCGTCCTTGTTTTCTTTTACGCTCACGCTATACGAATTTACTCCCTGCAGCGAGTTTTGAACTGTCGCCGCAATCGTCACAGGATTGTTGCAAACCGTTGCAATGTTGGCTGTTCCATTGGCACCGGTCTGACGCATTGTGGTTGTGCCTCCGGCATTATTTGTCGTTGCCTTTAACGAAACAGTTACCGCACCCATGACATTCATTACGAACGGCGAGCTGTTGGTCACCGTTGTTCCATCATCTGGGTTTTCGTAATTGCATGTCACGCTCTGATTGCCGATTGCCGCCTCGAAGTAGGCTGTCTGCACGCTCCAGATGGCGTCGTTGCCGTTATTTGTATACGGCGTCAGTGTGATCGAGCGGATGGAACCCACATCAAACATACAGAATTCAACGGTTGCAGAATGATTTTCTTCGCTGTACCTGAAGTCGCCGGAGCTGCAGTAATCACGGATGTTGTCAATGACATAGGTCTTCTCCGTGTTGCTGGTCGCGGTGATATAGTCCATCATCATGCGAACCGGTACATCCGCACCGGTGCTGGCATCCTGTGCCGCCGTTCTGCTGGTGATCACCATCTTCACAGGCACCACATTGGATTTGCTGACAGTCATCGTATACGGTACCACACTCAGCGCATGACCGGTAAAGCCGCACCATGTTGGGTTTTCATTGCCGGCCGTGTAAATTCCCGCGCAAGCGCCGGACAGCGTTGCATTCAGGTTACCGACCGTACTGACTGTAATGCCGATGATCTCGCTGACATACTGCTCGTTGAACTCAAGCTCCGCAGTCATACCCGGCCGGATACATGAATACTTCTGCGATCCATCTTCTTTATTCAGGATATCGCCCAGGAACGCATTGTAGGAATCATAATGACTGTTGCTCAGGCCGGTGTCATTGCTGGTCTTATATCGGATCGAAACCACGATATCGTTGACCTCCGGATTGATATATGCGCCGATGGTACTCGGGGCGAAGTACAGCTTCACAACCTGTCTGTCACCGGTTACTGCCGGTGCGCTCTGATCGGGCCGTGCAGACTGCTGATTCTGTACATTCACATTGCCAAAGTCCACATAATAGGAGCTGATCGTCACGCCGGATCGTACATGCTGGATCACAACATGATCCACATAGGCATAGACCAGTTCGGCACTGGAAGCACGCAGCGTCACCTCATTGACGCAGTCCAGCCCCTTTGTCTTAATACCCCGTGCATAAAACACGCGGTTGCCCTTATCTGCGGACAATGCTTTAAGGTTGGTCTGGTATGTCTTGTCTCCCATTACGGCACTGTGCCAGGTAATTGCTGCATCCATCCGGTAATCATCCATATCTGTCTGACCGGGTGCTGTGGGATCCATCGTTGCAGGATCTCGCATATACACATACATATTCAATGTATCGTTTGTATTGTTCGGCACTCGCTTCACATCGGCAGTCCATTCGGTATCACTTTCATTGACCGTAATATCGTTGGAAGCAAAGTTGACCACGGTGATCACCTGTCCGCCCAACTCTCCTGCCGTCGCTCCGGGACCAGTCAAACTCATCTGATAGCCGGTAACGCTTGTGCTTGTGGAAATCTCCGCACCGACCTTGCCAGTACGCTTGTACTCGTCATTTTCGGTCATCTGCACCACACCATCGGATTCGAGCTGATTGACGGTAATCTGCTTCAGATTCCAGGTCGTGGTTTTTTCGCTGCTGCCGGTGAGCTTGATGCTCTTGATCTGCTTGACATCCATCAGACTGACAATGAAGCGGTCTGTATGATCGCCGCGCAGCATAAACTGCTCATTGCTCATGGCACAGGTTGACTGCTCGCCGTCATCGTTAGAGTATGTGGCTGTGTAATATGACGGCGTCTTATTGGCATATTCGTACATGGCGCGCACAACATCGATGCTCTTTTTGCACAAAATACCGCTCTTGTCGTAATACTCAATCGCAGCCAGCAGAGAACCCTTGAAGGTCTGGTCATTGCCCGTATAGCTGTCAGTTACCATCTGGAACAGCAGGTTGACGCTGTAGCCCTGAGAACTGACCACATAGTTGTTGGCAATCTCGCCCTCGCTGCGCCCGCGGCGGCCGCTTGCGGATTGCTCCTCTGCGGAATCATAGTAATCCATGCTGATCCAACCCACATTGTCAATTTTCCAGGTCTTTGAAAGAGCGCCGCCGCACTCTCTTGTCACTGCGATGCTGGAAATATTCAGTTTATCGTAGGGATCCTGATTATCGCTGTCGCTGTTTCCCAACGGAACAATCGAAATGGATTCCAGAGAACCGTAGTCCTCGTTGGTCGACACATAAAATGTCTCTGTCCGACCGGAGCGGAAGCCATCAGCCGTCAACTGCTGATTGGCAAGGACATACGCACTGGCGCCGCCCTCAAATATCAGTTTGAAATAGAACAGGTTGTTAGAACCACAGTCACCGTCATCCATATTGGACTGCTCATCGCCGGCAACATTGACATCCACTTCATAGGTAATCGCAGACTTGGCAAAGCCCAGATCCATCTTCGTCTGCTCGTATGTCATGGAGTACTGCATATCCTTCCAGTTGATATCCTTGTCGCCCTCCGAAATATCACCCGATGTTTCCTCACCAAATTTGATGGTCTTGGAATTGCCATCGCCATCCAGATAGAACTTGCTGTACTCACCGCCCTCCGCATCCTTCGCGTTGGGATAGTGCGCAACAAGGGTATTCTCATTGGGCACGAACGCACGGGAATAAATGCGGTCGGTAAACTCTGCATAAGCGGGATCCGATGTTTCGTCGATCCATCGGGCAGTTCGTGGGCCGATCTCATTCACCCTGTAAATTTTCAGATCGCTCATCTGCCACTCATCTGTGGCGTGACTGCTCATTTTAAATGTGGCGCTCTTGAAAATGTTTACATCATCTATGTCGATCTGGATGATCAGCTTCTGCCCGGCGCTCATTCCGACCAGATACGCGGCATCGGCTTCATTCTTGCTGGGCCAATAGCCATAGTACTCCTTGGCCTTGTTGCTCAGGACATAAACCTCACTCTTTTTTTCTTCACCGGTAGTGGACAGATACGAAAGCGTCATCGAGACATCTTCCGTTGTTCCTGCCTTTTTGATATTGTCTGTGGTGATAACTGCCAAATAAGTTCCCTTCGCGTTGCTGCTGCTTTTGGCGTTTTTCGAGAGCATCGCTGTCAGGTCGATCCAATTACTCGATTTTACATTCCCATTTGCTGGGGCAACTGAAAGCGGTCCTGCACCGGCAGGGGTTGCATAGGCCCATATCGGCGTCTGACCCTCAAGTGACGGGAATTGCAGGAATGTCTTGCTCTTTGTCACTTCGCTCGCACGCATCGCCTCCACGGCTTTGCTGCCGTAAATCTGGATACCGGAAATGTTCAATGTATCTGTCTTCAGTTTTGCCTCTCTTCTGGTACGCTTTTCTGTAGCGGACGCATGGATCCCGGCCATATCATCTGCGCAGGTTCCGTAAATGAATTTGATGGACTTGATGCAGTTGCTTGTCAGCTTTCCTTTACCGTCTTTCTCTCCGTCTATTGTAAAGTTCGCATCCGATAATCCGGGCAGTGTACAGGGGAACATAATGCTCTCACCCTGCTGGGCAATACCCACCAGCTGGTTGATGGGTTTTTTCCCGATCATGCCCAGCTCTGCCGCCCAATCCAGCATACTGGTAATGGCCGGCACATTCACCACGCATTCCTCACCATAACAATCCAGGTAGGTAATTCGGACAGTCAGCGCCTCGATGACATCAGAAAAGCGCTTATCGTCCTCCACTTCCGTGGCCAATGCTTCAATTCCGCCTCCGTAAATATCGGCAATGTCAAATTTAATCAGGTATTCCGATGTATTGCTATTATAGGCCGGGTGATCATCATAGGCTTTGAAGCCGTCCTCTTTATCTCTGAGATGGAAAACCTGATCCAGACTTGCGTCCAGCGTGAAGCTGTTGCCGGACTGGTTGACCCAGCTGGCATATACTTTGCCGCTAAAGGAAATATAATAATTGTTGGAAAAATAGCCGGCCATATCTATGCCGTCGATGGTGTCCACCTGATACAGATAGATGCTCTTACCGCTCCACTCCGCATTCTTTCCTGCGGCGATATAGATATCGAAACCAATGACTTTTTTGATCTCATAATTGGTCTGAAACAGGAAATCATCGCTGCTGGCAGCCTGCAGGCCGGTATGCTGGTCATTGCTTTCATTATCGGGGATATATCCGGTAATTTTCTTTGTAATCTTCAGTCGTTCCGAGCGCGTATCGCCCTTCGTTGCCTTTTTCTCAGCCAGCTGATATCCGTCTGCCAGATCATTCTCATGGGGATAGATATACTTCGTGCGCGTTATTCCATTCGTATCTTCATAGCGGACACCGATGTACTGCACGCCGTTGCCGCCATTTGTGCCGGTTCCGACGCGGAGCAAATAGGTGTTTTTCAGGGAGGTAATCTTGGTGCTATTCACCGTACTTTTTTTCCGGGTAGTGTCCCCTGCAGCAGAATCGGTCTTGGCCGCAGTTTTCGTCACCACAGCAGCGGTTTCAGCATCGGCATCTTTCTTCCCGCTTTCTACAGCATAGGCAGGGACAAGGGAAAGCGCCATGACGAGGCAAAGGATCAGTGCCATTACCCGTCTTCCCCATACTGTATACTCTGCAGTATTCTCTTTTTTCTGCCTGTCTCTCAGCATTTCTGTTTCCTCCCAATGCGGTGTTGAATCATGCCATCGCATAAAAAGCCGTCGTTTTCTTCAATAATCTGCTATCGCCTGCGCCTTATTGTATCTTCAGCAAGCCAACAAATCCGGTCATTTCAAACACTTCCATCACCATTTTGTTGACATTGATCAGCAATAGCTCTCCGTTTTTCTTTCTCATTTTCATATGCAGCAGCTTGATTACACGGAGACCTGCGGATGAAATATATGTCAAATCTGCCATATTCAACACTACGCAGTCAAACCGCTGGGCCATATCATTGAAAATTTTCTCCACTTCCTGGGATGTAACCGCATCCAGTCGGCCCTCAAGCAACAGTTCTCCTTTGGTGCCGCGATTGATCAGTCTTACTTTCATGCGTAATCTCCTTTAAGACTCAATTCCCGTTCTATTTGTTCTTCACAAGATAGCTTGACAGATCCTGCAAGGAAATTTCAATGGTCTTTTCATCGTAGGTCTCCATCATCTCAATGGCAGAAATATCCTTCATCTGCTCCGCTTCAGCCAGAAGCATCGCCATAATATCAAAGCTTGCTTCGCTATCGGTGTCGGTACCTTCGTCCGGTTCGTCAATAGGTTCAGACTCCTCCACGGTAAAGGTCTCTTCGGCAAGACGCTGTGCCTCTGCCATGGCATCCTCGTTAAAGATGGAGCCAAGCGCCACGCTGTCCTCTTCAGGCTGCGGCGCGATTTCGACTTTCTCCTGTGCCGGCCGCTCCATTTTCATTTCCTCGCGGAGACTGCGCCGGATCTCCTCTCTCATGCTGTCATAAGAGAATTGCTTAAGCAGCTCGCTCAAAATTCTCTCTGTCTCGCTGGACGAGGCCGGTGCCTGTACAATAACCTGCGGAATCGCAGACGGAGCCTCCACTGGTGCCGCAGTCGGATTTACAGACAGCGTTTCTGCGTATGCAGGATGTGTTCCTTCATCCACATCGAATTCAGGAATTTCCTCCTCAAACGCAACGGCCTTCTGTTCTTCCTTGCTTTCCATCTCAGCGGCAAATTCTTCCTCGCTGATTTCCTCAAACAATACCGTATTCCGTTCTTTTTCTTCCTGAATGATCTGTTCAACGATATCCGCCTCCACGCGCAGCATATCGTGCTTTTCTTTGCTGTCGCCCAGGAATTCTCTCCAGTTGGCCTCGCCCTCGGCATAGGCAAAATAGTTGCTTTGATATTTTTGCTCCTTAAACATGGCTACCATGTCCTTCGGAACATTGATCTGGAAGGTTGAGCGGCTCTGCGGACTCATAATGGCAAATGCCTGACCGCGGGGCGCATTGATGATCTGCTCCTGCTCGATGCCGTTTATGCCACCCGCCTTTTCGTACAGCGTACACAAATCGCCCATATCATTCGGCGACAGCGGGAAAATAAAGCTGTACTGGCAGGCGTTGATGATTGCGGTGGACTTTCGGGCAATTTCCTCCGAGCCAACGAAGTCCTTGATATTCTGGGTAATCACGATCTGCATACCGTTATACTTACGAATACGCTTGGCCAACTGGTACATGAAGTCCAGTGCCGCCGGGTACTTGGTATCAATGAACACATGTGCCTCATCAATGACCACCACAATTTTGCGGTTCAATCCGTATTTGGTATTGTAGTCGCGGTTTTTAATGATCTCATTATCAATGTATTTCAGCACCAACAGCATCTGTGCGTTGGCAATCGAGCTGTTTCGGTTTGCCAGCAGACTCTGGAAGTTGAACACGGTAAAGTTTTCCGCCGTGGTAACGGAGGACGGGCCGTTCCAAATATTGGCATTTCGTCCGCCGTTGGAAAACTTCGCAACATAATTCATCAGGGTACGAAGCATGGAGCGGATATATTCGTTATCTGTGGATTGGAACTCCGCCAGAACCGCATCGTACAGGTCGTCAAATACCGGATAATCTTCCGGACGCAGCTTGGACAGATCTGTTTCCGCTGTAATCCCCATATTGGTATACATACGGTCAATCATGCTGTTGAGGTATTCCATGGCATCCTTTTCGCAATCCGGCAAAATTTGGCGGAAGAATTCCTCCAAAAACTGCAAGTGCGTCGCATAGCTGCCGGATACGGTGGAGCCGTTGGCTTCATCGTCCTCCAGGGCCGTGATGATATGGAACGGGTTCAGGCGACCGAATTTCGCATTGCCCACATTGATAAACTTGCCCTTCAGGTTTTCCGCAAGCTCTGTATATTCATTTTCAGGGTCGATGACAAAGATCTTTGCGCCATCCGCAGCCAGATTGGTCAGAATACTCTTCGTGGCATAGGACTTACCGGAACCGGATTTACCCACGATTACCATGTTCGAGTTGACACGCTCGCTGTCGCGGCGGAAAAAGTCCACAAATACGGGAACGCCATCCGAGCTGCCCAGCTTTACGCCCTTTTCATCCGACACACTGGCGAATACCCACGGATACGCAGCCGCAATGGAGTTGCTGGGAACGCCACGACCCTTTCCGCACATAGGATCCAATGCGCTGACCTGTGAAGCAATGAACGCATTGACCTGATCGAACTCCATGTTGTTCAGCGTCATGCCCTGTTCCTGATAGGTACGCCGCACCAGCCGCTTCATATTAGCGATGCTGGCAAGGCAGGAGGGCGGCGGCTGGATCATCGAGTCGTCGGCACGGGTGGCATGAATGTCATATGCGGTCACATAAACATTCAGCTCCAGCAGCGTTTCATTGTCACCCTGCAGCATAGACAGCAGATTTGCCAATGTCTGGATATGCTCCTGCAGCTCCAGGCGTCTGGAATCCACGCCGGTATTCATATATTGGCTGCGCAATTCCTGCATGGAGCGGTCAATGGCGCGAATCGACTTTCCCCGATCCATGGGCGTGCACTTAATGACCACTTTGGTGGCAGGCAGCGACAAAACGCTAGCCAGCCACGCATCATTGACGATGCTGGGATAGTTCGCAATTCGCATATTATGCGTGATAATCTGATTGACTACTACCGTACGACCCTTCATATGTACCTGCTCCGGCATCGCCCACAGGGCATAATGCGCCGGATCGATCTGATCAATATCACGCTCATCAAAATCCACCTGATTGGTATACTTCAGAAATACAGCCAACTCCTTGGTATCCAAACGATGCGGATTCATTTCGCCGCGCTGCAAATTTCCGATGGCGCTCTGCACCATATTCTCCAGCTGCTGGCGATCACTATTAAACAGTACCACATAATAAAAAGGCAGCATGACCTTTTCATTATAGCAAAGATTGCGCAGATCGTTGATACGATCGTACAAAACCTCCACGCGGCTTTTCAGCTCTTCTTCCGTCAACAGCCCCTTTTCATAGGACAAACGCAGGCTGTCCAATTTATCATACTCATTATCAAGGTAACGATCATAGCTGACAGGACGCTCGATCTTTACAATATTGGCCGCATATTCCGGCGGCAATACACGAAGTACGCTGCCCAAGCCGTTTTCAATGGAGTTTGCGCGGCGCATTTCCGACATAAAGCGGAACTCAACCGGCGGGATCTCAATTGCCGCGCCGAAATATTCTCCGGCATATTCAATGAGATTATTCGCAATCCCCGTAAAGGCCACAATATTTTCCATATCATAGGCGCTTGCGTTGCTTGCTTTTTTGGCACTATTGGATCGTTTTTTTGCGCTGTTCCGCTGGGCGCGCTTGAGATAGATGGCGTCCTTCTCTGCTTCTGTAGCCTTTCTGCTTTTGAGTATCTTATCCTCTGCTTTGCGTTCTGCCCGCTCTGCCTTGCGTCGTTCTTTGCGCTCGTCAGCGCTTTCTTCCTTCTCTTCCTCCTGGAAAAGCTTTTCAAATGCAACCTTGTCCTTGTTCTCTGTCTGCATCCGCTTGAGCGTAGCATCATCAAATGTACGCTCAAAACGGCGCCGATAGGCAAAGTGACGCATAATGTGCAACAGATAGACATAATTCGGCTCTGTGTCCAGACGCACCAGCAACGCAATCGCTACAATGATCAGACCAATAGCGATCGGCAATTTACCGGGTATGGTTGAGGTAAACACCAGCAGGATCATAACTGCGGCAAGACCGCCGACTATCATATCTCCTACGGTTACACCCTTAAAAAACTCCACCTGAACTTTTGTTTTACCGGGTATGAGTCGCATTTAGGTACACCGCCTTACTCAAAGAAAATTATTGGACCTCTGATCCTATTTCTCAGGATCATCTTATGACTTCTTATCCTTACCGCCCATTGAACTGCGGGGAGGCGGCGGGGATTTCAGTACATTCGTGTTGTTTCCGATATTCGGAGTAAAGTCACTCTTGCCCAAGTGACTGCTGCTGTTGCTTTGATTGATTGGATTGCTGCCTGTAATACCACCTGTCTGGTCACCAAGGTTTCCGCCAATGCTACCAACGCTGCCTAACTGACCGTCAGTACCGCCAATGCTGCCAACGCTACCTAACTGACCGTCAGTACCGCCAATCTGGTCATGCAGGTTATCGCCAATACCGCCGGTCTGGCTATGCAGGTTACCGGCCGCCGGATTGTTTCCCTGTCCGCTGAGACCACCAATGGTGGCAGCCTGCACGGCCTGATCGCTCGGCGATTTGCGGGCAGCATGATAGGCAAGGCCCGGAAGTCCACCGCCTTCGGCAAAAGCATTCCATCCATTCTGGATGGCGCTGCCGAAATTCTTCAGACCGCTGTATGCACTTTGCGCCACTCCGGCAACCTTTTGGCCAAGCGCCGTAAGACCGGTTGCATCAGAAGCAAGTCCTGCTGCGGTAGAAGCTACCGTACCAATGCCGCTGGCAACCTTTCCAGCAAAGCGGCCCGCTGCCTTTGTCTTGCCAACACCCCAGTCAAATGCCATATCGCCCATACGGTTGGCCGCTTCATGGCTATGCATCGCGGTCATCGCACTGTTGTTGGTCAGGATACCCGTAACGATGTTGCTGAAGCCCTCTACCGCTTCCAATCCGCCTACAATCAGCAGTACCTTGGCAATAAAGTTGAGGGAAACCGACTGAAACAAAACCAGATCGGGACTTAACACAATGGGTGCAAAGAGGATAATCAGACGCATGGGAATAATGACGCCCAGAACGCCGAGCCCCTGCACGACCATGTTCAATATCCACTGCTTAAACTTCTCGCCGTCATCCAACGGCATGGATGCCACCGTCAACGGTGCAACGATATACAGAGAAATCATGCCGAAAATTCGCAGAATGCAGCTGAATATACAGCGCAGCAAATTTCGGAGCGTGAAATATGCCAGAACCCAAATGAACAGATAGCTGATGCCTGTCACGCCAATATCAAATGCGCTCTTGACATCGCTAAAGCTGTAAATGCTCTTGTCGCCGGTATAAAATGCACCGCGCAATCCGTCTGTCAAATAGGGGTTTTGATTATACTTATTGTTGATTGCGGCGCTGGTTGTACCGGAAAGGAACAGCACGCGATCCAGGCTGACACCATTTGCCACAGAATATGTGTTTTTATAGCTCTCCAGCGGATAGAATTTGGCATTGCTCTTTAAAACATCCATAATATGCAGCAGCGATGTGGATACTTCATCATGGCGGATATCCAGACTCAACTCCACAGAAGGATCTTGCGCATAAACGAGCTCCTGCAATGCGCTTTGCCAGGTATCAACAACTGCCTCTTCGCCTGATTTTGTGATCTCTTTCGTCGTATACACCAAGTCAAATACGCCCTGCTGCTCCAGATAGGACAAATCCTGCCGAATATCGTTATAGCAGCTATTCAAGTTATAAGAGCTGTTATACGATGGGTTCAGAGAGTAATTGCCAATGGTTCTATAAATGCGTGCCATGGTGGCATACTGTTCATCTGTAAAATGGATCTCCTGCGGCTCGGAAAATGAATCCGCATTATCAAAGGCATAGCCGATTCGATTGATTGCCAGATTGGTCAGATTTAATGCCGCACTCAAGGCAAAGCTCAGGATCAGCATAATAAAAATGCTTTTGAATGTCGCCGTCAAAATGCCGCCCATGGATTTGTTTTGCAACTTATCGCCCAAATCAAAGCTCTTACGCAGAATAGAGATCAGCGTAAACATCATGACGAAGACGATGCCCAGAAAAGTAATTGCCCAATACACATTGGTCACACTTTTATTCCGGAAGAACACATCGATCAAATACATATGGTCACCGCTGTATTCTACCTTTGTAGAGCCGGAGAACACATCAAATAATTGCTGCATCACCGATACCAGCCACATAAACGCATTGGTAATGTAGTACAGAATCTTTCCGATGAAATTGCTGATGGCAGTAGTAATCGCATCGCCGACATAGTCGCCGATTTTGCTCACCACACCCGAAATTGCATTTATCGCTTTATCAATGATTCCCATGATATGTATCCCCCATTTTGGTGACCTCGTTCAAATTCTCGCACCTCATCGTGTTCTTAAATGCTTTCTCTTGTAAATAAGATACACGATTACGCCGATAACCACAGCCGAGGTTACAGCAAAAAAAGCCAAACTGCTGATATTCAAATAAACCTGTATCACAAACTTGTATGTATTGGCATTTCCCGCCTCATCTTGTACCGTAATCACATAGCTGCCGCTGCGGGTCAATTGATCGGTATAGGCAATCTTTTCACCATCCAATTGGATAGAAATGGTTGCGCCCTGCTCCAGATCAGAGATGTCCACCGGTCCCTTAGCCACATCATTGACCACTGCCTCCAAAGCGAGCTTGGGCGGTGTGTGATCCACGGTAATGTTCAATTGATACGAGATATCGGTTGCCTGACAGGTATATGTAATGGTATAAGTACCCTCTTCGCTTAAATCGACTTTTGATGCGCCGGACGACACACTCTCGTCGCCCCGCATGACCTGGGTAACAGAAAAGCCATCAGGCATGATATATTCGTTTAGCGCGCCTGTAACGCTATTCACAATTGTAAACTGAATCTTTTGTGCCACCTGACCACTATTGTTGACAATCAGCACATAGCTTCCCGGCTCAGAAATATTGCTCAGGTTCGGGGTATCCACTACCTTGCCGTCGCGGTAAAGCTCCGTAGCCACACCGGTCGGAACAGTGATCTGAACCGCATTGGTTGTCACCATACCGCTTGCCGCCGTTGAAAGGATCTCGGCACCGTTGGCAGTCGTATAGACGAACGCACCATTTGTGCGATCATAATATGTATTTTCATCAACGGATACACGCTCCGCCGCAACCATCTCGCTGCTGCTTTCATGAATCGGTGTGCCGGTAAAGCTGTCGATCTCGCCCTCGTAATTCATATCAATCTCTGCGCCAAATACGGGCACGGTGATCTGCATCATCAGCAACAATACTGTAATTGTCAGAAAAAATACTTTTTTCACAATACTTTCTCCTCAACGATGGCTTATTCGCCTAAAATAAGCCGATTGCGTGCATTGATATCGTAAAATACTTTATCCGCAAGGAACACATGGGAACGAATGTCATCCAGGTTCATGCGCCCGAAATGATAATACTTACACTTATACGACGGTGTGTACTTGGTCATCAGCGGATAATTGCCGAAAGTAACGATCACCGCATTACCGGTAGATTCCTTGTTGTTCAGCTTCTGCAGCTCGCTGGGATAGATCAGCGGGCGGGTCTGCAGCTGGTTGGACACATTGACATCGCCCTCACGGCTGCCCACACTGGAGGAGGTGGATACCGTTCGCACTGTCTTATTGCCGCACAGCTCACTGAATTCCTTGCAGGTATCAATATCGTTGGATCCGATGAACATCTTCATGCCGCAGTTGGATTTGACGACCTCCGCCACGCCCTCGCCGTAAACATTTTTCAGCTGGGCGTAGCTCTGAACCACCATGTTAAACCAGATCTTACGGGAACGACCAACGGTAATCATTTTATCAAATTTCTCGATCTTCGGCATATTACCGAACTCGTCCATGATAAAGTACACATTCCGCGGCAGGGACAAATCATCCCGCGCGGATGCCACCTTGATCAGCGCTTTATAGATACTCAGCACAAACAATGATGCCAGACCGTGGCGCGTGTCCTTTTCATCAGGAATCTTCAAGAACAGCGCCGTCGGTCTCTCGGCAAACTGCTCGGCGTGAATATCTGTGGCAGATGTCAGGCCGCAGATGCCACGGTCATTAAAAATCGAGAGCTTATCAAATGTAATGGACATATAGCTCGACAGCGTCTGATCAGCCGCCGCCAGCACCTGCCGGGACAGCGTTACCGCCTGCGACAGCGCGCTTCTGCCGGCAAAATAATCCTTCAGTGCCTGATACTCATTTTCACTGTTGGTTAAAATCTTATTGAGGTTGAAGAAGTTAAATTTTTCCTTTGTCATTTCCAGACGGGAATCTTCGCTGTCCTCCAGCATGGCAAGACAGGTCGCCATCACGATGGAGCGCGCACCTTTTTCCCACAACGGATCTTTTTCATTGGTAATCGGGCAAATTCCCGAAATAAGATCGCTCAAATCTTCATACATCTCATCGTAAATTCTCTGCTTTGCGGATGCCGCATCATCATAGCAGTGCTGCAAATCGGCATATGCCTTGCCGCGCCACTCACACCATACCGCATCCGGCTCGGCCAGACCATCCACCTGATTCAGATCCGGATAGTCGGCCATATTGTCGCGGTGGGCAATAATGCCCTTACCCGCGTCCAGAAACTCCTGATACATATCCCAAATGGCGTCCAACGGATTCCAACGGCAGGAGGAATAGGTATCGCGCAGATCCATCACCAGCACATCATATCCGCGATCCTTCAGATACTGGGAATGCAGATCGAACAGCTCGCCCTTGGGGTCTGTCATAATCATGGAGCTGCCGCAGCTTGTGGCGGCAAGCAGTTGGATCATGGGGTTAATAAATGTGGTCGTCTTACCGGAACCGGTAGAACCGACAACCAGAGAATGGACGCCGTTGATAAAATTGATCTGGAGCTGGCCCTTTTTATCCACAATAGCGCGAGCCGGAACGCCGTCCTCTTTATGACTTTTCAGTCCATCAAGATCCTCATACACACGGGGCTTATAATACTTATCGCGTTCTTTTTCCGTCATAAAGCGGCTGTTCTCCAGCACACTATTGACATCCGCTTTTTTCTTCGAGGATAACGCTCCTCCCATGCCGCTGAAGTGAAAACCGTTGCTGATTGCACTGACAAGGGCAAATATGCCCACAAATACCAAACCGATCAGCCAGGTCTGCCAATCCAGCAAAACGCCGAAATCCACAGAAACGCCGTTGCCCATCACGACATCGCCGATACTGGAAACAACATTACGCAGCAAGAATCCCACAACGCCGGAGGCCACAATGCCCAGCAGAATATAAAGGGTATATCGTCCTTTTCCCAATTTTTCGAGTGCGCCACCCATCTTATCCTTGAGAGCGGGGTTTCCTTTTTTCACGCGCGTGACCTCCCTTTTCCATGCACTCATGTGCTGCACTCCAAAAAAATCCCATTTCAGAGCGCAGCACACGGTTCCTTATAATCTTTCGATACAACACCGCTTTTTGTCAGAAAAACGGTATTTTCTTGTCAGTCTTTTACAGGGAAGACCTGCCGACATATTTTGCCGGGTAGGGTGCTCCTGCATCGCCGTACTGATAGTGGAATGTCTTGTCTCCGCAGGAGACCACCACATCATTCGAGCCTTTTTTGTATGCCGTACAGGTAAACTGAACACCTTTTGCAGATGTCACCGTCCACAGCAATGTACCGGCTTTCCAATTACTATTGGAACTGTAATAGGCCGCTTCGCACTGATAGGATGCGCCCTTGAAGGCACCATCCGTATAAGTAGCCGAGAGGATATTTCCGTTGGCATCCCGTTTTTCCGTATGATCGCTGTACTTATATGTATAGCCGACACACTTTACAGCGGTTTCACCATCCGCTTTGGTTTCCTCGGTATCAATGGTATAGGTGCAAAGCAGCGTTCCGTCTGCCATGTAGATTTCGCCAATGTTTTTGGTGCGGTCAATAACTTCTTTGCCGCCATCAGCATACTGCCACACGGTTTTGGGACTGATACCGTCACTATTCTGGTCATAGTTTACTCCGTCTACCGTCCAGTAATCAGTGTAGTAAGCATTTTTCGCTTTGCTGTATATTGCGGTTGTCCCATCCGCATTTTTGACGGAGCCGCGGGAGATACTGCCGTCAGCACCGAAGGTGGTCTGACGCGTAACCTCGTCGCCGTTCGATATCGTTTCTATGGCGCTGCCGTCGACACGCTCCGTACGCAGCGCCCCGTTGGACAGCATCATGCTATTTTCATATGTCTGGATACGATCCTCGGTGGAAGAATCGTTTTCACCGGCTTTGCCGACCGCACTCAGGCGCGTATTACCACCTACCGGAACCGGAGTCATATCATCGATGCCAATCTTCTTGGCACCGCCCTGTACATAGGTACCGTCTACCGTAACATGGGATTGTTCATCAAATACGATGCCTGCTTCCTTCGTCAAATCCGGCTGCAGTCCGTTGAAATAATCTTTCCACGAATCGGCTTGATCGCGATCAACGCCATCATCGAATTTTTTTGCGGCCAGATCCTGCAGCATCAGCAGATTGTGTTCCATTTTAAAACTACTGAGCAAAACGCCGCCTTTACGAATGTGAAGTTCGGAATTCGACAGTTCGATGCTGTTGGGGCTGATAATCAAGCCACCGCACTCCATGCAGGCGCCATTGTCTATCTGCAGGTTGCCCGCGACATCATCCAGCGCCAGACGGGAACCTCCCATCATAATCAGGTCACCCTCACCCTGCATAACAGATCCGGCCTTTTTTTTCGCGGCCTCGTACATCTCCTCAGTGGCCTTTAGCTCTTTTATCTGGTTCTCCAGCGCTTTGAGTGTCTCATCCTTCTCGTTAAACTTGGCCTGCGCATCTTCCAGCTTTTTCTCGGCTTCCGTTACCGCATCATATGCGCTATGCACATCTTCCACACTTATATGCTTCTTATTCTCTTTCAGTTCCGTGAAGCTTTCCTTTGCCGTCTTCCACCGTTCCTTCAGTTCCGCTTCTATTTTCGGATCTTTTTTTGCATTGCCATTTTTATCCACTCCTATTGCCGCTGCCTGAAGGAATGTCTCCTCATCATCTGTGATTACCGCGCGGATATCACCATATTTGGTCAATTCATCCTTGCACTGCTGATATTCTATCTGTGCTTCACCGGCCAGATCAGTCTCTCCGTTGCTTTCATAATACTCCAGGACTTCCTGTAGATCTGTAAAATCTTCATTTAGCTTGATAATTTTAGACTCCACTGCCTCCAGAACATCCAGTTCCGTGCTGTTGTTCTTTTTGCATGCCGCCACATTGGCAGTTTCTTGATCCAAAATGTCCTTTGCTGCCTTCTGCTCTTCATCCACCGTGGCTTTCTCTTTTTGAATGTCAGTCAGCTGATCCTCGCACGCTTTTTCTTTCTTCCCATAGTAATCTTCCATGTTGAATTCAGAGCCGCTGCAGATCATACTGCCCATGGATTCAAATCCCTTCGTGATGCAGGCGTCCTTCTTCATGACAATGGTGCCCTTGTTCTGAATGCTCCCGCTGTTATACAGATGACCGGATACCACCAGTGTGCCACCCGGGCAGATGGTCAGTGTTTCGCCCTGTCTGATGTAATAATCGCCGGATATATGCAGTGTCTGGCCTCTTTCAATGATTTTACCGCCAATAACATTGGCCTGAATTTTTTTACCGATATAAACCGCAAACTCATCGTAATTGTATGTGGAATTGCAGTATCCAAATGCATGATTGCCAGTATACTCAAAGCCCGTATCACGGCCGGAAACATTGCAAAAGATCACAACACGCGTCTTATTGTCTATTTTGCTGGCATACTTACAACTTAATTCCTTCGTCATGAAGGTCCATCGCTCTTCACGGCAATCCTTTGGCGTACCCGTCTTCCAATCCCAGTCATCGTAGCCGTCAAAATGATAACACTGATTTGCACCGAATTTGATAAAGTACTGGTGCGCCTTGGCGTTGTCCGAGTCATTTCTGACATACTGGATTCTCCAGTCTGTCATGGGATTGTCAGTGTAAAAGCGGTCACAATTATCATCTGTCGGAATCGGATATTCGTTACCGGTGGGGAATTCCGTGCCGTCAATACTGTCCCATTTTGTTCCGTCGTACTTGGTTCTGCCGTCGTTTCCGCTGCCGGTCAGATACCAGCTTCCCCAGCAAATCAGTACGGGATGATCCGCTTTGTCCGTAGGCAGATCTGCCTGGGACTTCACGCGTTTCCATACATAGATATCCTTCGTCGTGCCTGTGGTGGCATCTGCGCCACCTGCCATGGCGATCGTGGGGACCAACGACAGCGCCATCAGACCGGCAAGGAGAACGGTTAACAATCTCCTCGTTCCATTTTTCAATTGACTAACAAAACTGTTCATGTAAACCATTCTCCTTTTCCGGACTGTCGGAGTGCGCAAAGTGCGCATTATGTGCTTTAAGAATTTGCAGCGTTCGCTATTCGAATTACTTGGTAAATACAGCGCTGCCGCCCTTGGCGATGATGGACTTATTGACCCAGTTCTTCATGATGGGCAGCATCAGGTTCATTGCCAGAATCAGCACAAAGATCAGCACGAAACCGATGATAGCGTTCTTCAGATGGGTCTTGGCCTTCTCACGCTCCTGGGGCTCCTCTGCCTTGGCATACTTCACGCCCAGCAGCACGCAATACAGGCCGCCCACGGCGCTGACGATGGCCAGCAGGGGACCCAGCAGGCTGTTCAGCAACTCCACAATAGGTACATACACGTTGGAAAAATCAGCAGCAAAAGCAGTGCTGGTCACCATCACCATGGACACAAGTGCCGTAACAACCTGTGCACAGATACGCTTTCCGTTAAAGTTCGTCTTTTTCATTGTTCTTTCCTCCAGTTATTGATGTTCATATCGTTTTACATACAATATATTCCTATGCCAGATCACGGCATGATGGACACTTTGATTTTCCTGATTTAAGCCACACTATGTCACAAAATCGGGTTTGATTTCTTTCTGACCGCATGGAGACCGATAGGCGTTTTCTCCGTGATTACACCGTTCTCCTTCTTTGCTGCCATTTGACTGCTCAGCTTTCGGAGCAATGTGCCATTATTTAGTTCAGCAAGAAACCGATTCGGCGGACAATCCGCCAACACGCGAAATTTTTCATTTTCCATTAACTGCTGCAGCATCCCGCGATTTGTCGCGTTTTCCGGAGGCTCACGCGTCATCATCAGATGCCCAATGGTGCTCTGCGCAGCCAGATACAGGCGCTCGGCATCGGAAAGCACATCCCCCTCACGAAGTCGGTGTTCTGCTTCCCGTCCGGCAACCAATGCCTGTGCCCGCACTGCGGTCCGCTCCACCAGGCTTTGCGGTACCGGCGGCTCATTCAGGGCAGCAACCATCTTCTCTTTGATTGTCATTTCGTCCATAAATTAGTCTCCTAAATACACCCGAAGCTGGTTCCGCGCACGGAAAAGCAATATTTTTACCGCGCTTTCACTCTTCCCGAGAATTTCTGCAATCATCTTCACAGGAAGCTCCTGTAAGTAAAACAGTGTAATAACTTCTTTCTGGTTCGCAGGCAACTTCTCAATTGCATCGCGCAGCGCCAATATTTCATCCTGCGATGTTTCGGATTCTTCCGCCGCCACTCTCTCATCGAGCTCCTGATAATTCATTCGCTCTCCCAGCAATTGCTTTGCACAGTTGATCGTCACGCGAATCAGCCATGCCTTGCGGTGCTCTTCACTCTCAAAACAGCGATCCTTTTTAAAATATCTCAAAAATGTTGCCGAGAAAATATCCTCTGCGTCTGCAAAATTAGCCGTATAGCGATATGCGATTTTGTATACCATGTCTGCATATTGGTAAACGATTTCTTCTGCATCCACATAGAACACCCCCTCATTTTCAAAATGGTTACACTGTTTTTTATTTTTACTCTACCGCCAGGCAAAAACGAGGTTTGCACTTAACTATCGGGAAAATGCTTTGTGTATAAAGGAACAACAAGTATACCAATCGCCTCACCATGGAAATTTGCATCAAACACTTCCCCCGGGCGATAGTACTCTCTTTTATTATACGCTTCAATCCATATCAAGCCTGTTCCAAAACAGGACATATTCCGGCAAATTCCCCAAATTTTTGCGGAATGATTGGTATTTGATCCTATAGATAGAGCATGTTTTTTTCACTCTGCACCCATACCAAATATGTCATAAGGCGTACCGTTCTATGCCGTGTATTGGCCAGATCTTCTTATGGCTTGGTTTTTGTATTTCCGGCATCGAAGTCTCCTCCGGATTTCGTTTTCGAAAAGCCTCTTGACCCGTTCCGTTATTTTTTAATACTCACAGGTTCGATGGACAAATGCCGCTCAACTACTTTTTGCGTCTGCGCCATCGTTTTACTCTGAAATACCTTTGCCTTCAACTCGTCCGTACTTTTCAGACGACTCAACTCCCGGAAAAACGCAGCACATTTTTTCGGATCATTCCGCTCCTGCAGCATTTTCTTCACACAACTTCCGAAAAGAATATCATCCTTTGCCTGTTTTTCTTCATTTGCGCTCAACTGCGGCTGATGTATCATATTCCATCCCCGCTTCTCTTTTGCAAAGATTTCACCAACTTTTACCGCTCCCTGCAGCACCTGCATCTGCTGCCACATATCTGCAGGAATTGCCGGTATTTCGCGTTCAATTTCTTCCACAATGTACTGTGCCTGCGCGGTAAATCCCAAAAATTCATCTATCGTATTCCATCGCTGGCGAATGAAGATCCCATACAGCTCCAGTAATGTTGCCTCCATCTCCGCCTCCGCCAGTTTTGGGGATATATCGGCACTTTCCAGTTTCTCATCAACGGACCTGACCACTATCAGGAAGGCTTTTATATTCTGCAGAAAAATTTCCAGCCTCTGCGGTGGGGCCGTCAAAAGCAACGGGCGAAGCAATTCCGGTGGAATTTTCGGAAAACGAGGTTTACCCTGTTTGCGTTCCCAATCGTACCATAGTATCCACGCAATCATACGCTTGCGCCGTTTCTTCCGTTCTTCCTCGTCGTCCGAATCGTTCTTCATCAGTTCCTGAAGTGTATCATCCAACTCCCGGAGTTTGCCCTGATACTCTGTCAAATATTGACTTACCATGCAGCTTACTTCCTGCACAGTGCCATATTGCTCCGTCATACCGCGGAAAAATTCTTCGATGTGCTGCTGCTTTCTACCTTGCTCTTTCTCATCGAAATAGTGCGCAATCCACCATTCCAAATAGTCTCTGATATGCTGCTTAAATTGTTCCGTGGAACCCATCTTGTGTTCATCCATATCGCACTCTTCTTTTTCTTATCAAAAGTATATTGCTTGTCCGGACAGCATCGCTACTTTATGACCTTGACGCTCTTAACAGCACTATATGCTGAATAATAATTTTTATTATTCACGCTCTTATAGGCGCGAACAGATACTTTGTATGTACTTTTCTTAGTCAACTTTGACAGCACGGTGCTGACCGCAGACCCCTTTTTGACATACACGGTTTTGGTGGTGGTACCCGTAACATATTTCACCTGATAGCCCGTGGCCTCGGTATTATTCGCCCACTTCACCGTGACTTTTCCGGTTGCCGAATTGACAACACTGGAAATGGCCGGACGGGTCAGGCGATAAATCGTTTTAATATCGGAATACGCACTCTTATAGACGGTGCCTCCCACTGTCTTGCAGGCAATGATCTTATACTGATACTTTTTTCCGTTGGAAATCTGCGATTGGTCGGTATAACTCGTTGTGTTAACAGTTTTGAGCAGCTTCCACCCACCATCACCTACTCTGCGATAGACTCTGTAGCAATCCGCATCGGAAACCCGGTTCCATTTAACGGTAATTCCGTCCGCAGTATTGACAACACTGGTGATAGCGGGCTTGTCCGGTGCCTTGAGGCGGGAATAGTCCGGCCGAATAACCGTTGTAATTACCTGACGCCAGTTGTTATTGCGACTGTTCACCTTATACCGGTCAACATAGGAGACCTTATCGCTCCAATTCCCTTCGATGCAGTGGATGTATGTGGTGCCAACGCTTTCAACAAGGGCAACATGCTCACCATGATTTAAAACAAGGATATCACCCATCCGCACATTCTTGACGGTACTGCTTGTCTTGTAGTTCCAATGGGCCGCACCGCAGGCAATTGTTTCCCTTTTCAGGCCAGAACAATCTCCCGAACGCGGAATCAGATCCGATACGCCTGCCAGTTCCGCACAATCGCAGATGAAATCTGCGCACCATCCCTCGGTATAATGCAGTTTGGATTCCGTTTTTCCCTTTTGTGCCATGGCAACTGCCACAATATCCCTTGCCCCGTCACCGCTGAGCTTGTAATTTTTGCTAAAGTAGCTTTTACGACTCTGTGATGCGAACGCCACAGACGGCATCGACGACACCAGTATCACCAACGCTATCAGCAATAAGCATAGTCGCTTTCTCATATTCTTTTCCTCTCTCTCTGTGTACTGCCCCGTCACCGGGACAAGGCAATAACACTTCAATGATATGTTACACGGGAACGGGAAAAAAAACAATTGTCAGTTTGTCAAAAAAATGAAGATTTATTGGTGAAATCAACCATTCGGTGAAATGAATACTGAATTTTGCACGAAAAAAGGCACCCTTTTCGGGTGCCTTTTCAGCTGTCATTATTCTCTTCCGCTCATGCGAACAGCGTTCTGGCGCGCAATTGCGCGATACAGCGCTGCTTCGGCGCGCATCGTATCCCATTCGCCGTTCTTATCAGTCAGACGCTCACGGGCACGCCTTTCGGCATCTGCCGCACGCTGAACATCAATGTTCTCTGCACACTCGGCTGTACGCGTCAGGACAATGATCTCATTGTGTGCAATGTTAACCACACCTTGTCCCACAGCGATACATTCCTCGCCTGCATCGCTGCGGCTTTTCACCACGCCGTCGCACACAGCGCCAATGGTTGGTGCATGGTCGCTGAGCACGCCGATGCCACCGCCTTCCAACGGAAGCTCCACATAGCTGCACTGACCATCATATACCGTGCCGCCGGCTGTGACGATTCGGAGATGGATCTGATCTTTCATAGACACCTCTTACATCTTGTCGCGCTTGGCAATGACCTCGTCGATGCTGCCGCACATCAGGAATGCCTGTTCGGGGATGTCATCACATTCACCGCCCAGAATTACTTCAAAGCCACGGATGGTCTCCTCCAGCGGCACATACTTACCGGGCAGACCGGTAAAGTTTTCAGCCACATGGAAGGGCTGGGACAGGAAACGCTGGATGCGGCGGGCGCGGTTCACCACAGCCTTATCCTCCAGACTCAACTCGTCCATACCCAGAACTGCGATGATATCCTGCAGTTCCTTATACTTCTGCAGCACACTCTGCACGGCGCGGGCCGTGTTATAGTGGCGCTTACCCAGAACACCCGGCTCCAGAATACGGGAAGTGGAAGCCAGCGGATCCACTGCGGGATAAATACCCAGCTCGGAAATACCACGATCCAGAACGGTGGTGGCATCCAGATGGGCAAATGCCGTTGCGGGTGCGGGGTCGGTCAGGTCATCGGCAGGCACATAAATTGCCTGAACTGATGTAACGGAACCGTTTTTCGTAGAGGTGATACGCTCCTGCAGCTTACCCATTTCCGTGGCCAGCGTCGGCTGGTAACCAACGGCGGAGGGCATACGGCCCAACAGAGCAGACACCTCGCTGCCGGCCTGGGTGAATCGGAAAATATTGTCGATAAACAGCAGCACATCCTGACCGCTGGCATCACGGAAGTTCTCCGCAATGGTCAGGCCGGACAGGGGCACACGCAGACGCGCTCCAGGGGGCTCGTTCATCTGGCCGAACACCAGTGCCGTCTTGCTGATAACGCCGGACTCGGTCATTTCATTCCACAGGTCGTTGCCCTCACGGGAACGCTCGCCGACACCGGCGAATACGGAATAGCCGCCGTGCTCGTATGCCACATTGCGGATCAGCTCCTGAATCAGCACCGTCTTACCCACGCCGGCACCGCCGAACAGACCGATCTTACCGCCCTTAGAATAGGGTGCCAGCAGGTCGACCACCTTGATGCCGGTTTCCAGAATCTCCGTAGACGGAGCCACATCGGTAAACGAGGGAGCCGCGCGGTGGATCGGCAAACGCTGCTCCGCTGCCACAGGGCCTTTACCGTCGATGGGTTCACCGACAACATTGAACATACGGCCCAGGGTGGCCTCGCCCACAGGCATGGTCACAGAGGAGCCGGTGTCAACGGCGGAACAACCGCGGGAAATACCGTCCGTGGAGAACAGTGACACGCAACGCACCGTGTTATCACCCAACTGCTGCATGGCTTCCATGACGACCTTGCGGTCTTCCAGCTGGATCTCAATGGCATTATAGATATCCGGCAGATGTCCGGCCGGGAACTGGACATCCACGACAGGGCCCGTCACCCTTCTGACGATACCATGTTGCATAAATTACTCCATTCTGCTATCTGAAAAGACAGCATTATTTTTTTGCTTTTTTCAAAGCGTTGGCACCGCCGACGATCTCCGCGATCTCGGTGGTGATCGCCGCCTGACGGGCTCGGTTCATCTTCAAGCTCAACTCGCCGATCAGTTCCGTCGTGGCGTCGGTAGCCGTACTCATGGCGGTCATACGAGCGGCCTGCTCGCCCACCTTGGCCTCCAGCATCACGGAAAGCACCGTATTGTTCAGATACAGCTGCATCACATTTTCCAGTATGCTTTCGGCATCCGGCTCAAAGATATAGTCGTTTGCTGTTCCATCGCCACTTCGCTCCGGGGTTGCCGGCAGCAGCTGCATGGTGCTGGGGATTTGCTGCAGTGCAGAGCGGAAATGCTGATAGATCAGATGAATTTCATCCGCCTCGCCGCTCAAGTACATCCGCTTGAGATATTCGGATACCTGCAGCGCCTCGTCCATATTGGGCGTATCGCTCAATTCAGCAAAGGTCTTGCTGACCGGCAAGCCTGCATGGGCGATCACATCGCGTCCCCATCGGCCACATACCACCACCGTGGCATCACGCTTCTCCTGCGCCAGAATATCCTGGGCATAGCGTAATATCGCGTGGTTATACACGCCGCAAAGTCCGCGGCTGCCGATAAACAGCACATAGCAAACGCGCTTTACTTCCTTGCGTGGGGCAAGGAATCGGTTGGAATAGTGATTTTCCCCGGTAAGCAGCTCATCCAAGATCTCCTGACTCTGCTGGGCAAAGGCACGGATGCCAGCCATACCGCCCTCTGTGCGGCGCAGCTTTGCCGCAGCCACCATCTTCATTGCCTTGGTGATCTGCTGGGTGTTTTTCACGCTGGAGATCCTCGCGCGGATCTCACGCATATTGGCCATGATTCCTCCCCTCCTTTCTCTGCCGGATCAATCGGCTCAGAATGTTTCCTTAAAGGTACGAATGGTACCGCGCAGAGTTTCCAGCATATCGGCAGGAATCTTCTTGCCCGCCCGGATGGTCTCCACCAGTTCGGGCATAGCCGTCTTTACATAGGGAACGACTTCGGCCTCAAAGCGTGCCATATCCGTCAGCGCCACATCGTCGGCAAAGCCTTCGTTGGCGGCAAAGATGGCAATCACCTGCTCCTCAACTTCCATAGCGGCATACTGATTCTGCTTCAGAAGCTCGGTCATATGCTCGCCGCGGGTCAGCGTAGCGCGGGTTGCCTTATCCAGATCGGAGCCGAACTGGGCAAAGGATGCCAGTTCGCGGTACTGTGCCAGATCGGTACGCAGACGACCTGCCACCTGCTTCATGGCGGGCATCTGTGCGGCACCGCCGACACGGGACACGGACAGACCCACATTGATTGCCGGACGAATACCGGAATGGAACAGATTGGTCTCCAGGAAGATCTGACCATCGGTAATGGAAATCACATTGGTGGGAATATAGGCGGAAATATCACCCGCCTGCGTTTCGATGATGGGCAGTGCCGTCATGCTGCCGCCGCCGGAGGCGTCATCCAGCTTTGCTGCACGCTCCAGCAAACGGGAGTGCAGATAGAACACGTCGCCGGGATAGGCCTCGCGTCCTGGCGGGCGCTGGAGCAGCAGGGAAATTTCGCGGTAAGCGGCTGCCTGCTTGCTCAGGTCATCGTATACGATCAGAACATCCTTGCCCTGATACATGAAATATTCACCGATTGCAGCACCGGCATAGGGTGCAATATACAGCATGGGAGCCGGCTCGGATGCGTGGGCACACACCACGGTGGTGTACTCCATGGCACCGCACTCGGTCAGCTTCTGCACCACATTGGCCACGGTGGATTCCTTCTGCCCGATGGCCACATAGATGCACTGCACGCCCTTGCCCTTCTGATTGATAATGGCATCCAGAGCAATAGCGGTCTTACCGGTCTGACGGTCGCCGATGATCAGCTCACGCTGACCGCGGCCAATGGGAACCAGTGCGTCGATGGCCTTGATACCCGTCTGCAGGGGCACCTTCACCGGCTGACGATTCAGCACGGAGGGTGCAGGACTCTCCACGGCGCGGAAGCCGTCGTTCTTGATGGGGCCCTTGCCATCCACAGGACGACCCAGTGCATCCACCACGCGGCCGGACATCGCCGCGCCCACGGGCACTTCGATAATGTGTCCGGTGCGGCGAACGCTGTCGCCTTCCTGAATGTGGGAGAAATCGCCCAGCAAAACAACACCCACATTTTCCTTTTCCAGGTCCATGACCATGCCGCGCAGATCGCCTTCAAAGGCCAGCATTTCACCCGCCATGACATCGGCCAGGCCGGCCACACGGCAAATACCGTCGCCGACGCTGATGACCTCACCGGTCTGGAACACATCAATATCGGCATCGGCGTTCTTGAGGTGCTCGCGGATATCATCCATCATGGTCTGCTCCGCTTCATCCTCGGCGCGGGTATTGTTCTCCACCTCCTGGCTCAGTCGATCCAGCGAATGTGCCAGTGTGCCGTCATACACCGTATCGCCGACGCGCATCCGCACGCCGCCAATCAAATTCTCATCCACCTCGTTGCGGCAGGAAATGAAGGTCTCGCAGAGGATCTGCGTCAGCTTCTTCATCTCCTCGTCCGACAGCGGTTCAGGACTGGCGATAGAAATATTTAATTTCTTCAGTTCATTCATAGTCAAAATATCACTCGGCATTGCTGCCACCAATTCTTTTACCTGTTCAATGAAGCGCCCGACCATCGCCTGACGAGCATCCGCAAATTTGCTGTCCTTCAGCACTTCGCCGGTCTGCTCCGCCACCTGTCGAATGGCTTCGGCGCTGACCTGACCGCGCATCGTTTCACGCATCTGCGTTTCTGCCTTTGCAGCGTTTTCCAACAGGACCTGTGCCTCATCGCGTCCGCGTTGAGCCGCCGCCTCGCTGTTTTCCTGCACCTGGCGCTTTGTATCGCTGATCAGCTCCTGTTCGCGCTGCGCCGCTTCCTGCTGCGCCCGCTCCACATCGGCAGTCAGATTCTTCGCTTCCTGCTTGGCTCGCTCGGTCTGTTCCAGTTCCTGTGCGATCTGATCTTTTCGATCCCGGAACATCTTCACGATCATCTTTCGCGTGATCAAAAACAGTGCGCCAAACAAGATTACAAAGTTGATTACCGCAAATAAAATATCTTTTCCGGTCATGTCCGCTTCATCACCCCTCTCCTGTTTTTAATCACATTACTTTGCCTCGTTCTGCAGCAGTTGCTGCGCCAAGACCGTCACCAGCTCATCCATCTGCTCGTTTACCTCGTGACGGGCGGACTCACCCTCCTCGTTCACGCGCTCGCGGGCATCACGCATGGTCTGCGCCGCCTCTGCCTGTGCCTGGCTCAGTACCTTGGCGCGCTCCTTCTCATCAGCAGCTTTTCCCGCTGCCAGAAGCTCCTTCGCTTCGATACTGCGATTTTTCCAGCTCTCACGCAGAGCATTTTCGTTCTCCTCTTTTTTCCGCTGCGCCTCGCGGCCCTCAACCATCCCGGCTTCCACCCGGGCTTTGCGTGCGTCCATAAAGGTGATCAGCGGGTCAAAGAGAAACTTTTTCAGCACGAACAGCAGCACAAAGAAGCAAATGATGGTCCAGATCACTTCTGACACATTTATGCTCAAAGTGTGTGCCTCCTTTTCTTCTCTGCGTCGATTAAATCTTGCCGATCAGCATGAAGGCGATCAGCAGGCCGTAAATGGTCAGGGCCTCCATCAGAGCCAGAGCGATGATCATGTTGGAGCGGATGGTATTGGCCATCTCGGGCTGGCGAGCCATAGCCTCCATGGCCTTGGATGCGGTGGTACCCTGCGCGATAGCGGGGCCGATGGTGCTCAGTGCGATTGCCAATGCGGCAGCCAATGCGATGATTCCTGAAGTCATACTTGTTTCCTCCTAAAATTTTGTTTTATTCCTTACTTTAAAATTGTGAACAAATTACTCCTCGTCTTCCACCGCCTCGGTGACGTACACCGACAGCAGCATGGTGAAAACGACAGCCTGAATCAGGCAGAACAGCAGGCTCAATACCTGCATGACCAGCGGCAGCAGCAGCGGGAACAGCTCACCCAACTGCTCGGTGACCATTTCCTCGCCGTACAGGTTACCGTACAGTCGCAGCGCCAGAGAAAGCGGACGCACCAGCTGCTCGATCAGCGTCAGGGGCAGCATCACGGCAAAGGGAGTCAGGAAGGTTTTCAGATACCCCACAAAGCCCCTGCGCTTGACGCCCACCACATGCGTGGTGAAAAACGCGATCAGCGCCAGACCTGCCGTGGTAGACAGGTTTGCCGTGGGCACGGAAAAGAGCTTTCCTGCACCGGGCAGCAGTCCGGAATAGTTACTCACCACAATGAACACAAAGAATGTGGCCATCACAGGGAAGTAGCGGCGCGCATTTTCAGCGCCCATATTGCCGGTAAAATAATCCTGCAGCTTTGCCACTGCCATTTCCGCCGCATTCTGGATGGGGCCGGGTACATCCTTCAATCGCCGTGTGGCGATAAAACTGACAATCCCGATAACCGCAATGATGACCCACATGGACACCACTGCTTTCGTTACCTCCAGCGGGCCAATGGAAAACAGTACATTCGCGGTATTTTCCATATTCTCACCTCTCTACCTAAACTTTCAAAATTTAATTACTTCTATCCATCAATTCTTCTGTTTTTTGTCCATTTTCTTGCCGATTCGTGCCGCCAGCACAATGCCGCCGATGCTTAGACCCAGCGCCGTACCAATCAGCAGAGCATACAGTGGAAACGGCAGCACATTGCGCAGCAGATACACGATCAGCAACGCCGCAATATCAAATAACTGCCGCAGAAAACTGACACCCAGCACCAGTGTTGTTTTGCTTGTCTCCAAGCTGCGGGCGGACAGCCATGCGCTCAAGCACGCCACACCGGTGCCGAAAACCAACCCGATCAGGCCGCCTATGATATATTGTCCAGTCGCCATCGGGCACCTCCATCCGCCTTGCTTCATTGCACAGATACGATTATTCCCCGTATAGCAACGGCTACAGCGATAATTGTAAATAAACTGTGAATAAATTGCAGAAAAGTCGCAGGTGATTACAATTTATTCACATTCTTAATATAATTTTAACAATACTTTATCATTTTGTCAATCATGGCTTTCCTTAAGCAATAGAAAAGCCAAACTTTGACATTTATATGATACACTATCCAATTGAAAAATACAATTGACAGCTCATCAAAAAAATATTCTGAATTATTGGTCAAAACAACTGTCAACGCTCCAAAATTTCCATTAATCTCCATTCGCCCCTCTCCTCCACGAAAAAAACAAGATAATCTCTCTTAACACCGCCTGTTTTGACGCTTTTGCACGATATTGTTCTGCAAAGCAGATTGTTTGCATGATAAATGCACAGGCAGCCAACCGCCCACTCGGCGCTATTCCACCGCTTTGCCTCCCTGCTCTGTATTGACCTGCCTGCTTCGACCCATTATAATAAGAAAAGTCAGCGGCAAAATTTTCCCGTTGTTCACACGCAGGTCACACATCTGCGCTAAAATGTAATTTACATGATAGCAAAAAAATGGAGGAGCATGGACGATGGTTGAAAAGGGTAGTATCAAATTGAAGAACATCCCCGTCCCCAACGGCGCATCCCCCAAACAGCAGGAGTTGGCGCAGGGTATGGTGCGAGTCAATCACCTGTATCGCAGTGCGCTGAAGGTCGCCGTGACGCAGATGGAGATTTTGGATGAAGAGTTTGCCAGTCTGTATGACCACTCTCCCATCCACCACATTGAGCACCGTATCAAGACGCCGGACAGCATTGCCGAAAAGCTCCGCCGCCGCGGTTATGATGTGACCATCGACAATATCTATGCCCACATTCAGGATGTGGCCGGTATTCGTGTCATCTGCAACTATCTGGACGATATCTACTATCTGCGCAGTCTGCTGACCCGCAGCGAATCCTTTCAGGTCATCCGCGAGGCCGATTATATCAAGGCTCCCAAAGAGTCCGGCTACCGCAGTCTGCACCTGATCGTCAATGTGCCTATCGTGATCTCCGAGGGAACGCTGCAGCTGCCGGTAGAGATCCAACTGCGCACCATTGCCATGGATATGTGGGCCAGTCTTGAGCATGAGCTGCGCTACAAATCCAGCCGTGCCTTCAGCGACAACGACGCCAATCGTCTGCGGGTGTGCTCCGAGGCCATTTTCGAGGTGGATCGCGAGATGCAGAACATCTATCAGGGCAAGGGCGCGGAATATCTGGAAGAAATCAAATAATACATTATTACATAATATCAGGGCACGGCGAGACGCCGTGCCCTGATATTTCTTCATTTTTCTCTATCCCACGATGGCGCCGAAGGCCGACACGCCCAGCACGCTGAGGATGCCCATAATGCAGCCTGCCAGCAGTACGCCGCCCATGCAGGCCAGCGTACTCTTTTTCAGCCCCATGTTCAGCAAACTGGCGGCCAGCGTCCCTGTCCACGCGCCGGTACCCGGCAGCGGGATACCCACGAACAGCAGCAGCGCCCAGAAAAGGCCGCGGCCCGCCTTGGCCTTCAGCTTTTCACCACCGTGAGTGCCTTTCTCCAGACACCAGGTAAAAAAGCCGCCGATGACGGGCTTATCCTTGCCCCAGACCAGCACCTTACGGGCAAAGAGATAAATAATGGGCACCGGCAGCATATTGCCCACAATGGCAATGAGATAGGTCAGCCACAACGGCAAGCCAAACGCCACGCCGTAGGGGATCGCACCGCGCAGCTCGATCAGCGGCACCATAGAGACCAGAAATACGACCAAACAGTGTGTCAGCATAGTATCCACTCCTGATTATTCCGAATGTTTCATGGGTGTAACGGCTTTATTATAACCGTATGGGAATGGCTTGGCAAGAATGACTTTTCTTCGAAAAGGATCTTTTGCTTCGGCGCAGTGTTTTCGCAATCAATCCGCCGGTCGTCTGTTATTATGGTATGGAACTGCACACAAAATGCGTCAGCTTTTTTGTATGGGTTTTATGGTTTTTCCTGTCGACAAAGTGCCGCATTTCCTGTATACTGAATGATACAATCATTATCGTGGGAGGGTTTGCGTCTATGGGTATTGCAAACATTGTGTCGCTGCTGGGCGGTCTGGCACTTTTCTTGTACGGTATCATTCTGATGGGCGACGGCCTGAATATCGTGGCCGGCAACAAATTGGAGGTGGTGCTTTACCGCCTGACCAGCAGTCCGCTGAAGGGAATTTTGCTGGGCACCGGCGTCACCGCGCTGATCCAGTCCTCGTCCGCCACCTCCGTGATGGTCATCGGCTTCGTAAACTCCGGCATGATGCAGTTCCGTCACGCCATCTCCATTATTCTCGGCTCCATTCTGGGCACCAGCATCACCGGCTGGATCATCTGCCTCAGCTCCATCAGCGGCGGCGGATGGGTGGAGCTCTTCTCCAGTGCCACCATCACGGGCCTGTTCGCCATCGTGGGCATCTATCTGCGCAAGTTCAGCAAAAAGCCCTCCAACCACCAGGTGGGCAACATCCTGCTGGGCTTCGCCGTGCTGATGTACGGCATGAGCGCCATGAGCGCCGCCGTCACTCCCCTGCGGGAGAGTGCATCCTTCATCAGTCTGATGACCAAGTTCTCCAATCCCGCGCTGGGCATTCTGGTGGGTATGGTATTCACCGCCATCATCCAGAGTTCTGCCGCCGCTGTGGGTATCCTGCAGGCATTGGCCATGACCGGTGCGTTGAGCTTCTCCACCGCCTATCCCATCATCCTGGGTATCGCCGTGGGCGGCGCGCTGCCCGTACTGATCAGTTCTCTGGGTGCCAACATCAACGGCAAGCGCACCGCTGTGGTGCATCTGCTCATTGACATTTTCGGTGCTGTTTTCTGCGGTGTGGTGTTCTACGCCATCAACGCCCTGCATCCCTTCTCGTTCCTGAACGCCACCATGTCGGCTGTGACCGTGGCCGCACTGAATACCATGTTCCGTCTGGTCACCGTGGTGGTGCTCTTCCCCGTTATCCGACTCATCGAAAAGCTGGCCTGTATGCTGGTACGGGAAAAGCCCACCAGCAAGCAGCCCGCCGATCTGGATATGGATCGTCTGGAAGAACGCTTCCTCACCCATCCGGCACTGGCCATTGAGCAGAGCCGTCTGGTCACCAATTCCATGGCGGAAAAAGCACAGCAAAACATCATGGACGCCATTGCCCTGCGCAGCCACTACACCGCGGATGGATTCCGTGCCGTGGCCGAGCTGGAGGAAACACTGGACCGCTACGAGGACAAGCTGGGTACCTATCTGATGAAGATCACCAGTCAGTCCCTGACTACCGATCAAAGCGAGGCCGTCAGTAAATTCCTGCACAATATCTCCGACTTTGAGCGCATCTCCGACCACGCACTGAATATTGCCGAATCCGCCCGGGAGATCAAGGATAAGAACATCAGCTTCTCCGACGCCGGTGCCCATGAGCTGACCGTGATGGAGGGTGCCGTTACCGAGATCCTGTATCTGGCCATCGACGCATTCATCAACGGCAATATACTCTCCGCCAACCGCATCGAGCCGCTGGAGGAGATCATCGACGGGCTGTGCGACGAAATGAAGCTGCACCATGTAGAGCGTCTGCGTCAGGGACAATGCACTTATGACCACGGCTTCGTGTTCAATGATCTGGTCACCAACTATGAGCGTGTAGCCGATCACTGCAGCAACATCGGCGTGGCCATGATTGAGCTGCAGTCTGACGACTTTGACACCCATGAGTATCTGAACAGTCTGCGGGAAGTAAAATCCGAAACCTTTGCCAAGTACTACGATGAGTACCGCCGCAGATTTAGTCTGTAAAGAAAATTCCAAACATACGAAAAAACATCCGGCAGACAACTTGTCTGCCGGATGTTCTGTTTTCATTCAGATTGCCAGTTCTTCGTCGGTGACCTCACCCTTTGCCACGATATTGGTGGAGCCGGTGAGCAGGAGATCTTCGCCGTCACCGTTTTTATGGATGTCGATAATCAGCTCGCCGCCGGTCATGGTCACATGGACATCGTGTCCGCTGACCTTGCCCTGCCGTGTCAGCACCGTCACCAGAGATCCGGTACCGGTGCCGCAGGCGTAGGTAAAATCCTCTACCCCCCGTTCATAGGTGCGCTCATATACTCGATCAGGCCCTGTGATCTCGTAAAAATTCACATTGGCCCCCTTGGGAAATGCCGGATGATAGCGCAGTTTGCATCCCAGATCAAAAAGCGCCCGTTCCGGATAGTTCTTCAAGTCCTCCACGGCCACCACCGCGTGAGGGATGCCGGGATTGCCCAACTCCACATAGGAGCCGATCCAGGTCTTGCCATCCACCTCCAGCGGCAGATCCAGCTTCACCACCGAGGGGTCATTGAGCCGCACACGGTAGAGCCGCTCTGTCATGCGTTGACCGGTCACAATGCCCGCCGTGGTTTCCACGATCTGCACTTCGCCGGCCAATCCGTTTTCATATCCATAGCGGCAGATGCAGCGGGCACCGTTGCCGCACATCTCGCCCATACTGCCGTCGGAATTATAGAACAGCATCCGATAGTCGCCGCCCTGACGGGGCTTGTCCACCACCATCAGGCCATCGGCGCCGATGGACAGATGCCGCTCGCACAGCGTCTTTGCCAGCGTCGAAAAGCACGCCTCTGGCAGTTGCTCCTCGATATTGTTGATAATGATAAAATCATTGCCTGCGCCGTTCATTTTCCAAAATTTCATTCGTTTCCTCCTCTGCCCGCCGATGGACAGTCCATTCGTCTGTTCCCGCTTATTATACGCCATCGCGGTGCCATCTGTCAAAGCTGACGCAGCAATCCGCGGCAGCCGTCATTGACATCGGGCCATGTAGCCTCGAAATCCCGGGTGTACCACGGATCAGCCACAGCACAGGGATGATCCGTGTAATCCAGCAGCATTTTGATTTTTCCGTCCCGATCGCCGCCGCAGATGCGCTTCATATTGCGCACATTGGCCTCGTCCATGCCGATGAGCAGATCAAACGCATCATAATCCGCCGCCGTCATCTGCCGCGCCGTCTTGCCGCCGCAGTCCATGCCATGGGCACGCAGCAGCTTTCGCACCGGAGGATATACGCCGTTGCCGATTTCCTCGGTGCTGGTAGCTGCCGATGCGATGTAAAATTCGTCCTCGCGTCCCTGCTGACGCACCAGCTCCTTCATCACAAACTCCGCCATAGGACTGCGGCAGATATTGCCGTGGCAGATAAATAAAACTTTAATCATTTCTGTATAACTCCTCAAATGCCGTATTCTGCCTCGATTTGCTTGCGTTTACGGCATCATTTTTCTTATGTATTTCCTGTTTTTCTGTCACAGTTTTGCCGGAATAGGGCAAAATAGTGCAAGCCCCCGCAAGCTGTAGTAGTAGAACCGTAGTAGACAGGGGTGCAAATACTACTCTCACAATATGAATCGATGTTAACTAAGTCCTTACTCTTCAGCCATCTTATGTAATTGGTTCATCACATTTTCATATCTTTTTCTGCTGGTATATCCTTTTCCCTTTTCATAAATAGTTCTGTATGCCATGCCTGTAGGGTCCTCAAGAATCTCCCAGTCGCTTGCTTCAGTTGAATACCAATATGATGTAAATTCTTCGTCATCGATAACACCTTCGTACACAGGTCTATCCAAACTACATGGCCAATAGTAGATGTTTCCATGAGTAAGTCCGAATAATCGTTCATCACTTTTCCCAACATACCTAAGAACCGACCAATGTTCTTTAATATTCATCTGACGCATTTCTTGTTTGAACTTCTTATATAAATCAGCTATTTTCTCGTCCTGAAACCACTTAGATGCATACATATCCATTTCTGTATAGTAAGCATCATAACTATCATATCCATAAGGCATCATGTTGTATCCCTCCGGAAGATATTTTTCCAAGGTATCCAAAAGCGGAGGATAAGAAAACACTTCTCCACCGTGCTTTCTGCTTCTTGGTAATAAATCATATTTTTGATGCTTCTCAGGAATATACGCCATAACATATCGAGCCACATTTAGGTTGTGCTCAAACCCATAGATTTTTAAATCTTACCTTTTATTTTACCACATCCGTCAATATCTCGCCACAGTAAAACGCCCTGCCAACCGCCACAGTCGGCAGAGCGTTCTCTGTTTCTTCTTCCATATTAAATTGCCCGGAACATCTGATGTATCATACTGTGATAAACGCCGATCACATTATGGAGCGCCTGATCCACAAATTCGATCTGTTTCGTCTGGGATTGTTCAATGTGCGCATGCTCTTCTAAAACACCGTATCGGATGCTGGCTATGAGCACCGAAGCAGCCCCCCAGTATAACTAACACAAAGCCCAGTGCGAGCCCCACTTTTATCTGATGCTGTTTTCTTTCCACAATATCACCCTACCGTCCGTTATTCAGATTCCGCAAAGCCGATCATCTACGCCGACGCTTTTCTTTTGCAGTCTATTATCCTTGGCATTATGATTTTATCTTACAAATGGCAATTTCAAAAATCACTTCCAAAACAAAACAGCTGCTCTATGGAATCGTTTCCGGGTGGCGTTCTTTTGCTTGGAGCTTGTGGCCGGACTTACCCCGCAAGGGGGTATAAACTTCTCGTCCGGCGAGTTATAAAGCAAAAAGGCCGTCCCCCAATGGGACGGTCTTTTTGCTTGGAGCTTGTGGCCGGACTCGAACCGGCGACCTGCTCATTACGAGTGAGCTGCTCTACCAACTGAGCCAC
>JAGHUH010000001.1 GCA_018064925.1 Candidatus Cacconaster stercorequi | reverse complement strand
CTGCCGAACCGGCTCACGCCGGGAATACGTCCCGCCTGACAGAGCTTATGTACGCGGCTCTCTGACACGCCCCATTTGTAGGACGCTTCCCGCGCTGACATATATCCCTCCATTGGCACACCTCCAATAAATACAATTCTACAAGATATATTATATCCGAATATCAGGATGTTTGCAAGATGACTGGGTGATTCCTTTCGGGTGAAACGGACAAATCCGTCGGCTTGCAGAAATTCATCGAGAAGGTAAAACGGCTTACCGAATTTACCGAGCTTACTCCGGAGATCGTACACGAATATGTCGAAAAGATTGAGGTACACGCGCCGAGATACATTGACGGGAAGCGGGTATAGCTTCTTGACATCTATTTCAGCGGTGTCGGCATCATGCGTGAAATGACGCCGGAGGAAATGGAAGAAGCTTTCCAAAAGCGCTTGAAAGCAGAACAAACAAAAACGGCATAACCACAAAGGTTACACCGTCTCACAAAAAAACGACATTTAATTTAGATACAAAGGCCGCCTTGGGGCACCTTCCTTACGGAGGGTGCCCCAAGGTGGCCTGATTTTTTATCGGACCGGCTTATAAAATTGTGAAAAATGATGTATGCCAGTGATAGCTTTTTGAAAAATGGCGTGGTATAATACAGGTAACCTCTATCATGGGGGAATATGGAAATCAAATTGGAGCGTATCCAAATATAAAAGGAGAATATCTTATGGCTGCGATTGATCTGAAGAAGTATGGCATCTCCGATACCACAGAAATTATTTATAACCCGTCCTATGAGGTCCTCTTTGACGAGGAGACCAAGGAAGGTCTGGACGGCTATGAAGTCGGTCAGATGACCGAGTTGGACGCCGTGAATGTGATGACCGGCATCTATACCGGCCGTTCCCCCAAGGACAAGTACATTGTCATGGATGAAAACGCCAAGGACACCGTTTGGTGGACTTCCGATGCGTATAAGAATGATAATCATCCCATGAGCGAGGATGTTTGGCATACGGTGAAGAATATCGCTGTCAACGAACTGTGCGGCAAGCGTCTGTTTGTGGTGGATGCGTTCTGTGGTGCCAACAAGGATACCCGCATGGCCATTCGCTTTATTATGGAAGTGGCATGGCAGGCACACTTTGTCCGCAATATGTTTATCAAGCCCACCGAGGAGGAACTGAAGAGCTTCGAGCCCGACTTCGTGGTCTATACCGCCTCCAAGGCAAAGGTGGAGAATTATCAGGAGCTGGGCCTGAACTCCGAGACCTGTGTGGCCTTCAACATCACCTCCCGCGAGCAGGTCATCATCAACACCTGGTACGGCGGCGAGATGAAAAAGGGTATGTTCTCCATGATGAACTACTATCTGCCCCTGAAGGGCATTGCTGCCATGCACTGCTCCGCCAACACCGACATGAACGGCGAGAATACCGCCATCTTCTTCGGCCTTTCCGGTACCGGCAAGACCACGCTGTCCACCGACCCCAAGCGCCTGCTCATCGGCGATGACGAGCACGGCTGGGACGACAAGGGCGTGTTCAACTTCGAGGGCGGTTGCTATGCCAAGGTCATCAATCTGGACAAGGAGTCCGAGCCCGACATTTATAACGCCATCCGCCGCAATGCGCTGCTGGAGAATGTCACCGTGGATGAGAATGGCAAGATCGACTTTGCCGATAAGTCCGTGACCGAGAATACCCGCGTCAGCTATCCCATCGACCATATTGAGAAGATCGTGCGTCCCATCTCCGCCGCTCCTGCTGCCAAGAATGTGATTTTCCTCTCGGCTGATGCCTTTGGCGTGCTGCCTCCCGTGTCCATCCTGACCCCGGAGCAGACCCAGTATTACTTCCTGTCCGGCTTCACCGCCAAGCTGGCCGGTACCGAGCGCGGCATCACCGAGCCCACGCCCACTTTCTCCGCCTGCTTCGGTCAGGCATTCCTGGAGCTGCATCCCACCAAGTATGCCGAAGAACTGGTGAAGCGCATGAAGATGAGCGGCGCCAAGGCCTATCTGGTCAATACCGGCTGGAACGGCACCGGAAAGCGTATCTCCATCAAGGATACCCGCGGCATCATTGATGCTATTTTGGACGGTTCCATTAAGTCCGCCCCCACCAAGATGATTCCTTACTTCAACTTTGAGGTGCCCACGGCTCTGCCCGGTGTGGATCCCGCCATTCTGGATCCCCGCGACACCTATGCAGATAGCAGCGAATGGGAGGCCAAGGCAAAGGATCTGGCCGGCCGCTTTGTGAAGAACTTTGCCAAGTACGAAACCAACGAGGCCGGCAAGGCACTGGTGGAAGCAGGCCCCCAGCTGTAAAAAAGAAGTACCATTTTTGGGAATTTTGTGGTATATTGAAGGCACCGGAATTTTCCGGTGCCTTTTTCCATGTAAAAGGAGGATCGAAAAATGATCGAAGTCAGAATATTGGTAGATTCGGTTGATTATGACAGCGTGGCCGAGTTGCTGGTGCCCATGGTTGCGGAAAATCTGGAAGCCAAGGGCGGTTTGATGGGCAAGCTGGTGGGCAGTAAAAAGGAATTTGCCGCCAACACGGCCCGGAAGGTGCTGGGTAAAATGAGTCAGGATAAGAAAAATGAATTGGTCGTGGATCTGATCAACAAGAAGCGCAATCTGCTGAAAAGCAAAATCGGTGAAGCTATGGCAAACAAGGGAATCAAAGCGAAGATTTGCAGTATTTCCGCCAAAAAGTATTAAAAATAATGCGTCCGAAATTTTTTCGGACGCATTATTTTACGGATCGAATATTATTTTTTCAGCGCCTGCACGGCTTGGCGCAGGGCATCCACATTTTCCTGCGTGGTGGCCCAGCTGGCACAGAAACGGGTGCCGGAATGTGTTTCATCCACACGCTCCCAGAACTCAAAGCCGAAATCCTTACGCAGCGCGGCAAAATCCTCATCCGGCAGAATGGGATACTGCTGATTGGTGGGAGAATCAAACAGCAGGGGATAGCCGGCAGAAACGAAAATATCGCGGATCTGCATGGCCATATCAATGGCGTGGCGGGAAATGGTAAAATAGAGATCGTCGGTGAACAGCGTTTCAAACTGGATGCCCAACAGACGCCCCTTGGCCAGCATACCACCGTGCCGCTTCATCATGTTGCGGAAGTCGCGCTTCAACGCGTCGTTCATGATGACCACTGCCTCGCCGAACAGCGCACCCACCTTGGTGCCGCCGATATAGAAGACATCACACAGGTGTGCCAGCTCCGGCAGCGTCAAGTCGGAGACATCGCTCATAAGGCCGTAGCCCAGACGGGCACCATCCAGAAACAGCGGGATCTGCCACTTGCGGCATACCTCGGAGATGGCGGTCAGCTCATCCTTGGTGTAGAGCGTACCGTACTCTGTGGGATGGGAGAGATAGACCATGCCCGGCTGAACGATGTGCTCATAGTTGTCGTCATGGGCAAGGGCATAGCAATTTTCGTCGATCTGTTGGGCGGTAATCTTTCCGTCAGTTGTGGGAATGGTCAGCACCTTGTGTCCGGTGGATTCGATGGCGCCGGTTTCGTGTACATTAATGTGTCCGGATGCGGCGGCCAGCACACCCTGATAGGGACGCAGGATGGAGGCGATCACCGTGGTGTTGGTCTGTGTGCCGCCCACCAGAAAGTGAACATCGGCATCAGGTGCCTGACAGGCGGCTTTGATTTTTTCGCGTGCCGCTGCACAATAGGGATCAGCACTGTAACCAATCGTCTGCTCCAGATTGGTTTCCATCAGCTTTTTCATAATGGCGGGATGGGCACCCTCCAGATAGTCACAGTTAAAGTAAATCATAAAAGTCCTCCTCACAGGATTTTTTTCATTCTACCGCAGAACGGAGTGAAAGTAAAGGGCTGTGGCCGTCTCTTGCGAAAAATTAGGATATCTGCTATAATGCGCACATCTGAAAGATTTGAGGAGGGGATTGTTTGAAACGAGGTCTCTATTACGGCATTCTGATTGTGCTGATCGGCATTTTTGCCTTTTCAGCGTATCAGGTTGGCCATTATATGATGGAAAAGAACAAAAGCGTGAAGGTCACCGAAGATGTGATGCAGTATACAACTGCTGTTGATGAGGGAACGCGGGAGAAGGGCGAGCCGGAGCGGATCAAAGTGGACTTTGATGCACTGCGCGAAGCTAATTCGGATATTGTTGCTTGGCTCTACGGTGCCGATACCGGACTGGACTATCCCATTGTGCAGGGCAGTGACAATGAATACTATCTGCATCGTCTGCTGGACGGCAGTGTTAATGACAACGGTACACTGTTTATGGATTGCGAATGCAGTGCTGATTTTTCAATGCCCAATACATTGATATACGGGCATAATATGCGCTCGGGCAATATGTTCGGTCGGCTGACGGATTATAAGGATCCTGCCTATTACAAGGCACATCCTTATCTGTATCTGATGACGCCGGAGCAGACCTACCGCGTGGATCTGCTGGCAGGCTGCGTAGTGAATGATGATGCCGATATTTACAGTTTTGATCTGTCGGCAGACACGGTAGAGGCGTATATGGCAGATTCCGATTTTACCGCGAAGGCAGAGTATTCCGATGCATATCGGCTTGTCACGCTGTCTACCTGTTCCTATGAGTATGACAACGCGCGCTTTGTGGTTCTGGGCCAGTTGATCCCCATTGATGATTAGGCGTGTCAGCGCTGGAAGAAAAATAAGATAAAGACGCAATAAATATCCCCCGGCGTAGCCGGGGGTTTTAATTTGACGGGCAAAGCCGTGTTTATATAATGTGTCTTTTTGTCAGAGAAACGAGTTTACCGGCGCAGTTTTTCCCAGATGGTGATCTCACCGGTTTCACGAGTTTTATTCATGTCAATGACGCGCTGATTGCGGCTGCCGCGGAACTGCAGGGAGATATCCTTCAGCTCCTTCACAAACCGCCCGTCTACCAGCACATCAATGTAAGACAGCATCTCATCGGTCACCTCGCAGCGGGGATGGGAGCCATCCACCAGCAGCTCACGATCCAGCGTGAAGCCGGAAAAGACCCAGACGGTCTTGTCGGGATAGTGTTCCTTTACTTTTTTCAGTAGTTTTACCAGCTCGCGCTGATTTTCCGGCTCGAATGGCTCACCGCCCAGGACGGTAAGTCCCTGTACATAGGACTTGTCCAGCTCGGCGAAGATCTCCGCCTCGGTGTCGGCGGTGTAGGGCTTTCCGTAGCAAAAATCCCATGTCTGGGGCTGGAAGCAATCGGGGCAGTGGTTGGTGCAGCCGGACACGAACAGCGTGACGCGCACGCCGATGCCGTTGGCGATATCACATTTTTTTAATTCACCGTAGTACATGGTAATCTCCTTTTTGGGGAAAATGGGCGGACAGAAGTCCGCCCATAATGGTTATTTTCAGATAATTACAGGTGCAGTACGCGATCCTTGATCTCTTGCGTACGACCCTGATTCCAGAACTGGGTGCCGATATAGCCGCAGGTACGGCGTGCCACATTCATCTTATCCTGATCGGTGTTGCCGCACTGGGGGCACTTCCAGATCAGCTTACCTTCTTCCTCCACGATCTCAATCTCACCGTCCCAGCCGCAGACCTGGCAATAGTCGCTCTTGGTGTTCAGCTCGGCGTAGATGATGTGATCGTAGATGAACTTCATGACCTCCAGCACAGCGTCCAGATTGTTCTGCATATCGGGCACTTCCACATAGCTGATGGCGCCGCCGGGGGACAGGTGCTGGAACTGTGCCTCGAACTCCAGCTTCTTGAAAGCGTCGATGGGTTCGGTCACATGGACATGGTAGCTGTTGGTGACATATCCCTTGTCGGTAATCCCTTCGATGATGCCGAAACGCTTCTGCAGTGCCTTGGCGAACTTATAGGTAGTGGATTCCAGCGGTGTGCCGTACAGGGAGAAGTCGATGTTGTGCTGCTCCTTCCACTTGCGGCAGGAATCGTTCATCTTGTTCATCACATCCAGCGCAAAGGGCGTGGCAGAGGGATCGGTGTGACTCTTGCCGGTCATATATTTGACACACTCGTACAGTCCGGCGTAGCCCAGAGAGATGGTGGAGTAGCCATTGAACAGCAGCTCGTCAATGGGCTGTCCCTTGGGCAGACGGGCGCAGGCGCCATACTGCCACAGGATGGGCGCGGCGTCGGACAGCGTACCCTTCAGACGCTCGTGGCGGCACAGCAGGGCACGGTGACACAGCTCCAGACGCTCGTCAAAAATCTTCCAGAACTTCTCGATATTGCCGCCGGAGGAGAGAGCCACATCGGGCAGATTGATGGTGACAACGCCCTGATTGAAGCGGCCATAATACTTGCGCTTACCCGGCTCATAGTTGCCGGCGTTGGCGATATTGCCGATGCCGGCGGCGGTAAAGCGGTCGGGAGTCAGGAAGCTGCGGCAACCCATGCAGGTGTAGACATCGCCCTTGAGCTCCTTCATCATTTTGGCGCTGATGTAGTCGGGTACCATGCGCTTGGCGGTGCACTTGGCGGCCAGCTGGGTCAGATACCAATATTTGCTGTCCTCGGTGATGTTGTCCTCCTCCAGCACATAGATCAGCTTGGGGAAGGCAGGGGTGACCCACACGCCCTTTTCATTCTTTACGCCCTGATAACGCTGCAGCAGCATTTCTTCGATAATCAGAGCCAAGTCGTCCTTTTCCTGCTGATTGCGAGCCTCGCCCAGATACATGAACACGGTGATGAAAGGTGCCTGACCGTTGGTGGTCAGCAGCGTAACGACCTGATACTGGATGGTCTGTACGCCGCGGCGGATTTCCTCACGCAGGCGCTTTTCGGCCACGGCGTTGATCTTATCGCTGTCAGCGGCAATGCCCACGGCATCGAACTCATCGCGGACGGTAGCGCGGAGCTTTTCGCGGCTGATCTGGACAAAGGGAGCCAGATGAGTCAGGCTGATGGACTGGCCGCCGTACTGGTTGCTGGCCACCTGTGCCACGATCTGGGTGGCAATGTTGCAGGCGGTGGCAAAAGAGTGGGGCTTTTCGATCATGGTGCCGGTGATAACGGTGCCGTTCTGCAGCATATCCTCCAGATTGACCAGATCGCAGTTGTGCATATGCTGGGCATAGTAATCGGTATCGTGGAAATGGATCAGACCTTCGTTGTGAGCGTCCACAATCTCTTGGGGCAGGAGAATACGGTTGGTGATATCGCGGCTGACCTCTCCGGCCATATAGTCACGCTGTGTGGAGTTCACCACAGGGTTCTTGTTGGAGTTCTCCTGCTTGGCCTCCTCGTTGTTGCACTCGATGAGGGAGAGGATCTTGTCGTCGGTGGTGTTGGATTTACGCACCAGAGAGCGGGTGTAACGATAGGTGATGTAGTGTTTGGCCACCTCAAAAGCGCCGTGCGCCATGATGTGGTGCTCCACCATATCCTGAATTTCCTCCACGGTGGGAGCGCGATTCATCTTCTGGCACTGCAGCTCCACGGATTCGGCAATACGCTGGATCTGCATCGGTGTCATGCGATCCACTTCTTCCACAGTGTCGTTGGCCTTGGAGATGGCAACAATGATTTTTGTAATGTCAAAAATAACTTCTGAGCCGTTGCGCTTGATAATTTTCATGATATAGCTCCCTTTCTGTTGTGTTTTCCGTCAAGAATATGTAGTCTTCCTGAATGAGGAAGATAGCTGTTAAACACGATTAAAACTATGATATACTATATATTGTGGCATTGCAAGACAACAAAACCAAAATATTGAAAAATGAACAACGAAAAGTAAGGAAGATTTTTGTGAAAACTGTACAAAACAGAACAAGATATAGTAGGGTGTGCCACGGTAATCAACACCATATATAGTGTTATATGCATGAAAGCGAATCAGAATAGAACAGGAAACGGTCAATAATTGCCAGATTTTAGGGCGAAAAAGCTGTTTTTAGTCGAAATCCGCAGAAAACTGTGCTATGATAAAAAAACAGAGACAAGGGAGGGCAGTACGATGAAAATATGTCGGCCGGTACAAGATATGGTGTTTCGCTGTCTGGCAGACGGCTGTCCGGATACCTGCTGTGCCGGGTGGGAGATCCCGGTGGATGAGGAGAGCGCGGCGCGATGGCAAAAGCTGCCGCCGGAATGGCGGGATCGGATGGTGGAAGCCACAGAATGGAGCAGCGGAGAGCGCCAGCTAAAGCGGCATCACGGTCGCTGTGTGCTGCTGAATGAACGCAATCTGTGCGAGCTGTACGCTGCCTGCGGCATAGACGCCCTGTGCCGCACCTGTCATCTTCATCCGCGGTTTGTGGCCGAGTATGGCGGATTGCGGGAGATCATGCCGGGACTCTCCTGCCCGGCGTGGGCGGAGTTGTATTTGATGTCTGATGAGAAGGTTACATTTATTACAGAGGAAAGTGATGAGCTCCCGGCCTATAATGAAATTGACGCTTCACTGTTTTACAGGCTGAAAAAGGCCCGGGAGAAAGCATTTGATCTGCTGCAGGATCGCAGTATACCGTTGGACAAACGAATAGATGCACTGCTTGCACTGGCCGAGGCGACGGATGGTGTATCCGAGCGGGGGGATGTGCCGCAAAGCGTACTGTCGGCGTATATCCGCAAATTGCGTCAGTTGGAAATTTTGACGCCGCAGTGGCGCGAGCTGCTGCAGCGTTCCCATCCGTCAGTTCCTCAACCCTGGCGGGAAACGGTGGGCGAACGGCTGTTGATTTACTATGTCTTCCGCTTCTGGTTGCGAGGCGTGTACAGTGGAAAGGTACTGCCGTGGGCAAAATTGGCGGTTTGGAGCTGTATTTCGGCGTTTGCGCTGGCAGCAGACTGTGAAACAAGAGAAGAATTCTGTGAAGTAATTAGGCTTTACAGCAAAGAAATAGAGCATAATACAGAAAATGTAGACGCATTGTATCGCGTGCTGTGCCGTCATAGCGGGCGATACAGCGTGGCGGGACTGCTGAAAGCGTGGGAGAAGATCAAATGAAGCTGGCGGAGATGTTGAAAATTCAGCCCGGTGTGACGGCACTGATCGGCGGCGGCGGAAAAACGACGCTGCTGTATCATCTGGCGGAGGAATTGCGCCGGCAGGGGACTGTTCTGGTGTGCACCACCACCAAAATCTGGCCGCCTGCGCAGTATTCCGTGGCGCAGGATTCGGATACGCTGCGGAAAATGCTGCGGGACAACGGCGTGGCCTGTGCCGGAACACCCACCGAGCAGGGGAAGCTGGCAGAGCCGAACTTCCCGTGGGCGAACGCGGCAGATTATGTTCTGGTAGAAGCCGACGGTGCAGCGGGACGGCCGTTTAAGGCGCACGACATCCATGAGCCGGTTTTGCCGAAGGAACGAAACAACACCATTTTGGTGCTGGGCGCCGACGGCTTTGGCAAGGCGATCAGCAAAATGGCGCATCGCCCCATGCTGTACGCGCGTTTGGCAGGGGTGATGGAGAGCCAATCCATCACGCCCGCCATAGCAGCCAAGGTAATAAACCGCGAGAAATTCCATGACCGGATCTTCATTAACCAGGTGGATCGGGAAGAGGAATGGCCGCTGGTACGGGAATTTGCCGAAAAAGTTGATTGCCCCGTGGTGGCCGGGGCGCTGCAGAACAAATACTGGGAAAGCATTAAATAAAGTAAACGCCCTGCCGAACATCGTTTGGCAGGGCATTTGTCGTCTATCTTATGAAAGCGCAGCGGCCAGCGCGTTGGTCAGCCGGGCATACTCCTGCAGACTCAGCTTTTCACCGCGGACATTGGCGTCGAAGCCGCAATCGGTGACGATACGGATCAGTTGCTCCTTGGGGAGCGGATAACCGGTTTGCAGGGAATTGACCAGCGTTTTGCGCCGCAGGGCAAAGCCGGCGCGCACAGTACGCCACAAAGCATCCTCCGACACCACATCCACCGGCGGCGCTTTCCGTACCGGGCAATGGATCACCGCAGAGGTGACCTTAGGCGCAGGCAGGAAGCAGGTATTGGGCACGGTAAACAGCAGCTCCGGCTCGGTGTAATACTGCATCAAAAGGGTGAATGCGCCGTAATCGGAGGTGCCGGGCTTGGCGCAAATGCGCTGCGCCACTTCCTTTTGAATGAGTACCGTCAGGCTTTCAAAGCAGCCGCTTTCCACGCAGGCCGTCAGTACCGGGGTGGTGATGTTATAGGGCAGATTGGCGCAGAGAATGGGCCGCAGGCCGTCAAAATGCTCTGCAACTAAAGCGTTCAGGTCGCATTTCATGATGTCACCGGGCACCAAGGTGAAGTTATCAAAACCCGCCATGGTTTCCGCCAGAACAGGATACAGCCGCTGATCCAGCTCCACAGACACCACCTTGGCGGCGCGCTGCGCCAATTGCTGCGTCAGCGGGCCAATACCGGGGCCGATTTCCAGTACACCGGTCTGCGCATCGGCGTCGCAGGCATCGGCAATGTCCCGGGGTACCCAATCTTCAATGAGAAAGTTCTGCCCCAGCGACTTGGCGAAGCGGAAGCCGTGCCGCCCCAGCAGGGCCTGTATATCGTTGCGGTCACACAGATTCATACCGTGACCTCCTTATCGTTAATGATGGCAGTATAGCATAATTCCAACGGCGAAACAACCGGCAACTCGAAAAATAGAAGAGTCTGCCGTGCTGCCGTTAAAGCGGATGTCCTGCCTCGGATGATGACAAGAGCGTCTCCATATCCTCCGGTATCGGTGCCTTCAGATGCAGTACACGCTCCTGCAGGGGATGCATCAGCCACAGCTCATATGAGTGCAGAGCGGGCCGGGCGATCAGTGCGCGGTTCTCTGTGCCGTAAAGCCAGTCACCCACCAGCGGATGACCGATGGCGGACAGGTGGACGCGGAGCTGATGGGTGCGCCCGGTGAGGGGGCGCAGACGCAGCAGCGCACGGTCATTGCCGGTTTGTAAAACCTCGTACTCCGATTGGGAGGGAAGTCCGTCGGATGCGATCTTCCGCCGCAGCAATGAGGCGTCGTCCCGTCCGATGGGCAGGTCAATGGTGCCACACCGGGGTGAGGGGATTCCCTCGCAAATGCCGCGATATTCTCGGCGGAAGGCGTCCGTATGGAGAATGGCCATGCACCGGGCGTGCATATAGCCGTTTTTGGCCACCGCCATGATACCGGTGGTGCCGCGATCCAGACGGTTTACGGGATGAAACACCGCGCCGCCCAGATAATGGGACACGGCGCCGGCTACGGTCACGGTTTCCTCGGTGAGTGCAGCGGAGTGAACGGCGATGCCGGCGGGCTTGTTGATAATCAGCAGATCCTCGTCCTCATAGAGGATATCCAGCGGAAAATCCACCGGCAGGATATGGGAACTTTCCCTGCCGGTATCGGTGATATCCACCGTCAGCACATCGCCCGCTTGGAGTTTGTAGGCCACCGTTACCGGCGCACCGTTGACGCGGATAGCACCCTGCCATTTCAGAGATTTCAGCAGGGTGGAGGACAGGTGCCAATGGGAACGCACTATATGCTTTACAGTCACGCCGACTTGTTCCGGCGTGACTGTCAGTGACAGAAGTCCCATTGCCGTAATTCTCCTTTCGCAGAATTGTATGATAAAATATTGTAGCATATTTTGCGGGAATGTGGTAAACTATTTTCAAATTTACCGAAAGGAATGATGACAGTGGCATCAAAGGTGTATTTTGCCGACCTGCGGGCGGACTTCCATGAGAATTTGCAGCAGAAGCTCTACCGTCTGATGAAAACGGCGGGAATGGGTGATATTGATTTCGATAACAAATATGTAGCGATCAAGATGCATTTCGGAGAGCCGGGCAATCTGGCTTTCCTGCGCCCTAACTGGGCAAAGACCGTGGCAGATTTTGTCAAGGATTGCGGCGGCAAGCCGTTTTTGACCGACTGCAATACGCTGTATGTAGGCGGACGCAAGAATGGACTGGATCATCTGGATGCCGCCATGGAAAACGGCTTTTCTCCGCTGTCCACCGGATGCCAGATCATTATTGCTGACGGCATCAAGGGCAACGATGAGGTGTATGTGCCTGTCAGGGATGGTGAGCTGGTGAAGGAGGCCAAGATTGGCCGCGCCGTGATGGACGCCGATGTGTTTATCTCACTGAGCCACTTCAAAGGCCACGAGGAAGCCGGCTTCGGCGGTGCGCTGAAGAATATCGGCATGGGCTGCGGCAGCCGCGCCGGTAAGATGGAGCAGCACAGCGCCGGCAAGCCCTTTGTCAAGCAGAAGCGCTGCATCGGCTGCGGTCAGTGCATCAAGATCTGCGCCCATGACGCCCCGTCTGTTACCGATGGCAAGGCGTCTATCGATCACGATAAGTGCGTGGGCTGTGGCCGCTGCATTGCCATTTGCCCTCGTGATGCAATTACCCCCGCCAATGACGAGAGCTTTGACGATCTGAACCGCAAGATCGCGGAGTACAGCAAGGCGGTGATTGACGGCCGTCCCAATTTCCATATCTCCATTGTCATTGATGTGTCCCCCAACTGCGACTGCCACAGCGAGAACGATGCTGCCGTGGTGCCCAATGTGGGTATGTTTGCCAGCTTTGATCCGGTGGCACTGGATATGGCCTGTGCCGACGCGGTGAATGCGCAGCCCGTCATTGCAGGCACGGCTCTGGCGGAGGGTGACGAGAACGACCATGACCACTTCCATCGTATCCATCCGGAAACCAGCTGGATGAGTTGTCTGGAGCACGCAGAGAAAATCGGCATCGGTACAAGAGAATATGAGCTGATCAAGATTTAAGGTAAAAGGATGTAACGCTTCAAACAAGAACGCCCCGACAGATGTCGGGGCGTTCTTTTGCCATGCTGCAATGATCTGCCTTACTGATTCAAATATTCCATACACTTGCGGTTGGCGTCAAATGCCACCTTTTCTTCGTCCACGGTAGTTAGATGACCATTCTTAACGGTGACACGGCCGTGTATCACGGTATAATCCACGGCGCCGCGGACGCCCACGGTGCCCAGCACGGATTTGGCGTCGATACAGGAGCCCACCAGTTCCAGCCGGCGGGAGTCGATCATAAAGAGGTCGGCGCACTTGCCCACGGCGAGCTGCCCGATGTCGTCGCGGCCCAACAGACGGGCGCTGCCCCGGGTGGCCAGCTTCAGAATATCATAGCCGGAGGGTGCCTGACGGCTGGAATTCAGACGGTGCAGCAGATAGGCCACCCGCAGCTCCTCCATCAGCGAGGAACCGTCATTGGAAGCACTGCCGTCTACCGCAAGACCCACGGGAACGCCCAGCTCCAACATTTCCGGGATGCGGGCAATGCCGCTAGAGAGCTTCATATTGCTGATGGGGCAGTGGGCCACACCGGTGCCGGTTTTGGCCAGCACCCGCAGTTCCTCATCGTTGAAGTGGATGCCGTGGGCGTACCACACATCGTCGCCGATCCAGCCCAACCGCTCCATATATTCCAGAGGCCGGATGCCCTCACGCTCCAGCATAAACCGTTCCTCATCCTTGGTCTCGCACAGATGAGTGTGTAGGCGCACGCCATACTGACGAGCCAGCACGGCACTTTGGCGCAGCAGATCGGCGGACACGGAGAAGGGAGAACAGGGAGCCAGCGCCACGCGGTGCATGGCACCGTAGGAGGAATCGTGATAGGTTTCAATGCAGCGGGCGGAGTCGCGCATGATCTCGTCCACCGTCTGCACCACGCTGTCCGGAGGCAGACCGCCGTCCTTGACGCTGAGGTCCATGCTGCCGCGGCTGCAATACATCCGAATGCCCAGCTCATCGGCGGCGGCAAACTGTGTGCCGATCAGGTCACCGGCGTTGGCGGGGAAAACATAGTGGTGGTCAAAGCAGGTGGTACAGCCGTGCTTCATCAGCTCGCCCATGCCGGTGAGACTGCTGAGACGGATGACATCCTGATCCAGATTTTTCCAAATCTCATACAGCGTTTTCAGCCAGTCGAACAGCTCCATGTTCTGCACCTGCGGTAGATTGCGGGAAAACACCTGATAGAGATGATGGTGCGTATTGACAAGACCCGGATAGCAGAGCATATGGCTGGCATCAATGACTTCGTCGGCGGCAACATCCAGACCCTGACCGATGCGTTTGATAAAGCCATCCTGACAGTAGATGTCAGCGTTGGTAAGTACCCGGTCGCTGTCATCGCAGGTGACGAGCTGCGCGATATTTTTGATGAGTAGAGTAGACATGGTAAAACTCCTTTCATGAGAACAGAAAAAGAGCGGGTCCGGAGAGGACCCACTCTTTTGCCAATTGGTTGGTTCCTCACGGAAGTAGGGGAGAGGGAGGAACGGATTGTGTTGTCAGCGTTCTTCGCGGAAGTAGCTCAAACCCAATGCGGCAGGGGGCTGATTTTCGCGCTTCTTGCGCAGGGATACGATGATCAGCACCACCAGCGTGACCACATAGGGCAGCATCTTGAAGATTTCCTGGGAGCTGCGTCCCAGACCGGGGATGTACATATAGGCCCAGTAGACCAAGCCGAACAGGTAGGAGGCCCAGATGGCACGCAGGGGCTTCCAGGTGGCAAAGATGACCAGTGCCACAGCCAGCCAGCCCAGACCCTCCAGAATACCGTCGTTGGCCCAGGTGCCCTTAATGTAGTCCATGACATAGAATACGCCGCCGAGGCCGGAGATACCGGCGCCGATACAGGTAGTTAGGTACTTGTACTTGGTGACATTGATACCGGCGGCATCGGCGGTACCGGGGTTTTCACCCACAGCACGAAGGTGCAGACCGGGACGGGTACGGTTCAGAAAATAGCTCATAACGACAGCCATGATGATGGCCAGATAAGCCATGAAGCCGTAGGAGAAGAACAGCTTGCCAATAACACCTGCATCGGACAAAACAGGGATGCGAACGCGGTAGGCCTGTGCCGTCAGAGCAACGGAGATCTGGCCTACACCGCCGGACAGGGCGTTCAGGCTGCCGCCGAAGAAGTTGGCCACGCCGCCGCCGAAGATGGTCAGCGTCAGACCGGTCACATTCTGGTTGGCGCGCAGGGTGATGGTCAGAAATGCGTAGATCAAGCCGCCCAGAGCTGCACCCAGGAAGCAGGCCAGCAAGCTTAAAATCAAGCCCAAAATGGGGGAGGTACCGCCGGCATTCTGATAGAAGAAGGCCGCCAGCAGGCCGCTGATGCCGCCCATGTACATGATGCCGGGAACACCCAGATTCAGGTGACCGACTTTCTCGGTGAGGATCTCACCCAGAGCGCCGAACATGATGATGGTACCAAAGGTAACGGCAGAAGTAAACAGAGAGATCAGTTGTGTCATTACTTGGTCACCTTCTTTCCACGGAAACGGAGCGTATAGTTGACAAAGAACTCACTGCCCAGAATGAAGAACAGAATGATGCCGGTGATCATTTCGGAGACCTCCTGGCTCAGACCGTACTGGGAAGCGATGGCCTGCGCACCCTTTTCCAGAATAATCAGCAGGAAGGAGAAGATGATCATAACCACGCTGTTGAACTGGGCCAGCCACGCCACGATGATGGCAGTGAAGCCGCGGCCACCGGCCGTGGAGGTGGAGATGGTGTGGGATGCGCCGGATACGGCGATAAAACCGGCCAGACCGCAGATAGCGCCGGACAGGACGATGGTGCGGACATATGCTTTGTTGACGCGGATACCGGCATAGCGTGCGGTGTTTTCGGAGTCACCGATGACGGCGATCTCGTAGCCGTGCTTGGACTTGTTCATGTAGAGATACATGAACAGCGTAACAGCCAGAACGATAACGACATTCCAACCGAAATCCTTGTTGAAGCCATCGCTGAACAGGTTGGGCAGCCAACCTTCGTGGCCGGTGGCGTTGATCATGCCGACCTTATTGGAGCCGTAGGGCGTTTCCCACTTGGCCACAAAGAAGCTGGTGAGCTGCAGTGCGATGTAGTTCATCATCAGGGTGAACAGCGTTTCATTGGTGTTCCACTTGGCCTTAAAGAAGCCGGGCAGAAAACCCCAGACGGCACCGGCCAGCAGGCTGACTGCGATCATGATGATCAGCAGCAGGAAGGTGGGCAGACTCTTGAGGTAGATCATGCAGGCGGCGGTAGCGATGCCACCAACCAGGATCTGACCCTCGGCGCCGATATTCCAGAAGCGCATCTTAAATGCGGGTGCAAGGCCAACGGCGATACACAGCATGGTCATGGAATCGCGGATGGTGACCCAGGTACGCTTGGAGGTACCCAAAGCACCGTCAATAATGGTGCCGTAGACCTTCAGGGGATTGATACCGATCAGGGCCACGATCAAAAGACCGCAGACCACAAGACTCAATGCAAGACCAATCAGGCGAATGCCCCAGGATTTCCAGGCCGGCAGCACACCGCCGCGCTTGGAGATACGGATCAGGGGTTCGCGGGTAGTAGTGACAGTGCTCATTCTGCGGCATCCTCCTTTCTGTGCTGGGTCATCAGCAGACCGACTTCCTCCTTGGTGATGGCACGGGCGTCCACCACACCGGAAACCTGACCGCCGCACAGAATCACCAGACGGTCACACAGCTCCAGCAGAACATCCAGATCCTCGCCGACATAAACGACAGCGACGCCCTTCATCTTCTGTTCGGTCAGCAGATTATAAATCGTGTAGGAAGTATTAATGTCCAGACCGCGGACGGCGTAAGCAGTCATCAATACGGAGGGTGCCTGTGCGATCTCACGGCCCACCAGCACCTTCTGCACATTACCGCCGGACATACGGCGAACAGGGAAGTTGGTGCTGGGTGTAACGACCTCCAGATCCTTCCAAATGCGATTGGCCAGTTCCTCGGGCTCTTTTCTGTTCACGAAGAGGCCCTTGCCTTTGCGCCAGGAGCGCAGCATCATGTTGCCGGTCATACCCATGGTACCCACCAAACCCATGCCCAGACGATCCTCGGGGACAAAGGACATACAGATGCCGTTTTTGCGGATGCTCATGGGATCCAGTCCCACCAGTTCTCTGGGCTTGTCATTTTCCGGTCCGAAATAGGTGATCTTGCCGCTGGCCACGGGGTATAGACCCGCAATGGATTCCAGCAGCTCCTTCTGACCGGAGCCGGCCACACCGGCAATACCCAATACCTCGCCGGCATTGATGGTAAAGCTGACATCGTCCAGACGCTTCACGCCCAGCTCATCGTACGCGGTCACATTTTCAATGACCAGACGGGGCTTGACATTCACGGGCGTGGGACGGTCGATATTCAGGGAGACGCTGCGGCCCACCATCATGTCCGTCAGAGACTGCTGGTTGGCATCCTTGGTGGCCACATCGCCGATGTACTCACCCTTGCGGAGGATAGCCACGCGGTCAGACACATCCAGCACCTCGTGCAGCTTATGGGTAATGATGATCAGAGATTTTCCGTCTGCCTTCATGGCGCGCATGATGGCAAACAGCTTGTCAGTTTCCTGCGGGGTCAGCACGGCGGTGGGCTCGTCCAGAATCAGAATGTCGGCGCCACGATACAGCACCTTAACGATCTCCACGGTCTGCTTCTGGGAAACAGACATGTCATAGATTTTCTGATCGGGGTCAATGTCGAAGCCGTACTTATCGCAGATCTCCTTGACCTTGCGGCTGGCGGCTTTCAGGTCAAGCTTTCCTTCGTCCTCCAGACCCAGAACGATATTTTCAGTGGCGGTAAAGACATCGACCAGCTTGAAGTGCTGGTGGATCATACCGATGCCATTGTCAAAGGCGTCCTTGGGGGAGGCGATGGTCACGGGCTTTCCGTGAACATAGATTTGTCCCTCATCGGGGAAATAGATGCCGGAGAGCATATTCATCAGGGTCGTTTTGCCGCTGCCGTTTTCACCCAGCAGGGACAAAATCTCGCCTTCGCGCAACTCCAGATTGATGCCCTTGTTGGCAACAATACTGCCGAAGCGCTTGGTGATATTCTCCATTTTAATAGCGCATACAGATTCCAAGGCGGTCATCCTTTCTTTGCGGGAAGAGTGAAAATGGAAAGCCTCTTCCTGAAATTTTACCAGTTGTATTTTATCATAAGACGCAATCCTTGTAAATCAAAAATAACAAATTTTTTTTCAGTTTCCAACAAAAAAAGTTAGATTTCACAAGATTTATAATACATTTTTGTGAGATTAAACAAAGGAAAAAAATAGAGCCGCCATAAGGCGACTCTATTTTAGTGAAAAGTATTACTTATCAGCCCTCGTTGGTCAGCAGGTTGATGCCGTCGATGTCGAGCTGGAAGTAAGGAGCGGAGCGGAACACGGACTCAGCGAAAGCGCCGTCCACGATAGCTTCCACGGTGTCACCGTGATAGATCTCGTTGAAGTTGCCGTTGGAATCCCAGCTACCGTAGCTCAGGTCAACAGGAGCGGATTCCAGAGTCTTACCGCCGACGGTGAAGTTAGCGGTATCGAAGACCTTGACAGAGCCGTCCTTGATGCCGGCGATGACTTCGTCGACCTTGGCCTGCGTACCCTCAGCGCAGGATTCGCCCAGAGCGGAAATCATAACAGCATCCTTGGCATAGCCTTCGGACCAGTTGGTGTCGATCTTCTCGCGGGCCAGAACCTTAGACAGAGCATATTCATAGTAAGCTTCCCAATTGTTCTGAGAGGAGGTCAGAGCAGCGGTGGGAGCCACCTGCAGCATGTCGACATTGTAGCCGACGGAGTATGCGACCTTGCCTTCCTTGTTCTGAGCTTCCTGAACGGCAGCGGGAGCGCCGGTGGAGTCAGCGTGCTGGCCGATGATGACGCAGCCGCGGGACATCAGGAACTTGGCAGTCTCGCCTTCCTTGGTCTGATCGAACCAGGAGTTGGTGAACTGAACATCCATGACAACGTTCTCAACGATGGACTTGACACCCAGATAGAAAGCGGTGTAACCGGACTTCACTTCGGCATAGGGGAAAGCACCGACATAGCCGATCTTCACATTGCCGTCCTTGTCAAAGCCGTCGGCGGGGATCTTGTTGTCCTTGATGAGCTCAGCCAGCTTCATACCGGCAACAACGCCGGATACATAGCGGGACTCATAGGTGTGGGGGAATGCGTTGCAGAAGTTGTCCAGACCGGAGATAGCAGCGAAGTCGCCGGTCATGGAGACGAACTGGATCTCGGGATACTCGGCAGCGGCCTGAGCGCAGTAGGTCTGGTGACCATAGCTGTTGGTGAAGATTACATTGCAGCCGGCCTCAGCAAGATCGCAGCACTTGTCGTAGCAGGTCTCATCTTCGGGAATGACGGTGTACTCGACAATAGCGTCCTTGGAGATGCCCAGCTTTTCCATGGCAGCGTGGATGCCATCCATGTGGGCAGCGGTGTAACCCTCGTTCTCATCGCCGATATAGACGTAACCGATCTTGATGCTTGCAGCATCACCATCGCCGCCTTCGGCATCGGCATCGTTGCTGGCGCCGCAGGCGACCAGAGACAGTGCCATGACCAGAGTGAGGATCAAAGCCAGAAACTTTTTCATTCAAATTTCCTCCTTTAAAAAATATGACACACGATTGAAAGTAAGGATTAAAATTTATCGCGTGCCTGAATAATTGGGTATTCCAAAAATTCATAGCTCATATTATACAGGATAATTTAACCGATTTCAACTAAAAATGCAGAAAGTGAAAAAAGTTTATGGATTCAGCAACAAACAAAGGCCGGAGGCAGACATCTGCCTCCGGCCTTTGTTTGTTGCGATTTGAGAGATACGGACATTTTGCCGCTGATGCCGCAGTAAATGCGGGCAGCGTAAGCTCTAAAAAATCCGATTACTGGTGAACATGGGTTCCGGTCTTACCGGCGATGCCGTCCTTGGCCTTGCTCAACAGGGTGATCAGCGCGGTGCGGTCAGATCTGGACTGAGCGAACTTCACAGCGGCCTCTACCTTGGGCAGCATGGAGCCGGGGGCAAACTGACCTTCGGCAATATACTTTGCGGCATCGGCGGGGGTCAGCTCGGACAAATCCGCCTGATTGGGCTTTTTGTAGTTGATGGAAACCTTCTCCACAGCGGTCAGAATGATCAGCATATCGGCCTCCAGCAGCTCTGCCAGCAGCTCTGCGGCAAAGTCCTTGTCGATCACGGCTGCGGCACCGTGCAGATGATTGCCCTCTGCCGTTACGGGAATACCGCCGCCGCCGCAGGCGATCACCACGGCACCGTTTTCGGACAAAATCTTGATGGCGGGCCACTCCACAATGGAGATGGGCTTGGGGGACGCCACATAACGGCGCCAACCGCGGCCGGCATCCTCCTTCATCAGATAGCCGGTCTTGGCGGCTATCTCTTTGGCATCTTCTGCTGTGACAAACTTGCCGATGGGTTTAGTGGGATTCTGGAAAGCGGGATCGGTCTGATCCACCACCGTCTGGGTGACAACGGTGGCAACGGGCTTGCTCATGCCGCGATTCAGAAGCTCCTCGCGGATAGCGTTTTGCAGGTCATAGCCGATATAGGCTTCGCTCATGGCGCCGCAGACAGACAGGGGGGTAAAGCCCTGAGTGGGATCCTCATGGGTCAGAGACACCATGGCATTGTTGATGATGCCAACTTGAGGGCCGTTTCCGTGAACGATGACCACATCATTGCCCTCTTCGATCAGGTCGACGATGGCCTTGGAAGTGACCTGCACAGCGTTGAATTGCTCTTCCAGCGTGGTGCCCAGCGCATTGCCGCCCAGAGCGATGACAATTCTTTTACTCATATTGCATTACCTCAGTAAAGTGATAGAAAAAAGCAGCGGCGGCGTTTACCGCCGCTGCGAAATTGTTGAAAGGGAACAGGTGTGTTTTCAGAATACCTTGCGGGTATCGTTGGAAGCGTCCATCTCCATCAGGGCCTTGACGGGATCCTTGACCTGAGCCAGGAAGATCATGGCAGCGATGATGTAGGGCTTGAAGGATGCCTGCTTGTACAGGGGAACGATGTAACGGTCGAACACGGAGTTGTCCACTTCGCCCTCGGCGCAGCTCAGACCAGTGATGTCGGCGGGCAGGCAGTGCAGATACAGAGCCTTGCCGTCGCGCGTCAGCTTCATCATTTCTTCGGTGCAGGCCCAATCCTTGTGCTGGGCGTTCTGAGCCAGCAGGCGCTGCTCCAGAGCGTCGATACCGGCCTGATCACCGGCAGCGTACAGCTTGGTGCGCTCTTCCATGGCGGCAAAAGAGGCCCAGGACTTGGGATACACGATATCGGCGTCCTTGAAAGCTTCCTTCATGTCGTTGGTCTTGGTAAAGGTGGAACCGTACTTCTCGCAGTTCTTGCGGGCGACCTCTTCCACCTCGGGCATCACATCGTAGCCCTCGGGATGAGCCAGCGTGACATCCATGCCGAAGCGGGTGAACAGGCCGATCACGCCCTGAGGCACGGACAGGGGCTTGCCATAGGAGGGAGAATAGGCCCAGGTCATAGCGACCTTCTTGCCCTTCAGGTTCTCCACACCGCCGAAGTAATGGATAACATGCAGCATATCAGCCATGCACTGGGTGGGGTGATCCACATCGCACTGCAGGTTGACCAGAGTGGGCTGCTGCTCCAGAATACCCTCGCGGTAACCCTCACGGGTAGCGTCCATGAAGGTCTTCTGATACTTGTGGCCCTCGCCGATGAACATATCATCGCGGATACCGATGACATCGGCCATGAAGGACACCATGTTTGCAGTTTCACGCACGGTCTCGCCGTGAGCGATCTGGGACTTCTTCTCGTCCAGATCCTGTACCTCCAGACCCAGCAGGTTGCAGGCGGAAGCGAAGGAGAAACGGGTACGGGTGGAGTTATCACGGAAGATGGAGATGCCCAGGCCGCTGTCGAACACGCGGGTGGACTTGTTGCGCTCACGCAAATCGCGCAGCGCATCAGCCACGGTGAAAACGGCGTCGATTTCGTCATCGGTCTTGTCCCAGGTCCAATAGAAATCGGTCTTATACATATTGTTGATGTTCAGCGTGCTCAGATGACGGGCCAGTTCAACAGTCTTGCTCATAGCAGTAAATCTCCTTATGTAAATTATTCAGAAATAGCAGGGATCACTGTGAGACTTCCTGCGGTAAACAGGAAGTCTCACAGCGTGATTCAAAAGTATTTTTTACTTGATATCGTTGCCGGTCAGCTCCTGACGGAAGGAGGTAGCGGAGCCGTCCTTGTTCTCGGGCTTGTACAGCATGGGAACAGCGGCGTACAGAGCGGCGCAGGTCACCAGATCCTTTTTCCATGTGATCTCGTTGGGAGCGTGTGCCTGAGACTCGGCACCGGGGCCGAAGCCGACGCAGGGGATGCCGTAGCGGCCCTGGATGGACACGCCGTTGGTGGAGAAGGTCCACTTATCGGTCAGAGGACGACCGATGCGCTTTTCCTTGGCAATGTCATCAGCGTACAGGCGCTCGTCACCCCACAGAGCGTGATGGGCGTCGATCAGAGCCTGCACATGGGGGGCGGACTCTTTGTTGATCCAAGTGGGGAAGAAGCATTCGGTCTCGTAGACATGACCGGTCCATGCAGGACGGTCATACATGTACATGGAAACCTTGACATCCTTGGCGTATTTCTTGCAGGCGGGCAGCTCCTCGATCTCCTTCAGGCAGGACAGATAGGTCTCGCCGGCGGTCATGCGGCGGTCGATGGAGATGGCGCAGCTGTCAGCCACAGCGCAGCGGGAAGGGGAGGTATAGAAAATCTGGGAGGTAGTGCAGGTACCGCGGCCCAGGAAGCGGGCATCTTCCCAATGCTCGGGGTTGAACTTAGGATCCAGCATCTTCACCAGACCGTTGATCTCGGTGGAACCATCAGCGGGATTTTCGTTCAGGTCGCGGACATTCTCAATGATCTCAGCCATCTTGTGAATGGCGTTGTCGCCGCGCTCGGGGGCGGAGCCGTGGCAGGAAACACCGTGGACATCCACGCGGATCTCCATACGGCCGCGGTGACCGCGATAGATACCGCCGTCGGTGGGCTCGGTGGAGATGACAAACTCGATCTTGCTGCGGGCATCCTCGGGACCATTGAAGTACTCGTTGACGATGGACTGCCAGCACATACCGTCGCAGTCCTCCTCCTGCACGGAGCCGACGACCATCATCTTGTAGCCCTCGGGGATCAGGTTCAGATCCTTCATGATCTTTACGCCGTAAGCTGCGGAAGCCATACCGCCCTCCTGATCGGAGCCGCCGCGGCCGTAGATGATCTCGTCTTCTTCGTAACCCTTATAAGGATCGGCAGTCCAGTTTTCAATGTTGCCGATGCCGACGGTATCAATATGAGAGTCAATGGCGATGATCTTGTCACCGTTGCCCATCCAGCCGATCACATTGCCCAGCTTGTCGAACTCGACCTTGTCGTAGCCCAGAGCGGTCAGCTCCTGAGCGATGCGCTTGACCACCAGCTCCTCTTCGCAGGACTCGGAAGGGATGGCAATCATGTCACGCAGGAACTTTGCCATAGCGGGGCGATAACCCTCAGCAGCTTTTTTAATCGCTTCAAAATCCATAGTGTACCTCCATAATCACTCGATATACAAACAAAATTCTCATATGAGAATATTTCCTATACCACTATCATAGCACAGAGAAAACAGATGTCAAACAAAATTTATTGAATACTAAAAATTTTTCTGGGAAAATCATTGATTTATAAAAAAAATGTGGTATGATGCTAATATACGAAGCAATGAAAACTTGAAAACTTCAGAGAGGTGGGTTATGGAGGCCAAAAAACTGGAGACCCTGAAGCAGCTGGCAGCCGGCATTGCCGCGCAGTTCGGCAGCAAGTGTGAGGTCGTGATTCACGAGGTGAACAGCAGTCACTCGGACCACTCCATTGTACATATCGAAAACGGTCATGTATCCGGCCGAAAGGTAGGAGACGGCGCGTCGCAGATCGTATTGGATCAGTTGATGCACCAGGATAAGCAGCCGCAGGATCACCTGTGCTATCTTACCCGGACCCGTGACGGCAAAATTCTGAAATCATCGTCCCTTTATATCCGCAACAACCGCGGAAATGTCGTTGCAATCTTTTCAATCAACTACGATGTTTCCGGCCTGATGATGATGCAGCAGGAGCTGGGCGCGATACTGGACACCCGCGACAAGACGCAGAGTGAGCCGGAAAAGATCATCAATGTCAACAATGTTCTGGATGAGCTGATCGAGCAGTCTGTTGCGCTGGTGGGCAAGCCGGTGGCACTGATGAACAAGGAAGATAAAGTGCGCGCTATTCAGTTTTTGAACCAGAGCGGCGCCTTTTTGGTGACAAAATCCGGTGATAAGGTGGCAAAATACTTCGGTATTTCCAAATATACATTGTATTCTTATATTGATTCAAATAAGCAACAGGAGGAAAAGAAACATGGGTAAAATTGATCTTAGCATCAACAAAGTTGGTCTGGAGCATAACATCCAGAAGGCCAAGGAAAACAACATCATCATCCCCACTATTGCACAGATGCAGAATCCCGATCTGATCCCGGAGAAGATCAAGGATAAGCTCAGCCATACCGGTCTGTGGGATGTGGATCCCGTCAACCTGTTCCGTATTTCCTGGAAGAACGAGGCCAAGGAAACCGGCGGTCTGTTCCAGAATACGCCCAACTATGTGGAGATTCCCTCCAGCCTGTCCGGCGTACCCTGCCGCATCATCGCCATGGCAGGCAAGTGGTTCCCCACCGGCTGCCATAAGGTCGGTGCCTCCTTTGGCTGTCTGGCACCCCGTCTGGTGACCGGTCAGTTCGATGCAACCTATCATCACGCTGTGTGGCCCTCCACCGGCAACTACTGCCGCGGCGGCGCCTTCAACTCCAAGCTGCTGGCCTGTGAGTCCGTGGCGATCCTGCCCCAGGATATGTCCAAGGAGCGTTTTGACTGGCTGAAGTCCATCGCCGGCCAGATCATCGCCACCCCCGGCTGCGAGTCCAATGTCAAGGAGATCTTTGACAAGACCTGGGAGCTGAAGCAGGATCCCACCATGATGATCTTCAACCAGTTTGCCGAGATGGGCAACCCTCTGTGGCACTACAATGTCACCGGTTATGCGCTGGCTGACCTGTTCGAGGCTGTGAAAAAGCCCGGTCAGAACTTTGCCGGTGCCTGCTTTACCTCCGGCTCCGCCGGTACCATGAGCGCAGGCGACCTGCTGAAGGAGCGCTATCCCCACCTGAAGCTGGCAGTGGGCGAGGCCCTGCAGTGCCCCACCATTCTGGACAACGGCTTCGGCGGCCACCGCATCGAGGGTATCGGCGATAAGCACATCCCCTGGATCCACAATGTGAAGAACACCGACATGGCCATTGCCATCGACGATGAAGACTCCCAGCGTCTGCTGCGCCTGTTCAACACCGCCGACGGCAAGAAGTATATGAAGGAAGAACTGGGTCTGGATGACGAGCTTATTGAGAAGCTGAGCTGGCTGGGTATCTCCGGCATCGCCAATGTGCTGTGCTGCATCAAGATGGCCAAGTACTATGAGTTCACCGAGAATGATGTGATCGGTACCGTTCTGACCGACTCCGCCGTGATGTACAAGTCCCGTATTGAGGAGCTCAACGAGATGCACGGTGCATACAGCCCCATCGAAGCTGCCAAGGATCATGCGCTGCATATGCTGGGTCTGAAGACCGACAACCTGATCGAGCTGACCTACGCTGACCGCAAGCGCGTCCACAACCTGAAGTACTACACCTGGGTTGAGCAGCAGGGTATGTGCGTGGAGGATCTGAACGCCCAGTGGTACGATACCGAGAACACCTGGGATGCCGTTCATGCGCAGGCCAAGGAGCTGGATGAGCTGATCTGCGAGTTCAACGAGGCTACCGGTCTGCTGAAGAACCTGTAAGAAATCACACCAAATCGCCTCAAGGGCGGGGCCATAGCCCCGCCCTTGTTTTGTAATAAGGAGAACCATTATGAAGAATGTCAAATACGGCAAGTGTGTCAAGTGCGGCAAGACCTATGAGGCTACTCCCGACCTGACCAACTGCGAATGCGGTGGTATTCTGGATATCGTTTACGATTATGACTATATCAAGACCGTCCTGACCAAGGAAAAGTTGGCGGCGCGGGAAAACCGTTCCATGTGGCGTTACCGCGAGCTGCTGCCTGTGGAAGAAACCACGCCCGATACCCCTCTGCGTGTGGGCTGGAGCCCCCTGTACGAGGAGCCCCGTCTGGCTGAGATGCTGGGTATCCGCAAGCTGTGGGTGAAGGATGACGGACAGAATCCTACCGCATCCCTGAAGGATCGCGCCAGCGCCATGGCCGTGGCGAAGGCAATGGAGGCGGGTGCCAAGACCATCGCCTGTTCCTCTACCGGCAATGCCGCATCTTCTCTGGCGGGCAACGCCGCTGCCGCCGGACTGAAGACCTATATCTTTGTCCCCGACCGCGCCCCCAAGGGCAAGGTGGCGCAGCTAATGATCTTCGGCGCCAATGTGATCTCCGTCAAGGGCAACTACGAGGAGACCTTCAAAATGTCTGCCGCCGCCATTGAGAAGTACGGCTGGTACAATCGCAACGCGGCCATCAATCCCTATTTGTCCGAGGGCAAAAAGACCGTGGCGCTGGAGATCGCCGAGCAGTTGAATTGGGAGATGCCCGACTATCTGGCCATTTCCGTGGGTGACGGCTGCACCATTGCCGGCGTGTGGAAGGGCTTCAAGGATCTGTACGCTATCGGCTTCATTGACAAGCTGCCCCGTCTGATCTCCGCCCAGTCCTATGGCTGCTATCCGCTGAACCGCGCCATCCAGACGGGTGAGGACTGGTATCCCATGGAGGAGAATACCATCGCCGATTCCATCTCCGTGGGCGTGCCCCGCAACGCCGATAAGGCGCTGATGGCCATTCGTGAGTCGGGCGGCATTGCCGTGAATGTCACCGACGAGGAGATTCTGGCCGCCCAGCGTCTGCTGGGACGCACCTGCGGCGTGTTTGGTGAGCCTGCCGGTGTCACCGGTACTGCTGCTCTGAAGAAGGCCTGCGAAGAGGGTCTGATCGAGAAGGACGCTACCGTGGTTTCCGTGGTGACCGGCAACGGTTTGAAGGATGTGGCAAATGCCATCAAATCCGCCGGTGAGCCATTGCATATCGAGCCGGATCTCGACTTGATGGTGAAGGGCTTTGCCCAGCGCGGCGTGACCGTGGAATAAGCAAACGAGATAAAAAACGGAGGAAACCCCACACGGGTTTCCTCCGTTTTTTTATTTGTTCAGATATGTCACAATGTCGAAATCCAATAGTTTGGTGTCGCGCCTGAGATACAGCGGGTGGTGCGGGTGACCGGATTTCAGCAGGGGGCCTGCGGTGTACCAGCGGGCACCGACAGCGGCTCCGTCGGCGGCAAAATCACGCATACAATCTGTTAAGTATTTTCGCTTGTCGATGATGTTCCCCCAAGCGGCCCAGATTGCCGGTTGGGAAGAAAGAGAGAGAAGATAGCGGAACGCCTTGCGGTTTTCCTCGTGAAGTGCCGCATTGCAGCTTTTCTCCATATCATCGGGGCGGGTAGCGCGCTGGGCATAGACATTGAACATTAAGAAGCTATCATAGCCGTTATGCAGCGCAATGCGCTGCACGGATTGCAGTGTAGGATCCAACGCGTCCGGGGCAGCAGTGGAGGGATTGATCCCGATGCAGATCAGGGGATTTTCGCCGCGTGTGCCAAGGATGTATCGGTATTCAGAGTATGCGTTGGGCACATACAGCCAGCGGGACACATCGTAGGACTCCGACGGACACAGCGCCTGCTGAAGTGCCGGTTCAAAAAGCTCCAGCTCCAGCTCTTGCGTAGAGCCATGGGGAATATGCATGATTGATCCTCCGTTTTATCATCTTCGTAACGCAATAACAATACACGGGGAGCATCCGACTCCCCGTGCGATATTTTTTAAAGATCGTCTGGTGCATCCGTGGTCAGAGTAATCGGTTTCGCCGCCTCGGTGGCCATTTCGGCGGTGGCGGCTTCCGCGATGGGGGTTTCAGGAGCGATGGGTTTGGGGGTTTCCGCTGCCATGGCATCAGCCATGCCGGAGGCGTAGGCCTGCTGACGGATTTCCTCCATTTCCTGACGGCGGGCATTTTCGGCGCGGTTGGCATTCTTTTGTGCCTGACGCTTGTCGGAGACCCGCTTGAAGGCGCGGCACATCAGGAAAACGGAAATCGCGGCCACAATAATCAATCCTACCCAACCGGGCACACGAATTTGCCAGAAATCCTTGATGGTAAAGACCTCATGCAGCATGGCGAGATAGTACAGAGCGATACCCGCCGCCACGCAGAGAATGCAGACAATCAGGTCTAATACAGCCCGCACATGCTGATTGCGCTTGCGGATCAGATAGCAGATCAGCAAAAGCAGTGCCGCCAGAAACAGGGCGGGGGACTGACAATAGAGAATATACTCAAAGGTGAATTTCATTTGGTTCAGCCTCCTGATATTGGTATGGGAAATTAGAGAGCGTTTTTGCCGCGGGCGATATATTGACCGTTACACGCTGCCACCACGGTGCCGTGATCCACAGCCAGATTGCCGCGCAGCCACACCTGGGCGATACTGCCGCGGGTGATGAAACCCTCGTAGGGGTTGTAATCTACATTGGCCACCATGTCCTCCGCGCGGATCACATGGTCGGCCTGGGGATCATAGATTACAATATCGGCGTCGGCACCCTTTGCGATGATGCCCTTGCGTGGATACATACCGTAGAGCTTGGCGGGGTTCTCACTGAGTGCCTTGCACATGGTGGCCAGACTGATCTTGCGGGTGGTGACGCCGGCGGTATAGATCAGTTCGCCGCGGGTCTCTACGCCGGGAATACCGCCGGGGATCTTGGTAAAATCGCCGCGCCCGGCCTCCTTCTGCGCCAGCGTAAAGGAGCAGTGATCGGTGGAGATGGTCTGAATCTCGCCGCGGCGCAGACCGGACCACAGAGCCTTCTGGTCAGCGGGGGTGCGGATGGGGGGAGAGCAGACGAATTTGGCGGCCTCCAGATAATCCTCATTGTAATAGACGGTGTTGTCCAGCACCAGATACTGGGGGCAGGTCTCCACATAGACTTTCTGACCGCGTTTGCGGGCGGCCTCCACCTCTTTCAAAGCGGCGGCATTGGTCAGATGCACGATCACTACGGGAATATCCACGGCCTGGGCGATACGCAGCAAACGGCTGACGGCCTCGGCCTCCAGATAGTCCGGACGGGTTTCGGGATGGGAGGAAACGCCCATCTGATTTTGCGCCTTCTTTTCGGATACCAGCGCATCAATGACGCCACTGTTTTCGCAGTGTACGCCGCAGATGCCGCCCTTTTCCTTCAGCTTTTTCAGGGCATGGTACATCAACTCGTCGCCGATCATCATGGCCGGATAGGTCATGTACATCTTGAAAGAGGAAATTCCCTCGGCGTACATATCGTCGATCTCGCGCGCAATGGTCTCGTTCCAATCGTCGATGGTCATGTGGAAACCATAGTCGCAGTAGGTCTTGCCATCGGCCTTTTCGTGCCACAGCTTCAGACCGTCGTGCAGCGTTTCTCCCTTGTTGGGGCAGGCAAAGTCGATTACGGTAGTGGTGCCGCCTCGCAGCGCCGCACGGGAGCCGGTGGTGAAATCATCGGCGGTGGTGGTGTTGCAGACATCCAGATCGAAATGGGTGTGTGCGTCGATGAAGCCGGGCATCAGGAGCATACCGGTCACATCAATGATTTGAGCCGCAGGATCCATAATGTTGCGGCCGACTTTGATGATCTTTTCGTCTTCAATGAGCACATCAGCTCGGCGGGTACCCTTGCCGGATACCACCGTACCGCCGCGGAACAGTCGTTTCATGGGATAACCTCCGTTTCGGAAAGGATAAAATATGTATTATACGATACGGGTCAAGTTGGGTATTGCCCGAAGTCCGTACCAATGAATATAACTTAACAAGCATATTATACCACATAATTAGCAAAAATCCACCACGATTTGCCATGGAAGAAAAAAATATGGCAGGAATGTTGTGACACAAGCTTTCCGTGTCGCCAGCGGCGATATCGGTGAAAATCACATGAAAAAAGAGGAAGGCCGAGGCCCTCCTCTTTTTAGTCGCGGAATAAATTATTCGTATAGGTAGCTGTACTTGTCGCGAATGGTGACGATCAGGGTCTCCAGCTCGGAGGGGAGATCGTTATCCTTGCTCAGATCGTAATCCTTGGGCTCACCGAAGGTGCGGACGCGCACCATATTGCCGCCCAGGAACAGAACGCCGGCGTTGTTGGAATCCACCATGTCCTCAGCGGTCTGGAACAGGGTGAACTTGTCGTGGCAGGGCTCGGAGGCATAGGGGCAGAACTGGGTGCAGTTGCCGCACTCGTTGCACATCTTGTCCACATGGACGATCTGGTGACTGCCGTCCGCCAGCTTGATGGCCACATTGGCGCGGTTGGGGCAGGAATCCACGCAGTTTTCGCAAACGGTGGAGCACTGCAGGCAGCGATCACCCTCGCAGCAGGCGCACTCGGACATCTTCAGGATGCCCTTCTTGGCAATGGCGTCTGCGGTAGTGATGTAGGCCTCGGCGGGAATATCGTAGACATAGGACTCGCCGATCACTTCTGCGGCAAAGGCGGTGGCATCGGCAATGCCCTCCACCACGGTGGCGGGACCGCGCTTGGCGTCGCCGGCGGCGTATACGCCCTCGATGTTGGTCTTAAAGGAGGGACGACCCTTCTTGTCCACCTCAATGCCGTTGGCGGCCATCAGGGCATCGTCCACCTGCTCGCCCACAGCGGAGATCACCAGATCGCAGGGGATCTCGAACATCTCGCCGGTAGCGACGGGGCTGCGGCGACCGGAAGCGTCAGCCTCACCCAGAACCATCTTCTCGCAAACCAGCTTGCCGTCAGCCTGCTTCACGGGAGCAGCCAGTTCAGCAAAGGCAACGCCGTCAGCGATGGCCAGAGCCAGCTCATGCTCGTCAGCGGGCATATACTTCTTGGTGCGGCGATAGACAATGGTTACGCTCTCGGCACCGCTGCGCTTGGCAAGGCGGGCAGCGTCCATGGCGGTGTTGCCGCCGCCAACGACAACCACATTGCCGTCGGCCTTGATCTCACCGGCCTTAACGCCCTTCATCCACGCAATGGCACCGGCGATGTTGCCTTCGATATCCAGTTTGCCGGGCTTCCAGGCACCAACGGCAAACAGGATGTGGGTATAACCCATCTTCTTCAGTTCGTCAACGGAGGGGGCAGGTGCACCGCACTTGACCTCGACACCGTACTTCTGCATCAGAGCGATATCCTTCTCGATGGTCTCGTTGGCAATACGGAAAGAGGGGATCACATGACGGGGCACGCCACCCAGGCAGGCCTCGCGCTCGAAAATGGTGGTCTCGATGCCGGCGCGGCCCAGGAAATAGGCAGCAGCAATACCGGTGGGGCCGCCGCCGATGATGGCGGCCTTCTTGCCCTCGACCTTTTCGGGCATCTTGATGGAGGCCATCAGCGCATTGTAGCCGTTTTTGGCTGCCACCAGCTTGGTGTCGCGAATCTGAACGGACTCCTCATAGAAGTTGCGGGAGCACTTGTTCTGGCAGCGATGTGCGCAGATGGTGCCGGTCAGGAAAGGCAGAGGATTTTTTTCGGTGATCAGCTTCAGAGCAGGGCCATAGAGTCCCTTGCGCACCAGCTCCATGTATTCGGGGATATCCTGCTCAATGGGGCAGCCGCCCTGACAGGGAGCGGAGAAGCAGTCGATCCAAGGCACCTGCTTGTCACTCTTGCGGGAGGGCAGAGGCTTGATGGGCTTGACATGGTGATAATCGGTGTGAGAAGCGGTGGACAGGGCGCAGATGGCCTCGGTGTCGGTGCCGCAGAATGCCTTGTAGGGCATGGACTCCACCTTTTCCACCATTTGCAGCATCCGGTTGTATCCGCCGGGCTTGAGGATGGTGGTGGCCATGGTAATGGGCCAGATGCCGGCGGCAAACAGCTTGTCGCAATTGAAATACTCGGCGCCGCCGGCGAAGGAGATCCGCATCTTGCCCTTGAACTGGCGGGAGATGCGGTGGCACATCTCAATGGTCAGGGGGAACAGGGAGCGGCCGGACATATACATCTCGTCATTGGGCAGCTCGCCGCGGGTGGTATCAACGGGGAAGGTGTTACTAAGCTTCAGACCGAACTCCAGACCGTTCTTGTCAGCCAGTGCCTGGAGGCGCTCAAACATGGGAACGGCATCGGCCCACTGCAGATCCTCGTTGAAGTGGTGCTCGTCGAACACGATGTAGTCATAGCCCATGGAATCCAAGGTCTTGCGTGCGGTTTCGTAACCCAGAATGGTGGGGTTGCACTTCACAAAGGTGTGCAGGTGCTTTTCGGAGATCAGATAGGACGCGATACGCTCGATCTCATCGGGAGGACAGCCGTGCAGGGTGGAAACGGTGACGCTGCCGGACACACGGGGGGAGATGGCGTCAATATAGTCGCTCTCCTGGGGGAACAGCTCCTTCAGAACGGACAGGCACTCGCCCCAGATCTCGGTCTTGGTGGCATCCATCATGCCGTCAAGATAGGTGTTGACCTTTTCGCCCTTGATGCCCTCCAGATCATAACCCACGGACATATTGAACACGAAGCCGTTGGGATCGCCCAGGCCGTAGACCTTGGACATGACCTTCAGGGCGCACCATGCCTTGATATATTCGTTCATGGCCTGCGGAACGGTCAGCTCGGTGGACCACTCCTGGTTGTAGCCCTCATCAGCGGCCAGAATGCAGGGGCGAGGGACACAGGCAGCCAGATCGGCGCCGTCCATCTTCTGTACGGTCTTGACCTCGAAGAAGCGGGCACCGGCCACATAGGCGGCAATGATGTTCTGCGCCAACTGGCTGTTGGGGCCTGCGGCGGGGCCGAAGGGAGTCTCAATGCGCTCACCGAAGATGGGCAGAGACTTTCCGGATGCCTTATAGGTCTTGTGGATGCCGAAGATCTCGCCGCTGTTGGCGTATTCGGTGACCACCCAGTTCATCAAAGACTTAAAGGGAATGGGAACCATTTTTTCAGACATGGGAATACTCCTTTCGTGTGGAATTCTTAATATTCGCGGTTATTCAGGCTGCCCCAGAACTTCTTGGCGTACTCGAGGATGTGAGCGTTCTCAGCTTCTTCGTCGATGCCCACCAGCTCGCGATCCTTCATCAGAATCTTACCGTTACCGATGGTGGTCTCCACCTGCCGGCCGGTCATACCGAAGATCATGTGCCCGTCAATGTTCTCGTCGGAGAAGGGAGTGAACGTCTTGTAGTCCATGACGATGATGTCGGCGGAAGCGCCGGCCTTCAGCACGCCCAGCTGGGTGGGGAAGTACTTCTCGCCGATCTTGGCATTGTTCTTGAACAGCATATCGGTGACCTCGCACCATGCCACATTGGGCAGGCAGTTCTGGCTGCGCTGGGAGCACAGGGCCACCTTCAGGGACTCCAGCATATCGTTGGTGTAGGCGTCGGTACCCATACCCAGCAGGATGCCGCGCTTATAAAGCTGCAGCACGGGGCAGATGCCGATGGCGTTGCCCATGTTGGATTCGGGGTTGTTGACCACCATGGTGTTGGTCTCACGGATGATGTCCATCTCGGCGGTGTTCACATGGATGCAGTGGCCCAGGATGGTCTTATCGCCCAGAATGCCGTGATCCTGCAAACGCTGCACGGGACGGCGGCCGTAGTTCTGCAGGGAGTCATACACATCGTTCATGCCCTCGGACACATGAATGTGATAGCCGGTACGGCCGTTGTTGGCCTCCACCATGCGGTCAAAGGTCTTATCAGATATGGTGAACAGCGCGTGGCCACCGAACATAGCAGCCAGCATGGGATCCTTCTGCTGCTCACAGTAGGTGATCCAGTCGGCGTTCTCCTTGATAGCCTGCAGGCACTTCTCCTCGCCGTCGCGGTCAGAAACCTCGTAGCACAGGCAGGAGCGGATGCCGAACTTCTTGGCGCTCTCGCCGATCTGGAACAGGGAGCCGGGGATTTCGGCATAGGCGGCGTGGTGGTCGAAGATGGTGGTCACACCCTGCTTGATGCAGTCCATATACAGCGCATCAGCGCTGCGGCGGGAGCCCTCCAGCGTCAGCTTACGATCCATGGCCCACCAGGTACCGTCCAGCACCTCATAGAAATTGGTGGGATTGTTGCCTACGATGGACAGGCCGCGTGCCAAAGCGGAGTAGATATGGGTGTGGGCGTTGATAAAGGCGGGCATGATCACGCCGCCCTTGGCGTCGATGATCTCGGCGTCAGCGTATTTTGTACGCAGGGCGGCTTCCTCGCCGACCTCCACGATCTTGGTGCCCTCGAAGGCCACGGCGCCGTGCTCATAATAACCCTTGCCCTCGCTGTCACGGGTGATCAGACGACCGTTGGTAACCAGATACATGATAAAAATCTCCTTTCGAATTGTTCTCAAGATTTTCTATCAATTTGCCCCGATAATGAAAAAATGTTTCAAACCATGTTGGTTTGAAACACTCAAGCGCGGAGCCGAGTGATAGTTGCAGCCCGTGCGCGAAGCACTTCCTTACAGCTACCAATCTTGGATTGTTATAAAGTATTTTACAGGAATTTCTGATAAAAAGCAACAGGAAATTATATCTCGCCATAAAAATATATATGGATTTTGATGAAAAATGCACAGGATATCAAAAACCGACCGCCTTCAGGCGGTCGGTTTGAGGATATGAGCTTATTTGGTGCCGAAGATGCGGTCACCGGCATCACCCAGACCGGGTACGATGTAGCCGTTTTCGTTCAGATGATCGTCCAGAGCGGCACAGTAGATCTGCACATCGGGATGACGGTCATAGATGAACTTCACGCCCTCGGGAGCGGCCACCAGAATCATCAGCTTAATGTTGGTGCAGCCCAGTTCCTTCATCTTGGTGATGGCCATGTCGGCGCTGCCGCCGGTAGCCAGCATGGGGTCAACAATCAGCACATCGCGCTCGGCGATATCCTTGGGATGCTTCAGGAAGTAGAACTGGGGCTCCAGCGTCTCCTCATCGCGGTACATACCGATGTGTGCCACGCGGGCGGAGGGAATCAGATTCAGAATGCCGTCCTCAAAGCCCAGACCGGCGCGCAGAATGGGAACAATGGCCATTTTCTTGCCTGCCAGAGTGGGGGCGTCCATGGCGCACAGGGGTGTTTCGATGGGCTTGGTGGTCAGGGGCAGATCACGGGTGGCCTCATAAGTCAGAAGCATGGCGATCTCGCCCACCAGAGTACGGAATTCTTTGACGCTGGTGTTCTTGTCACGCATTTCGGTCAGCTTATGCTGCACCAGAGGATGATCGACAACATGCAGGGTAGGATAAGTAGTGCTCATGGTATATTCCTCCGTTATCTCAAAATTTTCGTTAATCTACAGTAATTTTCAATCCACGGGCCAGCCGTTCACGCTCTGCCTGAGAAAGGCGCAGGTAAACGGGAACCAGATCCCGGGCCGTGGTGGTTTGTCCGGCATCAGCCATCTCCTGCGCTGCCAGAGCCACGCCCACGGCGTTCTGCATCACCAGATGAGGCGGGGCGATGTGGCAGGGGATGCCTTGCTCTAACAGATAAGTATAGCACAGTTGCGCGCCGTCGCCAACAATTATTTTTGTGTTTTTGCTGTCTTTTATTTTCTCTGCCAGCTCTGCAAGGGAAATGGCTCGATCCGGTGTCAGGCGGGTAAGTTGTCCGCCGCAGGCGTGGAACACGGCATTATAGACCTGATTGCGCCGGGCATCCATGGCGCAGATGATATCGGTGTCCAGGTGGCGCATATTCTGGGCCATGGCCTCCAGCGTGGACACGCCGCAGCAGGGCAAATCCTGTGCCCAGGCAAGTCCCTTCAATGCGGACACACCGATGCGCAGCCCCGTGAAGCTGCCGGGCCCGGCGGATACAGCCAGCAGATCCATATCCTCCAGCTTCAATTCAGCGGAGGACAGCATGGCATCCACCAGAGGCATCAGGGTACGGCTGTGGGTCAGACCGGTATTCTGATAGGTATAGGCCAGCGGCACACCGTTTTCCACCACGGCGGCAGATACGCTTTTGGCCGAGGTTTCCAGTGCCAGAATTTTCATAGGGTATCGCCTCCTGTAATGGTAATGATGCGCCAGTCATCGTGGGTGTCATGACGGGAAATGGTAACGCGGATGGTGTCAGGGGGGAGAGCGTCATCAACATTTTCGCTCCACTCCACAGCACATACGCCGCCGCGCTCCAGATAATCGTCCCAGCCGATGTCAAACAGCGCATCGCTGTCCGGCAGACGGTACATATCAAAGTGGAACAGCGGCAGACGCCCCTCGTACTCGTTGACGATGGTAAAGGTGGGGCTGGTCACCCGACCGCGGCAGCCCAGACCCCGGGCAAGACCGCGGGTAAAGGCTGTTTTGCCCATGCCCAATCCGCCCTGATAGGCCACCACCGTGCCGGCGTGCAATCCGGCACCCAGCCGGGCACCGATCTCCTCGGTTTCCAATGGGCTGTGAGAGATGTATTCCACCGCATTCACCTCGCGTACTTTCAAAATCAACATATTCTACCACAGAAAAAAACAAAAGAAAAGGGACAAAGTCCGGTTTACAGAGAAAAGTTCTTGTGGTAAACTGATATGAACTATAAAAAACAGGCAGAGGAATTGCTATGAAGCTGCGCCGTACGAAAGAATTTATTGTGGATATCATGCAACAGGCCGATCTGGTTCTGCTGGCGCTTTGCTGCGCTGCTACCGGATTTGGCATTGTGATGATCTCCAGTGCCACGCGTTATATGGACACATGGAAGCTGGTGATCGTTCAGACCTGCGCCGCAATTCTGGGCATCGGACTTTATTTTGTGGTTTCCATGGTGGATCTGAACGAGCTGGCGCAGAAGTGGAAATGGCTGACGGTATTTAACATCGGTTTTATCCTGTTGTTGGTCACGCCGCTGGGCATGGAATCCAACGGTAACCGTGCATGGCTCCATTTTCCGGGCTTTCCGGTGAATGTGCAGCCGGCTGAAATCGTCAAGCTGACCTTTACCATCGTGTTGGCGTGGCAACTGGCGTGGCTGAAAAAGAACTGGGATCTCAAGTCTATCCGCTCCATCGCGTTTTTGGGTGTGCACCTGCTGGTGATCATCGGCCTATATTATAAGGTATCCGGTGATATGGGCAGCGCACTGGTGTATGTGTTCATCTTTGCTTGTATGGCATTTGTGGCAGGTGTAGCAGCTCGTTGGTTTATTTTGGGCGGTGCGGCGGCAGGCATCGGCTTTTTCCTGCTGTGGGAGGAGGATCTGATCCCCGATTATATGAAAGCACGCTTCACCGTGCTGTTTGACCACAGCTACGATGTGCGGGGCGTAGGTTGGCATCAGACCCGCAGCCTGCTGGCGTTGGGCGGCGGCGGTGTGACGGGACAGGGTCTGTTCCACGGCACCCAGACCCAGAGTCCTTACAGCGGCAGTCTGCCGTTCCGTCAGACGGACTTCATCTTCTCGGTCATCGGCGAGGAGTTGGGGCTGATTGGGTGCCTTGCAGCCATCGGTTTGATCGTGGCCATCATTATCCGCTGTCTGGTGGTGGCCAACAGCGCCAAGACACCGCTGGAGACCTATATCTGCGTCGGCATGGCGGCCATGCTGGCATTCCAGCTGGTCATCAACACGGGGATGTGTATGTTTGTGATGCCGGTCATCGGCCTGACGCTGCCGTTTTTCAGCTATGGCGGCTCGTCCATCGTGACGCTGTTTCTGGCCATGGGCATGGTGTCCGGTATCCAGAAACGATCGCGCCCGGAGTGGCTGAGAGAGTGACAGAAGTAAAAAAAGAGTGCGCTGCGGCGCACTCTTTTTGTTATGTTGCGGTGGAGTGATAGTATTTCTTGGCGCAGAATTCCCGGCGGATCTCAATTTTGCCGGTGTCGGTCAGATAGGCCACATAGTTGGAAAAGTTGCGCTCCACGATGCTGAATTTCAGTTCGTTGTGAGTGCGGATATTTTCGCGCTTGCAGAAGGTGTAGATCCAGTCGGAGAAGGTCATGCCGTCTTGCAGACAATCCAGCACCTCCTGCTCCTTTTTCCGGACGAAGGAGATATTCCGCTCGATGAGGTCATGGATGTCGGTGAGTACTTCCTTGTGCGCAACGATGTAGGCGCGGCAGTCGAGATCGCGGAGCGCGGCTTTGCTCTCCAGATCCCGGGCGATGAACATGGAGGTGGGCAGCTTGGCACTGTCGATCTCATGCTGGCTGATGAGACAGTCGCCCAAATATGCCACATTGTCCGGTGTCACGATGCCGATGTGTCCGGCGCTGTGACCGGGGAGCTGAAGAATGCCGAATCGTGCACCGCAGAAGTCCAGATATGCGGCGTCGGAACTGATGATGGTGTCGGCAATGAAGCACTCCTCCAGAAAGAATTCCCGGCTCTTGCCATAGGTCAATGCCACATAGTTGGCGCGATAGGCATCGGGGTTGACGGAAATACCCGCCTCGATGATCTGTGCCGCCGCCAGACAGCCGTAGCGCTGCTGCAGATAACGCACATTACCGGTGTGGTCGAAATGAGCATGGGTGCAGATGATGCCGCGCAGGGTAAAGTGATTGTCTTCGATCAGATTGACCAGCGCGCTGCGGTCCAGCTTGGCGTAGCCGGTATCCAGCAGTACGATATCGGCTTCATTCAGCTTGTATACGGGAATCAGGGCGGTTTTTCCCTCCGCCACATAGGTGTTTCCGAAAATATGTCGAAGTTCCATAAGCGGCCTCCTTGGTAAAAATTCCATATTGTTTTTATTATACACTGCGGTGGGAAAAATGCAAGGCGCAGGAGGCAGGAGATAAAATACACGGAAAATTTTCAATTAACCCCTATGCAAAAGATGAAAAATAAGGTAAAATACAATACAGTGTGAAATTCAATAAAATTCGGGAGGCAATTTATGCAGGAGGCGAAATATAAGCGTGTGCTGCTGAAGATCAGCGGCGAAGCGCTGGCAGGTGAGAAGCATTTTGGCCTGGACTTCGATGTCATGGGCAAGGTAGCCGATGTCATCAAGGAATGCGTTGCTATGGGCGTTCAGGTGGGCGTGGTCATCGGCGGCGGTAACTTTTGGCGCGGCGTCAAAAACGGCGAGGGCTATATTGAGCGTACCCGCGCCGACCACATGGGCATGCTGGCCACAGCCATGAATTGCATGGCTATGGCAGATGTGCTGGAGCAGAAGGATGTGGATGTCCGTGTGATGACTGCATTGGAGATCCGCGAAGTGGCAGAGCCCTATATCCGTGCCCGTGCCATCCGTCATCTGGAAAAGGGCCGCGTGGTCATCTTCGGCTGCGGCATCGGCAGTCCGTTCTTTTCCACGGATACCGCCGCTGTGCTGCGCGCAGCTGAGATCAACGCCGATGTCATTCTGCTGGCCAAGAACATCGACGGCGTGTATGACAGCGATCCTATGAAGAACGCTGACGCCGTCAAGTTTGACTCCATCACCTATGACGATGTGCTGGCACAGCATCTGGCTGTCATGGATACCACGGCCACCAGCCTGTCCATGGATAACCACATCCCCGTGCTGGTGTTTGCACTGAAGGACCCCTACAATATCGTCCGCGTGCTGAAGGGCGAGAAGATCGGCACCATTGTTGGTGAGAAATAACAACCGTCAATCATATTTTCATATAAAATTCAGAAAGGACTGTTTATTGCCATGTTGAAAGACGAATACAAAGTTTATGAGGAAAAAATGAAGAAGAGCATCGAGTCTGTTGTCAACGATTTCGCCGCTGTTCGTGCAGGTCGTGCCAATGCCTCCGTGCTGAACCGCATCAGTGTGGATTATTATGGCACCCCCACCCCCATCCAGCAGATCGCTTCCATTGGCTCTCCCGATCCCCGCACGCTGGTCATCACCCCCTGGGATGTCACCGCGCTGAAGAAGATCGAGAAGGCCATTCAGGAGTCCGATCTGGGCATCAATCCCCAGAACGACGGCAAGTGCATCCGTCTGGGTTTCCCCCAGCTGACTGAGGAGCGTCGTAAGGAGCTGGTTAAGCAGATCCATAAGTACACCGAGGGCGGCAAGGTCGCCATTCGCAATATCCGCCGCGATGCCATGGATAACTTCAAGAAACAGCAGAAAGCCTCCGAGATCACCGAGGACGAGATGAAGATCGTGGAAAAAGATCTGCAGAAGATGACCGACGACAACTGCAAGGAGCTGGATAAGCTTCTGGAGAACAAGGAAAAGGAACTGATGTCCGTCTAATGGGCATTTTTAACCGCAGTGACTCCAATCCGGCGGGGCAGGTGGACATGAGCCGCCTTCCCCGCCATATCGCTATTATTATGGACGGCAACGGTCGTTGGGCGAAGAAGCGCGGGCTTCCTCGTACTGCCGGACATAAGGTAGGCGCCGAGGTATTCCGCAAGATCGCCACATACTGCAAGGATCTTGGCGTGGAATATCTGACTGTATACGCATTCTCCACAGAGAATTGGAAGCGGCCCAAGGAGGAAGTGGACACCATCATGGGCCTTTTGAAGAAATATATGCTGGAGGCAATCGACTCTATGGAGCGCGACCAGATTCGGCTGAAATTCTTCGGCGACCTCAGCGCCATCTCTCAGGAATTACAGGAGTTGGTGGAGCGCACCAATGAGATCTCCTCTCATATCGATGGTTTTCAGGCCAATATCTGCCTGAATTACGGTGGTCGGGACGAAATTCTCCACGCGGCAAAGGGCTGCATTGCAGCAGGGGAGGAGCTGACGGAGGAAAACTTCGGGAAGCATCTCTATTCCGCCGGCATTCCCGACCCGGAGTTGATTATCCGTCCAAGCGGTGAGATCCGCTTGAGCAATTTTCTGCTGTGGCAGTGCGCATACAGCGAGTTTTATTTCTGCGATACCCTGTGGCCTGATTTCGATGAAAAGACGCTGGATGCGGCCATCATCGACTATCAGAGGCGCGATCGCCGTTTCGGTGGTGTGAAGTAAAAGAACATGGAGGGAGTTCCATGAAACAGAGAGTTTTAGTCGCCGTGGTCGGCGTGCCGTTTTTGTTGTTTGTGCTGTGCTGGTGTCCTGCCTGGGCCACGGCGGCCTTGTTGGCGGCATTGAGCGTCATCGGTGCCCATGAGCTGTGCAGCGCAGTGATGAAGAAGGAAACAGCTGCGTGGTGCTGGGGACTGGCCGGGTGCATGGCCATCTTCGTCATCGGCTGTGTATTGGCAGAGGGAGAAGGCATCACCTGGAGCAGCGCCTTTTTCCGGATCTTTCTGGCGGCTTTTGTGATAGAGTTGTTCGTGTTGGCAGTCATCAGATATGGCAAGGAAAAGGCCTTTACATTCGTTGATATTTGTACGGTGCTGTTCTCCGGCATTGCCATTCCGCTGGCGCTGTCCTGCCTGCTCCGTTTACGGATGATGCCTTATGGCGGCGGTCTGGTAATGATACCGCTGGTGGCGGCGTTCTGCTCGGATACCATGGCTCTGTTCGCGGGTATGGCATTTGGAAAGCACAAGCTGGCGCCGCTGGCAAGCCCCAAGAAAACGGTGGAAGGCGCCATGGGCGGCCTTTTAGGCGGCATGGTGGGTATGCTGATTTTCCGCTTTGTGTTTCTCCTGCTCACGAAGCAGCCGCTGTCTGTGATCTGGTGCCTTGTCATCGGATTGCTTGGCGCGGCCATGGGCCAGTTGGGTGATTTGAGCTTTTCCATTATCAAGCGGGAATACGGCATCAAGGATTATGGCAAGCTGCTGCCGGGACACGGCGGTGTGCTGGATCGGTTTGACAGCGTGATTTTCACCGCGCCGGTGGTATGGCTGATGGTCAGCTGCATCAAGCTGTATTGAGGAAAGAACCATGACAAAAACGATTGCATTATTGGGCTCCACGGGTTCCATCGGCAGGCAGACCTTGCAGGTGGCCCGTGAGCTTGGCTTGCGTGTGGCGGCATTGACAGCTAACACGCAGATTGATCTGATGGAGCAGCAGGCGCGGGAGTTTTGCCCGGAGTTGGTGGTGATGATGGACGGCGGTGCGGCAAAAGAGCTGCGCGGCCGTTTGTCTGACTTGCCCATCCGCGTCATGGCGGGGGCAGAGGGTCTCATGGAGGCCGCACAGTTGCCGCAGGCCGATACTGTGGTCACGGCTGTGGTGGGCAGCGTGGGTCTGCGCCCGACGCTGGCGGCTATTGAAAAAAAGAAACGCATTGCGCTGGCCAATAAAGAGACGCTGGTGTGTGCCGGCGAATTGGTAATGGCGGCGGCAGAGCGCTGTGGCGCGGAGATCGTACCGGTGGACAGTGAGCATTCCGCCATTTTCCAGAGCTTGCAGGGCTGTCGGGATCGCGGTGAGGTGCACCGTCTGATTCTGACCTGCTCCGGTGGGCCGTTCTTCGGAATGTCCTACGAGGAACTGGAGCATATGAAACCGGAGAATGCGCTGAAGCATCCCAACTGGTCGATGGGCGCCAAGATCACCATTGACTCGGCCACCCTGATGAACAAGGGTCTGGAGATCATCGAGGCCATGCGGCTGTATCATCTGCCGGTATCCAAGGTAGACGCGGTGATTCACCGCCAGAGCATTGTGCATTCTCTGGTGGAGTACCGTGACGGTGCCATGATTGCCCAACTGGGTACACCGGATATGAAGCTGCCCATCCGCTATGCCTTTACCTGGCCGTATCGCGCCGAAACGCCGGACAGGCGGCTTAACTTGCTGACCTGCGGCGACCTGACCTTCCATGCGCCGGACATGGAAGCGTTTCGCTGTCTGAAAATCGCGCGGGAGTGCGCCGAGGTGGGCGGCACGAGCTGTGCCATTATGAACGCCGCCAATGAGGAGGCCGTGTTGGCGTTTTTACGCCGCGAGATCGGCTTTAACGATATTCACCGCCGAGTAGAAGATGCACTTTCCGCGGTGGAGGTGAAATATCAGCCATGCCTTGAGGATATACTGGAAGCAGACAGTCTGGCGCGAATGGCTGTACTGAATCGGTAAACGGAGAGGGTTGCGATGATCATCTATATTTTAGCGGCCATTCTTGTGTTCGGCGTGCTGATCGCTGTTCATGAGTTGGGTCATTTTCTGGCGGCCCGCGCCTGCGGCGTACGGGTCAATGAGTTTTCCATCGGCATGGGGCCGGCGCTCTGGCAGAAGCAGAAGGGGGATACCCTGTACGCGTGGCGTCTGTTTCCTGTGGGCGGCTACTGCGCCATGGAGGGCGAGGAGGAGGACTCCGATGATCCGGCTGCGCTGAACAATCAGGGATTCTGGCAGAAGCTGCTGATTTTTGCCGCCGGTGCCATTATGAATTTCCTGACGGGACTATTGATTATTTTGCTCCTTTATGCCGGGGTAAAGGAGCTCTATACCGCCAAAATTGCGGGCTTTGCTGAAGGATGCCCGCTGGAAAGCGAAAGTGGTTTACAGGTTGGAGATGAGGTGCTTTCCGTTGATGGGGAGCGTATCTATATTTACAACGATCTGGGAATGCTGCTCTCGCAGAATACCACCGGCAAATTCGATCTGGTGGTGCGTCGCGGCGGGGAAAAGGTGACGCTGAACGACTTTCCGATGGAGCAGGCGGAGTATCCCTCCACGGATGGCGGAACCTATGTCGGCTACGGATTAAACTTCGGTAAGGAAGAAGCCACCGTGGGCGACCGATTGCGCTATAGCTGGAACAATGCCATTGACTTTGTGCGGCTTGTGCGCATGAGTTTACAGATGATTTTCCGGGGCGACGCGGGAATAAAAGATATGAGCGGCCCGGTGGGGATCGTCAGCACCATGACCGAGGTGGGAGAGCAGGCGGCCTCGGTGCGGGACGCGGTGGACAATATTGCCTATTTGGCTGCATTGATCGCGGTCAATCTGGCGGTAATGAATTTGCTGCCTCTGCCTGCACTGGATGGCGGCAAGATCTTCTTTCTGGTGTTGAACGCCTTGAGTATGCTGGTGATCCGGAAGCAGATTCCGACAAAATACGAAAACTATATCCACTTTGCAGGTCTTATTTTACTGTTGGGCCTGATGGTGGTGATCACATTCCACGATGTGTGGAAATTATTTACCTGAGAGGGTGAAGGAAAATGAGCAGGAAAATACAGGTGGGTGCCGTTGCCGTAGGCGGCGGGGCGCCGGTAAGCATTCAGTCCATGTGCAATACCCGGACGGAGGATGTTGCTGCCACGGTTCAGCAGATCCACGCGCTGGAGCAGGCGGGCTGTGAGATCATCCGCGTGGCGGTGCCGAATATGGCGGCGGCAGATGCCATTGCCGCCATCCGCCGGGAAATTCATATTCCGCTGGTGGCGGATATCCACTTTGACTATAAGCTGGCTTTGCGCTGTGCCGAGCAGGGCATCGACAAGATTCGCATCAATCCCGGCAATATCGGCTCGCAGGAGAAGGTACGCGCCGTGGCAGATGCCTGTGCAGAGCGTGGCATTCCCATCCGCATCGGTGTCAACGGCGGATCGCTGGAAAAGGAGCTGTTGCGCAAATATGGCGGCGTTACGGCAGAGGCGTTGGTAGAGAGCGCCATGGGCCATGTTCATCTGCTGAACGATTGTAATTTTGATAACATCTGCATCTCGGTGAAGTGCTCCCGGGTGCCTGTAAATATGAAGGCCTATCAGATGCTAAATGCGCAGACAGATTACCCCCTGCATCTTGGCGTGACCGAGGCGGGCACGCCGTCTATGGGCGTGCTGAAATCCGCCATCGGCATCGGCGGCTTGCTGTGTCAGGGCATTGGCGATACCATGCGGGTGAGCCTCACCGCCGACCCGGTGGAGGAGGTCTACGCCGCCAAGCGGATTTTGGCCGCCGCCGGAATTCGTCAGACGGGACCGAATTTGATTTCATGCCCCACCTGCGGGCGCACAAAATACGACATGATCCCCATTGCTGAGGAAGTGGAGCGTCGCCTGCGTGACTGCACCAAACCCATTACCGTGGCGGTGATGGGCTGCGTGGTCAACGGCCCCGGCGAAGCCAGTGCCGCCGATGTCGGCATTGCCGGCGGGCAAGGCGAGGGACTGGTTTTCCGAAAAGGAAAAACACTTTACAAAGTGCCGCAGGAGCGCCTTGTAGATGCATTGATGGAAGAAATCGAGAAACTGTAAGATAAGAGATGCGCTATGTCAGAGAAGATACCGTTTTTTACATTTTTTGAGAGCTTTGTCCCACCGCGGGAGATGCGTCTGCTGCTGCATGATGCGCAGATTGTGGGCGGCGTGCTGGACAGAGCGGCGCGGACGCTGGAGCTGGAGGTGGAGTCCGGAGAAGAACTCCCGGAGGCTGCCGTGTCTGCGCTGCAGCAAATGCTGAGCCGTCAGTATGACTTGCACCAAGTCCATCTGCGCTTTCACACGCCCGCCAGAGCGGAAAAAGGCGGAGGCGATGTGCTGCTGGGCAAGGAGATCAAAGGGAAGCCCGTCAGCATGGAGGGTCTGAATCCCAAGATGGGCAATGTGGTGCTGGAGGGCAAGGTATTTGCCGCAGAGGTCTATGAGACTCGCCGTCCGGGACTGTGGTGCATGACCTTTGACATGACGGACAATCACAGCTCCGTTACCGTGCGCAAATATGCCGATGAGGGGGAGATTAAGCCGCTGCAAAGCGCGATTTCCCCGGGAATGTGGCTGCGGGTGCAGGGGCTGGTGGAGCTGACCCGCGACGGCAAGGATATCCAGATCCGACCATTCAATATCATGAAAATCGGCCATGAGAGCCGAAAAGATACCTCGCCTGAAAAGCGCGTGGAGTTGCATCTGCATACGCAGATGTCCAATATGGACGCCCTGACCAACACGAAAAGCGTTATCAAGCAGGCCATCTCATGGGGACATCCTGCCATCGCCATTACCGACCACGGCGTGTGCCAGTCATTCCCGGATGCGTGGCATACAGCAGGGGGTAAAATAAAAATACTTTACGGCGTTGAGGGCTACTATGTCAACAATTTAGACGACCGCATTGCCGTTCATGGCCCGCAGGATCAGCCGTTCGCAGACGAAGTGGTATGCTTCGATATCGAAACCACCGGATTGAAGGTAGCCACGGAGGCCATCACGGAGATCGGCGCCGTGGTACTCCGCAACGGTGAGATTACGGAGCGCTTTCAGACCTTCGTTAACCCCAACCGCCGCCTGACACCGGAGATCATCGGGCTGACCGGCATCACCGATGCCATGCTGAAGGATGCCCCACAGCTGAAGGAGGCGCTGACGGCCTTTTTGGAGTTTGTGGATGGCCGTCCTCTGGCGGCGCATAATGCGGAATTCGATATCAGCTTCATTCGCAAGGGCTGTCAAAAGGTGGGACTGCCGTTTGAGCCCACCTATATCGACTCGCTGATTTTGGCGCAGAATCTGCTGCCGGAGCTGCACAAGTATAAGTTGGACATTGTGGCAGAATATCTGGATTTGCCGGCCTTCAACCACCATCGGGCGTCCGATGATGCGGCCATGGTGGGCTATATGCTGATCCCGTTTTTCGAGAAAATGCAGAAGGAACTGGGTATCGATCATATTCAGCAGATCAATGACGAGATGCTGAAGCTGCGCCCGTTGGGCAGCAAGTCCAACCGATTCCCGAAGCACATCATCATTCTGGCCAAGAACAAGCTGGGATTGAAAAATCTGTTTCAACTGGTGTCGGCATCCAATTTGAAATATTTCAAGCGCGTGCCCACCATCCCCAAGACGGAACTGATCGCCCATCGGGAGGGCCTGATCATCGGCTCGGCCTGCGAAGCCGGCGAGTTGTTCCGCGCGGTGACCGACCATAAGGACTGGGCAGAGCTGAAACGGATTGCCTCTTTTTATGATTATCTGGAAATTCAACCCATCTGCAACAATATGTTCATGCTCCGCAACGGCGATGTAAAGTCGGAGGAGGAGCTGCGGGAGTTTAACCGCACTATCGTCCGGCTGGGTGAGGAGCTGGGGAAGCCAGTGTGCGCCACGGGCGATGTCCATTTTCAGGAGCCGGAGGATGAGGTATACCGTCACATCCTGTTGGCCAGCAAGAAGTTTGCCGACGCCAACGCGTCGCTGCCCATCTATTTCAAGACCACCGACGAGATGTTGGAGGAATTCAGCTATCTGGGTGAAGAGAAAGCCCACGAGGTGGTCATTGACAATCCCCGACACATCGCCGATATGGTGGAGGAGATCGAACTGCTGCCGCCGGGTCAGTTGTTCCCGCCACGGTTGGAGAACTCCGAGCAGGAACTGAATCAGCGCGTGTGGGACAAATGCCACGAGTTGTACGGCGAAAATCCACCGCAGCTGATCGTTGACCGCTTGAATGTGGAGTTGGGGAGCATTCTGGGCAAGTACGATGTGGTGTATATGTCCGCCCAGAAGCTGGTACAGCGCAGTCTGGAGAACGGCTATTTGGTGGGTTCCCGAGGGTCAGTGGGCTCGTCGCTGGTGGCGTATATGTCCGGCATTACCGAGGTGAATTCGCTGCCGCCCCACTATCGCTGTCCCAAGTGCAAAAATTCCGAGTTTATTACCGACGGCAGCTACGGCTGCGGCGCGGATATGCCGGACAAGGTGTGTCCCGTTTGCGGCACCAAGTACCGGAAGGACGGCTTTGATATCCCGTTTGAAACCTTTCTGGGCTACGGCGGCGGCAAGGTACCCGATATTGATCTGAACTTTTCCGGTGAGTATCAGGCCCGTGCCCATCGCCACGCCATTGAAATGTTCGGCGAGACACAGGTGTTCCGCGCCGGTACCATCGGTACGCTGGCGGAGAAGACCGCCAAGGGCTTTGTGCTGAAGTACAAAGAGGAAAACGGTATGGAGTTCGGCAACGCCGAGCTGAATCGTCTGGCGCAGGGGTGTGTCGGCGTACGCCGCACCACAGGGCAGCATCCCGGCGGTCTGGTTGTGGTGCCGGACGACATGGATGTGGAGGATTTCACGGCCGTGCAGCATCCGGCGGATGACCCGCATTCCGACCAGTGCACCACGCATTTTGAATATCACTGCATGGAGGATAACCTCCTGAAGCTGGATATGCTGGGACACGATGACCCCACCATGATCCGTATGCTGGAGAGTCTGACCGGCGTCAACGCCCGGGAGATCCCGTTGGATGACCCGGATACCATGAGTATTTTTACCTCGTCCAAGGTGTTGGGCTTTGAAAACGATGAGATTCTCGGCCCCACCGGCGCTGTGGCGATCCCGGAGTTCAACACCCGTTTTACCCGCGGGATGCTGATGGACACCCAGCCAAAGGACTTCAACACGCTGGTGCGTCTGTCCGGCTTCTCCCACGGTACCGATGTGTGGTTGGGCAATGCCCGTGAGCTGATCGTCAGTGGTACCGCCAGCGTTTTGGAAACGGTGGGCTGCCGTGACGATATCATGCTGTACCTGATCCAGATGGGCTTGGAGCCCAAGATGTCCTTTAAGATCATGGAAGCCGTGCGTAAGGGCAAGGTGAAAAAGGGCGGTTTTCAGGATGGCTGGGAGGCCGCTATGCGCGAGCACAATGTACCCGACTGGTACATTGAATCGCTGGCAAAGATCGGATATCTGTTCCCCAAGGCCCACGCTGTGGCATATGTTATGATGGCCTTCCGCATTGCGTGGTTCAAGGTGCATGAGCCGCTGGCGTTCTACGCCACCTTCTTCTCCGTTCGCGCCAAGGCATTTGATGCCGAGTACTGCTGTGCCGGTATTGACGCGGTGAAGCGGAAGATCAAGGAGATTGAAAACAACAAGGATGCCAGCGATGTGGAGCAGAACCTGATGGTGACGCTGGAGGTGTGCTACGAATTCTATCTCCGGGGTTTTCACTTTGACACCATCGACATCTACCGCTCCGATGCCACCAAATTCGTCATCACCGAGAACGGTCTGCTGCCGCCCTTCGTATCGGTACACGGTCTGGGTGAGGCGGCTGCACTGGACACGGTGAAAAAGCGGGAGGGGAAGACTTTCATTTCCGTGGAGGAATTTTCCACCTGCTGCAATAAGCTGAGTAAGACGCATATCGAGCAGCTGCGTGCTTTGGGCGCGTTTGCCGGTATGGCGGATACCAGCCAGATTACACTATTTTAACGAAACACGAACCTGCTGAAATAAGCAGGTTCGTGTTTTTTACTAAAAAATATTTGAAAATATGGTAAATCAGTACAAGAAAAAATGGTTTCCCGTAACTTGCAGATGACTAAAAAATATTGTATAATAGCTAAAAATAATTTAGGTTATGAGATAAGCGGATTGCGCACCGGAAAGCAGTACAGAAGGAGATATGGAGTATTATGGCAACATTTATTGTCAACGACAAAACAGTGACGGTGGAAAAAAATCAGAAGCTGCTGCGCTATTTGCGCGATGAGCTGCATCTGACCTCCGTGAAGGATGGCTGCAGCGAAGGCGCCTGCGGCACCTGCCATGTGCTGATTGACGGAAAGCCCACCAAGGCATGTGTTCCACAGACCGATAAGCTGGAGGGAAAAACGATCCTGACCGTAGAGGGTCTCAGCGATTGGGAGAAAGAGGTCTTTACCTTTGCCTTTGGTGAGGCAGGCGCGGTGCAGTGCGGTTTCTGCATTCCCGGCATGGTAATTTCTGCCAAAGGACTCATCGACACCAATCCCAATCCCACCCGTGAGGAGGCAGCCTTTGCCATCCGCAATAATATCTGCCGCTGTACCGGCTATGTGAAGATCATCGACGGCATTCTTTTGGCGGCGAAGATTTTCCGTGAGGGCAAGATCCCCGCACCTTCTGCTGATGACTGGCAGGTGGGCAGCCGGATGCATCGTTTGGATGTGGCGGAAAAGGTACAGGGCTACGGTCAGTATCCCGACGATGTGTACCTCAAGGGTATGGTCTACGGCGGTGCCCTGCGCAGCGCGTATGCCCGCGCCCGTTTGCTGTCCATTGATACGCGGGAAGCGATGGCGCTGCCCGGCGTGATTTACATTGCAACGGCCAAGGATGTGCCGTGCCAGAATTATATTGGTCATATCAAGAAGGATCAGCCCACGCTGGCAGAGATCGGCGAGGTGATCCACTATCTGGGCGAGGCTGTGGCGCTGATCTGCGCAGAGGATCAGGAGACCGTGGAAAAGGCCAAGGCACTCATCAAGGTGGAGTATGAGCCGCTGCCGCCTGTGCACAATCCGCAGGAGGCCATGGCACCCGGTGCGCCCAAGGTCTTTGAACACGATCTGGACAATGTGCAGGCCGTGCGCCGCATCTCCCGCGGTGATGCCGAGGGCGCGATTGCCGGATCGAAATATGTGATTTCCGAAACCTTCCACACGCCATGGACGGAGCACGCTTTTTTGGAGCCGGAGTGCTGCGTTGCCGTTCCTATTGACAATGGCGGCATCCGTCTGCTGACCACCGACCAGAGTACCCATACCACGCAGCATGAGTGCTCGGCCATGCTGGGCGTGGATTATGACCACTGCCAGGTGCAGAATATGCTGGTGGGCGGCGGCTTTGGCGGCAAGGAGGATATGTCCGTTCAGCACCATGCGGCGCTTTTGTGCTATATTCTGCGCCGTCCGGTCAAGTTTAAGCTAAGCCGGCAGGAATCCATTCTGGTGCACCCCAAGCGCCATCCCATGGATATGAGCTTTACACTGGGATGCGATGAAAACGGCATCATTCAGGGTGTGATCGCCGATGTGGTAGCCGATACCGGTGCGTTTGCCTCGCTGGGCGGCCCGGTGCTGGAGCGTGCCTGCACCCATGCCGCGGGCCCCTACGCCTATGAGAATTTCAAGATCGAGGGCCACGCCTACTATACCAACAATCCGCCTGCCGGTGCGTTCCGCGGCTTTGGCGTGACACAGACCTGTTTCTGCATGGAAACGCTGCTGAATATGATGGCGGATAAAGTGGGGATCTCTCCCTGGGAGATCCGCTATCGCAATGCCATCCGTCCCGGCGGTACGCTGCCCAACGGACAGATCGTGGACGAGTCCACGGGTCTTGTGGAAACGCTGGAGGCCATTAAGCCCGTTTACGATGCGGCAGTGGCGGCCGGTGAGCCGGTGGGACTTGCCTGCGCTATGAAGAATGCCGGCGTGGGCGTTGGCCTGCCCGACTACGGACGCTGCAAGCTGCTGGTGGAGCAGGACGGTAAGGTGCATATCCATACCGGCGCATCCTGCATCGGTCAGGGTCTCGGCACCGTACTGATGCAGACCGTGGTGACCTGCACGGGACTGAAGCGCGACGACATCGTCTATGAGCGCAGCAACACATGGATCGCACCCGATTCCGGCGATACCTCCGGCTCACGCCAGACGCTGGTGACCGGTGAGGCCTGCCGCCGTGCCTGTAAAAAGCTGGTGGAGGCCATGGAAGGGAAGACGCTGGAGGAGCTGAAGGGGACGGAGTATTACGGCGAATACTACGCAAAGACCGATCCGTTGGGTTCCAAGGTGCCCAATCCCATCAGCCATGTGGCCTACGGCTACGCCACGCAGATGTGTGTGCTGGACAAGCAGACCGGCAAGGTCAAAAAGCTGGTGGCCGCGCACGATGTGGGCAAGGCCATCAATCCACTGAGTATCGAGGGGCAGATCGAGGGTGGCGTGGTCATGTCGCTGGGCTATGCCCTGACAGAGCGATTTCCCATTGACGAGAATTGCCGACCCACCGCGAAATACGGCATGCTGGGTTTGTTCCGTGCCAATCAGATTCCCGAGGAGATCGAGGCCATCGTGGTGGAGAAGCCGGGACTGAATGTGGCCGGCGGCGCCATCGGCATCGGCGAGATCACCGCAATTCCCACGGCACCTGCTATTGCGGATGCCTACTTCCGGTTGGACGGTCAGCGCCGGTTGTCCCTGCCGCTGGAGAATACGCCCTACGCACGGAAGAAGTAAGAAAAAAACCTGCGCAGGGGAAGTTCTGCGCAGGTTTGCCTATCGTTCCTGATTTAAATGTTCCAATGCTCCCGGGGTATCCACATCGGTAAGCTGCTGGGCACTAACCTCATAGAGCAGCAGATCCTCTTCGTGTCGGCGGATCACGGTATTTCCACCGTGATCCTCCCGCAGCCCCAGCAGCTCCGGGAAGAAGCGGCTGGGGAACAGACAGGGGTTGCCGCGAATTCCATTGTGTCCCAGTGCTACGATGGCGTGCGGGTGCTGCCGATAGTACCGAACCAATCCGGCCACGCTCTGCCGTGAAAGCAGCGGCTGGTCGGATACCTGAAAGAGGATGGCGTCCATATCGGAAAGCTCCTGCAGTCCCAGTGAGATGGTGTGGCTGATCCCCCAATCCGGATGCTGGTTTTCCACGGGGGAAAAACCATGGCTTTGCGCAAGCTCGGCCACCTCAGGGTATTGAGTGACAACCACCACGCGTTCAAATTGCTCTGTCGGTACCGCATCCAGCGACCGTTGGATAAGGGTTTTGCCGTCCACGATGGCGGCCAGTTTATTTGCACCGAACCGGCTGGCGTTGCCGGCTGCCATCACAACACATCCGATGCGCAGTTTTCGCATGAAATCCCGCCTTTCTCTGTCCTTTTTGGTAGTATACCCAAAAAGATAAAAATATGTCAATCCTGTGTGGGCTATTTTTGAATTAAAATAACGCTATGATGGTGGCGGCTCTTTTCAAATACCGTGGAGTATGCTATTATAAATTAAATATATGAGTGACATAAGACAATAAAATTATGCGATATTAAAAGTTAGTGTAAGGAGGACAACAACGATGCCAGTAACGAAAATCGACGACAAAGTTGTTCGTGTCGATGCAGTACAAAAGGCACGCGGCGAGGCAAAGTATGTCTGCGATATGACTTTGCCGGATATGCAGTATGCCTACATGGTGCGTTCCACCATTGCCAGAGGAAAGATCAAGGCAATCCATCTGCCTGATTTTCCGGAGGACTACCACTTTATTTCTGCCAAGGACATCCCCGGCAAGAACGAGCTGTGGATGATTACCAAGGATTGGCGCTGCTTTGCGGAGGATTACGTCCTGTATGTGGGCGAGACCATCGGTCTGGTGGTGGGTCCTGACCGCAATGTGCTGAAGGAACTGAAGGCACAAATTCAGATCGACTATGAGGAGGAGACGCCTGCCGTCACCATTGACGACGGCATCAACTGCGTAGGCGGTCCCATGTTTCCGGAGAAGAACAGCAATGTGATGTGCGAGTTGTTCTGCGAAAAGGGAAGACCTATGGACGAGGTGTTTGCCGAGGCGGATGAGATCTTTGAGGAGACCATCGAAACGCCGTATCAGGAGCATGTCCATCTGGAGACCAACAGCGCCATTGCCGATATGGAGGATGGCAAGTTTGTGTTCTATGCCTCCGCCCAGTGTCCGTTCTATATCCGCAAGTCCATTGCGGGCATTCTGGATATTTCTCCCGAGGATATCATCGTCCGTCAGTGCACCACAGGCGGTGCTTTCGGCGGCAAGGAGCATTTCCCCGATGTGCTGTGCGGCGCTCTGCTGGTGGCAGAGAATAAGATCCATAAGCCCATCAAGATGGTCTTTGACCGTCAGGAGGACACGCAGTTTTCCGTAAAGCGTCATCCCTCCAAGTGTATCTATAAGACTGCCATCAAGGACGGCAGGATCACCGGCGTGTGGGGGCATATTTACTACAATTGCGGCGCGTATATGTCATCTTCCTATGTGGTGCTGCAGCGTGGTGTGTTCCACGGCAACGGCGTTTACACCTTTGACAATACTTACCTGAAGGGCGAGGGCATCGGCACCAATATGTTCCCCTCCTGCGCCTTCCGCGGATTCGGCGCACCGCAGACGATTTTCGCCATCGAAACGCATCTGGATCATCTGGCGCATCATCTGGGCGTGGATCCGTTGGAATTCAAGCAGCAGTACATCTGCAAGAAGGGCGATGAGACCACCACCAACGGCCACATCATTGAGGAAGTGAAGCTGCCTGAGATGCTGGATGTCATCTGCCGCGAGTCCGACTATTGGCGCAAGGCCAAAGCGTACAAGCCCGGCTGCGGCAAAGGCATCGGCGTGGCGATGTACAACCACGGCGGCGCTTTTACCGGCAACGGCGAGCAGGCGATCATCAAGGCCCACGCCCGTCTGGTCAAGACCGGGGATCAGGTTTCCATCGAGGTGGGTTCTACCGAAATGGGTCAGGGCTTCAAGACCACCCTGCGCAAGATCTGCGCCGCCACGCTGGGCGTTGATATGGCACAGATCGAATACAAAGACCCCGATACCTCCAAGGTGGTGGACTCCGGTCCTACTGCGGCATCCCGCAGCACCATGGTGGTAGGCCGTCTGGTGGAGCGTGCCGCGTTGGAGATGAAGGAACGCTGGAACGAGGGCGATTTCACCACCGAGGTGGAGTATGAGCACCCCGAGGGCTATCCCTGGGATCAGAACACCTTCCGCGGCGACGCCTATCTGGGTTACGGCTGGGGTGCTGTGATTGTGGAGGTCGAGGCGGACAAGCTAACCCGAGAGATTAAGACGGTTGGCGTGTGGTCCTCCCATGAATTCGGCAAGGCCATCGACGAGCTGATCGTCCACGGACAGATCAACGGTGGTATCCTCCAGTCCTTGGGTTATGGCTCCATGGAAAAGCTGGAGGTCAAGAACGGCCGATTCAAGCAGAAGAGCATGTCCGACTATGTGATTCCCACTTCCATGGACTTCCCCAAGCAGTTTTATCACATTCAGGAGAATCCCTATCCTTGGGGTCCCTACGGTGCTAAGGGCATGGGCGAGCTGGTGTTCAACGGCGCATCCGCCGCTTATGTGGACGCTGTGGAGCGTGCACTGGGTACCCAGTTTAATTCCATTCCTATTCCCCCGGAAGATATTGAGGAGGCGCTGAAAAATGTACACTGAGATTCGTTTTATGCTCAA
>JAGHUH010000014.1 GCA_018064925.1 Candidatus Cacconaster stercorequi | reverse complement strand
ATATATAAAAGTGAAACATATATTTATATATATTAAAGTATTGTACCTAAATGATGGAAAAAAGCTATAACGAATTATTCAAAAATGCGAAAAAAATTGTTAATTTTTTATCAGAAATGTCAATTGAGCAACAAGAGAAAATTATGTATACTGTTACCTGTTCGTAGACTATTTCTTCATGCGAACACAGCGTTTGCGTCTTGGTGCATGACAAGTCGTCTGGCATGATATCGGGAAGCAAATTATGATTTTCAAAAGGAGAGAAAAGAAAATGGAAGAAAGAAAAGGCTTTGGATCCACATTTGGATTCCTGATGGCCGCTGTCGGTTCTGCCGTCGGTCTGGGTAACATTTGGGGCTTCCCCAATAAGATGGGCGAGAACGGCGGCGCGCTGTTCCTGATCATCTATCTGGTTCTGGCCGTGTTCTGCGGCGTCATCATCATGTGGGGCGAGCTGGCTCTGGGTCGTAAGACCGGCAAGGGCGCTATCGCATCCTATCAGATCGTTTCCAAGAAGTTCAAGTGGTTGGGCTGGCTGGCTACCATCTCCCCCTTCCTGATCCTGTGCTTCTATTGCGCACTGGGCGGCTACTGCCTGAAGTATGTCGTTCTGAATGTTGGCAACCTGTTTGGCGCCGGCTTCGGCAGCGCAGGACAGGATGGCGGTACCATCTTCGGTAACTTCCTGACCAACCCTGTTGAGGGCGTGATTTACGGCATAATCTTCGTTATGATCACCGTTCTGATCGTTATGGGCGGCGTCGGCGGCGGTATCGAGAAGGTCTGCTCCGTGGGTATGCCCGCTCTGTTCGTCATCCTGATCATCTGCATCATCCGTTCCTGCACACTGCCCGGCGCTATCGACGGCCTGAAGTACATGTTCGTTCCCGGTTGGGCTGTTGCCAATGGCATTCTGGAGGAATCTCCCTCCATCTTCAGCGTCCTGGCTACCGCCGGCGGCCAGATGTTCTTCTCCCTGTCTCTGGGCATGGGTGTTATGATTACCTACGGCTCTTATCTGGATAAGGAGCAGAACCTTCAGTCCAACGCCATTCTGATCGTTGTCATGGATACGCTGGTTGCTCTGTTCGCCGGTATGTGCGTGCTGCCCGCTCGTTTTGCTCTGGATCCCAATGGCCCCATCGGCGGCCCCAAGCTGCTGTTCGTGACCATGCAGAACGTGTTCGACAACATGGGCGGCGTCATCGGCGCCATCTTCGGCATCCTGTTCTATGGTCTGGTTGTCTTCGCAGCTATCTCCTCCTCCATCTCCCTGCTGGAGGTTCTGGTTGCGCACTTCGTCGACAAGGCTGCTGCTGCCGGCAAGGGCGACAAGCGTAAGAGCTACTCTCTGATCGTTGCCATCCCTGTGGCTCTGCTGTGCATCCTGATGTGCGTTGACGGTCTGGGCTCCAACGGCGTTTGGGTTCCCTTCCAGAGCTTCACGATCGGTGCTTGGAATGACTGCTGGCTGGACTTCTTCGATGTGCTGGCTGAGGGTATTCTGATGCCTCTGGGCGCTCTGCTGATGTCCATCATGTATGGTTGGGAAATCGGTCCCGACCTGGTCAAGGAGGAGATCGAAGTCAACGGCACCCACAAGTTCGGTGCTAACGGATTCTTTAAGGTCTGCATCCGCTACATCACCCCGTTGCTGATGCTGCTGGTGCTGTATGGCCAGATCCACGACTTCTTCCTGGTATAATACGGGAATAAACCTGAAAACAGTAAAAACACCGGAGCGATTGCTCCGGTGTTTTTTTGCACTTCCCCTTGCAAACGGGACAGGTTTACGCTATGATAACATTGAAATGAAATACAAATCGGAAAGGAGGATGCCGCTTGAAGAAAATTCAAAAAGAGAGCAAGCGTGAAAATATATATGTCAAGTGGGGCATTACGCTGTTCATTACAGTGTGCGCCGTGCTGATCTTCTATGATACCTTTCATAACAGCGGTGTGGGCAGCACGCTGCAGCGATTCAGCAGCAAGCTAATTGGTACGCTGGCTCCGGTGCTGTACGGTCTCGCCATCGCGTATCTTCTGACACCCGTGATGAAGTGGTTTGAGCGGCTGATCCGCTCCGGCATGGAACAGCTGAAGGAAAAGCGTGGAAAGGAAATCCGGGAAAAGCGCGGCTGGGTGCGCGGTGTCAGCATCCTGCTGACAGAGCTGGTGGCATTTTTCGCGGTTTATCTGCTGATGGCCATCCTCATTCCCCAGTTGGCGGACAGCGTGAGCATGCTGATCGACAACGCGGAATCCTACTATTCCAAGATATACAACTGGGCCAACGGCCTGCTGGATACCAATACCAAGCTGGGTGCATGGATTCAGAAGATGGTGAACAACTATTACAGCGACGCGCTGAATTTGCTGCGCGAGAAGATCCTGCCTTGGGCACAGGATTGGCTGGGTGATCTGACCGGCGGCATTTGGAATGGCATCTGGAGTGTACTGATCTTCGCCAAGAATCTGATTGTTGGCATCATCATCTCCATTTACCTTCTGGCGATGAAGGAAAAAAGCCTGGCGCGCTGCAGCAAGCTCCTCTACGGTTTGCTGAAGGAAACCCAGGCGCGTTGGGTGATCCGCGGCGCCCGCCGTACCAATGCGATTTTTTCCGGCTTTGTCCGGGGCAAACTGTTGGACTCCGTGATCATCGGCGTCCTCTGCTTTATCGGCTGTACTGTCCTGAATCTGCCCTATACGCCCCTGATCAGCGTGGTGGTAGGCGTGACCAATATTATTCCGTTTTTCGGCCCGTTCCTGGGCGCGATTCCCAGTGCATTTTTGATTTTGCTGGTCAGCCCCATCAAATGCCTGTACTTTATTATTTTCGTGCTGCTGCTGCAGCAGTTGGACGGCAATGTCATCGGCCCGAAGATCCTGGGCGACTCCACCGGCATCTCCAGCTTCTGGGTGGTGGTGGCCATTCTGGTGGGCGGCGGCTTCGGCGGCGTGTTGGGTATGTTCCTGGGCGTGCCGATCTTTGCCTGCCTGCAGGCACTGGTGAAGTTTCTGATTGACCGGCGCCTGATGGGGCGCAATATGCCGCTGCAGGCATATGAATATGTGAACCGTGACCGGGAGGAAGACCCACCCATGGAGGTCATGAAGGATGAACCCCCTGAATAAGCTAAACACCTGCAGATCAAGCAATCTGCGGGTGTTTTTTGTGAAAAGCAACTCCGATATTTAACAAAATCTTTACAGAATAAGGAAAGACGAAATTTCCTCTTGCAAAACACCACGAAATGTGATAGAGTCCACTTTGACAATTTAATAACGAACAAACCTTTATTTCGCGTTGCTGCTGAAAAGGCGGCAAAGAAGGAGAAGAACATGAAGAAGAGAATTGTTACTCTTTTCCTGGCGCTGATCATGGTGGGCACTGTACTCTGCGGGTGCGGAGACGGCAGCAGCACCGGCGGCGCGCAAGGAAATAACGGCTTGGACATGAAGCGAGCCGCCGCGAACGAGATCGTGGTGGGAATCGCTCAGGACCTGGAAGACAGTCTTGACCCGCACATGAGCACATCGGCAGGAACCAGAGAGGTCTTATTTAACATCTACGAGGGATTGATGAAAATCACCCCCGATGGTGGTTTGATCCCTGCAATTGCCGAGAAGTACGAGGTATCCGAGGATGGAACGGTGTACACCTTCACCCTGCGTGACGGCGTGAAGTTCCATAATGGCGAGTCGGTGACTGCGGAGGATGTGGTATATTCCATCAACCGCTGCGCCGACACAAGCAAGGGTGAGCCCCTGGTGTCGGCGTTTTCTGTTATTCAGGATGTCAAGGCTGTTGACGAAAAGACCGTGATCATTACCATTGACGAGGCCAATCTGGACTTTATCTGCTATCTGACCACGGCCATCATTCCCAAGGACTACGACGCACTGGATACCATGCCCATGGGTACGGGCCCGTTCAAGTTTGTTTCCCGCAGCGTGCAGGACAACATTGTGATCGAGCGCTTTGATGATTATTGGGGCGATGCTGCCTCGCTGACCAAGGTTACCTACAAAATCTACGAGGACAGCACTGCGCTGCTGATGGCGCTGAACGCCGGCACCATCGATCTGTGCGCACATCTGACATCTTCTCAGGTGGCGCAGCTGGGCAAGCAGTTCGAGATTCTGGAGGGCACCATGAATCTGGTGCAGGCCGTGTATCTGAACAACGACAGAGCTCCCTTTGACAACGAGAAGGTGCGTCAGGCACTGTGCTATGCCATCAACCGCGATGAAATCATGCAGTTTGTGGCTGACGGCCACGGCACCGCGGTGGGCAGCAGCATCTATCCCGCCTTTACCAAATACTTTATGCCCGAGCTGGTGGACACTTATCAGTATGATCCTGCCAAGGCAAAGAAACTGCTGGCCGAGGCCGGCTATCCCAACGGCTTTGACATGACCATCATGGTGGCCAGCAACAACCAGCCCCATGTGGACACCGCCGAGGTGGTGACCGAGCAGCTGAAGGCCGTAGGCGTCAACGCCACGGTGCAGCTGGTGGAATGGCAGACCTGGTATGATCAGGCCTATCAGGGCCGCAACTTCCAGGCCACCATCGTGGGTCTGGATGCCCATAATGTGACCGCCCGCGATATGCTGGAGCGTTTTACCACCGGTCACGCCAAGAACTTTATCAATTACAGCAACAAGGACTACGATGCGCTGTTCAAGAAGGCGATTGCCGCCAAGGACGAGACCGAGCAAATCGCCCTGTACAAGCAGATGGAGAGTCTGCTGAGCGAGACCGCCGCCAACCTGTATATTCAGGATCTGTGCGATCTGGTGGCCATCCGCAATGACCTGACCGGATTGCAGTTCTATCCCACCTATGTGCTGGACCTCAGCACCGTGCATTATCAGTAAGCGCGGTACGCTGTACAAAGTCATGTATGCTGCCGTTCGGATGTGAGCGGCGGAGATCAGAGAGAAAGAGATGATGAACATGAAATATGTAGCAAAGAAAGTAGGTTTGATGCTGCTCACCATGCTCATCGTCTCTTTCCTCGCTTTTCTGGCATTCCAGATTATCCCCGGCGACCCCACCAACACCATCTTGGGCTCCAATGCCACGCCGGAAAAGGTGGCGGCGCTGCGCGCCCAGTTGGGACTGGATCGTCCGTTTTTTACCCGCTATATTGAGTGGCTGACCAATTTTGTGCAGGGTGATTTCGGAAAGTCGTATAGTTATAGTATGTCCGTGACCGATATGCTCCGGGATAAACTGCCGGTGACGGGACTTTTGACCCTGATTGCCGCGGTACTGATCGTGGTGATCTCTATTCCGCTGGGAATTTTTGTAGCGGAGCATGACGGCGGCGCACTGGACCGCGGATTGACCGTGGTCAATCAGGTGCTGATGGCGGTGCCTCCGTTCTTTACCGGCATCCTCTTGACCTATGTGTTTGGCTTGATCCTGCGGTGGTTTTCTCCCGGTGGCTTTGTGTCGCCGTCGGTGAACTTCTGGGGAAGCGTAAAGTATCTCATTTTCCCGGCGGTCTCCATTGCACTGCCCCGCATTGCCATGACGGTGAAGATGCTGCGCAGCGGCATTCTGGCGGAGCTGAATAAGGATTATGTCCGCACCTCATACAGCCGCGGCAATGACCGGCACGAGACACTCTATCGCCATGTATTGCGCAACGCTGTGGTGCCTACCGTGACCTTCCTGGCCATGACCATCGCCGATATCGTAGCCGGCAGCGTGGTCATTGAGCAGGTGTTTGCCATCCCCGGTCTGGGTCGGCTGCTGCTGTCCTCCATCTCCAACCGCGATTATCCCGTGGTGCAGGCCATCATCGTGATTCTGGCCTGTTGGGTGGTACTGGTGAACTTTTTGGCAGACATCATCAATCAGCGGCTGGATCCCCGGCTGCGTTTGCAGTAAGGAGGGGGATACATATGCTGTTACATCAAAAGGAAAACAGATACCTGCGTATTGGCATTGTGCTCACGGCCATCGTGACATTGCTGGCCGTTGTGGGCTATGTGTGGACGCCCTATGACCCCACCGCTATGAACGCCGCCGCCAAATATCTGCCGCCCTGTCTGTCCCACCCGCTGGGAACGGATAACTTTGGCCGCGATATTTTGAGCCGCGTGATGCAGGGAACCGGCACGACCTTCTTTATTTCGCTTTGCACCGTATTCATCGGCGCGCTGGTGGGCGTCATTGTCGGTGCCCTTACCGGCTACTTCGGCGGCTGGATCGACGAGGCCATCATGCGCCTGAACGATGCCGTTACCGCCTTTCCCAGCATCCTGCTGGCGTTGGTATTCATCACGCTGCTGGGTTTTGGCAAGTATAATGTTATTCTGGCACTGGGCGTGGCGTTTATCCCTAGCTACGCCCGCGTGATCCGCAGCGAATTTGCCCGCCACCGCGAGATGAACTATGTGAAGTCCGCTCGATTGATGGGCGCCAGCCACGGACGCATCATGTTCCGGCATATCATGCCCAACACGCTGCCGGTGCTGCTGCCCACGCTGGTGATCGGCTTTAATAACGCCGTGTTGGCGGAGGCCAGCATGAGCTATCTGGGCATCGGCGTCAAGCCGCCGGATGTGTCATTGGGCTATATGCTGTCCGAAAGTCAGAGCTACATGAGCGCCGCGCCGTGGTATATGCTCTTTACCGGCATGACCATCGTGTTGCTGATCTTGGGCGTCAGCTTGATCGGCGAGGGCCTGCAGCAGAGGGGAGGATAAGAGATATGTTGGAAATCCGTGACCTTCATGTGCAGTTTCGCGATTCTGACCATGAGTGCGTCCGCGGTATCAATCTGACCGTGGGCGATGGCGAGATCGTGGGTCTGGTGGGTGAGTCCGGCTCCGGCAAGACGGTGACTGCCATGATGGTTTCCGGCCTTTTGAAAAGCGACAGGGTCATTACCCATGGCGATATTATTCTGGATGGCTGTCAGCTGCTCTCCGCTGGAGACGAAACGCTGCAGAAGATACAGGGCCGAGACATCTGCGTGGTCTTTCAGGAGCCCATGAGTGCCATGAATCCCGTGATGCGCATCGGCCCGCAGGTGGAGGAATGTCTGCGAGTACATACCGATTTGAGTAAGGCAGAGCGCCGGGAACGGGCGCTGCAGGCCCTGCGTGATGTGGAACTGAACAATGTGGAGGAGATCTATCGCAAGTATCCCCACGAGCTGTCCGGCGGTATGCTGCAGCGGGTGATGATCGCCGCAGCCATTTTGCCCAATCCCAAGCTGTTGCTGGCGGATGAACCCACCACGGCGCTGGATGTGACCATCCAGGCACAGATTTTGGAGCTGCTGAAGCGGCTGAACCGCGAGCGCGGAATGTCTGTGCTGTTCATCTCCCATAACCTGAATGTGGTGCGTAAGCTGTGTACCCGTGTGGCGGTGATGGAGAAGGGACAGATCGTGGAGGACGGCGCGACCGATCAGGTCTTTTACCATCCACAGGCACCCTATACCCAAAAATTGATTGCCGCCATCCCGACGCGCAGCAAAAGACGAGGTGAATGATAATGCCGACAAGTGAAAAAGCACTGGAGGTGGAGCACCTCAATGTATGGTATCGTCCATCCGGTGCCATTCGCAAGAGCAAGCTGGAGCAGGTGCTCTATGATGTCAGCTTTGATCTGAACCGGGGCGAGATCCTGGGGCTGGTGGGTGAGTCCGGCTCCGGCAAGTCTACCCTGGCCCGCACCATTCTGGGGATGGTCGGCGATTATACCGGAACCATCCGTCACTATACCAAGCGCCCCCAGATGATCTTTCAGGACCCGGCGGGCAGCCTGAATCCCGGCCACACCATCGGCTGGATCTTGCAGGAGCCCCTGCGGATTTACGGCAAGTACGATGCCGCGGAGACGGAGCGCCGTGCCCGTGACATTCTGGAGTTGGTGGGTCTGGAGCCCCATATCTGGGATCGCTACCCCAAGGAACTGTCCGGCGGACAGAAGCAGCGGGTCTGTATCGGTGCGGCGTTGATCCAGAAACCGGCACTGATCATCGCCGATGAGGCGGTATCTGCACTGGATGTGACCATTCAGGCACAGATTTTGGATCTGATTGCATCGCTGCGCAAGGAATTTGGCATCTCCTATCTGTTTATCTCCCATGATCTGAATGTGGTGTATCAAATCTGTGACCGCTGTCTTGTGATGAAGCACGGCCATATCGTGGAGCAGGGCGATGTAGAGGAGCTGTATAACAATCCCAAGGAAGAATATACCCGCGCGCTGTTGGCAGCGGCGGAATGAGGATAAAACCCATGACCGAGGAACGCAGGCAGAACATCAAAAATTTTATCAATAACGAGGCGTTTGTGTCCTATAATCATATCCGCGTGACGGATGTGGACGACGGCATGGCTGTGGTGGAGTGTGAGCTGCAGCAGGAGAGCATGAACCGCTGGGATTCGCCCCATGGCGGTCTGCTGTTCAGCATCGGAGACATGGCCGCCGGCACCGCCACGCTGTCCCAGCGACTGGAAAGCTGCATGACCATGAACGCCTCCATCAACTACATTGCTACCGTGGGGCAGGCGAAAAAACTGATCGCCACCGGGCGTGTTACCAAGAGCGGGGGCAAGGTCAGCTTCTGCGATGTGGAGATCTGCGATGAAACGGGCCGTCTGGCGGCACGACTCAGCGCGGTGATGTACTGCACGGGTAAAAAACTGGATCTGTGATGAACTGCGGTCATTCCGGGGATGCGTCTTCCGGAATGACGCATTGTTTTATATGACATGAAAACATTTTTCAAACGCTATCGAAAACTGCATATCTGGCTTTTGGCAGTGCTGAGCGTGCTGATGATGCACTTTGCCCTGCGTCCCTGCCGGGGGCTGATGAATTTTCTGACGCAGCGTGTGCTGTTTCCACTGGAACGGAGAACGGCATCGCTGTGCTCTGTCACCGCATCCTCTGTGGCGGAGATCATCTATATCACGGCCGCGCTGGTGCTGGTGCTGTACGCGGCGTGGACGGTGCGGTGCCTGCTGCTGCAAAAGGCGCGGGGCGCTATGCTGTACCGCTTTGTGCTGACGGTGCTGTGCGCCGCTTTGAGCGTGTATGCCATGTTTTGCCTGCTGTGGGGTGTGACCTATCAGGCGGACGGCTTTTCAGAGCGCAGCGGCATCACGCCCCGGGGCGGCACCGTGACGGAGCTGACAGACCTGACAGCATATTTTGCCCACCGGCTTTCGGATTGTGCCGATGAGGTGGCACGGGACGAAAACGGCCTCTTTGCGGTGAGCCGCACGGAAATCTTCGCCGAAAGCACAGGTATTTATGAAAGTCTCTACGGAGAGTTTCCTTTTTTGAAAATGAAGGATCACACGCCCAAGGCGGTGACCCACTCCAAAATCCTCAGCGCCATCGACTTTACCGGTTTTTATTTTCCATTTACCGGCGAAGCCAATTTGAATGTGGACAGCCCAGCCTGCTTCCTGCCCGCCACCATTGTCCACGAAATGGCGCACCAGCGGCTGATTGCCTCGGAACAGGAGTGTAACTTTATTGCCATTCTGGGCGCCACCCGCGCCGAAAGCGCTGCCTATCGCTATTCCGGCTGGCTTTTGGGCTATATCCACCTGTCCAACGCGCTGTATCGGACGGACAGCGCGGCGTGGCAGACCATCCGCGATACCTTGCCGGAGAATGTGGTGCGGGATATCCAAGATAACAACGCCTACTGGGCGGCGTGGCGCGGCCCGGTAAAGGATGCGGCCCAGAGCGTTTACGACGGATTTCTGAAATCCAACGGCGAGGAACAGGGCGTGCAGAGCTACGGCACGGTGGTGGATCTGCTGCTGGCGTACTACGGATCATAAAAAAGAGGAAAGCCATGGGCTTTCCTCTTTTTATCTTACGGGGTTGAAATCAGAACAAACCGGGGATGTTCATGCCGCCGGTGAGAGAGTTCATGGAGCTGTTCATGGCCTCGTCTGCCTGACGCAGTGCCTCGTTGACGGCGGAGATCACCAGATCCTGAAGCATTTCCACATCCTCGGGATCCACCACATCGGGCTTGATCTGAAGGTCGGTGATGACCTTCTTGCCATTGACAGATGCCTGCACGGCGCCGCCGCCTACCGTGGCGGTAAAGGTACTGTTCTCCACTTCCTCCTGTGCTTTGGCCATTTCCTGCTGCATCTTCATCAGCTTCTGCTGCATCTGAGCCTGCTGCTTCATCATGCCGGCGCCGCCGGTGAAGCCGCCGCGTGCGCTGTAACCTTTTGCCATAGTTGTTTTCCTCCTGTATCGTTACTTGATCTTAAAGTGTTCCAGTTGACTGCCCTGCTGCACCAGCTCGTCCAGCCTGTCGCGGGGGGCTTCCTCCCATGGCGGGATCTGATCCGGCGCAGGGGGTGGAGAAGGCGGCTCCGGCGCTGTCGGCTGCGGAGCGGTGGCCCTGTGGGCGGCGGTACTGCTGCTGCCGCCTGCGGGGGTTTTCCCCGTGGTCAGCACCACCTGTATGGCGCGACCTGTTGCGGCAGAGGTGACCTCACGCAGCACGGTGAGCACGGAGTTATTATTCAAAGAATCCTTGACGAAATCGTTGTTGCAGTAAACCGTCAGGCGATCGTCATTCAGTACACCGGAGGCCATGTTCAAAAAGACGCGGTGATTGACCGGCAGACGCCCCTTGTACTGATCCAGCAGCTGCCCCCAGATGGCGCTGTCGCCGCCGTCAGATTTAACAGGTGCGGGCTTTTCCGGCTTCCGGGGCGCGGGACGGGGAGCAGGCGGCTCGTCGGGAATGTCAAAGACCCGCTCGCGTCCTGCGTGATCCTCCGGCATGGGAGGTTCTTCCGGCAGCGGCGGCTCCTCCGGCATGGGAGGTTCTTCCGGCAGCGGTGGGGCAATGCTGCGCTTCGGCTCCGGCGCTTTTCGGGGTGTTGCGGCGGGAATGCCGCGCTCCATGGCCTGCTCCAGACGGGCGATTCGAGCCGCCACGGCGGTCAGGTCACCCACAAGACTCTCGTCGCACAGCTTTATCAGACACAGCTCTGCATCGGTGCGGGGGTGGAAGCTGTCGGGCAGTGCGGCGCAGCACTCCTGCAGGGTGTGCGTCAGATATAAAAACCGCGGCAGTGTTTCATCGCGGCCAAGCTCCAGCAGGGTCTTGCGGTCGTATACGCCGCTCAGCAGCGCCGCAGCGCCGTCGGGGGCGGCCTTCATCATGGCCAGATCACGCCCCAGGTCGCTGAGCTCACCCAGCAGTGCGGTCACATCCTTGCCACCGCGATAGAGTTGATCGAACAGCATCAGCGCGTCAGCGGTGCTGCGTGCCAGAATGCAGCGCATCAATTGCACGGTCTGGATACTGCCGGCCAGTCCCAGTACATCCAGCACGGCGCGGCTGTCCAGCGTACCCTCCACGCTGCGGCACTGATCCAAAAGACTCAGCGCGTCGCGCAATGCGCCGTTTGCCATGCGGGCAAGGATCTCGGCACCATCGGGGGTCAGATCAATGTTTTCCGCCTTGGCCACGGCAAGAAGCTGCTGCTCCATGTCCCGGGGCAGAATGCGCTTGAACGAGAAGCGCTGACACCGGGAGAGAATGGTGGCAGGCACCTTATGATTTTCCGTGGTGGCCAGAATGAACAGCAAATGCTCCGGCGGCTCTTCCAAGATTTTCAGCAGCGCATTGAAAGCGGCGGTGGACAGCATATGCACCTCGTCGATGATATACACGCGCTTTCGCAGAACAGAGGGAGTATAGACCGCCTCTTCCCGCAGCGCACGCACCTGATCCACACCGTTGTTGGAGGCGGCGTCCAGCTCGGTGACATCCAGTGCTCGGCCGGAGTCGATGCTCAGACACGCTTCGCATTCGCAGCAGGGCGCGCCGTCAATGGGATGGAGGCAGTTGACCGCCTTGGCCAGAATACGGGCGCAGGTGGTCTTGCCGGTACCCCGGGTGCCGGTAAAAAGATACGCATGGGCGGTGTGCCCCTCGGCGACCTGATGCTGCAGGGTATCGGTGATATGGCTTTGACCGATGACCTGAGAAAAGGTTTTAGGCCGCCACTTTCGGTAAAGTGCCTGATACATGGGGTACACCTCCGTTTCGCTGTGAATAAAAAAGAACCTTCCTCCGCGCACAGCCACGAAGCCGGCACCCTCGCGGCACATGGATGATCCCTCTTAATGCTGCTCGGTTCCCCGCCTGACATGATTCGTGGGCATCCATTGCGCGAGACCGGCTCCGCAGCTGTCCGCAGAGGAAAGGTCATAAAAATATATTACTACAAATTTTCCGGCTTGGCAACAGGAAAAATACGCGATTTTTGCCGGCGGGGGCAGACTTTTTCTGTGAACGCTTGCAATTTTGGAAAAATGAGATATGATATAAAAGAAAAATTATGTTCCCGCGGGGACAATAGAAAAGAAGGGTTTACTATGACTAAAATTGATATCGTATCCGGCTTCCTGGGTGCCGGTAAGACCACCCTCATCAAAAAGATGCTGTCCGAGGCCTATCAGGGCGAGAAGCTGGTGCTGATTGAAAACGAGTTCGGTGAGATCAGTATCGACGGCGGCTTTCTGAAGGACAGCGGTGTGCAGATCAGCGAGATGTCCTCCGGCTGCATCTGCTGCTCTCTGGTGGGTGATTTCGGCGAGGCGCTGAAGGATGTTCAGCAGCAGTTCCATCCTGACCGCATCCTCATTGAGCCCTCCGGCGTGGGAAAGCTGTCGGATGTGATCGTGGCGGTGGAGAACACCGTGAAGGATATTCCCGACATGAAGCTCAACAGCTTCGTTACCGTGGCCGATGCCAGCAAGGTGAAGGTCTATATGAAGAACTTCGGCGAGTTCTATAATAACCAGATCGAGGCCGCCGGCACCATTATCCTCTCCCGTACCCAGAAATTGAGCCAGGAGAAGCTGGAGGCTGCCGCCGCCATGCTGCGTGAAAAAAATCCCACCGCCGCCATCCTGACCACTCCCTGGGATCAGTTGGACGGCAAGACCGTGCTTTCTGCCGTGGAGAAGGTTTCTCTGGCGGACGAGATGCTGGAGAAGATGCGCGCCGAGCACGAGGAACATGAGCATCACCACCATGACCATGACCACGAGGAGCACCATCATCACCACGACGGCGAGGAGTGCGACGATCCCGCATGTGAGTGCCATCACCACCATGACCACGAGGATGAGTATGAGCATCACCATGAGCACCATCATGACCATGACGAGCACGAGCATCACCACCATCACCACGACGGTGAGGAATGCGACGATCCCCATTGCTCCTGCCACGACCATCACCATCATCACGCCGACGAGGTGTTTACCTCCTGGGGCGTGGAGACTGTCAAGACCTATACCGAGGGTGACATCCGCCGCATCCTGACCGCGCTGGACAGCGGTGACTACGGTGCCATCCTGCGTGCCAAGGGCATTGTGCCCGTGGGCGACGGCAAGTGGCTGCACTTCGACTATGTGCCCGAAGAGCACGAGGTACGCTTCGGCCCCGCCGACTATACCGGCCGCCTGTGCGTCATCGGCTCCCAGCTCAATGAGCATGAGCTGGAGCACCTGTTCGGGATCTGAGGAGAATGAATATGGATATTCCTGTTTACCTGATTGCCGGTTTTCTGGATGCCGGTAAGACCAACTTTATCAACGGTATTTTGCAGGATGGCTTTGCCCGGGAGGATAAAACCCTGCTGCTGTGCTGCGAGGAGGGCGAGGAAGAATACGATGCCAAGGCATTGGATAATGTCACCGTGGTGACGGTGGACGAGCCCGAGGAGTTGACGCCTGCATTCTTCAAAAAGCTGGAAAAGCAGTATAAGCCCAAGCAGGTGGTGATCGAGTATAACGGTATGTGGATGATCGAGCCACTGTACCGTCAGGGCCTGCCGGCCAACTGGATCCTCTACCAGATCATGACGCTGGTGGACGCCAACACCTTTGAGATGTATGTCAAGAACATGGGTCAGTTGATGATGGAGAAGATCACCAACGCCGACCTGCTGATCTTCAACCGCTGCAACGCCGACCTGCGGGCGCAGCTTCGCTCCCGCAATCTGCGCATGGTCAACCGCCGCGCGGATATCTTCCTGGAGAACGCCGACGGCACCAGCGAGGAGTACGCCACCGATGATATGGCACCCTTCGATCTCAGCTCCGGTCGTCTGGATGTGCCGGATGACGATTTCGGCATCTGGTATGTGGATTTGATGGATAACACCGACCGCTACGACGGACTGACGGTGAAGTTCAAGGGCCTGATGTGCCACTCCAAGAAATTCAAGGGTGTCCATTGTCCTGGCCGCTTTGCCATGGTATGCTGCGAAAATGATATGCAGTTTCTGGCGCTGGTGTGCAAGGGCGAGGGTATGGAGAAATTCAAAAACCGCGAGTGGGTGGAGATCACCGCCACGGTGAAAAAGGAACACTCCACCGCCTATCAGGGCGAGGGCCCGGTGCTGTATGTCAGCGAAATTCACAAGTGCGACAAGCCCAAAGAGGAAGTTGTGTCGTTTTAACATGGTCAAAAAATGCCTGAAAGCAATTGCTTTCAGGCATTTTTTATGTGATTTCAATGGAAGCGGCATCCTTGCGGCGCAAAGCGATCACCGTGCCCAGCACCCGATAGGCCACCGGATCTCCGAAAGGGCTGACATGTACGGCGGTGACGCATACGCCGGGGATGAAGCCCAGATCCGAAAGGCGCTGCCGCATTCGTCCCGTCAGATGCAATGCCACTACATGGGCGGATTGTCCGGGAGACAGCTGATCCAATGTCATGGTCGGACCTCCTCTGTGGAGATAGACCAATCTATGCCGGGGAGGGGAGCAGCGTTACAGCCAGCTCTGATCAAAGCCGTACGGTAGCAGCTCCTTCAGCGCAAAGGTCTTGCTCTCGCCGTTGCCGTTGAGACAGATAACCTCCATATCGGGGGCAAATTCCATCATCACCTGACGGCAGGAGCCGCAGGGGACGCAGAAGTCCTCACTCTTGCCGGCAATGGCAATGCGGACGAAGTCCCGGTGCCCCTCGCTGACGGCCTTGAAGATGGCGGTGCGCTCGGCGCAGATGGTGCAGCCGTAGGCGGCGTTTTCGATGTTGCAGCCGGTGAACACGGTGCCATCACTGCACAAAAGTGCGGCGCCTACCGGGAAGTGGGAATAGGGGATATACGCCATGTCCATCATGTCCATGGCCTTTTGGCAAAGCTCTTGTGTTGTCATGGAATCAACCTCCGTTTCTTATTCCAACTCGGCCTGACCGGTGTAAAGCTGATAATACTTGCCTTTTTCCGCCAGCAGCTGCTGGTGGTCGCCGCGCTCAATGATGGTGCCGTTCTCCAGTACCAGAATGGCCTGAGAATTGCGGACGGTACTAAGGCGATGGGCAATGACGAACACGGTGCGGTTTTCCATCAGGGAATCCATGCCCTTTTCGATGAGATTTTCCGTGCGGGTGTCGATGGAGGAGGTGGCCTCATCCAAAATCAGCACCGGCGGATCGGATACGGCGGCCCGGGCAATGGCCAGCAGCTGCCGCTCACCCTGACTCAAGCTGCCGCCGTCGCCGGTAATCACGGTGTCGTAGCCTTGGGGCAAGTGACTGATGAAGGTGTCGGCATTGGCCAGACGAGCCGCGGCGCGTACCTCCTCGTCGGTGGCATCCAACTTGCCGTAGCGGATGTTGTCGGCGATGGTGCCGGTGAACAGATGGGTGTCCTGCAGCACGATGCCCAGCGAGCGGCGCAGGGAGTCCTTGGCGATGTCGCGGAGATCAATGCCGTCATAGGTAATGGTGCCGGACTGGATGTCATAAAAGCGGTTGATGAGGTTGGTGATGGTGGTCTTGCCGGCGCCGGTATGGCCCACGAAGGCAATTTTTTGGCCGGGCTTGGCAAACAGACTGATACCGTGGAGCACCGTTTTGTCCGGCGTGTAGCCGAATACCACATCGTGGAAGCGGACATCACCCCGCAGCTCCACCAGCTCGCCGTCCGTTTTTTTCCATGCCCAGCAGCCGGTGCGGTGGGGTACCTCGGTGAGCGTATCGCCGTTCTTCTCGGCGCGGACGAGAACGGTTTTTCCCTCGTCCAGCTCGGGCTCGGCATCCATCACGGCAAAGATGCGCTCGGCACCAGCCACGGCGGCCAGAATGGTATTCACCTGCTGACTCATCTGGGCAATGGGTTGGCTGACCTGCTTGACATACAGCAGGTACGCACCCAGAGAGCCCACATCGAACATACCGCCAATGGCCAGCAGACCGCCCACGCAGCAGGTAACGGCGTAGTCGATACGGCTGAGGTTGGCCATAAAGGGCATCATGGCGCCGGCATAGGCCTGAGCGGCGGTGGCGGCACCGCGATAGGTTTCATTGAGCTGGCTGAACTGGTCAATGGACTTCTTCTCGTGGTTAAAGACCTTGATGACCTTCTGCCCCTCGATCATCTCCTCGATATAGCCGTTCATGTCACCCAGTGCCTTCTGCTGGCGCTGGAAGTTGATGCGGCTGCGTCCGCCGATGACCTTGACAACAACGCCCATCATCAGCAGGAAGGCGAAGGTGATGAGCGTCAGCATCCAGTTCAGATACAGCATCATGCCTACCGTGCCGATGAAAGTGATGGTATTGGATACGATGGCGGCAAAGCTGCTGTTGATCAGCTCACTGACGGTGTCGATATCGTTGGTGAAGCGGCTCATGAGATCGCCGGATTGGTGGGTGTCGAAATACCGCAGGGGCAAAGCCTGCAGCTTATCAAACAGATCCTGACGCAGCGCTGCCACCGTCCGCTGGGAGATATGCACCATGATGCGGGCGTAGGCAAAGGAGCACAGGGCGCTGCCGGCGAACAGGGCACCCTGTACGATCAGCGCCTTGACCAGACCGCGGAAGTCACCGGGGATGATATAGTTGTTCAAAATGGGCTTGAGCATATAGCTGCTGGCAATGGAGAACACCGAGCTGAGGATCAGGCAGATAGCCACCAGAATCAGCGCGGCCTTGTACTTGCCGATGTAGCGCAGCAGCTTGCGGATGGTGCCCTTCAGATCCTGCGGGCGCTGGAAGCCGTGCTTGTTGGGGCCGCCGCCCCGTCCGCGGTTATTAGCCATCAATGCTCACCCCTTCCTGCTGGGAATCGTATACCTCGCGATAGATGGCATTAGTGGCCATCAGCTCTTCGTGGGTGCCGCAGCCGGAGATGCGGCCGTCATCCAGCACCACAATGAGGTCGGCCTCCCTCACGGAGGTAATACGCTGGGCGATGATCAGCTTGGTGGTGCCGGGCAGCGTGGAGCGCAACCCCTGACGGATCCGGGCATCGGTGGCCGTATCCACGGCGGAGGTACTGTCGTCCAGAATTAAGATCTTCGGCTGACGGAGAATGGCGCGGGCGATGCACAGCCGCTGCTTCTGACCGCCGGACACATTGGTGCCGCCCTGCTCGATGTGGGTATCGTAGCCGTCGGGCATCTGGTCGATAAACTCATCGGCACAGGCCACGGCGCAGGCCTGACGGAGCTGCTCGTCCGTGGCATCGGCATTGCCCCAGCGCAGGTTGTCGGCAATGGTGCCTGAGAACAGCGTGTTCTTCTGCAGCACCATGGCGCAGCCATCGCGCAGTGCCTCCATGGTGTAATCCTTTACATTGTGGCCGCCCACATAGACGGCACCTTTGCTAACCTCGTACAGGCGGGGAATCAGACTGACCAGTGTGGTCTTGGCACTGCCGGTGCCGCCCAGAATACCCACCGTGGCGCCGCGGGGAATATGCAGCGACACATCCGTGAGATTCCAGCCCTCCGCTGTGGGGTGATACTTGAAATACACATGATCAAAGGTGATCTCGCCGTTTTCCACCTGCAAGGCACTGTCGGCCGCTGTATCGGTGATTTCGGGCTGCTCCTCCAGTACCTCGATGATGCGCTTGGCGCAGGCGATGGCGCGGGTGAGGATCATCATGACCATGGATACCATCATCAGCGACATCAGAATCTCCGTGGCGTAGGTGAAGAACGCCATCAGATCGCCGGAGAACATGGTGCCATCGGCGACATAGTGACCGCCGATCCACATCAGCGCCACAATGGTGCCGCCCATCAGCAGCGTGATCACCGGCATGAACAGCACCACGAAGCCGAAGGCACGCTCGGCTGTATCGCGCAGGGTGCTGTTGCGCACGGCAAACTTTTCTTTTTCACGATCCTCGCGGACGAAGGACTTGACCACGCGAATGGCGTTCAGATCCTCCTGCACCACCAGGTTTACATCGTCGGTGCTGCGCTGCAGCGCCATGAAGAAAGGCCCCACATAGCGGATAACGATCACCACGGCAATGATCAGCAGCGGCACCACCACCAGAAAGACCTGACTCAGCTTCAGACTGATGCGCAGTGCCATCACCAGTGCCGTGATCAGCATCACCGGGGCGCGGACACAGATGCGGGTGCCCATGAACAGTGTCATCTGGGTGGATGCCACATCATTGGTCAGGCGGGTAATCAGGGATGCGGTGGAAAAATGCTCGATATTGGAGAATGAAAACCGCTGCACCTGCTCGTATTCCGCCTGACGCAGGTTGGCGCCGAAGCCCATGGCGGCTCTGGCTGCCAGAGCCGCGGCTCCCACGCCGCATGCCAGCGCCAGAATGGCCAGCACCACCATACGCAGACCGGTGAACATAATATAGGTGCGGTCACTCTGCGCGATCCCGATGTCCACGATGTCACTCATGGCCTGGGGCAGCAGCAGCTCCAGCACGGACTCACCGGCGGAGCACAGCACCGCAAACAGAATCCATTTCCGATAGCCCCGGGTATAGGGGGCAAGCTTACGAATCATAGGGGTTCCTCCTTGTTTTGCCGGGATAGATTGTGCGCCACGCGCACAAGATAATTTTTCAGCGTGTCCAGCTCCTCGGGGGTAAAGTCCTGCTCCATCTGCTGATTGACCTGTTCCACGATGGCGCTGAGCTCCTGCTGACAGGTGCGCCCCTGTGGCGTCAGGTGCAAAATGCGGCACCGCCCGTCGGATTTGCTGCTCTGCCGCTGCAGCATTCCCTTTTCCTCCAGACGATCCACAATGCCGTTGACGGTGGAGGGTTTTACCATCAGGTGCTCCTCCAGCATCTTCTGGTTGACCTCGTGCGATGCCCGGTTGAGATAGGTCAGCGTGCGGCATTGCATGGGCGTGAGATCGTACTGCCGCAGTCGGCGATCCAGCAGCATCTGCACCTGATGATGACAGTATCCCATCAGAGGGCCGAAGTGCTCCGGTACTTGCTGGCAGATTTTCATGCGATCACCTCACAATCAAAAAAATAGTTAGCGTACTAATAATTAGCAAGCTAAATAGTAGCACGAGATACAGGGGGCGTCAAGGAAAACACCACAAGTTCCTGTAAACAAATTGTGAATTGTCCCACCGGGCAGTTGACAGGGAGAGACTCCTTGGGTATGATAGCACCAGAACAAAAGAAAGATATTTGACATTGTTTTTTCTCTCTCCTTTTTACAAAAAGACGGCAGACGAACCGGAAAGTTCGTCTGCCGTTTTCTTTTATCCCGGAGGTGCGGGGGATGGCATATTTCCTTGACAGAAAAAGTGAAATAGATTAAGATATTATCGAAAAATGTTAAAATATTGGAGGGACACGCAATGGAAATTCATCTGGCAGTAGGAGAAAATATCCATCGCATACGCAAGGCGCAGAAGCTGAGCATCGACCGGGCGGCGGAGATCGCCGGCGTGTCAAAGAGTATGCTGGGCCAGATTGAACGCGGCGTGGTAAATCCCACCATTGGTGTGTTGTGGAAGATCGCCCAGGGCCTTCATGTGCCGCTGGAGATGCTGGTGGAGTGCCGGGAAGAGCCGGGCGTCAGCGTGTACCGCGCCGTGGATGTCAACGGCATCCGTCTGTGCGGCGGCAAGGTGATCCGCTATCCGCTGTTCCCCTTTGATACCGACAGCCGCAGCGAAAGCTGCCAGATGGATATCTTCATCAGCGGCAGCTATCAGGCGCCGGATCAAATTCCCGGCTCCATGGTGTATGTCACGGTGCTGTCAGGGTTTCTGGAGCTGGAGATCGACGGCGAGGAATATAGGCTGGAGAGCCGGGACAGCATTTCTTTCCCCGGCAGCCGACCGTATATTTACCGCAACGGCGGCAACAACACCGTGCGGGTGATGGAGCGGAAGGCATACCAGAAGTAAGAAGGGGGGACTTTTTTGTGAACTGTGCAAGTTTTCTGCTGTATATGTTGTCCACCGCTTTTACACCGGGGCCCAACAACATCGCCGGTATGTCCAACGCGGCACAGCACGGCTTGAAAAAGGGCTTTATTTTCAACCTGGGCATTTTGACCGGGCAGATTTCGGTAGTGTTTGCCTGCGCGATATTCTGCAATGTGCTGACGACACTGATTCCGAAAATTGAGTTCCCCATGCGCGTCATCGGCGCGATTTATATCCTGTATCTGGCGTGGAGCATCTTTCGTTCCGGCGATGATTGGAGCGAGGTGAAGACCGAGGCACATTTTCTGCCCGGATTGTTGCTGTGCTGGCTGAATCCGAAATATTACCTGTACAGTATCGTATCACTGGAGACCTATGTGCTGCCCTATTACGGCGGCAACTGGAAGATGATTTTCCTGTTTGCTGGGCTGTTGGCAGGGGTGGGTTTTCTCTCCACGACCTGCTGGTCGGTGTTCGGCTCGTTGTTCCGCACGCTGTTTACGAAACACGCCAAGGTGGTGAATACCATTATGGCGCTGCTGCTGGTATACTGTGCTGTGACCATGTTCCTGTGAGGAAAAATGACATCATAAAACCCGGAGACATTTGCCTCCGGGTTTTTGTTGTCAAAATTCGATGGGGGTGTGGTCACAAAGTAACTCAATTTTTTCCTGCAGATGCTTTAGATCTTCAAAGGTTTCCGGCTTTTTTCCGGGGTCACGGAGCAAGGCAGCGGGATGGTACAGCGCCGTCATCTGGATGCCGGCGCGTTCAAAGAACTGCCCGTGCTCCTGCGTGATCTTGAAATCCGGCTTGATGATCTCCATGGCGCTGATACGGCCCAGACAGACGATGATCTTGGGGTGCATCATCTGTACCTGACGGCGCAGATAGCCCTTGCAGGCGTCCTTCTCCGTGTTCAACGGGTCGCGGTTCTGAGGTGGGCGGCACTTGACGGAGTTGGTGATATAGACCTTGCTGCGGCTAAGACCGATCATCTGCAGCATATCGTCCAGCAGCTTGCCGGCGCGCCCCACAAAGGGCTTGCCCTGCTCGTCCTCGTTGGCGCCGGGAGCCTCGCCGATGAATAGCACCTCGGCACTCGGATTGCCGTCGCCAAAGACCACATGGGTGCGGTTCTGATACAGACCGCAGGCGCGGCAGGCCAGACATTGCTGCTGCAGTTCTTCCCATTGATTCATATCTGCCACCTCCTCTTGCTTGCGTTCAGTGTACCAGAAAAAGCCGCACCTGGCAAGATACGCGCATCGTTTTCCCTGTGCCGGGCACACTATGGGAAAAGGAGGGGAAAGCGTGGCACGGTTCTGGTATTTTGTACTGTACAGCTTTGGCGGTTACCTGCTGGAAAAGGGTTTTGCCGCCGCCGTTCGCTCGGCGCATCGGGTGCGCAAGTGTTTTTTACTGCTGCCGCTGTGTCCGGTGTACGGTCTGGCCATGCTGGCGGTGCTGGCGCTGCCGGAAAAATTGACGGACGGATTTTTCCCGCTGGCGCTCTACGGCGGTATCGCCGCCACGGCGGTGGAATACGCTGTCCATTTTCTCTATGAGCGGCTGTTGGGCGTGATGTTCTGGGATTACAGCTCCACGAAAATGGACCTGAACCGGCGGATCTGTATGCCGTTTTCCATTGCATGGGGCTTGTTGTCAGCGTTGGCGGTGCGTTACCTTCAGCCATGGCTGGCGCTGGCTGTGACGCTGATTCCGCCGTGGCTGAGTTTTGTTATGGTGCTTTTGGTGATTGCCGACAGTTTTTTCTCCGCCCGGATTTTGTGGTGGAAACGCGATATTGACCTGTTGGGCTGGGGCAATCTGCTGCGGGCACTGCAGGGAGAATAGAAAACAGCCGCTCCCTCGGGGAAGCGGCTGTTCTTTTCAAATATAGGCGGCCATCCATTGGTAGATATCCTGAAATACCCGCGATTGTTGGGACGCCTCATTGAGTATTTCGTGGCGCAGACCGGGATAGAGCCGCAGCGCCAGATCCGTCACTCCGGCATTGCGGAATGCTTCACAGGAGCGGCGGACGCCCTTGCCCTGCTCGCCTACCGGGTCCATCTGACCGGAAACGAAGAAGATGGGGGTGCGCTTGTCCATACGGGCCAACTGACTCTTCTTCTGATTGAAGCGGAAGCCCAGCAGCATCTGGCGGAACAGTCCTACCGTGGCATCGTTGCCGCACAGGGGGTCGGCAATGTAGCGATCCACATTGTCGGTGTCGGCGCTGAGCCAATCGTAGGGCGTGCGGACAGGTGTGAATGCTTTGTTGTATGATCCGAAGGCCAGCGAAGTGACCAGTTTACTGGTGCCGCTGTCGCCCTTGCGCCGGGCAATCAGCTTTGCCATGGTCAGACCGCCGGAGATTATCGCCTCCGGCTGCCAGCCGGTGCCCATGATGATGGCGCCGCGGACGGTGCTGGGATAGCGGATCAGATAGGAGCGGGCCAGAAATGAGCCCATGCTGTGCCCCAGCAGAAAAACAGGCAGGTCGGGATACTCCTGTGCAATGCGCTGACGCAGGGCGTGGATGTCATCCACCACCGTTTCCCAGGTGTTGCCGTGACCGAAATAGACGGGGATGCCGCCTGCGGGAATGGAACCGCCATGGCCCAGATGATCGTGCCCCACAACGGCGATGCCCTGCTCGTTGAGATAGCGGGCAAAGGCGTCGTAGCGGAGGATATATTCCGCCACGCCGTGGGAGATCTGTAAAACCGCCACCGTTTCGCGGTCTGATGGCAGCCATGTCACGCCGTGAAGCGCGGTTTTTCCATCGGTGGAGAGAAAGGTGAATTCTGTGATTTTTGTCATAGTCAATCCGTCCTTCCTGTGGTATGATATGACCAAAGGGTGAGACTATTTTATCATGCCGGGTGCAAAAAGAAAAGGGGGATCATCATGGGAAAGTATGTTTTAGCGCTGGATCAGGGGACCACCAGCTCCCGTGCCATTGTGTTTGACCGGGACGGCCAGGTGGTATCGTCTGCCCAATATCCGTTTCGGCAGATTTATCCGCAGGCCGGATGGGTGGAGCACGATCCCATGGAGATCTGGGAGACCGAGCGCCGCAGCGCAGCGGAGGCGATTGCCGCCATGCCGGAGGCCGACATTGCGGGCATCGGCGTGACAAACCAGCGCGAGACCACCATCGTGTGGGATAAGGCCACCGGGGAGCCGGTGTATAACGCCATCGTGTGGCAGTGCCGCCGCACGGCGGAGCTGTGCGAGGAGCTGAAGCGACAGGGCCTGCTGGAGCGCGTCCGATCCACCACGGGTCTGCTGATCGACGCCTATTTTTCCGGCACCAAGATCCGCTGGATTCTGGACAATGTGCCCGGCGTCCGGGAACGGGCGGAGCGCGGCGAGGTGCTGTTTGGCACGGTGGAGAGCTGGCTGATTTGGCGTCTGACCGGCGAGCATGTCACTGATTATTCCAACGCCAGCCGCACCATGTTGTTTGATATCCACCGTCTGTGCTGGGATGAGGAGCTGTGCCGTATTCTGGATATTCCCATGAAGATGCTGCCCCGCCCGGTGAGCAACAGCGAGATCTACGGCACGGTGAAGTCGGGCATTCCGGGTCTGGAGCGTCTGGCCGGTGTGCCGGTATGCGGCGCGGCAGGCGATCAGCAATCGGCGCTGTTCGGACAGACCTGCTTTGCGCCGGGTGACGCCAAAAATACTTACGGCACCGGTTGCTTTACACTGCTGAATGTCGGCACTGCCCCGGTGCGCTCCCGCGCCGGATTGTTGTGTTCTGTGGGTTGGAATGTAAGCGGAACCACCACCTATGCCCTGGAGGGCAGCGTGTTTAACGGCGGAAGTACGATCCAATGGCTGCGGGATGAGCTGAAGATCATCGACTCGGCGCCGGAGTGTGACCGCCTGGCAGAGAGCGTGGCATCCTCCGGCGGCGTGGTACTGGTGCCGGCCTTTACCGGCCTTGGTGCGCCGTATTGGGATATGTATGCCAGAGGTGCCATTCTGGGCATCACCCGGGGCACACAGCGAGCGCACATTGCCCGGGCAGCGTTGGAGAGTATCGCCTTTCAGGTAACAGATCTGATGCTGGCCATGCGGCAGGATGCCGGACGGGATATCACCTGTCTGCGGGTGGATGGCGGCGCCAGTGTCAGCGATCTGATGATGCAGATGCAGGCGGATCTGCTGCGTATTCCGGTGGATCGCCCCGCCATGGTGGAGACCACGGCCTTCGGCGCGGCGGCATTGGCGGGATTGAGCTGCGGCGTGTGGAACAATCTGGATGAGCTGAAAACGCTGCGGCGCAGTCAGCGGATCTTTACACCGGAACGGGTGCAGGCGGACTGCGAGGAGCAGTACCGCATCTGGAAACGCGCTGTATCCCGCGCAGGTGACTGGATCGAACATTAACAGGTTAACAGTTTGTTTACTTGCATCATGAAGCAAAGCGCGGTATAATAATCCCATCAAAAAGCATCTTTTGAAAGGAGATATCATTATGGCATTTTTTGAAGAACTAACCAAGAAGGCACAGGCATACGCAGAAGTTGCTACCGAAAAGGCAAAGGCTGCCGCAGAAGTGGCCAGCGAAAAGGCAAAAGCTGCTACTGACAATGCCAAGCACACCATGGCAATTGCTGCTGAGCAGCGCGAACTGGAGAAGAACTATAAGGCCATCGGCGAGTGGTTTGCATCCGAATTTGACGGTGAGATCCCCGATGCTCTGAAGGACATTATGGCTGCGGTTGCTGCATCCAAGGCAAAGATCGCTGAGCTGGAAGCCGACAAGGGAAAGAAGGAAGAGACTGAAGAAGCTCCCAAGACCAAGGTCTGCCCCGTTTGCGGCGTGGCGGCCGAAGGTAAGTTCTGCCCGGAATGCGGCGCTCCGTTGGGCGACCAGGAATAAGACCAGATGAAAAGAGACCTCATATGAGGTCTCTTTTTCTATACCCGAAATAGCGTTCCTTTCTTGCCAAGCAGCAAATTTTCCTGTATGCTAATAAGGAGGGAAAGGGGTGTCGAGTCATGACACTGATGCAGATGAATTACATACTGGAGATATACCGCTGCGGTTCCATGAACAAGGCGGCGCAGAACCTGTTTGTGTCCCAATCCGCGGTGTCCAACGCCATTCGTGAATTGGAAGAGGAGCTGGGTGTGACCATTTTCCACCGCAGCAACCGCGGCATCTCGCTGACCGAGGATGGGCGGGAGCTGGTGGCGCAGATCACGCCCATTGTGGAGCGCAGCCGGAAGATTTTGCGCTATTACGGCGAGCGGCGAGCGGAAAACCGCGTGAAGCTGTCCATTGCCACCCAGCGCTATCCCTTCTGCGCCAAGGCGTTTGTGGAATTTCTGCATCTTCTCAACGAACCCCGCATCGAGGTGAGCCTGAAGGAAACAGAGATGTCTGATGTCATCGACGAAGTGGCCTCCCGGCAGAGCGATGTGGGCATTATCTTCGTATCGGATATGACGGAGAACTTTATCCGCCGCATTCTGGAAAGCAAAAATCTGGAGTTCCATGAGCTAGTAAAGGTGCGCCCCCATGTGTTTATGCGCAAAGGACATCCGCTGGCCGGTGAGGAGTCTGTGCGGCTGGAGCAGCTGCGTCAATATCCCTATGTGGTTTTCACCCAGAAGGAGAGCAACCTCCATTATGCCGAGGAGGCGGTGGTGGGTACCGGCGCCGACTTCAATCAAGTGGTCTATGTCAGCGACCGCGCCACCATCTATAATGTCATGGCCCATACCAACTGCGTGTCCACCGGCAGCGGCATCTTGCCCATGGGCTACGGTGACGAGCGATTGGTGACGATCCCCTTGGCAGAGCCGGTGGATGATATGCGTTTGGGCTATATCAAGCTCCGCGGTCTGCCCCTTGACGAGCAGAGCGACCGGTTTATCGGCATTCTGGAGCAGATTACCGATGAGCTGGGCGAAAAAATCTAAACAAAAAACGCCTGTCCCACATGGGACAGGCGCTTTTCGCTATGATGATAGGAAAGAAGAAAATGTGTACGCTCAATCTTAGAGCTGAGCCAGAGCCTGATCCAGATCGGCAATGATGTCTTCCACATTCTCCAGACCCACGCTCAGGCGAATCAGGCCGGCGGGGATACCGGAAGCGGCCAGCTCTTCCTCGGTGTAGGTGGAGTGAGTCATGGAAGCGGCATGCTCGATCAGCGTCTCAGCATCGCCCAGAGACACGGCCACGGTGATCATCTTGACAGCGTTGACCAGCTTCATGCCGGCTGCCTTACCGCCCTTGATCTCGAAGGACAGCATGCCGCCGAAGTCGTTCATCTGCTTGGCCGCGATCTCATGGCCCTTATGAGAGGCCAGACCGGGATAGTAGACCTTATCCACAGCGGGATGCTTGTCCAGGAACTCGGCAATGGCCTTGGCATTGGCGCAGTGCTTCTGCATACGGATCTCCAGCGTCTTCAGACCGCGCAGGATCAGGAAGGCGGCGAAGGGATCCATGACAGCACCGGTCATGTCCTTCAGACCGAACATACGAACCTCGGTGCAGAATTCAGCGGAACCGACCACGAAGCCCGCGATCACATCGCCGTGACCGTTCAGGTACTTGGTAGCGGAGTGAACGACCACATCGGCGCCCAGCTTCAGAGGATTCTGCAGAGCGGGGGAAGCGAAGGTATTGTCGCATACGACCTTGATTGCGGGATTGTAAGCGTGAGCAACCTTGGCAACCTCGGCGATGTCGGTGATCTTCAGGTTGGGGTTGGCGGGAGTCTCCAGATACACAGCGCAGGTGTTCTCCTTCAGGTGGGACTTGACGGCCTCGATATCAGAGGTGTCGATGAAGTCCACTTCCACGCCGTAGCGGGTCATGCCATGGTTCAGCAGAGCGAAGGTGCAGCCATACAGGGTGCCGTCAGCAATGATGTGCTTGCCGGCGCCGGCGATGGTCCACAGGCAGGAAGAGATAGCGCCCATGCCGGAAGCGGCGGCTACGCAGGCCTCGCCGCCCTCAAGAGCAGCGATCTTGGACTCCAGAACGGAGACAGTGGGGTTGCCCAGACGGGTATAGATGTAACCTGCCTCCTGACCGGCGAAACGGCGGCCGCCCTGCTCGCAGCTGTCGAAAACGAAGGTAGAGGTCTGATAGATGGGAGTGGTCAGCGCACCGTACTGTACGTCCTTGACATTACCGGCATGGATTGCCTTGGTGCCGAAACCGCAGTTATTGTTCATCATAGAATGTCCTCCTTCAATTTTTTTCATTTGCGTGAGCAGGATGCCATACGCCCCTGCTCACAGCAAAAATGTACCACAGGAGGAAGATAAGGTGGTAGTTTTAATTTTGCATGGTTGGCTATCTTCTTTGTATATAACAAAAAGTGGGATATTGCACAAACAATTTGGCCAAAACTAACAAATACTAATGGAAACCACGCATTGATAAAGCGAAAGACGCCAATTAGCATGGATAAAACGAGAATTTTTTTGCATCGCATTAAAAAATCATTATAAATTAAAACTATAATAAAAAATGCGAAAGCGGGGAGGAGGAAGAAGTAGTTGTCAGGAGAATAAAAATGTGATATAACAGAAATTGTTCCGGATGATCCGGATCATATTGCGAATTTATTGATTACATAACAGGAGGAATTTGATATGAAAAAGATCATTGCCACCACCAATGCTCCCGGCGCCATCGGCCCCTATTCCCAGGCCATCGACTGCGGTACCTTTATGGTTACCTCCGGCCAGGTGCCCATCGACCCCAAGACCGGTGAGTTTGTTCCCGGCGGCATCACCGAGCAGACCCGTCAGTCCCTGACCAATGTCAAGGCTATTCTGGAGGCTGCCAGCCTGACCATGGACAATGTGGTCAAGACCACCGTGTTTCTGCAGGATATGAATGACTTTGCTGCCATGAACGCTGTGTACGCCGAGTTCTTTACCGAGGGCCAGTATCCCGCCCGCAGCGCTGTGGAGGTTGCCAAGCTGCCCAAGGGCGCTCTGGTGGAGATCGAGACCATCTGCGTGAAGTAAGATAAGCAAACATAAAAAACTGCCATTCCATTGGAATGGCAGTTTTTTTATGATCGGAGTAGTTTTATGCCAAAAATCCCTTCAGGATGGTGTCCTCGGCTTCCTCCTCAGTCAGACCCAGCGTTTCCAGCTTCAAAAGCTGGTCGCCGGCGATCTTGCCGATGGCGGCCTCATGTACCAGCTGGGCATCGGGGCACAGCGCCTCGATAGCGGGGATGGACTTGATGTGGGCGTTGCCCATGATGATGGAGTCGCACTGGACATGGCCAAAGCACTGGGCGTTGCCCACCATACGGGGATAAAATACCTGCTCGGAGTCGTCCTGTGCCACGGAGCGGGAGATCACGCGGCCCTTGGCATCGGTACCGTTGAGCTCGATCTCCATCTCGCTCTCGGCGATTTGCTTGCCGTGGGTCAGCAGACGCTCGGTGACCACGACCTCGCTGCCTGCCTCGCAGACAAATTTGGTGAAGCGCTTGGTGGAGTCGATGCCGCGGATCTGCACGGTGTCCATCTGCATAGTGCTGCCCTCACCCAGATACACGATGGTCTGGGGATTCATGACATTTTTGCCGGTCTCGCCCACATCGTTTTCGCCGTAGTGCTTTTCGGCGTAATGCACATGGGAGTTCTTGCCGATATAGAAGGTGTGTACGCCGTCATGGCGGCTCTCATCACAGCCGGAGTTATGGATGCCGCAGCCGGCCACGATCTCGATGTCGCAGTTGTCACCGATGAAGAAGTCGTTATAGACCATCTCGGTAACGCCGGTCTTGCTGATGATGACGGGGATGTGGCAGACCTCGTTGACGGTGCCGTCCTTGATGTGGATGTCAATGCCGGGCTTGTCGGTCTTGTTGGTGATCTCAATGTGCTCGGTGCTCTGGCGGGCCTCACAGCCGCTGTCCTTGCGAATATTGAAGGCACCAACGGGCTTGCCGGTGAGGTCGGCAATCTTTTCCAGCAGCTTCTGATCAATTTCGGTAATCATTCGGAAACACCCTCCTTCTTGTTCAGAACGGGACAGCCGCCCAGCGTGTCGGCCAAAATCAGCGGGAACACTTCCTCAGTGGTGCCGCGGTGCGCGATCTGACCGCCGGCGATGACCACGATCTCATCCGCCAGCTGAATGATGCGCTCCTGATGGGAGATGATGATCATGGTGGACTGCTCTTCCCGATGGATCTGCTCGAAGGTTTCAGTCAGGCGAGCAAAGCTCCACAGGTCGATGCCGGCTTCCGGCTCGTCGAAGATCATCAGATCACTATGGCGTGCCAGAATGGTGGCGATCTCAATGCGCTTGACTTCGCCGCCGCTGAGGCTCACATCCACCTCGCGGTCCAGATAATCGTTGGCGCACAGACCTACCTTGGTCAGATACTGGCAGCAGCGATCCTTGCTGAGCTTTTCACTGCCGGCGGAAAGCTGCAGCAGGTCGTTGACGGTGATGCCCTTAAAGCGGGGGGGCTGCTGGAAGCCGTAGCTGATGCCCAGGCGTGCCCGCTCGGTAATGGTCAAGTCAGTCACATCCTGACCGTTATAGATGATCCGGCCGCCGGTGGGCTGTACCAGACCCATAATCACTTTCGCCAGCGTGGTCTTGCCGCCGCCGTTGGGGCCGGTGAATACCACCAGCTTGTGGTCGGGGATGGTGATGCTGACATTTTTCAGAATATCCAGGTCGCCCTCGGGCGTGGATACGCGGTAGCAGATGTTTTTCAGCTCAAGCATAAAAAACTCCTCCTTTGAGGTTTTTCGGTGTGAAAATCGTATAACAAAGCCTTTTCCCCGTGGGAAAAAGTCGAGTTGCCCTACAAAATATACATTTTACCAGAAAGATTGGGGAAAAGCAATGACTTCTCTGGTATTTTGCACCACTTTTCCGGCAGAAGCATAATATGAATAGTATAACAGGAGAAGGAGGCGTTCAGTCATGGAAAAGGATGCGATCAACACGGAAGTGTACGATTACCGAAAATATGACAGGATCTGGAAGCGGGTGTCGCCGGAGCTGAACCCCTACCCGGAGATCCGGGATGCGGCAGGGAGGCAGGATGCGGATGCGCCGGAGTTGTGCTGCATGGCGGGGTCTACGCCGGAAATGGAGGCGCTGCTGGGCCGGAGTATCGACGACGAGTTGTCCGACCGATGCGCGTACCTCACCTATGCCCGATGTGCACCAAGCTATGCGCGGCGCCGTCTGCAAATGATGGCGGCAGACGAGGAGCGCCATGCCAGACGGCTGATGACGGTGTACTATTTGACCACCGGGCGGTGCTACCGGGCGGCGGTGCCGGATTGCCGCTGTACCGGTCTGCCGTGGTGTCAGCTGCTGCGTCAGCTTTACCATCGGGAGAATTGCGGTGCGCGGCACTACGAGGAGGGGGCAGAGAACATGGAGGATTTCTGCCTGCGGGAAATTTTTCTGGAACTGGCGGCAGATGAACGGTGCCATGCCCGGCAGATTTTACAGTTATTGGAGAAAACCACCCTTGCATAAACGGCGGCAGGGCGATACAATAGAAACAAATCAACAAAGGAGGAACCACTATGAAAGAATGTATCAGCAGAGAAGCGGCCATTGCGGCGCTGACAGAGTATAATAAGGATGCGTTTCATCTTCAGCACGCGCTGACGGTAGAGGGCGTGATGCGTTGGTACGCCAACGAGCTTGGTTACGGCGAGGATGCCGACTTCTGGGCCACCGTGGGCCTCCTGCACGATATCGACTTTGAGATGTGGCCGGAGGAGCACTGCATCAAGGCACCTGAGCTGCTGAAAAAGGCCGGCTGCAGCGATGAGTTCATCCATGCCGTTTGCAGCCACGGCTACGGCCTGTGCTGCGATGTGGAGCCGGTGCATGAGATGGAGAAGGTGCTGTTTGCCGCCGACGAGCTGACGGGTCTGATCGGCGCCGCTGCGAAGATGCGCCCCAGCAAGAGCTGTAAGGACATGGAGGTTTCCAGTCTGAAGAAGAAGTTTAAGGACAAGAAATTTGCCGCCGGCTGTTCCCGTGATGTCATCCGCACCGGTGCCGAGCGTCTGGGCTGGGAGTTGAACGATCTGTTTGAAAAGACCATTCTGGCCATGCGCGAATGCGAGGATGATGTGGCCAAGGGACTGTAAAAGCGCATAACAAATCCCGCCGTTGTCAAAAAATGACAACGGCGGGTATTTTCCTGCACAAATATTACGATATGTAGTCGGATTTTGCGGTGTTATTCCGTCAGACCGCCGCCGTGGAATCGCAGATCAAACAGCAGAGGGATCAGACTGGGCTGGTAGCAGATGAAGTCACCGGAGGCAATCATGTCCAGAATTTCCTGCTGATCTGCCCAGCGAACGGCCTGCACCTCATCGGCCTGCAAAGTCAGGGTAGAAAGGTCGATGTCCCGTACCAGCAGGTACATATCGTCAAACCCTTCCTTGAAGCCTACCATCAAATCGGGAGCGGTATTGGTGAGATCAATGTGCAGACCTAACTCCTCCTGCAGCTCCCGCATGGCGGCCTGCTGGCTGTTTTCTCCGGCCATGGCGCAGCCGCCCACGGTGATATCCCACTTGTCCGGCCAGCTCTTCTTGCAGCTTTGGCGCTGCTGAATCAGCATCTGACCGGCAGAGTTAAAGATGATCACATGGATTACCAGATGATAGTCGCCGGGCGCTACCTGCTCACCCCGGATACCGGTGCGGCCTGTTTTGTTGCGATATACATCGTAAATATCCCAATATTCCATGATGAAGCCTCCCAAATCGGCAATGTTATGCCCCGCCGGAAGGATCCGACGGGGCGGTTTGATTATTCTATGGAAATGATATAGTAGTAGACGGGCTGTCCGCCGGGCAGTACCGACACATCGGCGTCCGGGCAGGCGGTGGCAAACAGACTCTCGGCGTGAGCGCCGTCCTCCTCGGATACGCCCTCACCGGTAAACACGGTGATGAATTCGGCGCTTCTCTCGGCGGCGACACCGGCCAAACCTTCCAGCAGGGCGTTCAGATTGCGGTCGGTGCCGAACAGCTTGCCGTCCAACAGCGCCAGATAGTCACCCTCGTTGATGTCGAAGCCGTCGAAATCAGAGTTGCGGGCGGCATAGGTAATGGACGCGGTGGACACATTGGCGGCGGCATCCGCCATGGTCTGGGCCAGTACCTGGGGATCGGCCTCGTCGGGGTCCATGTTCATCATGGCGGTAATGCCCTGAGGCACGGAGGCGGTGGGCACCACGATGACTTCTTTCTCCGTCAGGCCAACACACTGCTGGGCAGCCATGATGATGTTTTTGTTGTTGGGCAGGACGAACACAACCTCGCTGGGGGTGCGGTTGATCTCCTGCAGAATGGATTCGGTGGAGGGATTCATGGTCTGTCCGCCGGATACGATGCGATCCGCGCCCAGATCCCGGAAGGCCTCGGCCAATCCGTCACCGGCGCATACAGCCAGAAAGCCGTAACGCTTTTCGGCGGGAGCCACGGCGGGTTCTTCCTGCTCCATCTCGTCCTCGTGATCCAGATCATCGGCGCTGATGGTGGCCTTGCCGGCGGCCACATCCTGAGCCTGAATGCGCATATTCTCGATCTTGGCGACCTCCAGCGTGCCGTATTTCTGCGCTTCGGTCAGGGCGTTGCCGGGGATGTCGGTATGAACATGAACCTTGAAGGCGTCGTCATCCTCGCCGATGACCAGACAATCACCAATACTGCTCAAATACTGACGCAGCGGTTCGATGGACTGTTCCATTGTCTTGCGGACGATGAACACGGTGTCGAAGGTGAAGGTAATCTCCTCTTCGGAAACGGCCTCAAAGTTGGCCTTTTCCTTTTCAGCGGGCGCAATATCGGTTTCGGGGATGGGCTCGCCCTGCAGAGAGCGGAGCATACCGCTGAGAATGGTCAGGTATCCCTTACCGCCGGCATCCACTACACCGGCCTTTTTCAGCACGGGGTTTATTTCGGTGGTTTCATCCAGCGCCTCATAGCCCACGCGGATGGCTTCAGACAGCACATATTCGGCGCTGTTCTGCTCGGCAGCAGCTTCGGCAGCTCGGTCGGCAGCCAGACGGGAAACGGTAAGCACCGTGCCCTCGGCGGGCTTCATCACGGCGTTGTAGGCGGTGGTAACGCCCTCCTGCAGTGCCTCAGCCAGCATGGAGCCGTCGGCGCTGTCCAATCCCTTGAAGGCTTTGGACATACCGCGGAACAGCAGGGACAAAATTACGCCGGAGTTGCCGCGGGCACCACGCAGCAGTGCCGAGGCGGTGATGGATGCGGCCTCGCCCAGCGTGGCGGGAGCGTGCTTTTTCAATTCGGTAACGGCGGCCTGAATGGTCAGGCTCATATTGGTACCGGTGTCGCCGTCAGGCACCGGAAATACATTCAGGTCATTGATGGCCTGCTTTTCGGCGGTTACGCAGACGGCTCCGAACAGGACCATCTGCTTAAAGGCGCCGCCGCTGATTCTATCTGTCATGTTTTCGTCTCTCCTTTGGCCGGCATATCACATGGTTATAGAGTCCACGCAGACATTTACCTCGCGGACATCTATGCCGGTATTCTGAGTGACGACATACTTGACCTCACTCATGATAGAGCGGCAGAGGGTGGCGATATTCACACCATTTTCCACAATAATGTGCAGTTCAATGGACACGGTGTTGTCCTCGTTATAGGTGACCTTTACACCTTTGCTCATGGCTTCGCGGCGCAGCAGATGGACAAGGCCGTCGGTCTTGTTGCGATATGCCATTCCCTTGACGCCAAAGCAATTGGTGGCAGCGGCACCGGTGATGGAGGTGAACACGGCATTGCTGACGGTGATGTCGCCCCGATCGGTGTGCATTTTGATCATATGGAACTTCCTTTCTTCAGAAGATGCATACATATTGTATCAAGTTATTATAAACGATTTTTCTGCGGATAACAAGTAAAAAAATAAACAAGAGCGGTTTTCCGAAGAAAACCACTCTTGTAGGCAGAAAAATCAATAGCCGCGGGAGCGATCCACCAGATGCTTCAGCGGAAGTCCGGCGGCATAGCTGCGCAGATCAGCGCAGAATTCCTCCACGATCAGATCGCAGGTCAGACCCAGCGACATATTGCCGGAGGTGTGGGGCGTCAGCAGCAGGTTTTTCGTGTGCCACAGGGGATGATCCTTCTCCGGCGGCTCCGGTACCATCACATCCAGCGCTGCACCGGCGATGCGTTCTTCCTCCAGCGCCTCGATCAGGGCATCCTGATCCACGGCGGTGCCGCGGCCTACATTGATGACCAGCGCGTCCTTCGGCAGCAGGGCGATGCGCTCGCGGGACAGAATGCCGATGGTGTCCGGCGTGGACGGCATGGCCATAATCAGCACCTCGGCGGAGGGCAGCAGCTCATCCAGATGCTCAAAGGTATAGATCTCGTCAAAGGCGGGATCGGCGGGCTTCTGCGTGCGGCGGACGCCGCGCACGGTTTTGGCACCCATGCCCTTGACTCGGCGGGCAATGTTGGTGCCGATGTCGCCGGTGCCCAGCATGGTGACGGAGCAGCCGCGGATAGAGCGCATGGGCATCTCGCGCTGCCACTGCTGCTGCCGGACAAGCTCCTCAAATTCCGGCATCCGGCGCATCATCATCAGCAGCACCATGATCACATGCTCGGAAATGGTGATGCCGTAAGCACCGGAGGAGTTGGTCAGCACCACATTGGGGTTGGGATAGAGCTCATCACGCAGCAAATCGTCCACGCCGGCAAAACTGCAGCAGTACCACTTGAGATTTTTGGCGCTTTTCAGCGTTTCGTGACTGCACCGACCGAAAAGGATCTCGTAATCTCCCTCGTGCCCGGCGGGCAGCAGACGATCCGGATAGAAGTCCACGGCAAAGCCCAGCTCCGCCGCCGCAGCGCGAATGGTATCGCAGTGCGCCGGGGTCAGGAAATCGTCAACAACAGCAATTTTACGCATATCGATCACTCCTTAAAAATAAAATGGGAGATATTGCACACAATCTGTTCGGCAAGGCGCATTCCGTCGGCGGCGGCAGACAGAATGCCGCCGGCATAACCGGCTCCCTCACCGGCGGGATAAAGGCCCCGGATATTGCTTTGCCCGTTTTCATCTCTGGGGATGCGTACCGGGGAGGACGAGCGGCTCTCCACCGCCGTCAGCAGGGCGTCCGGGTCATCGTAGCCCCGGAGCTTTTTGCCCAGAATCGGCAATGCCTGCTCCAGCGTCTGCGCCACAAAGGGCGGCAGACAGTCATGCAGGTCGGTATAGGCGACATGAGGGACATAACTGGGGAGTACCTTGCCGGGCGTCGTAGTGGGGCGATGCAGAAGAAAATCCTCCACCCGCTGACAGGGGGCGGCATAGCCCCCGCCACCCAGACGAAACGCGGCATTCTCCAACTGACGCTGAAAGGCGATGCCGGACAGGGGATGCACATCGGGAAAGTCGGCAGGGGTGACATTCACCAGCAGCGCGCCGTTGATGTTTTCCCCGTCGCGGGCATACTCGCTCATGCCGTTGGTGACCACCCGCTCCGTTTCCGAGGCGGCGGCAACCACCTGACCGCCGGGACAGACACAGAAGGAAAAAGCACTGCGCCCATTCGGGAGATGACAGGCTAATTTGTAGCTGGCGGCACCCAGACAGGGGTGACCGGCGAATTGCTTATACTGTGCCGTGTCGATGTCAGCTTGCCTGTGCTCGATGCGTACGCCCACGGCAAAGGGCTTTTGCTCCATATGCACGCCGGCACGGTACAGCATCTCAAAGGTATCGCGGGCGCTGTGACCCAACGCCAGAATTGCCTGACGACAGGGCAGGGTATAATCCCCCTCCGGGGAGGTGATCCGCAGGGCGGTCAGCGCGCCGTTCTCCGTTTCCAAGCCCACCAGCCGGTGACCGAAACGGATGTCGCAGCCCAGCGAAAGCAGCTCGCGCCGCAGCCCCTTCAGCGCAATATGCAGCCGGTCGGTGCCCACATGTGGCTTGGCGTCGATGAGGATGCTCTCCGGTGCGCCGTGGGAGACCAACTGTTCCATGATATAGCGGTGGCGGATGTCCTTTGTGCCGGTATTCAGCTTGCCGTCGGAAAAAGCACCGGCGCCGCCCTCGCCGAACTGCACATTGGATTGGAGGTTCAGCTCTCCGGTGCGCCAGAAATGATCCACCGTCTGCTGCCGCCGCTCCACGTACTCACCACGCTCCAGCAGGATGGGGCGCGCACCGCATTTGGCCAGCACCAGCGCGGCAAATAATCCCGCGGGCCCCGCGCCTACCACCACCGGGGGAACCGGCGGCGCGGCACAGACATCGGGCAGCTTGTAAACTTTTGGCGCATAGGGGCCCACCTGCTTGCTGCGGCAGCGCGCCAATACGGTAGCCTCACGCTTAACCTCCACGGCCACGGTGTAGACCAGCAGCAGCTCATCCCGGGCATCCACGCTGCGGCGCAGGATGGTGAGTGAGGTGATCTCCTCCGGGTTGACGCGCAGCAATCCGGCGGCTTTTCGGCGCAGCTTGTCCTCTCCCTGACCGGGAGATAGCTTTAACTGGTCGATTTTTATCACGGCATCTCACCTCGTTTTCAAAAAGTTTAAATTTACGATCCAAATTTAAAGATTAAATTAAGGTTTCTGCCTATGATAAGATACATAGGCGGGTGGACAATCATCCGCTGATAGTATACAATACTTTTTGCTGCGGCACAAGCACCGCTTTTGGCGTGACAGGGAATGAAGAGGAAGTACCGCACCCGTCTGATCAGATCAAAAGGAGAATCAGTATGTATAACGGCTATAATGACGAAGAAAACCTGTACCATTACAGTTATCGTGACGGGGAACGCCCCCGTGAGGTCTATGGCGCCTATCAGGTGCAGCCGGAACCGCAACCGGAGAAGAAAAAAGCACGGAAGCAGCGCACCGGGGTAAAAATCGCGGCGCTTCTGCTGGCCTGCGCCGTGGTGGCAGGCGGCTGCGGCTTCGGCGGCGCGGCACTGTATAAAGCCGTGCACAAGGACAATGTCACCGTGCAGCAATCCAGCCGCCCGGCGGCTACGGTGGCGGTGAAAGAGGTGGATGGCCACACGCTGATGAACCCATCGGAGGTCTATGCCGCCACCGTTGACTCCGTGGTGTCCATCAACTGCTCCGCCACCAGCAACAATATCTTTGGTCAAAGCGTAGAGACTGCATCCTCCGGCAGCGGCTTTGTCATCAGCGCCGACGGTTATATCGTCACCAATCAGCATGTGGTGTCAGGCGCGTCCTCCGTGTCTGTGACGCTGTATAGCGGGGAAAGCTACGATGCCGCCATCATCGGCGGTGACAGCGACTACGATGTGGCGGTGCTGAAGGTGGAGGCCAACGGCCTGCAGCCGGTGACCTTCGGCAAGAGCGCCGATGTGCATGTGGGTGACAGCGTGCTGGCCATTGGCAACCCTCTGGGTGAGCTGACCTTCTCCATGAGTCAGGGCATCGTATCCTGCTGTGACCGTGCCATCAATGTGGACGGCACCCCCTTTAATATGATCCAGGTGGATGCCTCCATCAACCCCGGCAACTCCGGCGGTCCACTGATGAATCTGTACGGCGAGGTGGTGGGCATCGTATCGGCCAAGTATTCCAGCTATTCCAACACCATAGTGGAGGGTTTGGGCTTTGCCATCCCCATTGATGATCTACAGACCGTTATCACCGATATCACAGAGAACGGACAGGTTACCGGCAAACCCTATCTGGCGATCACTGCCAGCACCATGACCGAGGCCATGGCTGCCCAGTACAACATCGACATTACCGAGGGTGTGTTCGTCTACTCGGTGGAGGACGGCGGAGCCGGTGAAAAGGCCGGATTAAAGCTGGGCGATGTGATCATCAAGCTCAACGACACCAAGATCACCTCCATGGAGGATCTGTCCGCCGCCAAGAAGAATTTTAAAGCCGGCGACACGGTGACGCTGACGATATTCCGCGACGGACAGAATACCACCGTGTCCCTGACTTTTGACGAGCAGCCTCAGATCACCGGCAGCGAGAAAACAGAGCAGCAACAGCAGCAGATTCCCTCCTTCCCGGGCGGCATGGAGGATTTCTACAATTATTTCTTCGGCAACAGAGGATAAGCGATAAAAAAGCAGGAGCTTTTGCTCCTGCTTTTTATCATTTTACTTTTCGGAAACAAAGGATACCTCCGGCGGCGAACCATCCGGCGGCCCACAGCGCCGAGAAATCAAAACCGGTCTGCGTATCGTAACAGATCAGCAGCATCAGCAGCGTCAGAATAGTCAGAACGATACCTGCGATGAGATACATCGCTCGACTAACTTTACCCATAGGGATATCGGCGTTGTTTTTCCGTGCCGTGTAAAGGAGGAAAATTCCCAACGCGGCACAGACCAGCGCCTCGATCAGACACGAGTAGTCCGGGGCCGCGAGGTCATCCAGAAACAGTCCTCCGCTGGTGACGGTGATGCCCAGCAGCAGAATACCGAAAAGGCGCATCAGCCAACCGGCGCTGAGATGGTCTGTTTTCAGATTTTTGATCGATTGCGCTGCATCGGCAAAACCAAGGCGCTGGGCCTCCTCATACCAATGGAGAGCCTGCTTCCTGTCGCGCTTGACACCCCGCCCCTTTTCATAAAGAACGGCCAGATTGCTGCAGGCCAGCGCCATTCCCTTTTCCGCGGCGGCACGATACCATTCGACGGCCTTTTTCATGTCCTTCTTGCAGCCGTAGCCCCTCTCATATAGAAAGCCCAGATTGTTGCAGGCGGTTTCGTCGCCGTCATCGGCGGCCTCCTGATACAGAGTGAAGGCCCGGTCATAGTCCTGCTCCACGCCGATGCCCCGCTCATAGCAGTAGCCAAGCTGACATTTTGCACCCGTTACATCACCTTCGGCGGCCTGACGGTACAGTTCCACGGCTTTTTCTGGATTTTTTTCCACACCTCGTCCGGAATAGTACAGGTTGCCCAGAAAATACTGCGCCAGCTCATCGCCCTGCCGGGCGGCCTGCTCGTAAAGCGACGCGGCTTTGGCGGGATTCGGCTCCACGCCGATACCGCCTTCATAGCATACGCCCAATGCCCGCAGACCGTCGGGATATTCCTGATCGGCGCTTAACTGATAAAGCTGTGCTGCGTGGCGGTGATCTGCCTCTACGCCCCGGCCGGACTCATAATGCAAGCCCAAAAAGAATTGCGCCCGGGGAAAACCTGTTTCTGCGGCCTGTGTGAATAACGCCACGGCGCGCTTGTCATCCTTTTCAACACCGTAACCGTAGCGATACAGCACACCGAGATTGCACGCGCCCTCCGGGCTGCCCAACTGCGCGGCTTCTGTGTAGAGGGAGATGGCCTTTTGCAGATCTTCTTCGACGCCGCGCCCGGTTTCGTAGCAGATACCAAGATCACTCATGGCACGGGCGTGGCCCTGTTTGGCGGCGCGGGTGTAGCATACGGCGGCCTTGCTTAAATCCCGCTCTACGCCGTGGCCGTAGGTATAGCAAAGGCCCTCTTGAAAAATGGCCTCTACATAACCGCCTCCGGCGGCATTGCGGTAGCAGTTAAACGCCTCCTGTGCGTTTTCGTCCACGCCGTAGCTGTTGTCGTAGCATTTGCCCAGAAAATACCAGGCACGGGGCAGACCTGCGTCCGCCGCCTTGCGGAACAGCTCCGCGGCATGCGCGTCGTCCCGCTCCACGCCCTTGCCCGCGTGGTAGAGAACGCCCAGCGCACAGGTGGCGTCGGGATACTGGTTGCGGGCGGCATCCTCATAGAGCAAAAATGCCTTCTTGTCGTCCTGCTCCACACCATGACCAAATTCGTAGCACAGGCCCAGCAGGTGTTGAGCGCGGGGGAGGCGCTGCTCGGCAGCCAGCGTGAAATAGTGGACGGCCTGCTTATAATCCTGCTCCACGCCCACGCCAAAGCAATACAGCGCACCCAGATTGCATTGCCCCATGGCATAGCCCTGCTCCGCCGATTGACGGTAGAGGTCAATGGCGGTGTCTATGCTCTTTTCCACACATTGCCCCTGTTCATAGCAAACGCCCAGATCACACAGGGCAGGGGGATATCCCATGTCGGCGGATTGACGGAACAGCTCCACCGCCTGCTCCGGATCGCACTTTGTGCCAATGCCGCCATCGTAGCACACCGCCAGCCAATAGCGCCCCACAGGGTCCTCCGGCGAGGTTTCACTGAACCAGCGGAAGGCCTGCTCCAAATCCCGTGATGCGCCGTTCTTCCCATACAGGCAGTTCAGCCCCATCTGTATCTGCGCCTGCGCGTCACCGCTTTCCGCAGCGCTGTGACAGGCCGCCAGACGCTCCTGCACCTGCCGATGCTTCTCATCCGCCAGCTTCATCAGTTCCGGAGAGAAAAAGACCACCTCACCGCTGTTCTGTGAAGCATATTCGTTCTGTCTGTTTTCGTCCATAATCGCTCCTTATCTCAGCGGAAGGAGAGAATCTCCTCCGGCTCTTTGCGCTGGGGGGCGGATTTCCACTCCTCGGGATAGCCCATGGCCACCAGACAGGCCACCTTCTGATCCTGCGGCAAACCCAGCTTTTCCTGAATGAAGGCGGTGTCCATCACACCGATGATGCAGGTGCCCACGCCGAATTCACGGGCAGCCAGACAGAAGGTCTGAGTGGCGATGCCGGCATCGAACATCTCCCAGGCGTCCTTTTCCGGAGTGGTGAAGGTGCCGTCCATCTCACGGCCGGACAGACCGACCTGATAGCTGATCACGGCCACGGCGGCGGCGCGGGTGATGGTTTTTGTGTTGAAGGTCAGACCCAGCACACCGCGATTGGCGATTTCATTTTTCAGTGCCTCGTCATCAATGACGGTGTAGCGGGCGATCTGGGTGTTTTTCCAGCTGGGAGCGAAGCGGGACAGTTCCACGATTTCGCGGATCACGGCTCGGTCAATCTTTTCGGGCTTGTATTTGCGGCAGCTTCTGCGCTGTGTCAAACATTCCTTGGCGTCCATAGTCGCACTCCTTTTTGTTAGAAATAATAATATGATAGCACCCTATATTATTTTCTGCAATACCTTGCGCTTTTGGTGAAAAAATGATAAAATTCTCTTTTAGAAATAAACAAGGAGGAGATCCTTTTATGAAATTAGGTATCGTGGGTCTGCCCAATGTGGGCAAGAGCACCCTGTTTAACGCCATTACCAATGCCGGTGCAGAGAGCGCCAACTACCCCTTCTGCACCATCGAGCCCAATGTGGGCGTGGTGGCGGTGCCGGATGAGCGGCTGGAGAAGCTGGCGGAGATGTACCAGCCCGATAAGAAGACCCCTGCCGTCATCGAGTTCGTGGACATTGCCGGTCTGGTGAAGGGCGCCTCCCAGGGCGCAGGTCTGGGCAATAAGTTTTTGGAGAATATCCGCCGCACCGATGCCATCGTCCATGTGGTGCGCTGCTTTGACGATGAGAACATCATGCATGTGGTGGCCGATGCCGGTACCAATGTGCCCGTTGACCCCCTGGGCGACATCGAGACCATTGATCTGGAGCTGATTATGGCCGACCTGGAGATGGTGAACCGTCGTGTTGAGAAGGCCACCAAGGCCGCCAAGGGCGACAAGAAGTTTTTGCATGAGGCCGAGGTGTTCCGTGCGCTGGCTGCCCATCTGGATGCCGGAAAGTCCGCCCGTACCTTTGACTGCTCCGATGATGACATGGCCATCGTGTCTACTGCTGACCTTCTGAGCCTGAAGCCTATCATCTACGCCGCCAACATGGACGAGGACGGCTTTGCCGATCAGAGCAACAATCAATATTTCAATCTTGTCGCTGAGCTGGCCGCCAAGGAGGGCGCACAGGTACTGCCTATCTGCGCCAAGCTGGAACAGGATATTGCCGAACTGGACGATGAGGAAGAACGCGCCATGTTCCTGGAGGATCTGGGCATCGAAAAGTCCGGACTTGACCGCCTGATCCAGTGCTCCTATGAGCTGCTGGGTCTGATCTCCTTCCTGACATACGGCTCCGACGAGTGCCGCGCATGGACCATCCGCAAGGGCACCAAGGCACCTCAGGCTGCCGGTAAGATTCACAGCGATATCGAGCGCGGCTTTATCCGTGCTGAGACCATCAACTTCAGCGAAATGATCGCCTGCGGCAGCGTGAGTGCCGCCAAGGAAAAGGGTCTGCTGCGCAGCGAGGGCAAGGAATATGTCGTCAAGGACGGCGATATGATCTTCTTCCGTTTCAATGTCTGATGCAGAGAAAACTTTTTAGGATGAATTTTACGCCGGAGGAGCTTCCTCCGGCGTATTTATCTGGAAATGCCTCAATTTTTCCGGAAAATTTGGTAAATATTTTAGCTGTTTAAAGGAAAAAAGACTTGAGCATTGCGTTAAAAGGTGGTATAGTACTAAACAAGCCATTGCAAGGAGAGAGCAATGGGAAAAATCTAAAGGAATGAGAGGAGTCGTATTATGGAAAAAAGATACGGCCTGCCGACCGCCATATCCATGGTTATCGGCATCGTGATCGGCTCCGGCGTGTTCATCAAGGGCGGTAAAGTCCTGAGCCTTACCGGCGGTAATATGCTGCAAGGTATTGCCGTGGTGGGCATCGTCGGCCTGATCTGTGTGATTTGTTCGCTGGTGTTTGCGGAGCTTGGCTCCCGTTATGAAAAGGTCAACGGCGTGGTGGACTACGCTGAAGTGGCTCTGGGTCCCAACTACGCTTATTATGTTGGCTGGTTTATGGCCACCATCTATACCCCGGCTATCGTGGCGATGCTGGGTTTCTTCTCCGCGATGATGTTTTTGCAGCTGTTCGGCATTTCCGCTGTGGACTTTGCCAACGGACAGATCAACCCCGTGGCTATCGGCGTGGGCGCCGGCTTCCTGATGATTGGCTACGGCATCAATATCCTCAGTCCCAAGATTGCCGGTAAGCTGCAGGTGGGTATGACCGTTATCAAGCTGATCCCCCTGCTGCTGATGGGCATCGTGGGCACCATTGCCGGACTGATCAACGGCACCACCATGGAAGTGCTGAACTTCGTCAACACCGCAGACTATGTGGCGGTGGACGGTGCCGGCTTCTTCAAAGCCATCGTAGGCTTTGCCTTTGCCTATGAGGGCTGGATTCTGGCCACCTCCATCAACGCCGAGCTGAAGGATGCCAAGCGCAACCTGCCTCTGGCTCTGATCGGCGGCTCCGTGGTCACCATCGTGATCTATGCCCTGTACATCTTCGCTATGAGCTCTGTGGGCGATGTCAACACCATCATCGGCACCTGGCCGTTTGGCGAGACCCTGCCCCGCATTGCCTTCTCCAATCTGTTCGGCAATGTCATCGGCACTGTGGTGTATGTATTCATCACCATCAGTTGCCTGGGTACCATGAACGGCCTGATCATGGCTTCCTGCCGCGGCCTGTACGCGCTGTCTGCCCGCGGCATGGGCCCCGCTCCCGAATTTTTCGGCGATGTGGACAAGCAGAATAACTTCTCCGTGAAGTCTGCCGTGTTTGGCATGATGGCCGGCGGCTTCTGGTATGCCTGGACGGTCATGATGTGGATGGGTGGCCCCGGTATGTTCGGCGCGGTCCACAATTTCGAGTGGCTGGCATGGGAGCCCGATGAGATCGGCATCATCTGCCTGTATGTTATGTACATTCCCATGATGATCGGCCTGATGGTCAAGGCCAAGGATCTGAATCCCTTCCGCCGCTTCGTGCTGCCCGGTCTGGGTCTGTGCTGCTGCCTGTTCTTCTGCTATGCCATCTGGAACGGCTACGGCTTCAAGCAGTGCGTCGGCTTCCTGATCGTGTTTGCCCTCTTTATGCTGGTGGGCAAGATCTTCAAGAATGGCGGGAAAAAGCAGACCGCATAACCAAAGCAAAACAAATGAAAACAGCGGAACCGTCTGACAGACGGTTCCGCTGTTTCCATTCCGGATGTCTGTTGCCTGCATAAATGCAGGCAACAGAAAAAATACACTTTACCGTGGGGAAAAGCAGGAGTATACTGAAAAAAGCTGTTGAAAAGAGGATGCGTGTATGTTTTCTTATATTTGGCCCATTGCCCTTGTGGTGATATGCAACACCGTATATCAGATCTGCACCAAATCCGTTCCGGGGAATATGAACCCGTTGGCCTCGCTGACCATTACCTATCTGGTGGCTGCGGCCACCTCAACGGTGCTGTATTTTCTGCTGAACCGCGGCGGCAATCTGCTGGAGGAGCTGACACGCACCAACTGGGCGCCTGCCGTGCTGGGTGTGGTGATCGTGGGACTGGAGACCGGATTTATCTACGCGTACAAGGCGGGATGGCCGGTGAGCACCGCCTCCACCGTGCAGAGCTGTTTTTTGGCGGTGGTGTTGCTGCTGATGGGCTTTTTCCTGTACCATGAGAGTCTGAACGCCAGCAAGATTATCGGTATGGTGATCTGTCTGGTGGGCTTGTATTTTGTGAACAAGTAAAAGCCTCCTGCCTGCGGCGACAGGAGATACCGGAAAACGGGGAAGGGGAGATGCGGCATGACACAGCGAAGGGCGGAGATCCTGCTGGCATTTGTTATTATGGCGCGGGCTACCTCACTGGTATTTACCAAGGGATGCCTGCGGGAAATGGGCACATTCAACCTGCTGTTCATGCGCTTTCTGACGGGTTTTATCCTTCTGGCGATCCTGTTCTGGAAACGGCTGCGGCAGGTAAAATGGCATACGCTGCGCCGCGGCATGATCCTGGGCGGGCTGTTCTTTGCCATTATGACCTGTGAAGTAACGGCGGCTCACACCGCCAAGGCGTCTACTATTTCCGCGCTGGTCAATACGGCCATTATTCTGGTGCCGCTGATCAATGCGCTGCTTCTGCATCGGCGGCCCCGGGCACGGGAAGTGTTGTGCGCCGCGGTGGCGGTGGCAGGCGTGATGCTTGTCAACTGGACGGGGGAAGGGTTGGAGCTTCACATCGGCGAGTGGCTGAGCCTGCTGGAGGCGGTGCTGTATGCCTGCGCCATCGTCGTGACCGACCGCTTCTCCCACAAGGAGGACGACACGCTGGTGCTGGGTGTCATCCAGGTGGGCACGCTGGGCGTGCTGGCGTTGATTGCCTCGGTGCTGGTGGAAACGCCACATTTGCCCTATGCGCCCGGTACATGGGCGATGGTGGCGGCGCTGGCGGTGGTGTGTACCGGTTTTGGCTTTACCCTGCAGCCGGTGGCACAGCGCTACACCACAGCGGAGCGTTCCGGTCTCCTGTGTGCGTTAAATCCTGTGGTGGCCACGGCCTGCGGCGTGTTTATTCTGCACGAAAGTCTTTCGGCGGTGCAGCTTCTGGGTATTGTGTTGATTTTGGGCAGCTTGCTGCTGCCGTACATCATAAAGGAGAAAGCATGAGCTACAAAACCTGTCTTTTTGATATGGACGGCACGGTGCTGGACACCGTAGCCGATCTGGCCGATGCGGTGAACCATACACTAACTGGATACGGATACCCTGCACGCAGCGTGCAGCAGGTGAAGGACGCTACCGGAAACGGCGCACGGGAGCTGATTGCCCACTCGCTGCACGATGGGGAAGCGACTCCTGATTTTGAAAACATTCTGGCGGAGTATAAGGCGTGGTACGCCGATCACACCTGCGTGGAGACTGCGCCGTATCCCGGCATTCCGGCACTGCTGGAAAAATTGCGGCGCGACGGTGTGCAGGTGGCCATTGTGTCCAATAAACCGGACAAGGCGGCAAAAATTCTGGCGGAGCGATTTTTTCCCGGCATTCCTACCTTTGGCGAAACGGCGGATATTCCCCGCAAACCGGCACCGGACATGGTGTACCATGCCGCGAAGAAGCTGGGTGCGTCCCTTGACGGCACCGTATATATTGGCGACAGCGAGGTGGATGTGCAGACGGCACGAAACGCGGGAGTGGATCTGGTGGCGGTAAGCTGGGGGTTCCGGGGCCGTGAGCGGCTGAAAATCGCCGGTGCGGAGCGTATCGCCGATACTGTCGCGGAGCTGTATGATTTGGTAAAATAAGGCATTGACAAGACTATCGCGGCGTGCTATATTTTAATGTAATCTGATAAACGCTATGACGGAGACGAGAGGAAAACACCGCCTGACAAGAGAGACGCATCATCGGCTGAAAGTGCGTTGAGGCAAGGCCTTCCCCGGTACCACTCCACCAGCGGTCTGCGACGAGCAGGACGGGGATCTTCCGTTACAGAGATCACGAGCGACGGCCGTATGACGAGTCTCTTCCGCCGATACTGCGTTGCAGAAGCTTGCAATACACACCGTATTCCTGCGCTTCTGCGCCTTGTCTCAACGAAAGAGCCTTCGCCATCCGCAGCAAATTGATGGAATATGCTGTGAGACCGTAAGCAGGGTGGAACCGTGGAGTAAAAGCATTTTACCTCACCCCTGATTTTCACAGGGGTGAGGATTTTTGTTCCCATCCCCTCAACACAAAAAGGAGGAACTTATCATGTCCGAAGAAAATCTGTACACCTTTGAAAATGAGGAATATCGCCGCACCTATTGGCATACCTGCTCCCATGTGCTGGCACAGGCCGTCAAGCGCCTGTACCCCGAGGTGAAGCTGGCCATCGGCCCCAGCATCGAAACCGGCTTCTACTATGACTTCGACGCACCCTTCAACTTTACCCAGGAGCATCTGGACGCGCTGGAAGCCGAGATGCGCAAGATCTGCAAGGAAAAGCTGAAGCTGGAGCGCTTTGAGCTGCCCCGCGCCGAGGCCATCAAGTTTATGGAAGAGAAGGAAGAACCCTACAAGGTGGAACTCATCAATGACCTGCCGGAGGACGCCATCATCAGCTTCTACAAGCAGGGCGATTTCACCGACCTGTGCGCCGGCCCCCATCTGGACTCCACCGGCCGCATCAAGGGTAACGCCATCAAGCTGACCCAGTGCTGCGGCGCTTACTGGCGTGGTGACAGCAACCGCAAGATGCTGCAGCGTATCTATGCTGTGGCCTTCCCCAAGAAGGACGAGCTGGACGAGTATCTGAAGCAGCGCGAGGAAGCGTTGAAGCGCGACCACAACAAGCTGGGCCGCGATCTGGAGTACTTCACCACCGTGGATATCATCGGCCAGGGCCTGCCCATCCTGCTGCCCAAGGGTGCCCGTGTGGTGCAGCTTTTGCAGCGCTGGATCGAGGACGAGGAGCAGAAGCGCGGCTATCTGCTGACCAAGACGCCCCTGATGGCCAAGCGCGAGCTCTACAAGCTCTCCGGTCACTGGGATCATTATCTGGACGGTATGTTTATCCTGGGCGATCCGTACGATGAGACCAAGGAGTGCTTCGCCCTGCGTCCCATGACCTGCCCCTTCCAGTATCAGGTGTTCTTGAACCGTCAGCGCTCCTACCGGGATCTGCCCATGCGTTTGGGCGAGACCTCCACGCTGTTCCGCAACGAGGATTCCGGCGAGATGCACGGATTGATCCGTGTCCGCCAGTTCACCATCTCCGAGGGTCACCTGGTCCTGCGTCCCGATCAGCTGGAGGAGGAGTTCAAGGGCTGCCTGGAGTTGGCCAAGTATGTCCTGGATACCGTGGGTATGCTGGATAAATGTACTTTCCGTTTCTCCCAGTGGGATCCCGAGGATCGCGCCAAGTATATCGGCACTCCCGAGCAGTGGGCGGAAGCACAGGGCATTATGGCGAAGATTCTGGATCACCTGGGCATCAAGTATGACATCGGCATCGGTGAGGCCGCTTTCTACGGTCCTAAGCTGGATATCCAGTATAAGAACGTCTACGGCAAGGAGGACACTCTGGTCACCATTCAGATCGACCAGTTGCTGGCCGAGCAGTACGATATGTCCTATATCGACGAAAATGGCCAGAAAGTACGCCCCTATATCATCCATCGCACCAGCCTGGGCTGCTATGAGCGCACCCTGGCGTACCTGATCGAGGAGTATGCCGGCGCGCTGCCTACCTGGATGGCTCCCGAGCAGGTGCGCTTCCTGCCCGTCACCGACCGCGCCGCCGACTACTGCGCCGAGGCTGCCAAGAAGCTGGAGGCCCAGGGCTTCCGCGTGGAGGTGGACTATCGCAACGAGAAGATCGGCAAGAAGATCCGCGACGCACAGATGGAGAAGATCCCCTACATGGTGGTGGTGGGCGACCGCGACATGGAGAACGGTACCGTATCTCCCCGCCATCGTGCCGACGGCGATCTGGGCGCCATGTCCATGGACGATTTCACCGCACTGCTGCGCGATGTGGTGGATTCCAAGGCCAAGAAGTAAAAAAATACGATCCGAAAGCCGCTCCCAAAGGGAGCGGCTTTTCCTGACGCGATAATGGAATAATGTTAAATATGCAGCGCCGGCGATGAGGCGCTCAAAAGCAATGCGGCACAATGCAATGACGGGTAAGTTGCGTGGATAGTGAAGCGGATGACTTATTTTGCAAGAAAGGATTTGAAAAGTTGCAAATTTACACAAAAGAAAAAAGAATGCAGCTGCAAGGCAATTGAACAAAATATACCGTAATCTTGCGAAAAAGATGAAATATGCAAAATATAACAAATGTTCATAGTGAAGTGATTTGGATAATATGAAACCGACATTTTTGGCAGAAAAAAGGCATGAGAAATTTAATAAATTCTTCTTGCAAAATGGTAGCCTGCGCACTAAAATATAACCATCATAAAAGAGTTCATCCACGATATATAAATATAAAAGGGGAGAATAACAATGAAGAAACTGATTGCTCTGGTTCTTGCTCTGGTCATGGCGTTGAGTCTGGTGGCCTGTGGCGAGTCCGGTGATGCGTCCAACCTGCGTTTTGTCACTGGCGACGAATCCGGTACCTATTACGCATTCGGCAGCGTTATTGCGCAGCACGCTGCCAGCAATGCCGGCTACGATGTCGTCGGTCTGGCGGGCGACGGCTCCCAGTCCAATGTCTTCGAGCTGGAGGACGGCAATGCCGAGCTGGCATTCTGCCAGTCCGATGTGATGGCCTATGCTTATGAAGGCACCAACCTGTTTGCTGATACCGGCGCTGTGGATTGCTTCAGCACTCTGGCTGCGCTCTACACCGAGCAGGTGCAGATCATCACACTGGATCCCGGCATCAAAACGGTTGCTGATCTGAAGGGCAAGAATGTTTCCATCGGTGCGCAGGGTTCCGGCGTATACTTCAATGCCATCGACATTCTGGGCGTGTATGGCCTGGCCGAGGAAGATATTAAGCCCACCTACCAGTCCTTCGGGGACAGTGCCGATGCCCTGAAGAACGGCCAGATCGACGCGGCTTTCATCGTGGCCGGTGCCCCCACTACTGCTGTGACCGACCTGGCCACCACCAAGAGCGTCAATCTGGTTTCTCTGGATAAGGAGCATGTTGCCAAGCTGTTGGAGTCCTCCCCCTACTATGCCGAGTGCACCATCGCTAAGGATGTGTACGGCACCGCTGATGATGTTCTGACCGTCGGTGTGAGCGCTGTGATCCTGGTTTGCAACGATGTCAGCGAGGATGCTGCTTATGCTATCTGCGCCGATATTTTCAACAACGCTCCCGATCTGGTTTCCAGCCATGCCAAATATGCCGATGTCAATCTGGACTTCGGTGCTTCCGTTACCACTGTGCCCTATCATCCCGGCGCAGCCAAGTACTTCGCTGAGAAGGGCCTTACGGTTCCCGTTGCGTAAACTGTAAGCGGCGCAGAGTTTTTCTGTGCCGCTTTTATGCTGTCGCCGTTTGAAGGAAAAGGACGCAGGTTTTTGCCTGCGTCCTTTTCTGTGTATGGAAATTATTTGCCGAAAATCATACTGCGGTCAATATCGCTGAGGGTCAGCGCACCGCACATGGACATGGTGTCTTTCAGCTCGCTGATGAGCTTTTTGGTATAGATCTCCACACCCTCGACGCCGCCGCCGTAAACCATGGTGACATAGGGGCGGCCGATCAGCACGGCGTCAGCGCCCATGGCCAGTGCCTTGAACACATCCTGACCGGTGCGAATGCCGCCGTCCACCAGAATTTTCATCTGGCCGCCCACGGCACGGACGATCTCGGGCAGTACCTCGGCGGTGGAGGGACACTGATCCAGCACGCGGCCACCGTGATTGCTGACCACGATGGCGGAGGCACCGGCTTCCAGTGCCTTCTGTGCACCTTTGACGGTCATTACGCCCTTGATGATGAAGGGCAGCTGGGCGTATTCGATGATCTCGCGCAGCTCTGCCACAGTCTTGCGGCCGGCGGGTGGCGTCATATTCTGCAAGAAGGGGAGCCCTGCCGCATCGATATCCATGGCGATGGCTAAAGGCTTCGCTGCCTTGGCGGCATCCAGCTTGCTGAACAGCGTGTTGCGATCCCAGGGCTTGATGGTGGGCACACCGTAGCCGTTCTCTCCGGCAATGGCGGCCAGCGCGCCGGTCATCACCGCGGGATTGGTACCGTCACCGGTGAAAGCGGCGATCCCGGCATGGGCACAGGCGGGGACAAGGATATTGTTGTATGCGGCATCATCGTAGAGGTCGCCGTAGTGTAGCTTCATGGCACCTACCGGCGCGGCAAACACGGGGGCATCCAGCTTGGTGCCAAAGAAATCAAAGGTAGTGTCCACCGGTTTGTTTTCGCAGATGGTGTCCATGTTGACGCACACTTCCTGCCACTTTTGATAGTTGCGGATGAAGGTGGTACCCAATCCCTTGGCGCCGGGGCCGGGGATGGTATTTTTGCAGGCCACGCCGTTGCACACGGGACAGGCCTTGCAGAACGGGCCAATGCGATCGCGGGCGTTTTGCAAAATCTCCTGATAATCCATGGGAAAAACCTCCTTGGTTAATAAATTTCAGATAAATTGTAGCGCGAAACAGGCATATTTTCAACTATATTGCACAAAAAAGCAAAAAGGAAAATTTTGTGCAATATGACGATAAAAAGAAAAAGAAAAAATTTTTGCGTTAAGATTTTTTTGCACTGGCTTTTCTGCGGCAAAACGCGCAATTATTGTGAAAAATCTTATAATTGTTGCAGAAAAAGTGTGCAAAAAATTTTTTTAGACGATATTTTTTCGGCGGAAGGTTTTAAAATTTTCAAAATCCTTTGGCGGAAAATTTAAAAAATGCCGCTGTTAAAACCGAAAAACCGCAACATATCGGGGAGGAATACGAGAAAAATTGTGTTGTTAAAATGACGAATAGAACAAAAAAATTTTTCAGGCGACATAAAAAAAAACAAAAAAAGTTGACTCCAGAACGGTGATTTTCTATAATATAGGGCAGTGCAAATATAATAGGCGTCCTGTCCCCTGTGGGCAGGGCAAACAAGAAGGAAAAAGAGGAAATGATTATGGAAAAATATCTGGTTATCGCTGGTTTCCTCGGCGCCGTTATTGCTCTGATCTTTGCCGCAGTCAAGGCAAAGCAGGTGATGACTTTCTCCGAGGGTACCCCTGTGATGCAGAAGATCGCCGGCTCCATTCGTGAGGGCGCCAATGCGTATCTGAAGCGTCAGTACACCACCGTGGCAAAGGTGTTTGTGGTGGTGTTTGTGATCTTGCTGGTGATGGCATTTGCCTCCGGCGGCAAGATGCTGTCCCGTGTGACGCCCTTTGCTTTCCTGACCGGCGGCTGCTGGTCTATGCTGGCAGGTCTGGTGGGTATGAAGATCGCCACCAACTCCAATGCCCGTACGGCACAGGCTGCTTCCGAGAGCCTGAACAAGGGTCTGCGCGTGGCTTTCTCCTCCGGCTCCGTTATGGGCTTCACCGTCGTGGGCCTGGGCATGCTGGATATCTCCCTGTGGTTCACCGGTCTGTGCTTCTTCGGTAAGCTGGATTCCAACACGCTGGCCAACATCATGGTCATGAACGGCATGGGCGCTTCCTTTATGGCGCTGTTTGCCCGTGTGGGCGGCGGTATCTACACCAAGGCCGCTGATGTCGGTGCTGACCTGGTGGGTAAGGTCGAGGCAGGCATCCCCGAGGATGATCCCCGTAACCCTGCTACCATCGCTGATAATGTGGGCGATAATGTCGGCGATGTGGCCGGCATGGGCGCTGACCTGTACGAGTCCTATGTTGGCTCCATCTTGGCTACCTTTGCTCTGTCCGCTGCTGCCGGTTATAGCTGGAACGGTATGCTGCTGCCCGTGGCTCTGGCCTGTGCCGGCATCATCTGCTCCATCATCGGCTCCTTCCTGGTCAAGACCAAGGAAGACGCAACGCAGCTGAGTCTGCTGAAGAGCCTGCGTACCGGTACTTACACCGCTGCCATCCTGTCTGCTATCGTGGCAGCACCTCTGTGCTACTTCGTGCTGGGCAAGGCCAACAACTGCTGGGGCGTTTACATCGCCATCCTGTGCGGTCTGGTAGGCGGCTGCGCTATCGGTTACTTCACTGAGTATTACACCTCCGACAACTACAAGCCCACCCAGAAGCTGGCTGAAGCTTCCGAGACCGGTTCCGCTACCATCATCATCGGCGGTCTGTCTCTGGGCCTGAAGTCTACCCTGACCTCCATCCTGATCGTTGGTGCCGCTGTTATCATCAGCTTCTTCTGCGCCGGCGGCAACGCAAGTTTCAACCAGGGCCTGTACGGCATCGGTATCGCCGGTGTCGGTATGCTGAGCACCCTGGGCATCACTCTGGCCACCGATGCTTACGGCCCCGTGGCCGATAACGCCGGCGGCATTGCCGAGATGTCCGGCCTGCCTGAGGAAGTCCGTAATCGTACCGATGCGCTGGACTCTCTGGGCAACACCACCGCTGCTACCGGTAAGGGCTTCGCCATCGGCTCTGCTTCCCTGACCGCTCTGGCTCTGCTGGTTTCCTATGTCAACATTGTTCAGGAGCGCACCGAGGAAGTGCTGGACTTCTCTCTGACCAGCCCCACCGTTCTGGTTGGCCTGTTCATCGGCGCTATGCTGACCTTCGTGTTCTCCGCCTTTACCATGAGCGCTGTGCAGACTGCTGCCCAGTCCATCGTGGTGGAGGTTCGCCGTCAGTTCCGCGAGATTGCCGGTATCATGGAATACAAGGCTGATCCCGACTATCATTCCTGCGTTGACCTGTGCACCAAGGGTGCTCTGCATGAGATGGTCGCCCCCGCACTGCTGGCTATCATCGTTCCTCTGGCTGCCGGTCTGATCTTGGGGCCCACCGGTGTGGTTGGCCTGCTGGGCGGCGTGTCCGTTACCGGCTTTGCCATGGCTGTGTTCATGTCCAATGCCGGCGGCGCATGGGATAACGCCAAGAAGTATATCGAATCCGGCCATCACGGCGGCAAGGGCAGCGACTGCCACAAGGCCGCTGTCGTGGGCGATACCGTGGGCGATCCCTTCAAGGATACCTCCGGTCCTTCCCTGAACATTCTGATCAAGCTGTGCTCTACCGTTTCCATCGTGTTCTCCGGCCTGATCATCGCTTTCTCCATCCTGTAAAAGAGAGAAACTATTTCATATCAAAGGCAGCGTGATCTATGTGATTGCGCTGCCTTTTTTTGTGTGCATACTGGAAAAAGAGAAGTTGCACAGAAATTTTCGCTGCACTATGGATTTTGCCATGACTTTGTGCTATAAATAAAACGGTAGTATGTTAAGTAACGCAAGATCCGCTGTTGAAATGCTGACAACCGATGTGAAAAGAAAAAGGATGAATCAGGTATGACAGAACGCAAATTTGAAGCCGTGGACGGCGAACTGTATAACGCCATCGGCTTTGTGGAAGAAGAACTGGAAAAGCACGACTGCCCCATGAAGGTGACCATGCAGATCACCGTGGCGGTGGAGGAAATTTTCGTGAACATTGCGCACTATGCCTATTGGCCCAACAAGGGGGACATGACCTTAAGCGTCGATGCGACAGACTGTGAAGTGGTAATTCGCTTTACCGACCGGGGCACACCATTTGACCCGTTGTCCAGACCGGATCCGGATGTGTCACTCTCTGCAGAGGCACGCCGCATCGGCGGATTGGGCATCTATATGGTGAAGCAGACGATGGATCATGTAGAATACCGCTATGAAGATGGGCAGAATATTCTAACACTTAGGAAAAGGATTGGTTGAGCGATGAATGTAGTAGAAGAGGCCATTATATTTGCTACGGAGGCACACGCCGGACAGATACGGAAGATGGCCAACACACCCTACATCCTGCATCCGCTGGAGGTGGCGGCCATTATTTCTACCGTAACAACGAATCAGGACACCATCGCCGCCGGTGTGCTCCATGACACCATAGAGGAGTGCGATGTGGATCCCAGAGAGTTGAAGCGGCGCTTTGGCGGCCGTGTGGCGGCACTGGTACAGAGTGAGAGCGAGGATAAGCTGTCCGACAAGCCGCGGTCAGAGACCTGGATGCAGCGCAAGGAAGAATCCTTGCTAATGCTGCAGTATACCAAGGATCGGGATGTGAAGATCCTGTGGTTGGGCGACAAACTATCCAATATCCGCTCGTTTTATCGGGAATATTGCAAGCACGGCGATGCCATTTGGCAGGGGCTGCACCAGAAGGATCCAAAGATGCAGGCATGGTATTATAAGACCATTGCCGAATACCTGAAGGAACTCTCTGATACAGCTGCATATATCGAATATACAGAGTTGGTGGATAAACTATTTGGCGAGGGAGATATGTAACATGAGTATGGTAAAAGCAAGACAGGATGGTGACACGCTGTATCTGTGTCCCTACGGCCGAATTGACTCGGCCAACGCCGCACAGGCGGAGGCGGAGATGGGCGCGTTGCGCGCCGAAAGCTCCTGCGGCAATGTCATTCTGGATTTGGAAGAGTTGGCGTATATTTCTTCTGCCGGACTGCGCGTGGTGCTTCGTTTGCGCAAGGAGATTCCTACACTGAAAATCATCAATGCCTCCGCAGAGGTGTACGACATCTTTGACATGACGGGCTTTACCGAGATGATGGAGATCGAGAAGGCTTACCGCAAGCTGTCGGTGGATGGCTGCGAGGTTGTCGGTCAGGGTGCCAATGGTAAGGTGTATCGTCTGGATCCCGACACCATCATCAAGGTTTATCTCAACCCCGACAGCCTGCCCGATATCCACCGGGAGCGTGAGTTGGCGCGCCGTGCCTTTGTGTTGGGTGTTCCCACAGCCATCCCCTATGATGTGGTAAAGGTGGGCGATGGCTACGGCTCCGTGTTTGAGCTGCTGAACGCCAGATCACTGGCCAAGATCATCAAGGCAGAGCCGGAGCGAGTAGATGAGTGCATTGATATGTCTGTTGATCTGCTGAAGAAGATTCACGGCACCGTGGTGCGGCCCGAGGATATGCCCGATATGCGTGATGTGGCAATCGGCTGGGCGGAATTCCTGCGGCCCTATTTGCCGGAGGACAAGGTCGATAAGCTGGTGGCGCTGATGAAGGATGTTCCCGTGGATCACCACATGATGCACGGTGATTATCACATCAAGAATGTCATGGTGCAGAACGGTGAGGCGCTGCTGATCGACATGGACACACTTTGCCAGGGGCATCCCGTGTTTGAGCTGGCATCCATGTTCAACGCTTACCGCGGTTTCTCCGAACTGGATCACAGTGTGGCGGACAGCTTTCTGGGCATCCCCTACGAGACCGCTTCCTACTTCTGGAATCGCTCGCTGCAGCTGTATCTGGATACCAATGATGCGGAAAAGATTGCTCGAGTGGAGAAGAAGGCCATGCTGGTGGGCTATACCCGCCTGATGCGCCGCCGTATCCGCCGCAAGGGACTGGAGAGCGATGAGGGTCGCCGGGAGATCGAGACCTATAAAAACCATATCGTTCAGCTTCTGGATGAAGTGGACAGCCTGACATTTTAAATAGCACCGGATTGACCGGGTGAAAAGAACCGAACTGGAGGTTACCAATAATGGAAGTTATCAAAACCAAGAACGAGCAGACTATGACCGTGGCGTTGACTGGCAGACTGGATACCACCACCGCGCCTCAGCTGGAGGCAGAGCTGGGCGATAGTCTGAACGGCGTAACAGATCTGATTTTTGACTTTGAAAAGCTGGAATACATCTCCTCCGCCGGACTGCGCGTGATGCTGGCAACCCAGAAGGTGATGAACAAGCAGGGTACCATGCTGGTGAAGAATGTTTGCGAGGACATCCGTGAGATTTTTGATGTCACCGGTTTCTCCGACATTATGAACATTGAGTAAGAGCTTTGCTGCGGAGGACGGACACATCGGTCTGCCCTCCGCTTTCTCTGTGAGAATTGGGTATGATTTGGATAAAGGAGGAACGCTATGACCATTACCTGGCTGGGCCATGCCTGTTTTCGGATCGAGGAGGACGGCTACGCCATTGTGTTGGATCCCTATACCGGTGTGCGGGGTTATCTGCCGCTGCAGGCAACCGGCAACGAGGTGCTGTGCAGTCACCAGCACGCCGATCATAACTTCAAGGAAGGCGTGATGATGCCCTTAAATCTGCGGAAATCGCCCTTCACCGTAGAAACAATGGCGACCTATCACGATGAAAAGCAGGGCGCACTGCGAGGCGGCAACACCGTGCATATCCTGCGCTGCGGCGACAGAAGCGTGGTGCATCTGGGCGATCTGGGACATCAGCTCTCCCGGGAGCAGGCGGCAAAGCTGCATGATTGCGATGTGCTGCTGATTCCCGTGGGCGGCGTGTATACCATCGACGCAGCAGGCGCCAAAGCCGTGGCGGAGCAGATCAAGCCGCGGCTTATTGTGCCCATGCACTATCGCCATGAGCCGTACGGCCTCAAAAATGTGGCAGGGGCAGATGAATTTCTGCGTCTGTTCCCGCAAGAGGAAGTGTATCGACTGAAGGGCAGCAGCTTTTCGCCGGAGGACTTTGCCGCCGGCGTGGTGGTGCCCCGGTATCCGGAATAAAAGCTTTCCCTCCCGCGTAAAATGGGGTATCGTTTTGTGTGGGAGGGAATACTTATGTCGGAGAAAAACCGGCGCACCGTGGAGATAGTCGGGTTGTTTTTCGTGCTGGTACTGGGTAATCTGCTGCATTTTGTCTATGATTGGACGGGACAAAATGCCGTGGCGGCGGCTTTTTCCGCCGTCAACGAGTCCACCTGGGAGCACATGAAGCTGCTGGCGGTGCCGTGGATCGTATGGTCATTGATGGAGTGGGCGGTGACGCGGCAAGGCAGCGTACCATTTGCCCGAGCAATGGGGTTGCTGACGGGGCTTGCGGCCATCCCGGCACTGTTCTATACCTATCAGGGCGTGCTGGGACGGAATATTGACTGGGTGAATATTCTGATTTTTCAATTAGCGGTGTTGTTGGCTTTTGCCGTCAGCCGTTGGCTGAAGGGGCGGGAGCGCTTCGGCGGCAAGCTCTGGCAGGTGGCGGGACTTGTGATATTGTTGGCAGTAGGTGCGGCGTTTGCAGTGTGGACATACCGCCCGCCGGAGCTGGCGATATTCACAGATCCTATCACGGGTCTGCCCGGCTTACCGCAGGGATGAAAATAAGAAAAAGGTTATTGTCTAATCAGCAGAGGTACAGTATACTGGAGGCAGAGAAAATTACCTTGGTTTGTACAGAAATTACAGAGGAGAAGATATGACTGAAATGATGAATACAGAAAGCAGATTTCCGCTGATCGGGGATCCCGCACCGGCCTTCCGGGCAATGACAACACAGGGCAAGATCAACTTTCCGGAGGATTACCGCGGGAAGTGGGTGGTGCTGTTTTCACATCCGGCGGATTTTACGCCCGTATGCACCACGGAATTCATCGCCTTTGCATCGCTGGCAGAGGAGTTTGCCAAGCGCAACACACAGCTGGTGGGTCTGTCTATTGACTCGCTGCATTCCCATTTGGCGTGGCTGAAAAGCATCGAGAGCATCGACCTGAATGGGCAGGGCTCGGTGTCGATACCGTTCCCGGTGATCGCGGACATCAGCATGAGCGTGGCGAAAAAATACGGTATGCTACAGACGGTGGCCAATACCCAGACGGTGCGGGCCGTATTTATTATTGATGCGGAGGGAATTGTCCGCACGGTACTGTATTACCCTATGTGCACGGGGCGGAATATGCAGGAAATTCTGCGCATTGTGGACTCACTGCAGATGCATGACAGCGAAGCTGTCAGCACCCCGGCCAACTGGCAGCCCGGTGATAAGGTCATTCTGGGCGCGCCGCTGACACAGGAGGAGCTGACGGAGCGACTGGAAAATGCACCAGAGGATGTGGAAGTACTGACATGGTATCTGGCGTTCAAAAAGCTGAAAGAGGACAAATGACGCGGCGAGACCCGCGAAAAAAGAGCCGACGGTAAGTCGGGGCAAATGTCAAGAAGAATTTGGACAAAACGACAAATTTGTAACACAAGAAGATCTCCGGATCCCTGGCTGCTGCAAAATAATTGTGTTACAATCGCCTGCGGGCGGGACGAGAAGGGCGGCCGGCGTGGAACCGGCCGCAAAGATACCAGGCCGAAAGAAGAAATACTCGGTAAGAGATGGGCCTTCCGAAGAAAAAGAGACCATCGCCGGGACTTGTCCCGGCTCGTCTTCGGTACGATCTTTCAAAGAAAGAAAAATCAGACCACCAGCGCAAAGTCAGCAGGGCAGCACCAACTAAGGATCCTGCGCGGATAGTGATTCATCCAGTGTTCAACGGCAGCAATGCGCTTCTGACTAACGCGGCTGAAATCGGTACCTTTCGGGAACCAACGCCGGATCATCCGGTTGTGGTTCTCATTGGTACCTTTCTCCCATGCAGCATAGCTATGGCAATAATAGATCTGGAACCGTGTACCACCATAAATGGACTGCCGGAGCTGCTCATACTGCAGGAACTCAGAACCATTATCGGTAGTGATACTCCGGAAACGCTGCCGGAAGTCGGGGATCCGACGCTCCAGCTTATCAAAGACGCCACGGATCGTAGAAGCCCGGCGATCTGGAAGCTTAAAGATCAGCTCCTGACGGCTGCAACGCTCAGTTAAAGTAAGAAGCACCGGACGGGAGCCGGACTTACCCACAATCAAATCCATTTCCCAATGCCCAAGCTCAGAGCGGCTATTAATCCACTCTGGGCGATCAGAAATAGACGGGAGTTTCGGATGAGCAATACGCTGCACAGGATGCACCGACTTTTTTCGTTTTGGTTTATACCATAAATCTTTATTGGTAAGGTGAAGAAAAACATACTTTGATATATAACTGTACAAAGTAGAAACGCAAATGGAAGTTTTAAACCCGGCAGATCTGGCAGCAGCGAGAGCGGCCGCAGGAGAAAAACGATCCGTTAAGATCTTGCGTTCAAGAAAATCAGCATAATCATGATCACAACCAATCTTCAACGGTCGGCCTTTAGAAGTCTGATTATAGTCATGAATCTGCTGGGCCTTATCAGCCGAATAGCGGACTTCATCATATAAATCACAAGTATGTATATAAAAACCACGCCGAAGCTCATTGTAAATCGTCTGCCGACAGAAACCTAACTGCCGGGCAATATCAGCAACAGGAATCTTATTCCGATACATTGCTTCCAACTGGAATCGTTCATCACGAGTCATATAATGCTGTTTTTTCATCATAGCCCTCCAAAATTTTGGATCAAAGTTTCTGATCTTAAACAGTATACTTAAGTATAGGGAGAGGGGCCCCGCGGCTAAAGCCTTGCGGGGCCCCTCTATTTTCATTTCTTCTTCTGACTTTTACGCCAACGACGAGAAGGTTTTACCACGCCTTCCATGGAAGGCTGCTGATCATTCCGGCGAAGTGACAAAATCTCATCTTCTGAAAGCATATCACCTTCCTTAAAAGACTTCTGGAGATTACCGACACAAGCCAAGGTATTATAAGCTGCATAATCCTGATCAGTCACAAACCAGCATTTACGGGCAATCGGTGTAAGCAACTGCGGATTACTTGCATTTTCCATATCCCAAGCATCATACAGCTTCTGCCGCTGAAAACGCCAAAGTTTATCACAATCCACCACATAACTAGTTACCTGGCGTAATAACGCATCCACATGACCAAAACGCTGGGCAGTGTAATATAAAGAAATGTGATAGTGCCGACAAGTAAGTAAAGTATTCAAAAATAAAGGATCAATATTGCTTTTAAAGTTTCGACTATTCATCTGAACACTGAATTCATCACCCAACACAAGAGTAACGGTCAAGGTATCATGTTCCTTATCATATTCACCATTTTTTTCGGCACAATGGACAACCTGCTGCAAGCTAACAAAATCATCATAGGGTATCTGTAAAGCAACATTGCTTAACACCTTTACGCGCTGTTCGACCCACATTTCACGATCCTTATCCCAGATCATTTTACCGTTATACTGATGATACATCCCAACCACCTTATGTACGGCAGAAAGAGTCTTCCCCTTACCAAACAAGCCAACATAGGCCACCAGCTCACCAGTTTGACACTCATTCCACCGTTCATAGCGAAGATACTTGATCAGATCGACGGGACCATACCGGAACATCTTCACCGGATGAAAAACAGCACAACGAAAAGTTGGAAATGAAAAAAGGCAAACAGCCAAAACAATACCGACAAGAATCCACATTAAAAGCGTCTCCAGTTAATCAGAGCAGAAGCAATCGTACCAATCAACTTAATAGTACAGACGAAAGTAACAACGCCAATAAAAACCGTCAAAAGATAAGGAATCAGCTCCTGCATATTGGTAGGAAGAACAACATTCGGGCCAATGATCGAGAAAAATTGAGCAACGACCTCAGCCATGATAAAACACCCCCATAACAATTTTCCAGAGAGCCCAGCAGAAAAAAAGAATCAAAAAC
>JAGHUH010000045.1 GCA_018064925.1 Candidatus Cacconaster stercorequi | reverse complement strand
TATGAGCCGGAGGAGCTGGTGGGCAAGACCCTGATCGCCATCACCAACCTGCCTCCCAGACCCATGATGGGCATCGAGTCCTGCGGTATGCTGCTCTCTGCTATCAACAAGCGCGGCGAGGAAGAAGAACTCAATCTTCTGATGGTTGATAACCATATTCCGGCTGGCGCGAAGCTGTATTGATTTTTAATAGGAATGATGCATCAGCCCCGCAGATTGATTCTGTGGGGCTGATTTACAAGAACGAATTGTAATTTTAAAGCTCGTAGTATTTAGAAAAACACTGAACGGGAGAGTCAGAATGGGAAATGTTTTTTTCTTCGGGTGGGAAATTGATTTCATTTTATGGATACAGACTTTTGTAAATGAATTCACAACCTTGCTCGCCAAATTTTTGCAAATATGCGGCGAGGAATATGTCCTTATTCTTGTATTGGGATTGCTGTATTGGAGTATAGATAAAAAACTGGGCCGAAGAGCATCGCTTGCAATGATCGGAAGTATGCTTTTCGGAACCCTTGTTAAGGGTCTTGTATTAAGACGGCGTCCTTATATGGATCATGAACAGATAAAATGTGTAACACCGCCCCACAGAGAAGCAGATATCATGTCTGTAAAAGAGCAGGGATATTCTTTTCCGAGTTTGCATTCCACAATGGCTGCTGCTACTTACGGAACGATTGCCGTCAGCACTAAGAAAAAAGCCACCATTGCAATTGGTATTATTATGCCGCTTTTAATCGGGCTTTCCCGTCCGTTTCTTGGTGTCCATTATCCTACCGATGTTCTGGTAGGCTGGACTTTAGGCATTATCAGTATTTTTGTGCTTGGTGGGATAGAAAACAAATATGGTTATAAAATAGGCTTTCTGGTTCCTCTTGTAATAAGTATTTCAGGTTTTTTCTACTGCACTGATACGGAATTCTATTCCGGTTATGGCGTGGCATTAGGGTTGTTTCTCGGATTTGTGTTTGAGGAAAAATTTGTCAAATTTGAGTATTGCAAAAAATGGTGGACTTACATTTTAAGGCCGGTCGGAGGAGTTGTAGTATTCTTAATACTTACCCTCCTGCTGAAAATACCTATGCAGATCGTTACATTAGAAGGAACAAGCACTGCGGCATTGATTTACAGGCTTTTTAGGTATACCCTCAGTACATTTGTGACGATAGGTGTATATCCGTTTGTGTTTAAGCTTTGTAAAAATAAGTTCTAATATAGCAAGCAAATTATGTCGGAAGGCAGAGGGGTCTGGATGGACCCCTCTTTTATCTGCATATCTCGTTTGAAAAACAATGAACCCAATCTCCGTAATCTCCAATTTAGTCTCCACTAAGCCAAGACACTATAAGCCGATATATGAGATTATGGGAAAAGCCAATATTGGCGGATGCTGATATAAGAGACTATACGGTATTTCGGAGGAATATCAGGGTCATGGCTATGCAATGGCGGCTTAAAATGTGAAAAGACGGAGAAGCTCTCACCAAGGTGGGAGCTTCCTTTTTCGTTTTATGGGAAGCGGAAGATAATGTAAAGAAGTGTATTGAAATCCGAGGAGGGATTTGTTATTATATAATGTATTCTTGAGATAGTATGCCTTTCGCGGACAAAAACCGTCCGCAATTAACGAGAGGGAGGACAGCCATGGAGACCATCACCAGCCGCACCAATCCCCTGATGACCCATATCCGCAAGCTGTCCTCATCGGGCAGCTACCGCAGACAGCAGGGCGAGTTTCTGTGTGACAGCCCCAAGCTGCTGAGGGAGGCACTGCTGTGGGGAGCAGAGCTCCTGACGGTGGTGTGCACCGATCCGGCGGCGCTGCCGGAGCTGCCCCGGGGCGTGCGGTGCGTCACCGTGCCGAAGGATGTGATGGCGTCGGTGTCCCCCATGAAATCGCCTCAGGGCGTGCTGTTTACCTGCCGCCTGCCGGGAAAGCAGATGCCGGATCGGCTGCCGGGCAGACGCTACATGGTGCTGGACGGCGTGCAGGACCCCGGCAATGTGGGCACCATCTGGCGCACGGCAGATGCCTTTGACTGCGACGGCTTGCTGCTGCTGCCGGGTTGTGCCGACCCGTACAGTCCCAAGACCGTCCGCGCCTCCATGGGTGCCGTGTTCCGCTGCGGTGCATGGCAGATGGAGCCGCAGGAGCTGAAGGCGCTTTTGCAGCGCAGCGAAATTCCGCTGTACGGCGCGGCGCTGCGCGACGATACGCTGGATGCACGAAAGGTGGATTACACCCGGGCTGCCATCGCCATCGGCTCCGAGGGACGGGGCTTGACGGAGGAGATGCTGGCGCTGTGCGACCGCACCATCCGTATTCCCATGAGTGCGCGGTGCGAATCGCTGAACGCGGCCATCGCTGCGGCGGTGCTGCTGTGGGAGAGCTATCGCGGACAATAAGGATGAACGGGGTGAATGGCGTGTCGGCATTGAAATATTGGATCTGGCTGGCCACGCTGCCCGGTCTGCAAAATCGCAGTAAGCTGCTGTTGCTGGAGCATTTTTCCTCACCGGAGGCGATTTACTATGCCGAGCCGGAGGAATATCGTCTGGTGCAGGAGCTGAAAAGCCAGCAGGCGGCGCTGCTGCAGGAGAAGTCATTGGCGCGGGCGGAGAAAATCCTGGAGGACTGCGCCAAAAAGGAACTGTTTATCGTGACGCAGGCCGACGCGGCGTATCCCGCACGGCTGCGTAATATATTTGAGCCACCCATCCTGCTATATGGCAGGGGGAAGATGCCGCTGTTTGACGAGGAAGCCGCCATCGCCATGGTGGGCACGCGGAAATGCACGCCTTACGGCAAACGCGCGGCGGAGCAATTGGGCTATGAGCTGGCCTCGCAGGGGGCACTGGTGGTGTCCGGCATGGCCAGAGGCATCGACTCGGCGGCGCATCGCGGTGCGCTGCGTGCCGGCGGCTTTGCGGCCGCAGTGCTGGGCGGCGGTGTGGATGTGATCTATCCCCCGGACAACCGAAGATTGTACGAGGATATCGCCGCCTCCGGCGTACTGCTGTCAGAGTATCCGCCGGGAACGGAGCCGCTGCGGCACCATTTTCCGGCGCGAAACCGCATCATCAGTGGCCTGTGCCTTGCCACCGTGGTGGTGGAGGCACCGGAAAAGAGCGGCGCCCTGATTACCGCCGCCACGGCGCTGGATCAGGGACGGGAGATATTCGCCGTGCCCGGCCCCATTGATGCACCAAGCAGCCGGGGCTGCAATCAACTGATTCGAGACGGTGCCGGTCTGGTCGGCGAAAGCTGGGATATATTGGGTGAATACCAAAGTCGCTATCCCCATAAGCTGAAAAACCGGGAGGTTATCGTGCCGCCCCTGCCGGAGGACTCAAAAGCGGCAAAAGAACCTGTCACGCCTGCCGCTGCGGTCCCATCCCTGCCGGTGCTGGATCTGAAGCGGAACCGGGAGGGCCTGACAGATGACCAGATCTGCATCGTGAAGATCCTGACCACGGATCAGCCGCTGCTGATCGACGAGGTGGCAGAGATCACCGGCATTCCCATGCGGCGGGTGCTGTCGGCGCTGACGGTGATGGAAATTGACGGATTTGCCCGTCAGGAGGGCGCAGGGTGCTTTGTCCGGACGGTGGCAATTCGGGAAAATCAAAAAAGATAATACGAATTTTTTCTGCCGCATAGGCGGCAATCGAAATAAACGGCACAGATGACGACCCTTATGGGAAGCGTGTGCCATGAACCAAAGCAGAAAGGATTGGTCATCAACTATGGCAAAAAAGGCTGAAAAAAACCTGGTGATTGTCGAGTCCCCGGCCAAGGCAAAGACGATTGGCAAATATCTGGGCAAGGATTACGAGGTCAAGGCCTGTATGGGACATCTGCGCGACCTGCCCAAGAGCAAGATCGGCGTGGATGTGGAAAACGATTTTGAGCCGGATTATCGCCCCATCAAGGGCAAGGAGGATATCATCAAGGATCTGCGCCAGTCGGCGGATAACGCCGCCAATGTGTACCTGGCAACCGACCCGGACCGCGAGGGCGAGGCCATTTCCTGGCACCTGAAGTATCTTCTGGAGCTGGGCGACAGTAAGGCACAGCGCGTGACCTTCAACGAGATCACCAAAAAGGTGGTCACCGAGAGCATCGAAAAGCCCCGTGCCATTGATCAGGATCTGGTGGATGCCCAACAGGCGCGCCGTATTCTGGATCGCGTGGTGGGGTATCAGATATCCCCGGTGATGTGGAAGAAAATTCGACGGGGCTTAAGCGCAGGCCGCGTGCAGAGCGTGGCCACTCGCATGGTGGATGACCGTGACCGCGAGATCGAGGACTTTGAGCCCAAGGAATATTGGACGCTGGACGCGCTGCTGAAGGCAGACAGCGGCGAATTCACCGCCCACTACTACGGCGTGAGGGGCAAGAAGTACGAGCCGCAGTCCGCCGACGAGGTGGAGAACATTCAGCAGACGCTGCAATGTACGCCCTTCGCCGTGACAAGCGTGAAGCGCGCGGATAAGCACCGCTCTCCCTCCGCGCCCTTTACCACCTCCACCATGCAGCAGGAGGCATCCCGCAAGCTGAATATGACCCCTCGCCGCACCATGGCCATCGCCCAGCAGCTCTATGAGGGCGTGGATATTACCGGTGAGGGCACCGTGGGTCTGATCACCTATATGCGTACCGACTCCCTTCGGATTTCCGACGAGGCACAGCGTGCCGCCCGTGATTTTATCGACGGACGCTACGGCAAGAGCTATCGCCCCGCCGCCTTCCGCCAGTACAAGACCAAGGCCGGCGCACAGGACGCCCATGAGGCCATCCGCCCCAGCAATGTGGCACTGACGCCGGAGCAGGTGCGCAGTGACCTGACAGCGGAGCAGTACCGCCTGTACAAGCTGGTGTGGAGCCGTTTTCTGGCCAGCCAGATGGCCAACGCCGTGTATGACAGCGTGAATGTGGAGATCGGCGCCGGTGAGCATACCTTCCGCGCCAGCGCCAGCCGACTGAAGTTTGCCGGCTACACCGCCGTATATGAGGAGGGCAGAGACGAGGAGAAGGAGGAGAAGGAAGTCCCCCTGCCGGAGCTTAATCAGGGCGAGGTGGTGGAGCTTCAGAAGTTCGACCCCGCCCAGCACTTTACCGCGCCTCCGGCACACTATACCGAGGCCACACTGATTCGCGCCATGGAGGAGCAGGGCATCGGACGACCCTCCACCTATGCTCCCACCGTGTCCACCATTCTGGATCGCAACTATGTGAAGAAGGACGGCAAGTACCTGTGCATCACCAATCTGGGTCGAGCCGTTACCAACTGGATGGAGCAATATTTCACCGACATCGCCGACCTGAAGTTTACCGCCAACATGGAGAAGCGGCTGGACGATGTGGAAAAGGGTGAGATCGCGTGGAAGGATATCCTGCGTGAGTTTTACGGCGATTTTGAAAAGCACATCGAAAACGCCCAGCAGAGCGAATATGTGACGGTTCCCCCCACGGTCAGCGAGGAGATCTGCCCCGTGTGCGGCAAAAATCTGGTGGAGCGGCAGGGTCGTTTCGGCTCGTTTTTGGCCTGCCCCGGTTTCCCGGACTGCACCTTCACCATGCCTTTGGTGGTGCAGATGCCCGGAAGCTGTCCCAAGTGCGGCGGACGGCTGATGAAGCGCACCGGTACCAGTAAGACCTCCGGCAAGCAGTACACCTACTACTGCTGTGAGTTCACCGGGAAGCATCAGCTTGACAGGACCTGTGACTTTATGACATGGGATGTGCCGGTGAAGGACGATTGTCCCGTATGCGGTCAGACCATGTTCAAGAAGTCCGGACGGGGCTTCAAGCGGCCCTTCTGCATCAACCCCGCGTGCAGCAACTTCCTGCCGGAGGACAAGCGCGGCTATCCCAAGAAGAAGGAGACCGCCGACGAGGAAACCACCCAAAAGACCGCGGCAAAGAAAACCACCACCCAAAAGACCGCCGCCAAAAAGACGGCAACAAAGAAAACCACCAAAAAGGCGGGAGAATAAATGAAACATGTAACTGTAATCGGAGCGGGTCTGGCCGGCAGCGAGGCGGCCTGGCAGTTGGCGCAGCGCGGCGTGCAGGTGACGCTGCGGGAGATGAAGCCGGAGAAAAAGACACCCGCTCATGTCACCGAATATTTCGCGGAGCTGTGCTGCTCCAATTCCCTGCGTGCCAACGGGCTGGAGAACGCCGTGGGATTGCTGAAGGAAGAACTGCGGCGGCTTGACAGCTTGATCATCCGCTGCGCCGACGCCACCGCGGTGCCGGCCGGCGGTGCGCTGGCCGTGGATCGCCACGGCTTTGCCCGCATGGTCACCGAGGCGATCAACCGCCACCCCAACATCACGGTGGTGCCCGGCGAGGTCACCGAGATCCCCGACGGCGAGGTGGTGATCGCTTCCGGCCCCCTGACCTCCGATGCGCTGGCCGACAAGCTGGTGAAGCTGTTCGGGCAAGAGGAGAACACCACACTGAACTTTTTCGATGCCGCCGCGCCGCTGGTGACCTTTGAGAGCGTGGACATGGACTCGGCGTATTTCGCCTCTCGCTATGATAAAGGTACGCCGGACTACATCAACTGCCCCCTGTCGGAGGAGGAGTACAAGGCGTTCTGGACGGAGCTGATCTCCGCGCAGGAGGCGGAGGTTCACGGCTTTGATGACGGCGGTGTGTTCGAGGGCTGTATGCCCGTGGAGGTCATGGCGCGCCGCGGCGAGGATACCCTGCGCTTCGGCCCGCTGAAGCCCCGGGGACTGCCGGATCCCAAGACCGGAAAAGAGCCATACGCCGTGGTACAGCTCCGCAAGGACAACGCCGACGGCTCCATCTACAATCTGGTGGGCTTTCAGACCCATCTGAAATGGCCGGAGCAGAAGCGCGTGTTCACCATGATCCCCGCGCTGAAAAACGCCCAGTTCCTGCGCTACGGTGTGATGCACCGCAACACCTATCTGGACTCTCCCCGGCTGCTGGATCGCTACTATCGCCTGAAAAGTGACCCCCGTATCTCCTTTGCCGGCCAGATGACCGGTGTGGAGGGCTATGTGGAGTCCTGCGCCAGCGGGTTTCTGGTGGGCATTGAAACGGCGCGGCGTCTGGCCGGACAACAGCCGCTGAACTTCCCCCAGGAGACGGCCATCGGTGCGCTGGGGCTGTATGTCAGCAATTCCTCCGTGGGTGTGTTCCAACCCATGAACATCAACTTCGGCATCATTCCGCCTCTGGGCTACAAGGTCAAGGGCAAGCGCAACAAGAATGCCGAGCTCTCCCGCCGCTCGCTGGAGATCATTGAGGAGATGAAGGAGAACATCCTGTCCGATTGCGTGGAAAAGGAGTCATTATGAAGATCATTATCGACGCCATGGGCGGCGACAACGCCCCCTTTGAGATCGTCAAGGGCGCCCTGCAGGGACGGGAACGCTGGGGCGTGGATATCGTCCTTACCGGCGACACCACGGCCATTCTGAAGGCACTGGAGCAGTGCGGTCAGACCGATCTGCCGAAAGGCGTGGAGATCGCCCATACCACGGAGCAGGTGACGATGGACGACGAGCCCAGCACCGTGTTCCGCCGCAAGAAGGATACCTCCATGGGCGTGGGATTGACCATGCTCCGGGACGGCAAGGGCGATGCGATGGTGTCCGCCGGTTCCACCGGCGCGCTGCTCACCGGCGCGACGCTGCTGGTCAAGCGCGTGCGCGGCATCCGCCGTGCGGCCATGGCACCGGTGATCCCTACCACCACCGGCAGCGCCGTGCTGATCGATTGCGGCGCCAACGCCGAGTGTACGCCGGAATATCTGATGCAATTTGCCTATCTGGGCAGCTTTTACGCCAAGCGGGTGCTGGGTATTGAAAATCCCCGGGTGGGACTTTTGAACATCGGCGCCGAGGACGGCAAGGGCACCGCACTGCAAAAGGAGACTCTGCCCCTGCTGCGAAAGGCACACCAGGACGGACATTTGAACTTCGTGGGCAACATTGAGGCCAAGGAAGCCATCAAGGGCGGCTGCGATGTGATCGTCAGCGACGGCTTCAGCGGCAATGTGATGCTGAAGACCATCGAGGGCGTGGGCTCCTACGCCGGCTCTGCGCTGAAGGGGATTTTCAAGAAAAACCTGCTGACCAAGCTGGCGGCAGTGATGGTAATGCCGGGACTCAACAGCTTCAAGGCGAAGCTGGATCCCAACAAGGTGGGCGGCACGGCCTTTATCGGCATCAGTAAGCCGGTGATCAAGGCCCACGGCTCGTCCAATGCCGAGGCCATCGAAAACGCCATCGCTCAGGCCAAGCAATTTGCCGACAGCGGCATGATCGCCGATATCGAGGCAAATATCCAACTGATGAAGGTGGAGCAGGAATAATTGGAAAAAGGTATTGACAGGTCATGTCAATTGCCGTATTATTTTTCAAGATAACTGCGCGAAAGGAGGAAATACCGCATGACGATGGAGAGCATCTTCAGCACAATGCAGGATCTGATCGCGGAACAGTTTGCAATTGATGCGGATGAGATCAGCATGGAGAGCTCCTTTGTGGATGATCTGGGCGCCGACAGTGTGGATCTGGTGGAGCTGGTCATGGCCATGGAGGACGAATTCGACATTGGTGAGATCGATGAGGAGGATCTGACCGACCTGAAAACCGTTGGTGACTGTGTCCGCTATCTGATAAATAAGGTAAGCGATTGATAAATAAGAAGGTTTCCCCCGCCCATGTTTCCGGCGGGGGGCGCTTTTTACAAGGAGTAGTGATATAAGTATGCATACATTGGAGGAAAAGCTGGGATATTCTTTCCGCGACAAGGCGCTGCTGCGGGGCGCACTGTATCACAGTTCCTACGCCAATGAGCACCGCGGCGCGGGCATTAGCAGCAACGAGCGGCTGGAGTTTTTGGGCGACGCCGTGCTGGGGCTGGTGACGGCGGAGTTCCTGTATAAGAAGCATCCCAATGCCCCGGAGGGCGATCTGACAAGAATCCGCGCTGCACTGGTGTGCGAGGAGAGTCTGCACGAGGTGGCGCTGTCGCTGGGTCTGGGCGACTATCTGAAGCTGGGACGCGGCGAGGAGACCGGCGGTGGCCGACAGCGTCCGTCCATTCTGGCCGATGCCACGGAGTCGGTGTTTGCCGCTGTGTATCTGGATGGCGGCATGGAGGCGGCCCGGGCGTTGATCCACAGAGTTCTGCTGAACAAAGAACGGGAGGAAGATGTGGAAGAGCGCCGGCGGGATTATAAGACGCTGCTGCAGGAATTTGTGCAGCGCAAGCCGGGACAGACCCTGGGCTATGAGATGGTCGGTTCCTCCGGCCCGGATCACGCAAAGGTGTTCACCGCCTGCGTGATGCTGAACGGTCAGCCTGCCGGACTGGGCAGCGGGCGCAGCAAAAAGGAGGCGGAGCAGTCTGCCGCCAAAGCCGCGCTGGAGCACTTGCAGAGCGAGGAGTAACCTATAGAAAGGCAGGACATGCGAGTCCTGCCTTTTGCCGTCCGTGTGTTTTTTTGTCGGGAGATAAGGGTAGTATTTTATTTTAGAATATGATATAATACATTATTACGAACGAAAATGAGAGCTGCCGGACAGACTTGCACCGCAGCTGCAAAATATGATTTTATAAAAGACGGGAGATATAGAAAATGTCATTTATTACATCATTCCTGCTGGGCCTGATCCAAGGCATTGCGGAGTTTTTGCCCCTCTCCAGTTCGGGGCATCTGGCCATCGCACAGCACCTGCTGGGAGTGAAGGCGGAGATTCCTGAATTCTATGATGTACTGCTGCATATGGGTACGCTGGCTGCCGTGTTTGTGGCATACTGGGCGGATATCAAGGCAATGGTCATGGAGCTGATTCACGGTGTCACCGATTTGGCCCACGGCACCACCCCTGCGCGGGTTCCTCCTGCGCGGCGCCTGATCCTGCTGATCATTCTGGGCACACTTCCCCTGTTTTTGGTGCTGCCTGTTCACAAGAAGCTGCGTGCGTTGACCGGCAACATGGTATTTATCGCCGCCGCGCTGATCGTAACGGGCGTGCTGCTGTTTGTCTGCGACCTGCTGAAGAAGGGCCGCAAAAATGAGCGCACCGCCACGCTGATCGACGTGCTGGTGGTGGGTCTTGGTCAGGCAATGGCCACCGTTCCCGGCGTTTCCCGCTCCGGTATGACCATCTGTGCCGGATGTTTTATGGGATTTGAACGGCAGTTTGCCGTGCGCTTTTCCTTCCTGCTGAGCATCCCTGCCGTGCTGGGTGCCAACTTCCTCAGCCTGATAGACGCAATTCAGAGCGGTATCATCTGGGCAGACGTGCCCATGTATCTGGTAGGCGTGGTAACTGCCGCCGTGTCAGGTTATTTGAGCATCCGCCTGCTAAAGATGGTAGCCGAGAAGGGCAAGTTCGGTGCATTCGCCTATTATTGTTGGGCCGTCGGCATTCTGACGGTGGCACTAAGCACCATTGTGTAATCGGAAGAAAGGAACCTATATGGCTGCACAAAAGAAGAAAACCAACAAGAAATCTGCCGCAAAAAAGAACAAGCGCCCCATTCGCCGGGAGGTGGGCGGCATTGTCTGCCTGCTGCTGGCTCTGTGCGTTCTGGTGAGCTATTTTGGCATCGATGCCGTGCTCCTGACCTTGCTTGCCACGCTGCTGAAGGGGCTGTTTGGCTACGGGTACTGGCTCTGCTTCCCCGCTTTGGTATTGTCCGCGTACATCCTGTGGACGCATCACGGACGCCCGGTGCGTCTGCGCATCACCTGTGCGCTGCTGCTGCCGCTGTTTTTCGGCGTGATACTGCATCTGCTGCTGTGCCGCACCAACTATGAGCTGTCGGGCAGCTTGCTGGCCCTGCTGTGGCAGGACGGGCAGCAGATCCGCTGCGGCGGTGCTCTGTGCGGCGCCATTGCCGTGGGACTTTCCGCCGTGCTCAGCAAGGTGGTAACGGTGGTTATTTTCCTGGTGCTGTTGGCGGTTGCCATCTTTGTATCGCTGCGGGTCAGCCCCAAGGATGTGGTGCAGAAGGCCCGGGATCGCATCCCCTATGAGGAGGAACCGCTTCCGGAGAAGCGCGTGCGGAAAGAACGGATAAGTCGCAGGGAGCGCGCACAGCCTGCACAGCGCCCGGTGTACAGACAGCCGGAGCGCCCCGCGGCCCGACGCCGTATCGGACGGCCGGCAATCGACATTCCCATTGACGAGGAAGCAACGCAGGAAGTGCCTGTGCGCCCGGAACCCAAACCGATGGAGCCGGAGGTGGTGAGGGCGGCGGAGACCGTGCCGCAGGAGCCGATCCTGTCCATTACGCCCAAGAAGAACTTTTTCAGCAAAAAACCCGCGGAGGTCAGGACACCTGCCGAAGCACTGCAGCCCAAGGCCAAGCCGGAGCCGGAGGAAGAGCCGCTCAAGCTATCCCGGGACGAGATGGCCTCCATTACGGAGGAGGTCAGCCGCGACATCGAAAACGAGCTGGCCGAGCCGGAGGAGGTCTATCAGTATCCACCCATTGACCTTTTGCATGAGAACCACGCCGACAACTACACCGAGGTGGGCGCCGAGCTGCGCAGCAACTCCCAGCGTCTGGCCGCCACATTGCGTTCCTTCGGCGTGGATGCGCAGGCCGGTGAGGTGGTTCACGGCCCCAGCGTGACACGCTATGAGTTTACGCTGGATCAGGGCGTGAAGCTCAGCAAGATCACCAATCTGGCCGACGATATTGCCTTGGCGCTGGGCGCCAGCGGCGTGCGCATCGCGCCCATCCCCAACAAGCTGTCCGTGGTGGGCATCGAGGTGCCCAACCGCGCTGTGACGCCGGTGTGCATCCGGGATGTCATCGAGTCCCGGGAGTTTACCACACACAAGTCCCGTGTGGCCTTTGCTGTGGGTAAGGACATCGGCGGTAACGCCATCGTGGGCAACATCGGTAAGCTGCCCCATGTGCTGATTGCCGGCACCACCGGCAGCGGTAAGTCCGTGTGTACCAATTCGCTGATCGTCAGTCTGCTCTACAAATCCACCCCGGAGGAAGTGCGCTTCATCATGGTGGACCCCAAAATGGTGGAGCTGGCGCCCTATAACGGCATCCCGCACCTGCTGATCCCCGTGGTCACCGATCCCAAGAAGGCCGCCGGCGCACTGCAGTGGGCGGTATTCGAGATGATGAAGCGCTACAAGCTGTTCTCCGAGAACGGCGTGAAGGATCTGGAGGGCTTCAACGAGCTGTGCCGCCGGGAGCAGGAAAAGCCCGAGGAGGAGCGTAACGAGCAGCTGAAAAAGACACTGCCCACCGTGGTGGTGGTTATTGATGAGCTGGCCGACCTGATGCTGGTGGCCGCCAAGGAGGTGGAGGAATCCATCTGCCGCGTGGCACAGATGGGCCGCGCCGCCGGTATGCATCTGGTCATCGCCACACAGCGTCCCTCGGCGGATGTCATCACCGGTCTGATGAAAGCCAACATCCCCAGCCGCATTGCTTTCGCCGTGGCATCCTCGCTGGAAAGCCGCATCATTCTGGACACCACCGGCGCCGAGAAGCTGGTGGGCAAGGGCGATATGCTGTACTTCCCTCTGGGCAATGGCAAGCCTACCCGCGTGCAGGGTTGCTTCATTTCCCCGGAGGAGATCGAGCGTGTGGTGGCCTTTGTGAAGGAAAAGAGCGGCGAGGCCGAATACTCCACCGATGTGATCAACAAGATCGAGGAGGCCCTGCGGGGCAAGGAGGAAAAAAACAGCAAGGCATCTGCTGCCGCCGACAGCGGCGACGACTGCGACGAGCTGCTGCCCGCCGCAGTGGATGTGGTATTGGAGCTGGGACAGGCATCCGTTTCCATGCTGCAGCGGCGCTTGAAGCTGGGCTATTCCCGCGCTGCCCGTCTGGTGGATCAGATGGAGGAGCGGGGCATTGTGGGGCCCTTCGAGGGCAGCAAGCCCCGTCAGCTGCTGATCGACCGCGCCAAGTGGCAGGAGATGCAGATGACCCAAAACGGCGGTGAGCCGGAGCCGTCCTTTGACCGCGACGGCAGCATCCGCGATGTGTTTGACAGCCACGATGCGTTGGATTGATGGAAGATCATTCTCATATACAAAAAGGTCTGATCCTGCGGGATCAGACCTTTTTTCGATATCTGCGGCGGAGTTGAATGTATGGTGTGAAGGGTGCCGCCGTGCGGCGGGACACAAAAAAGACGCTGCCCGTGGGGACAGCGTCTTTTCGTATGTAGGATTTGGAATTAGTTCCAGAAATCGGTCTTTTCCTTCAGACCAATGTCAGCAGCCTTGAACTCGGGGTTCTTGCCCTCCTTGCGCTGACGGGTGTAATCCTTCAGGGCGTCCAGAGCGGGCTTGCCCAGGATCAGGATCACGGGGATGTTGATGACGACCATCAGAGCCTGCATCATATCGGCGGTATCCCATGCCAGACCCATGCTGACCACGGCGCCCAGCATCACGATGACGGCGGCCACCAGACGGAACACGGTGAGGAAGGTCTTGCTGGGGGTGCGCTTCATGATGTACTTCAGGCAGCCCTCGCAGTAATAGTAGTTACCGATCAGGGTGGTGAAGGCAAACAGGCACATGGCCACGGCGATAAAGATGGGGCCGAAAGAGCCGAAGGTAGCGCTCAGAGCTTCCTGCACGAAGGGAGCACCGGCAGCTTCCTCGGTGGGAGCCACGCCGGACAGCAGGCACATGAAAGCGGTGGCGGTGCAGATCAGCAGCGTGTCGATGAACACGGACAGCATCTGAACCAGACCCTGCTTGACGGGGTGGGAGACATCAGCGGTAGCGGCGGCGTTGGGAGCGGAGCCCATACCGGCCTCGTTGGAGTACAGACCGCGCTTGATGCCGTACATCAGGCAGCTGCCGGAGAAGCCGCCGAAGATGGCCTTGAAATCAAAGGCATTGACGAAGATGGCCTTGAACATGGCGGGGATGCCGGAGATGTTCATGAAGATCACGATCAGGGACACGGCGATGTAGATGATGCCCATCACGGGAACCAGAACGCCGGTGACCTTGGTCAGACGCTTGGCGCCGCCCATGACGCAGATGGCGAACAGGATGGCCAGGATGATGCCGATGACCAGGGGAGTGGTGCCTTCCTTATAGAAGTTGAAGCCGGTGAAGGCGGACTGCAGGTTGTAGGATGCCAGTGCGTTATAGCCCACGGCATAGGTCAGGATGATGATGACGGCGAACACCACGCCCAGCCAGCGCTGCTTCAGCGCGGTTTCCATATAGTAGGAGGGGCCGCCGAAGCTGGAGCCGTCGTTGTCGCGCTTCTTGTAGATCTGAGCCAGCGTGGACTCGATAAATGCGGAAGCACCGCCCACGATGGCAATCAGCCACATCCAGAACACAGCACCCACGCCGCCGCAGCAGATGGCGGTGGACACGCCCACGATGTTGCCGGTACCCACGCGGGAAGCGGTGGAGACCATCAGTGCACCGAAGGAGGAGACGCTGTTTTCATCCTGAGGCTTCTCGGAAACCACGCGGATGGACTCGCCAAACATCCGGAACTGGATGAACTTGGTGCGGCAGGTGAAATACAGACCACCGCAGATCAGGAATATGATGACAAAGGGGAAGTAACCCTTCGGACCATTATACAGGAAGCTGCTAATGGCATTCACGACACCGTCGATTTTATTGACCATAAATATCACTCTCTCTTTCCTAAAAAGTTTCTGCACAAAAATGTTACAGCGATAAGATGAATTTATTATAGTAAAAAATTTAAGAAAAAGCAATAGCACATCGGTAAAAAATGAAAGAAAAACAGATTCATTATGCAAAAAACTATGGTGGAATTGCCAATCGTGGGGTTATTCTTGCATAAATGACGGAAAAGTGTGGCAAATGTGCAGGGAGACGAAAGAAAAAATTCATATTGGCGGAAGAGGGCTTGGGCGGGGCGCACTTTTCCATTGACGCACAGCGGCGGATGTGCTACATTGAAAAAACAAAAACCCGATTTGATTTTTATAGATGAAAGAGGTGTGCGCCATGTATGAATTGATGCAAGTGGGCGAGAAGAGCTATTATATTCAGAGTCCCGCCAAAATCGGCATTTATCGCAGCAGCGAAACCGAGGTATACCTCATCGACAGCGGCAGCGACAAGGACGCCGGTCGCCGGTGCCGCAAGGTGCTGGACGAGCAGGGATGGACCTGCCGCGGCATTCTGGTGACCCATTCCAACGCCGACCATGTGGGAGGCTGTGCGTACCTGCAAAAGCAGTACGGCTGCAAGATCTTCTCCGGCGGCATTGAGGGCGCCATCACCATGTACCCCGTGCTGGAGCCGGCGTTCCTCTATGGCGGCTATCCCTTCAAAGAGCTGCGCCACAAGTTTTTGATGGCACAGCCCAGCGTGACGGTGCCTTTCACCGATCCCGATTTCCCCAAGGAGGTGGAGATCCTGCCGCTGCCCGGCCATTTCTTCGACATGGTGGGCTTCCGGCTGCCCGACGGCACCGTTTTTCTGGCGGACTGCCTCAGCAGCGACGCATCACTGGAGAAGTACCAGATCTCGTTCCTGTACGATGTGACGGCGTATCTCAAGACGCTGGAGCAGGTGGCGCAGATGGAGGCGGCGATGTTTGTGCCCTCCCACGCAGAGGCCACGGCGGACATCGCGCCGCTGGCGGAGCGCAACCGGGACAAGGTGCTGGAGATCGCAGAGCATATCTGCGCATTGTGCGGCGACGGACTGCTGTTCGAGGAGCTGCTGGAGCACCTGTTTGATGACTACGGTCTGGTGATGAGCTACGAGCAGTATGTACTGATCGGCAGCACCGTGCGCTCCTACCTTGCGTGGCTGAAGGACAGTGGGCGCATGGAGGCCGCCATCGAAGGCAGCCGCATCGTCTGGCGCACAGCGAAATAACAAAAAAGGGCCGCATCGGTATGTCCGATGCGGCCCAACACATTTAATATACTACTACCGCTTGAAAATGTCAATATACACAAAAGAATATCGTTCCAATTTTGGAAAAATGTACTTTTTGCACAGAAAAATTGGTGAAAAATAGGTGAGTATTGCTCTTGTATTGTCCTGCCCAATCTGCTATATTATAACCACTAAGAGAAAGGGTGATACCAATGACCTAATAAAACTTCCAATCCAATCAAGATGCAGAAGGTCAACCCCCTGCGAAAGCAGAACAGCTTTTATGTTAGCCTCAAAGCATAATTGCTCCGAAAGATTTGTTTTTAAGATATAAATGGAATGTGTATCTTCTGACCGGAAGCATCGATCCTGACGAAAGAGAGGTAACCATTGATGTTAGATATTAAGATGTACCATGTATAAACCCTTGGCCGTATAAACAAGTATCATGTTTCGATGCTGACGGTCAAGGGTTTCTTTTTATTGTTGTGTGGTTCGCGCCCCGGCGGGGCGCTTTTTTTGTTGCCCGGAGAAGAAGATGGCACCGCGGAAGGACAGGATCCGATTTCCGCGGCGTGCTTTTTTGCCATTTTGCCAAAGAATGCGGCGGGCGGGATGTGCCCGGCAGCGTGCAGAAGGTATACTACACCGAGAATGTTTACCGCACGGGCAGCGGTTATCGCGGTTTTCGCGAGATCATGCAGGCGGGCGAGGAGTGCATCGGCGAGGTGGACGACTATATGATCTCCGAAGTGCTGACGCTGGCCTGCCGGAGTCTGCGGTATCGGCAGTTGGTGAACATGAACGGAAGCGAGGTGCAGATCGGTGCGGAACATGCTTAATATTGCGATTCCAAAGGGGCGGCTGGGCGAAGATGAAAAGGGTCTGGATAAGATTTTGAAGAAGGCGGGCGAGGAGTGCATCGAAGTGATCATTGCCGCCAAGGCGCAGGACAAAAAAGAAACCATTTACGAAATCGCAGATCTGGCGTATCATGTAATGGTACTGATGACAGAAGCGGGCATCTCCATCCAGGAGATCCACCGTGAGTTGGCGTCACGCCACATCATCGACCATAAAGTGGAACAGGAGAAAATGGTATGATTTTGCAGGACTACCACATCCACACCACATTTTGCGACGGGAAAAACAGCGCCGAAGAGATGGTACAAGCTGCCGTGGAAAAGGGCATGACCGCCATGGGCTTTTCCGGCCACAGTCACATGGCCTTCGACGAGAGCTGGTGTATGTCCGTGGAGGATACCGGGCAGTACCGCCGGGAAATCGCCCGTTTGCGGGAAGAATATGCCGACAGGATCGACATTCTCTGCGGCGTGGAGCAGGACTTTTACTCCGATGCCGACACGGCAGGTTACGACTACATCATCGGTTCGGTGCATTACCTCTGCGTGGACGGGAATTATATCCCGGTGGACGAGTCGCCGGAGATCTTGCGCACGGCGGCGGAGAAGCATTTCGGCGGCGACATTTACGCGCTGGCGGAGGCATACTATGCCACCGTGGGTCAGGTGTGGGAGAGAACGCACTGCGACATCATCGGTCACTTTGACCTGATCACCAAATTCAACGAGGGCGGCGTGCTGTTTGACGAGTCCGAGCCGCGCTATGTGCGGGCATGGCACGCAGCGGCGGATAAGCTGCTGGAAAGCGGTGCACTCTTTGAGGTCAACACCGGTGCCATCTCTCGCGGATACCGCACTGCGCCGTATCCCGCCGCGCCCATCCGGCAGTATCTGACGGAGCACGGGGCACGGTTTATCCTGTCCAGTGACAGCCACGCTGCGGGCGGCCTGTGCTTCCGCTTCGACGAGTTGGAGGGGACCATAGACGGTCTGACGACATGGAGATGAGAAAAGCCGCCGGCGTGACCGGCGGCTTTTTTGCGGGAAATACAGGCGCGTATGGCGCTTTACTTCCCCGGTGAAAGGTGCTACACTACGGGTAGATCAAACGGCGGTATGCGCCGGGACGGGAGGTACACGCATGAAAAAGGTGGTCATTCTCATCGGAAATTACGGCTCCGGCAAAACCGAGATCGCACTGAATATGGCGGTGAAGGCGGCGGGAGAGGGAAAACGCACGCAGGTCATTGATCTGGACCGCATCAACGACTATTTCCGGATGTCCGACCATGTGAAGCTGCTGGATGACAAGAAGATCGATCTGGTGTCACCTACCTTCGTGGGCGCGGGCATCACCCAGACCAATATGCCTGCGGCTGTGGGTTCTGCCTTTGCGCAGGACTGGGATCTGGTGATCTTCGATGTGGGCGGTGACCCGGCAGGCGCCCTGTCGCTGGCGCGCTACCGCATGGACTTCGACACGCTGTCTCCCGACCAGTTGGAGGTCTACGACATTGTGAATGTACGCCGCCCCATGTCCGAGACGGCGGAGAAGATCCTGAAGCTGAAGGAGGAGATGGAGGGCTTTGCACGCCAGACCGTGACGGGCTTTATCCACAACTCCAATTTGCAGACATGGGCCAGCGCCGACGATCTGCGGGAGGGCTACGCCGTGGTGAAGGAGGCCAGCGAGCTGTCCGGCATCCCCGTGGTCTACACCACCGGGCGGCAGGAGTATTTGCAGCAGTTTCTGGATGACGGCGGATGGGACAGCCGCTTTATCGGAACCCCCATGGAGATGGTGACCTATATGCAGCGGAGCTGGGACACCTTCGACGGGGGAATTGTCTCGCCTATCGCAAGAAGATAACGAAACAGGCAGGTATGCATCCGCATACCTGCCTGTTTGATACAGCTCCTTCGGCAGCAGTCATTGCAAACCGAAACGCCGCGTGGAACGTGGACTATCGGTACGGCATGAACAAGTTCGAGGGCAAGCCGGACACGCTGATCGAGGAGTACGGCGAGATGCTGGACACGGCCCGGGGCGAGGTGGAGCAGCAGCGTGAGCGCAAGCGCGGCCCGCCTGAGGCAAATAAAAAGCCCGCCACGGGTGGCGGGGTGAAGAAGTCGTATGTAGGTCGTGAAGAGATAGAAGCGGTACAAAATATTGGGCAGAAGAGTATCAATGCGTTTTCGTCGAATGACATGAAGGCTACGAGAAGATTTGCACAATCGTATTTTGAACAGATAGGCGTTAAATCCCCGTTTTTCCGGTCGTGGTTTGGCGATTGGAGGATGGTTGACAAGACACCTGTTAAGATTGCTTCGGAGATCGGAAGCGAAAGAGGAGTACAGCGAAACGACGACACCGGATGGGATATAAGTATATCAGGGAAAGTGTTTAATGAAACAAAGTCACATTTAGGGAGAAAAGACGCTTATGCAGTAAAATATCTTCCATACATTAGGGATATAGTAAAAAAAGCCGTCCTTTTGGACAGCTTTGCCATGGGAGAAAGAAAATCTCAAAACTCACTGCTGATGCATTCGTTATATGCAGTGGCGGATATAGGGAATGGGCAGGAAATATTGAAACTATATGTGGAGGAAATGAACGACCCGAATACGGAAAAAACCACAAAAAGAGCATATAATCTGCAAAATATTGAAAGACAGATGTCCGGAGTAAAAGGTTCACCTAAAAAGGTTAGCCTCATCACACAGACACCTGCCATACATACGGTAGCAGATTTATTATCACATGTCAAGAGAAAAGATGATAGCTTTAAGCCAAATTTTTCGAGCAAGGTGGTGAATGAGGACGGTACGCCGAAAGTAGTGTACCACGGAACGAACACGGAGGGGATCACCGTGTTTGACAATGAAAGCGGCGCATACTGGTTTTCCGAGAGCGAGGACTACGCGGAAGCCATGGCGGAAGAACGAGGCGGCGATACGATCATGAAGGTATACCTCAACATGAAAAAACCGTATCATGTGCTGCTGCCGGAGGGAAAATTCTCCGATCCTGTGCATGAAAAGCCTGCCATTCGCTATGCAGAGGAAAACGGATATGACGGCGTAATCTTTGAAACGGACACAGACAATGAGTTGGTATATGACAAGTTTTATGTGGTATTTAAGTCGGAGCAGATCAAGTCTGCTGTGGATAATGTGGGAACATTTGACAAGAAAAAACCTGACATTCGTTTCTCCGCTACCGGGACAGAGGCCGTGGCGGCGCTGGAGGCGCAGAACAAGGAGCTGAAGGAGCAGATCAAGGTTCTGAACGCTGAAAAGTACAAGCTGGCCGCCAAGCTGAAGAACAAACAAGAGCGCGTCAACTACTATCGCAATAAGGCGACCTTCTCACCGGAGAAGGTAGGAAAGGAGATCCTGACGGCGTACAACAGCGCACTGGACGAGACGGAGATCCACGACGAGATCAAGGATCTTCTGGCCTACGCCGGACGGAAAAGCGGGATCACCTATCAGATCCTCAAGCAGAAAGCGGCGGAGGTGGCGGATAAGGTTGTGAAGAGCGCGGAGGTCTTGCGGGAAAGTGAAACGCAGGAGGACTACGACGCCATCCGTGCATACCATAAGCGCGCAACGGCCAAAGGCCGTTATATTTAAAATGCAAGAGGCCTCTCGTTCTCGAACTTGCGGATAAACAAAAAACAGGCCTCCCAAAGGAAACCTGTTTTGTGGTCCGAGTGTCGAGATTCGAACTCGAGGCCTCTTGAACCCCATTCTTTTACGCCAATAAAAATGAATAAAAAGTTAGCAATAATATGGAAAATACGGAATATATAGAAACATTTTGTGCGCTAAATATTTCATAATTTCCATATTTTTTATTTGTGTTCCGGCGAAATTCCGGTTGAAAGTGCCGAGAAAGTATTGGGTTCGCTTGCCAGAGCGATAAAATAGAGCACTCTGATCGCACGACTATGATACATGTAAAAAAGATTTCAACCTAAATCAGGGGCTAACCCAAATTTTGTGTAAACACCAAATAGCGGTGCAAAACAGAGCAAAATATTATGAGGCGGGAGCGGCATCAGCTGCTGCCGCCTTTTCTACAAAATAACAGTGCTACGAGGGCATGTCAAGGGCGGGGGCGTAAGCCCCCGTTCATCTTGACCCTTGACTTGCCGCTGTACAACTCTTGTTAATCTGGCATACGGTCAGCAAAGTAGACGGACAGCTGGGCATGAATCATGCTCCAATCCTGTCGCCGTCCGGTCCATTTTTTGGTAATATCCATCATTGCCAGATATAACATCTTAAACAGGCTGTCATCCGTGGGAAATACTGATTTTGCCTTCGTCACCTTGCGAAGCTGACGGTTGAAGCCCTCTATGGCATTGGTGGTATAGATGAGTCGCCGCACCTCTTGCGGATACTTGAAGTAGGTGCTGAGATTCGGCCAGTTGTCACGCCAGGATTGGGCTATCTTCGGGTATTTCTTATCCCATTTCTCCGCAAAGGAATCCAACGCGTCTAAAGCGGTAGTTTCATCCACAGCAGCATAAACCGATTTCAAATCAGCCACAAGCGCCTTGATATCTTTATAAGACACATACTTGGTGGAATTTCGAAGCTGATGGATGATACAGTTTTGAATCTCTGTTTTGGGGAAAACAGCCTCAATAGCATTGGCAAAACCGGTGAGATTGTCTGTGCATGCGATGAAAATATCCTCTACGCCGCGATTCCGCAGACTGTTCAGTACCGATGCCCAGAATTTAGCGCTTTCATTTTCGCCTACCCACATACCGAGGACATCCTTTCGACCATCCAAATTGATGCCAATGGCGATGTACACAGCCTTTTTGACGATCTGACCTTCACTACGGACATGGAAATGGATGGCATCCAGAAAAACCACGGCGTAGATGCTCTCCAGTGGCCGCTGTTGCCATTCCTTAGCTACGGGCAAGATCTTATCCGTAATCCGGCTGACAGTGGTATCTGACACCTCTACACCGTAAATGTCATGGATATGCCCTTCAATGTCCGATGTAGTCATACCTTTAGCATACATGGACAGAATCTTTTCTTCAATATCCTGACTGATGCTGGTCTGGTTCTTTTTCAGAAGCTGTGGCTCAAATTCGCCCTTGCGATCTCGAGGCACAGACACCTCCACATCCCCGAAGCTGGTCCGAAGATTTTTCTTGCTGTGGCCGTTACGGCTGTTGTCTGTATCCTTGTTTTTGTAGTCATACTTGCTGTAACCGAGTTCGTCATCCAACTCTGCATCGAGACCATTCTCCATAAATTCGGCGATGGTCTCTTTGAACAGATTTTGGATGTCGTCCATGCTGCTGATTCCGCTGAACTGTAATAGTTCACGGATTTTGGCTCGGCGTTCATTTTCTTCTGGCGTGCGATTCTTTCTTGACATAGTTAAACCTCCATGACGGTGCTTCTATTCTACACCTTCATGGAAGTTTACACAAATTTTGGGACGGTCTC
>JAGHUH010000016.1 GCA_018064925.1 Candidatus Cacconaster stercorequi | reverse complement strand
GGCGCTGAGCGCCTCCACATAGGAGCCAAACTCCGACTGCGCCACATAGTCCCCCGTCAGCGTGGCGGTGAGCTGATCCATCCGCCGCTCCACCGTGTCCGTCAGCGAGGCCTCTTGCTCGGTGATGGTACGGTTGATGTCCTCTACTTCTGATGAAATCTGGTCAGTAAGTTCACCTTTTACCTTTTCTGTAGCTGAAATATAGGTTGCCGCATTGTCGATCGCCGATGTAGCACTGTTGGTCATACTGGTAAAACCGCCGAAGTTAAACGTCACATCCGTAATCACGGTCAGCCATTGGTTGCTTTTGGCGTCCGTTATCATAGCGAGATCCATGCACTCTACCAGCGGGTACGAAATATGGTCTCCTGAGAATCGGCGGAAATACGCTCCGCAAACGATGTCCGCAATGCGGTCTAACGCATCCTGTTCGTTGCCGGAAATGAGCGGGTTGTCGATGGCCAGTAAATATCCATCCTCTCCACCAGAATGATATTCGCCCGATACAACACCATTAATCATGATGCTTTCGGCGGCTGACGTCAGACCTCCCCACATTGATAGATCATGCCGCGGAGCTTCATCGGAAAAATCATAGGTAACGATCTCCATTTTACCTTCGCGGTTGATTTTGGCGTTGCCGCCTGCTATTCCGGCAATATGGCCGAACAGCTCGCGGTAAGTAGATACGCCAGCTGGTATGGATGTAACCACGAAGTCGGAATTGCGGAACTGTGCGGATGCCGGTGTGATACCGCATGTGCTGCAGGCATCCGTGAACATCTCTGCCAGCGACATGGGGAATGTACCGCTGGTAGAATACCCATTGTCCGTCTTATACATGTCGTCGCTGGCGGAGATGATCAACGTTGCACCAGGAGTTTCCGGCGTGGTCACAGTGAATATGCCGGCATCAATCTCCTCGGTTGTGTCGTCTGGGAGCTTGAATGTGATCCAGAGGTGCACGGACGCGCAAGAGAAATCGTAGCTATCAAACCGTCCTCCGCTATTCATCAGGGACAGTTTTACACTTCTGCCAATTGCGACACCGATTGGGAATCCATTTACCGCAGCGCCGTCAACGATACTGCTCCCGCCGATTGTGAAGTCGGCATCTGTAAGCTGTATAGTCGTGCTATCCTGCATAGTGATGGTTGCACGGCAGCGGAAGTCCGTACTATCCAGCATGGCGCTTTTGAACGCCTGCGATACTTCAATCATAGCGGATTCACCCCAATCACGGAAAAGCTAAGGCCGGAAAATAGCTCTTTATTGGCATCCAGCTTGCCGATGGAGATCGATCCTTTCCCAACGTAGAAATAGTCCGTCCTCCATTGCCCGTAGTACGGGCTGAAGTAGTGGAAGGAGAATTTCCCGCCCTTTGCGATCTGCTGTAAAATCGTTCTCATTTCGCTGACGGTGAGATTTTTCGCAGAGTAAGAAAACGCTTCCGCGGTGAATTGAGGAGTAAGATTGAGGACGCCACTCTGCACGCGGGTGGTGTCCTCTGAATAGGTCGTCTCGAAATCGTATCCGAGCCCCTCATCCGGCTGGCGGATTTGTATGTTGTTGATTTTGATATAGTCTTGTGCCATAGTTTCCTCCAAAATCCCAAGCGATTGGGATTTTAAGTCAGTTCAAACGGGTTGCGGCCTGTCCGAAGCCGTTCTTGCTTGGCGGCATCAATAACCTGCTTAAAGATTACTCTGCCATCCAGCATCACGGTCAGATTGATGTTTCCGTTTCCGTCCGGCTTCGCGCTGCTTGTAACGCGGTCCAGCATTGCCATAAACGGACCAAGTGCCACAGCAACGGCTTCGGCGATCTTGCTTTCCGGCGCCACAATTTCACCCTCACGGGTATTATCGCCGATGACGGCCAGCTGCGGCGTATTCTTCCGCACATAGCCGCCGGTGGCCAGATACGGGATGCGGATGTTTTTGAATACCTGGTGTCCCATAAGCGTAACGCCTTGGATCTTATTGTTGATAGGAATGATGATATTGCTGTTCACCCAGCCTTTCAGATCCGCGATCTTCGAGTTGATGGCAAGGCCGATGTTGACGGTCTTGTCCTTGAAATTGGACAGCAGCGAGTTCCATTTGCTCTTAAAGTCCGCCCATTTGGAGGCGACTTTTGCTTTCATGGATGCGGTCTTGCCTTTGAAATTGCCGAGTAGCGTATTCCACTTTCCCTTGAGGTCGGACCACCTTGTAGCTATGCTTGCTTTGATGTCAGCAATCTTTCCTTTGATTCCAGACACCAAATTGTTCCACTTTTCTGTGAGTTCCTCTTTCTTGTCCATGAATTTTGCCTTGATTTCGGGAACCAGCTTTGTGAAATCTACATTTTGCAGCCACTCGATAATATTTTTCGCATTTTCCATCGGCTTGAGAATTAGGTTTTTGAGCCAATCCGGCAAAGGCAGCTTGTTTACCATGTCCTCAAGTACTGTAATCACGTTTTTGAGAGGTGCCAATATTACCCCTAAAATGTCTGTGATAAAGTTCAGTTCATGCTCAAGCGTCCCCCAAAAATCTCCGGATAAAGCGGAGTTTAGCATTTCCATAGCCTCCGCCAAGGCATTGATAAGGCCGGTCACTATATCCAGAGCAGTACTGGAAACAAAGTTTTTGATTTCCTCACCGAAAAATTGCAAAACCTTATTGTCTCTCAGGTTATCAAACGCGGTTTTCAGCCTTGTGAGTGCTTCCTCCAGCCGCTTAAATCCTTCAGACATTTTGCCCAGGTCTCCGCCGCCCATATCGAGCATATCTCCGCCGCCACCCATGTCGATGAGGCCGCCTCCACCGCCACTGCCGGAGCCAGACCCGCTGCCACCAGATCCGGACGATGCCGGTGTAGTGCTGACCTTGTTGATCTGGTCAAGTCCGCTGAACAGGGCGTTTTTGTAGCGTTCTGCGTTGTCCGCTGCTTTCCCCATGCCGTCAGATATGTCCTCGGCACCGGTGCCGATGTCACCTATCGCAGGGACGGTAGCAGCCATATTCCCGGCGATCGAAGCGCTTGCACTTCCCCAGCCGCCAGCGTCGCCAAATACACGGGTCATAACGCTGGCAAATGCGTCCGCAAGCCCTTGCAGGGCTGCCATAACGCGGTTGATCATCTGCAGCACCGGTGTTAGGGCTGCGATAAACCCACGCCCCAGACTGGCACGCAGAGCATCAAAGCGCAGTTTCAGAATGCGGGTCTGGTTCGCCCAGCTCCCAGAGGTTCTGGCAAAGTCTCCGGACGCAGCGGAGAGCTTGTCCTCTACGAATGCAAGGCGCAGTGCGACCTTTTCCTGCTCGCTCATGGCCTTCGTGGTGCGTCCCCATCCATTCTCCACGGCGTAAGCATCAAGGGCACTCTGGGTCATTACAACGCCCAATTCCTTGAGCGTTTCGGTTTCGCCGGTGAACACGGATTTCAGCTTGGTATACGCCTCATCCGTGGAAAGGTTGTAGAACGATGCCACGTCACCGGCAAGGCCGGTAAGCTGTTCAGACATACCGAGCGCCTGATCTGCGGAATAGCCAAACGACTTTGCCATTGCCCCGAAGGTTCCCATGTACTTCTTGGCCACGGTCTCAGACAGGCCAAAGCTTTCCATGGCATTCTGTGCCCAGGCGTTGGCCTGCTCTGTCATGTCGCCAAACGTAACATCTACCACGTTCTGTACTTCGGCAAGATCGCTGCCCAGGGACAAGCAGGCCTGCCCGAACTTTACCACAGCGGTAACGGACAGGGCAGCAGCAACCGTCTTGCCCAAACCGCTGAACATGGATTTCATACCGGAGGTTGATTTCTGCGCTGTATTGTTTAGGTTCAGCAGTTGTTTTTTTAATTTTGTAGGATCCAGATTTAATTCAAGCGCGATCTGACCCACTACGGTTTCGGCCACTTAACCACCTCCTGCCATAGATTTAAAGGCGGCCTGGATCTGCTCCATGGCCGCCTTATAGGATTCTCTGCTGATCTTCGGGGCGGATGCACGCTGCTGGGACTTCCATTCCGCCCACTCAGAGCGGATACGCCGCTCGTCGCGGCTGAACTTCCGGATTGCCTCCGGGTCACGCTCGGCGCGTATAGCTACCACGCGGCCCAACGGCGTTTTATCGTTCAGCCCAGATAGCAGCGTAAGGAATTCATCCCACAGCATATCCTCCTCCCTGCGGAGGCGGATGCCGTACTGCTGTGCAAACGATGCCTCGATCAGCTCATAGTCGTGGAACAGGTCATACCATTCCTGTTCCGTTCCCTCCTCACCCGCGAAAGGTGGCCTCAGTCTCCTCGTAGGTCTTACCGTTGACGCAGGCCATAGCGCCGATGAAAATCGCCTGATAGTCGGTCAGAGGCAGGTTCATCTCCTCGACCTCTGCAAATGCCTCGCCGCCGATCAGCAGACGCAGCGCTTCATCCATGCGCTCAAAATCACCCTTGGATGCATCATCGAACAGCGCCATAACCTCGGTCACGGTGTTCTTGCGGTCGTCCACGCGGTACTTATTCTCGCCAACAACAAGGAATTTCTCCTCGTTCTTGATCTTGTTGGTGATGTTGATTACAGTTGCCATGATTTTAACCTCCTTAGCCTCCGCTACCGGTAGTATGCGGCGTATAGGTGGGCTTGCCGTCGCTCATGCACTCGAACTCCAGCGGGCCGACATCGGTGCTCTTGCCAGTGCCGCAGGCGGTGACGGATACCACGCAGGGCATGGTCAACTTATCACCGTTAGGGAATGTCCAATCCAGCACAGAACAGGTGTCCTGGCCGCTTTTCAGCGCCAAGCCGGCCACATAGTCGTTGCCGTCGTCGCCAAGGTTTCGCTTGCCGGACAGCTTGACGGAAACGCCCTTGCCGGTCATCAGGCGGCGCTTCCAGCCCTGCTCTGTCATGGGGCTCCATTCCTCCACATTGTTGTCGAATGTCACTTCAAAAGTCTCCAGATCAGCGATAGGTTTCTTGCTGCTGGTAGTTCCGGCACGGCCGGAGGTGTCGATGGTGAACTGGTTTTCGTATACGGGATACACGCCAGAAGATACGCTCATGTTGTTTCTTCTCCTTTCGAATCTTGATAGTGGATGATAAACTCGATCACTCTTTCCTGAATGCCGTCATCATCGGCACCCACATCGATCGGCTCATTCTGTCGCAGTTCGATGTAGTTTACCTGATAGCCGCCGATAACCGGTCGACCGGCAGCGCAAATGTCAGCGTAAAACGCCTGCGCTGCGGCCTCTGTAAGCCTTGTAGACGGCGTCCAATGGATGAGTAGTGATATTCCCTTTGTTAAGGTTTTTGTGCAGCCTGCGCCGCCTACAGCGATTTCTCGGCTATATGCGGTACGCAGGCCATAGACGCCGATACTCTGTTCTTTCTTCTTGAGCAGCGCACCGGCATAATAATAATTTGCTTTTGTAGGGAGCGTCTTGATCCATTCCAGCACATTTTCCAGTGTCATCATTTGTCAAGACCTCCTATCCGGCGGAACAGCTTACAAAATGTCCGCTTTGCGAACTCGGATCTGTTTCCGCTGGTCCACGGATCGAACCAGTGGCCTTGCGCATTCTCGTTTCCGTCGTGTTGCCTACCGGATGCGTCCTGCCACGGCTCACGGTGGAAATTGTACTCCGGGTGATAGTACATCCGGCGTGCGTATGGCGTAGAGTGCACAAGCTCAACATGGCCGTGTTTGCTTTCGGATGTATCCACAAAAAAACCTTTGCCGGACAGATCGCCATCTCGCCGAGGAACAACATGCTCGTCCAGAACATCCGTATGCACAGCCTCCGCCGTCTGCTCCAGCGCCGTGACTTGCGCCTTCACGAGCCGATCAATGGCGGCCATGTCCAGCGTGACGCGGGAATTTACAAAATCAGCCATTATTCCACATCCAATCTACAATAGTTCACTGTGCCGTCTGGGTTGCGCCACTTGGCGCCGGCCACAATGTCGCGCTTGATGCCGTGGATCACCACATAGCCGCAGCCGATGCGGTCCACGTCAGGCGCAATGTCCCCGGAGATGAGGATGCAAGCCGAAGCGGGAATCTCCTGCTTTTTAGCGGTAATTTTAGCGCCGGAGCTGTCCTGATAGTTGCACCTGAACTCGGCGTCCAGCAAGGCAGTTCTCTCTCCGTAGCTGTTCGGCTCTGCGCTCTCGATCACAACGCGAACAGGTGTCCGCGCGCACATGATCAGCTTAGGCCACATGTCACACCCTCCTGTCACACAGGCCGGTGGCCAGCAGCTGGTGGTGCAGGGCGCGAGGAATCATCACGCCGTTTACTACGCTGACGGTGGCCGTCCCGCCATACTGCACGCTGACGCCGTTGATGTTGTAGGCGGAAACAGGGCTGCCGATAGCCTCCTGGTTATCGTGCATAAATTCTGCCAAAGCGCATGTTACGCGCTTGATGGTATCGCGCTGAAACGGCGTCAAGGTGTCAATACCGCCGGCGGCCTGAATGCGGTGGAATGTCAACACATCCACCGCATCAGACGCGGATACCAGGAACGGCTCGACGCCATCAAGCGGCTCGGCACACACAGCGATACGAGCTGCGATATACTCTTGCTCCGTTACGTACATAGGCTATCAGGCGCCGATTTCGGCTGTGTCAACATCGACATACACGCTGTCGATATTGCCGTCCTTGCCGTTGGGGAAAACGAAGGTATCGCTCAGCTGGCGGTTCTGGTACAGCCAACCGTCGCCCTCAGTGTGAGTACCGGGCGCAAAGTAGTAGATGCTGGAGATCTTGGGAACGGACTTGACGGTGTTCAGAGATGCGATCAGGACGTTGATCTTGTGAGCGCCGACGGTGGTCTTCTCGTAGTAGTCGGCAATGTCAGTCTTGACAGGGTTGGCAACAGCGGTGTAGGTGGTGCCGGACTTGGTATAGTAGGTCTTGCCCTCAACAATATCCTCGTCCTCTGTCTGCTCGTACACAGCCTCGAGGGGTTCAAAACCGCCGTCGTCAGGGTTCCAGTTGAACGCATCGTAGAAGCGCTCATCGTCGATGACCTCCATGACGGGAACACCGTCGATCTCCGTCACGCGGGTCTCGATGCCGATTCCGCCCTCTGCCACCTGAGTCATCTCGATCTGACGGGTGAAGTCCTTGGACTGCTCCAGCAGATCCATGATGTCAGAGGTGACATACATCACCAGAGAACCATCTGCCTTATAGCGGCGCAGCTTACCGGCCTTGAGATAGGTCTTCAGCTTGCCGAAAACATTGGAGGTGGTATAGGATGCGACGGCGGTGGAGGAGTGGTAGTTTGCCACACCCTGCGCCGCTGCGGCCACGCGAGAGAAGAACAGAGCATCGACCTCGGGAGTGGACTGGGTCTTCTCAAACACCATAGAGATGTTCTGGATGGATGCGGTGGCGTTGGTTTCGTCCACATCGGCCTTGTCCACCAGGAACTCCACGTCACGGTCATGGGTCAGGGTGAAGGGCTTGTCTGTCTGGGTATACACGCCCTTGTTCCAGCCGCCGGCACGGCTATGATCCTTGTAGCCGCTCACGGACATCTGAGTGAAGTGGAAGGTCTTGGCATCCAGGAAACGGACGTTTGTGGTAATGAAGGGACTGGTCAGGCAGCCCTGAATCAGGACTTCCAGCAGGTCCTTTTCCCATACTTCTGCATAGTTGTTGCTGTTAGGCATTTTTCAGTACTCCTTTTCAAAAATTTTAGTTGTGGTTCACGCGGTTCCAGCGCTTTGTGGCCACTTTCGGCTTATCAGCACCGGTTGCAGCCGTGCCCGTGGAAACACCGCTCCCGGCGGCGGCTCCGACGGCAACAAAACCGTTTGCAGAGGCCGCCTGTGGTTTCAGGGCAGGGATATCGTCCAGCACCTTACTCAAGGCAGCGCTGATCTTGGCGGCATCCGGCTCTCCCTTATCGGTCAGGACGTTGGACATATCGGCCAGCTTCACCACATAGGGAAGCTGAGCGGCGGCAATGCCGAGCTTGGCAGCCTCCGCAGATGCGACAGTGTCAATACGCTGCTGCAAGAGCTGGGCCTTGAGCTGCTCGTTCTCGGCCTGCACCGTCTGCAAGCGGTTGGCATTCTCGGTCTGCTGATTCTGCTTGTGCTCACGGTAGGCCTTGACAATCTCCGCCACCTCGCCATCCTGCAAGCCGTCATCCTTCAGCGCAGAGCGGGCGATACCGCCGGAACGCTTATCCAGGATTGCGTCCAACTTGCCGAAGATGGCATCATAGTCCGGCTTCTTCTGATCTGTCTGCTGTGCGCCCTGCGGCTGCGTGCCGGTCTGCTGGGTGGGCTGCTGTTCCTGCTGCTGATTGTTTTTTTCTTCTGCCATAAAGCACCTCGGTTTATAGCCCCTCGGCTGTGAATTCCGTTTATAGGCCGTCGCCTACACCGGTCAGAGTTTTATGCCGCCGCTCCGTATCTGGGCATGAAAAAAGCACGGCGTATTTCTACATCGTGCTTCAATCTATGGAATTGTATTTTTTATTCAATTCTGTCGATTCCGTACTCCACAGCGCAATGATGCTCAATAACGCATCCTCTCGCATTTTCCCATCCCTCTGCAAAGAATACCACATCAGCCGTTGAAAGAAGTTCGATTGACTTTCCTAAGAACCAAAGCGGTCTTGCATCGTGAGGCGCATTCTCAAAGTATGAATCAATAACCTCAACAGGTTCTCCTATCATTGACTCTGCGTATGCGATTGCCTTCTCACGGACAGAGTGTATTTGCTCGTCTGTTTTGAAGCGCATCGGTTGGGAAATAAATAATCTTTTCATTACTACCCTCCTTGCATAACAAAACCGCCGGCCTGAAGGTCAGCGGTTTTGTTATTTAATACCAAAATATCACGCATTCATTGCTATGATCATTTTCTTGTGCCATTTTGGCAAGCTTTTTTCTGGCGTGCCCAGGGTACACCAATTCGTATCCTGGAACATTGATAATTTCTGAGATTTCTTCGCTTTTCAGGTCCACAGAAATATGACCGCATTGTTTTTCGTTTTCCGGGTAAAAGTCAGCTTCCGCTACTTGTTCATTTATTCTTATATTTTTCAAGTGAAGCATAAAAATCTCTTACCTCCTTGCTGTAATTATAAACAGAACTCGCAATTATGTGTGCTTCATTTTGCGTAAATCCTTTTTCCACAAGGGAACTTTCAAGCAATTCATGGCGAAGCAATGTAATATCGTGAGGTTCTTGGCTGCCGTTAATAAGCCGTTGCCATGATTGTGCAATCGAAAAGTCAGAATCAAACTTTGCAAATCTTCCGTCCCCCAAATCGTGTTCATCAAGGAATAAGTAGCTCTTAATTTTTGCAATTTCCTCTTCTGCTATTCCTGTGTTTTTTGAGATGTGCAAAACATCCGTTTGCATGCTGCGAACAAGACCGTAATATCGTTCTGCGTGTTCAGAAGCAGCCTTACAATCAGGGCTTATAATGCGTGCTCCAGTTATTTTATTTATCATATCATGATTAGAATCTACTGTAAAGTGTTCTTTCGCGATTATTCCCTCCCATGCCGTCTTTTTCTCCGCATACTTCCGTCTGTTCTCCCCATCCACGCTCCCGGCCTCCAGACGCTCATATTTGCGCGCCTGCCGCCGGGCGTATCTTTTCTTCTGCTCGGCGTTATACGTCTCTGCAGCCTT
>JAGHUH010000013.1 GCA_018064925.1 Candidatus Cacconaster stercorequi | reverse complement strand
CCGAAAAGTAACGAAAAACACCCGATTTCATACGAAATCAGGTGTTTTCCTGGCAGGGGTAGAAAGACTCGAACTCTCGACACGCGGTTACCGCACCCTTTCCCTCTGCAATACATATCGGGCAGAATGGAGAGATCGTTTTATGGACAACTGCCGAAAAAATATCGCATACTACCACCTTCCCGGTCTGTTCGAGTTTTATGAGCTGTACCGCACTTTTCTGCCGCTGTTCCGTGAGCACCGAGAGTACTTCTATGACTGGTGCGACATCGGCTCCATCTATGGCGCACCGGCAGACTGTATCTGGGGCGGCGGTCGGGTGGGGTTCGGCGACCACGAGGCGCAGGAGGTGCTGGATCTGCTGAACGAATTCGGCATCTCCCCCCGGCTGACCTTCAGCAACTCCCTGCTCCGTCCGGAGCATCTTTCAGACAGGAAGTGCAATGCCCTGTGTCGGCTGTTTGAAGACAGCAGACAGCAGCCCGGTATTATCATCCACTCGGATCTGCTGCTGGACTACTTGAAAAAGAATTATCCGGGTTATTATTTCGTATCCTCCACCACCAAAGTCCTGACGGATTTTCAGCAGCTTCTGGATGAGGTGGAGCAGGATCGTTTCCGCTATGTGGTGCCTGATTTCCGGCTGAACAAGGCGTTCCCACAGCTGCGCCCCCTGTCCCCGGCGCAGAAGAGCAAGATGGAATTTCTCTGCAACGAGTGCTGCTGGTTTGGTTGCCGGGACAGAAAACGATGCTACGAAGCTGTCAGCCGCAAAAATCTCGGCGAGGCGCATCCCGATCACATCTGTGCCGCCCCCGATGCCGAGAGTGGCTACCGCTTCTCGAAAGCCATGGAAAATCCCGCCTTTATCGGGATCAAAGACATCCTGAATACTTACCTGCCCATGGGCTTTTCCCAGTTCAAAATCGAAGGCCGCGGTCTGGGCAGCGCCCTGATTCTGGAATTTCTGCTCTATTACATGACCAAACCGGCATATCATCTGCATGTCAGAGAGGCAATTTATCTGGACAGTATGCTGGACCTGTTTTGAGCCATCGGCTGATTATCACTTTTTTTGCTAAAGTATGTAACCTTACCGCTTTGGCTCGGGTATTATATACGAACGGCAATTCGGCAGTAAAATCCGAAACATTTTTTGCCGAATTAAGATAAGAAACAAGGGGCACGATGTAACGCCCCGCAGCCCGTTGGCATACCGTGATCATTTCGGCGTCCGCAATTTCCAGGCAATGCATCAGACAGCGGCGAAGCGGGACGACGCCCCGCCGGAAAGCGGCCAGATCAACGAACTGGATCAGGCGATGCTGCCGGCGAATAACCCGGAGGTCAACTCCGTTGCCGGGCGGCCGCAGCATCTGGCGGAGCAACAACATGAAGGATGCCTTCGCCGTTTCTTCCTTCAACTTTCGCTGCCGGCAACTTGTAAACTGAACGCGCATTTGATATATTGTATTAACATATTGTATTAACATACCATAATTGATATCAGGATTCCCTTCTGCAATGCACACCAGAGCAGACAATTTTTATCTGAAAAGGAGATGTACCTACAAAATGAGCAACTTTGAAAACTATAAAGGCGAGAACGGCCGCACCCGGGGATATGGTGTTCTTGCGGATCTCAGTGAACTTCTGCAGCAAAACGGACACCCGATCATGTCTGCGGGCAGCGCCCCCACGCTGCAGGAGGAGTCACAGTATTTGCTGGAAAAATTCAACAACGGCTTTGTTCTGGACGATAAAGGCAAATTCATCCGCTGCAATACGATTGAGGATATTGCACAAACGCTGAATCTTATCGGCGCCGGTCAGGATTTTCTCATCTATAACGCCGGCAGGGGTACCTTCTGTCGAGTATCTGCGACAAAGACGCCCAATGGCAGAGTGAACTTTACCGCAGGCCCGGAGCTGCCGAATTCCTCTTTTATGCAGATTGGCGGGAAGATCTCCGCTGACATCGCGCAGCTGGTAAACGAACTGGATGCAACATACAGTATATTCTCCAACGACTCCACCGCGTATAAACAGTTCAAGGCAGGACTGAAAGGCATTTCGAATATGCTGAAAAGCGGTGCCCCTATTACGGATGACTTTTACCAGCTGTTTTCCGAAACGGCAGCACAAGCGCAGGCCTATTTGCAGAACCATGACGGTACCAAGCTCAGCGACAGACAGATCGCCCGTCTGAAGGTCATAAACAAGTTCCTGACCGTCGCCAAAACCGTGGAAGCATCCAACGGCTCCGCCGCATTCCGCGCCATCACCGATTTGGAGGAACAGCAGCTGCTGTCCCACTATCTGCATACCAACCTGACGGATCCCTCCATTTTGACCAACCGCGAAAAATACGAAAAGTCGCTGGAGGAGCTGAAGAGCAAGCCGGAGGTGCAGGCACTTCTGGGCAAGGATACGGTGCTGAAGGCCACGCTGGCCGGCAACGAAAAGGCTACCGCAAAGCACATTGCAGATATCCGCAGCAGGCTGGCCGCACAGCAGGCGCCGGCTCCCCAACAGGCACCGGCTCCCCAGCAGGCACCGGCTCCTCAGCAGGCACCGGCTCCTCAGCAGGCACCGGCTCCTCAGCAGGCACCGGCTCCTCAGCAGGCACCGGCTCCTCAGCAGAAGCAGGCTCCTCAGCAGAAGCAGGCAAAAGTCCCCTCCACAGCCTCTCACGATATAGACCTGAATCAGCGGATTTCAGAAGCCATTATCGGCGAGGAAAACGCTGCGGATTATCAGGCACAGATGAAAGCACTGTTTGCCAACGGAACGCTTATCAGCGGCAAGGGTAAATTTGTCGGCGGATCGGATTACAATGGTATGATGAATGACTTTACCGCCAATTATAAAAACTATCAGGGTAAGCCCGTTACATTTTTCCATTATAATAACGAAACCAACACCTACGAGGGCATATACGCCACTTATACCGGCGATTCGATTGATTTCAAGTCTCCTGGTGTGACGATTTCCGCCGAAGCTCCTGCCGCGCTGCAGCTGATGCAGGGTGCCAACGATGTCGCCGCCAATCTGGAGGCGTATAAGGGCATCGGCAATACCACGCATTATGAAAACTTTGTCAAGGCATTGGGGCAGCTCGGTCACGCCAATCCCCAGAGCATGGAAGATGTCTCTGCGGCATTCCAAAACGCGGCGCAGGAATGCACCGCCTACATGGACGCCCATCGCAACATCAAGCTGAACGCCAAGCAGGTGGGCAGATTGAAGGAAATGAACAGCTTCCTGTGCCTGAGAGATTTTGCCCAGGGCGGTGAAAGCGGCTACAACGAGTATAACAGTCCCGCGATAAACCGTACGCTCCTGCTGAAGGTACAGCTTGCCACCAAGGTGATGAACGGTCTGGATAGCGCAGATCACAGTATGGATCAGGTATTGCTGGACCACGAGCAGTACAACGCTCATGTTGACACAATTCTCAAGAGCGGCGTAATCGACGAGATGATCGAGCGGTGCGGTTCTTTGACCGTGGCCGAGCAGCTTCTGCAAAAGGATGACAAGCTGGTCCGTCAGGCCTTCAATGCACAGCTTGCCAAGAAGAACGGCATCAGCAAGCCGGATGATGCGGCGCATACGGTAGAAAATGTGCTTCAGGCACCAAATAAGCTCTCTAAGAAAACAACGAAAGCCCACAAAAAACAAGTGATTTAAGTGCCCCCCTGTCCCTGTGTGATGTGAGCGGCCGCCATTCCCGACATAAAGCATCCCCCTGTGCAGTTTTCCTGCACAGGGGGATGCTCTGTTATGGGGTGATTTCCGATACTGGATTATTTGCCGAAACCAGGCCCCTGTTTGCCGTCCACTTTTTTGAAAACGCCCTCATCCGGTGAAGTGGTAACAATGCGTGTTGATACATGCTTGTTAATGTTCTCATTGTTCAGCAGCTTAACCAGGTTTTCCTTATTTTTGCCGCGTACCACTTCGTTCATAAGACCCTCAAGATTCAGCTCCTTACCGTCATTGAACTGCTTTTTGTACGCACCGTACAGTTTTTCCAGGCTGCCGTTCTGTCCCATAACCACCAGTGCATCGCGCAGAGTCTTATCTTCTTTTCCCAGATCATAGATTTTCTGGGCAAACTTCCTGTAGGGCTCCCATTCTCTTTCGAGTCTACTGTCGTTCAGCGCACCCTTCAGTCTTTCATCTCTGGGATCAATTGCCTCGACGATGAACATGCCCTTTGCCAGCCAGTCGCCCGCTTCCTTGTTGATCTTGTACCCGAGGCTTTCGGGGCGAACCAGATTGGCGAGTGTCTTCAGCTCCATGTCGGCTGCATCTAACTCCTCGTTATTTTCATCAACGGCGTACTTCGGTTCAGTATCCAGTGTCACATCCTCCACTTTTTCTTCCGTCTTGACTGTACCGGTGTTGTGGTGGAACCCCATCTTGCTCAGATATTCATTGCGCTTTGCCTGATACTCCTCATAATCCTTAACGACTTTGCCTTTGCCGCCGAAAATAGACTTGAAGCCATTCACGAACTTGTCCCATCCGTTGGGCGCAGGGGGTGCATTCTCCGGCTTCAGGTCCTCCGGACCATAGTCGCTCAAATAAACATCGGGGTGAACACTCGTGATAGTGTATCCGGTGATCTCACCGTTCTTGTTAAATCGTACAATATGGGGATCGGAATTCTTGGCGCCGCATACCAACAGATGCGTCTCGCCCGCTGCGGCCTCGCTTCTGATCATCTCCATCATCTTATCGCGTGATTCAAACTGGCTCAGCTCTGTGCCATCGCTCAGGTACACCTCTGCACTGTGATACAGCAGCTCATACAGCGCATTCTGCAGCTCCTGCTGATTTTCGAGGTTTGCCTCCTTCTCATAAGCCATTGCGGCAAACGCCATTGTCTGATTTGCTCCCAGAAAGCTACTTTCTTTCTTTGCCATAATGATATCCTCCGTCAAGTTAAGTTTATTATCTGCGATGTTTTCTTTGCACTATTAATACATTGCCGGGCTCCAAAAGGTTTCAGCCATTTTAAATTTTTTTGCTCAGTCCGTACAGGAGTTAAGTGTCCTGCCGGAGCATTGAATCAGTCCAGCTTAGATTTCTGCTTGCCAATTACTTTTCGCGTGGGCTGTCCCGTCGCTCTGATGGATTTCTTTTACTATGATGCAGCAGTTCATCTTGCAATTGCCCGCATCATTGGCATATCGCCTTTGATGCGAGCACTTATGAATCCTTTGATAATCTATGCCACAGCAAGGCTGCTATTATAACAAAATGTATTTCGAAATAATTCTGCCAATCTGGCTGATATCCGTATCTCCCTTGAATTCAAACTTTGCATTAAAGCCGTTGGCAAATGTGATCACCAATTCAGAATCCGGCACGAACAGCTCGGCAATGCTGGGTGTCTGAATGGAAAAGAACAGGATCTTGGAATAAGGCATAGAGGTATAGGACTTTCTCGTTCCGGTCAGTCCCTGAACATCAATAGAAATAATGCGCTTGTTGGTAAATACAAGCTGGTCGCGGATGGTTTTGAATGCCATGACGGCTTCTTCTCCATCAATCATGAGTGCCCGAACTTCGTCTCTTACGGCGTCAATTTTGATGGGTTTGAGATTGAAAACAGAGTCCTTATTAAAATTAATTGCCATTCGGCATCACCTCTTTCGCATGATTTTGTGGATATATCGCATGGTTATTTACGAAAAAATTATACTGTGGTTCTCTTGCGTTGTCAATGTTGCAGGATTTTTCTGCGCCGTCATCTCATAAAAAATCGTGCATACCCTGCAAAATATGATATAATAAGGTATTCAGATGCTATTCATCCTGAAATGACAAATAGTGAATTGTTGCATAAGGAGTGACTCCCATGGATATTAATGATGCCATTTTTACGAAATTTTATGATCATCCTTCTTCCATCATGGAATTTGCTGATACCCTGGAGGGAATGGTCACCTCTTCCCATTCCACGCCAGAGTTGATTGAAGCTGCCCGCCAATACAAAAACCTGATCCACAAGCTGTTTGTTCCGGATGAATCGGGTCGCGTGGCTTTGTATACCGATCAGATCGGAAAAGAAATCCTTGCTTGTCAGGAAAATTTGGAAATGCATTTTACAAACCCTGTGCGGATGGACCTGATCAGCTTTTCGTCTGATACATTCCACGCCACCAAGGATCTTGTGAAGCAAAACAGCGTCAGCAAAAATCCGAACGGCATTTCATTCGATGCGTTTTTGAAGAATGCCATCGGCGGGCAAAGGACATTAAGCCAATATGCCGCCAGCGAGGCAGAAAAAGGAAAAATCCTTTCCGATGTTTATGCCGTTGCGGAAAACGAGGCCGGTTATTCTCAATATGAGTTCAGGTCAAAGGTGGATGCGCAGGCATTAAAGGATCTTTGCCTGGAATACAAGGCGCTTTGCGGAAAGGATCCCGCGCTTATCAGGATCATCAACAAGGTGGATCAGTATGCTGCTCTGGATGCGAGTGCCAGCCAGAACTATTCCGCTGAAGTTAAGCTGTTTAAGCAGATTCAGGCCGATCTGGATGAATATGCGCAAACCGTACTCGATCAGCAGGATAAGCTCATGGACGAAATTCGGAGCCTGCGTGAAGAGGAATATGAAAAGCGGAAGGTTGAGCTGATCACGAAAGAAGCCGCCGTGGATAACCGCATGAAGATCCACGCCTCCCTTACATCATATTTTGCCGGTCTGTCTGTCGGCAATCTCACTACACCGGTGGATTACATCATCAATGAAAAGCCGCAGCCAAACGATCCTGCACAGCAGACAAATCTGAATGAAACCGAAAGGGGTGTGCTGGCGGCCAACAGCAAGCCGTACGGGATATATAAGGGAAACAATTTCACCTATATCAACGGCGTTGGCGTAAAAGTCGGTATGCAGCACGATACGGAGTCATACGGAATCGCTCTGGCCACTGCCACGAAAGTTGGAGATTTCTTTAGCGGGAGTGTCAGCGCAAAGGATATCCCCATCTTCCCCCATGAGCCGCGGATGAATGACATCAAGCAGATGCTCCTTGGCGATTGCTATGCGCTTGCCGGGCTGCAGGATATGGCGAGACTATACCCGCAAAAGATCAAAGATATGATCAAGGATAATGGTGACGGAACCGCAACCGTTCGCTTTTTCGAAAAACGCGGCAGCACCTATCGTCCCGTTTATGTGAAGGTGGATAAAGTGCAGGCGCGGATCGGCGGATTGATCAGCGCCGGCGCCGATGATTGCCTCTGGGCAAATATTATCGAGCGGGCCTATATCATTTCCGGCCTCCATCCGACAATGGAATATGATAATTATCACATTCCCGTTGATGCCGCACTTGCCGAAAAGCTTTATAACGAAAACAAGGACAAACAACTGACAGACGAGCAATTGACCGCAATTGCGAAGCAATGCCCTCAAATCGTAAAAGATAAAAAGCTTGTTCCGTGGAAACCCACCATCGGCTCCATCGAAGGCGGCCAGGAGAACGAATTCCTGGAGGCCTGCTTTGGCCGCGATTTTGCCGCAACCAAGATATATTCCACCCCATCGAATGACCCCCAGCAACTGACATGGGATGAAAACAATGAGGCGTATTATCAGAAGAATGTTGCCGATTTTGATAAATTGGGCCCATATGAAAGACTTGACCGCCTGCTTCTCTCCAGTTCCGGCAAAACAGCAAAAGAATATCTGATGGATAACTACCGTGCAGCGCAAGTATCCCGCAATATCAGTAAAGAAGATTATGAAAAAATCTGTGACATCTGGATCAGGAAATTTGCCGAGATACTAAATCGCTGCAAATCATCGGACAATCCGCGGTTGCTGGATAACGCCAGATATAAACAATTCCTTGCTCAGCTTTTTTCGGATACGGCGAACGCCACGCAGGAGGATAAGCTGGTCCGCGGGCTGCTTGCTCCCATTATTGACAGTCAGATGATTCTCTTTAATAATACAAAGTCCACAAAGCACGCTATATTTGATCGGGTTTGTGACGCTTTGGAAAAGGGATTTCCTGTATCTGCGGGAACTCCATCCGGAGCCACGGATGTTGCCGGCACGCACGCGTATTCCATTATCGGTGCATACAAAACCAACGATACTCCCCCGCAGATGTATTTCAGAATCAGAAACCCCTGGGGAAACCGCGAGAATAACAGCGGTGTGGAGCATACCATGGATCAGAACGGAAAGCGAATTTCCAAATCCGTTTCATCAAAAGACGGCATTTTTGATATGGAGGTCAATCAGTTCTTTCGCAATTATGACCTTATTGCCATCAACGGCAGCAGTCAGCTGGAAAAGACGGCTCACAATAAAACGCTCGGGTTTGACATCATTACCAAAGCGCAGGAATATGCCTATGAGAACGGTCAGGTGAAGCAGGATGCCTATATGGCACTGCTGAAGAACTCCCATGATATGTATTCCGCTCTGGTCAGTACCGACCACTTCCTGTCAAATGATTCACCTGCCTATCGGGCGCTCAAAAAGGAATTGCTGACATTTGACGAAACCGTTGCCATGTGCAGAGGAAAAGAAATGGATTCCGTCAAGGATGCGCTGGATTCTCTGATGCAGAAGGTAACCGACTACGAAAAGCATGTTTACGGCAACAGCTACGGTGATGCCGCAGCCATGGCCAAGGTGAAGCCCAGCAGCCGCCAGAGCAAACGGCTGAAGGTCTGCGAAACGATGAAAAAAATTCAGGAATCCATGCTTTCCGATCCCCAACACCCCCGCGAGAAAATCGAAAAGGACTTTGCCGAAAAAATTGTTCAGGAGGGGATCAGCCAGTATAAGGGCACCGCGCCGATTGATGCGAAAAGTGAAACGCTGCACCTGCTGTCCCACAGGGCATTTCGGAGTGTTGTCAATGAGCTCAGCGCACACCAGATGGTAAATGCTGATCAAAAGCTTGTCACCGGCTCGCTGAAAAAGATCCGGACGATCATTGCGCGGCAGGGTGTGGAGAAAAATGTGGACGCAGCCTCCTTAAAGGGTGCACAATTCAAGCGGTCCATTTGACTTCAATCTTCCTGACCTCACCCATAAAATTCGACTTTCATGATAAAACCTCCTGCGTTTTGATATGGTTGCCAGACCACATCAAAAGCAGGGGGTTTTCTTTTCCCGAATCTTACAGTATTCGCCCGCATCGCACGGTCACTCTGGCGCTGCCGCCAATGGTGCAGGTAAACAGCGTCATATCCCAATTCCTGCTATCAATCATTTCCTCCACAGCCGTGGGAGGCAGTATCTCGATATCCTTCACGCGATATTGAAAAACATTGCTGCTCATATCCGTAAAAATCACCGCATCGCCGAAAGACAAATACTTGATCTTTCCGAAATGTGTCCCATAATTGTGCGCACAGAGCACCAAATCGTTCCGATACACCGAGCCGCAGTAGCGACACGGTGCCGCCTGTAGGCTGCGTTCACCCCATTCGTCTATGACCGGAAGCACCAGATCCAGTGCCGGAATTTCCAATATCCCAATGCACCGCTCACCGTCAATCAGTTTTTCCGGCATTTCCATATCCGGGTTTCCTATATACTCCGGCTGCAATGTGGGGTTTCCCATATTTGCGGGCAACTCCAGCACAAGCCGCTGTGCAATGTTCCCCGCCCGATATTCCGACCACAGATTATAGAGCGTCAGGCAGGCGGCCGCCCCCATCAGCAGCAATCCGGCCACCATCCAGACTCTCCGCTTATTTTTCATTTGTACGATCCTTTTTTTGCAAAAGGCCCTCAAGAAAGCAGAACAGTCCCATACTCACCAAAACCGGGACAGGCCACCAAAGCATACCTGTTTGCGGCAGCTTATCGCCCTGCGGAGGTGTTGGTCTTTGCGGAATGATTTCCTGATGCACTGCACCGGGCTTCGGCGAGGCAGTTTCCTGATACTTCCAGTCATCTGCGTCTGATTCCCGGTTTGGCAGATTGATCAGAAAAGGATTGCAGGTGTAATTGGTGCCGTCAATCCTCACCGGATGCCCTATCACCAGATATAGCCCCGGCGTCAATTGCGAAATCGTATACATTCCGTCACTGTCGGTTACCCCGTGGTTAATGGGCAATATATCGTCATGTCCGGTAAGATAGTCCGCCAGTTCTTGCGCCAGATCATTCCATTCCCCATTCTCCCCTGCATCGGTAATCTTCCCGGAAAAATCAGCAAAGCTGTCCATTGGTGTGGGATTGGCGAATTCATCAAGATCCGCAATGCGATAAAGCGCAAAGGCGGCACCGGCAAGCGGTACATCCTCATGCACATAGCGGATTTTCAAACTCAGATCGTCGCGCGACAGGTCGATGGGTTCGATGGCGCATACGGTTGCCGGTCGGATTGATAATATCACGCACAGCGCCATCAAGGATATCGAGACTATCCATTGCTGTGTTTTATTCATTTGCTTCAACCTCTCTTCTCCTCGTTCTGCCGTTTCGGACGGTGATCCCCGCGATATAGAGCAGCAGCATGGGGATCACCATCACAGCTGCCACCAGTCTGGGTTCAATTTGAAATGCGTCCGGATTGATGCGGAATGTGTCCGCCATGGCGCTATTGTCAACACGGTGTCCGCGTACCAGCAGGCGGTGCGTGTTGATGCCGTACGGAGTGCAGGTCACCAAAGTGCAGTAATCCTTCCCCTTCTCGATCTGCAGCGCCGATGTGTCCTTTGGGGAGACAATGCGGATTTGATCCACCTCATAGGTCAGCATCTCATTTAATACACGAATGTAAAAGACATCACCCACAGACAGTCTGTCTAAATCGGTAAACAGCTTTGCCCGCGGCAGCCCCCTGTGGCCGGACAACACGCAATGGCTGCTCTCGCCGCCTACCGGCAGCGATGTCCACTCCAGATGTCCCGTTGCTGTCTGCAGCACCGCGTCGCTTGTCCCGTGATAGATGGGCAGCGACATATGAATGGCCGGAATCTCAATTTGTCCCATGATTCCGTTTCCGCCAATATTCAGCAGTTTGTTGTATTCTCCCGAAGGCATCCCCCCGGGCGTATTTTCCGTTAAGGCGCGGTTATAGTCACTTGCGGCCTGCCAGACAGCCCCATACTCCTCCTTACCCAAATCAGACACTTCCTTGGCATACGAGGCAATTGCTTGGGAAGAATGCAGCGAATTCCAGTAGTTTGCCACGGAAGGGTACAGCAGCAAGGACAAGCCTGTCAGAAAGAGTATGACAAGCAGCATGGTTGACTTCTGCTTTTTCTTCTTCATTTGATAGGATTCTCCTTGATGCTGCGTCGGGGGGAGAGGGAAGTCCCCTCTCCTCCCTGCTTTTTATGCGCTTTGTATTCACAAATGAGGTATTCATTCACCGTCGTGGCGCATACGCTTTTTTGCAATCAGCAGAACGCCGGCAGACACAGCCAGCAGGGACCCGATCGCATAGAAGACGGTGGTGCCCATTCCGCCGGTGGAGGGCAGTTCTGCGCCGGAACGGTTCACAACAGCGATTCCGAAGGCAGGAATATCTGCCTGATAGGTATGCTCCGTGCCGCCTTCCGTCTTGGTATCAATCATGTTGCCATCCTTGTCATAGTAGTATGTGGCGATTTTAGTGTTGGTATATGCATCCGTCAATGTAGCCTCAATATTCTCGGCTGCAATCAGCTTGTTGTAGCCCGCAGGTGCTTTTTCCTCGCTCACAGCGTAATTTCCTCCAGCAACGCCCCTGATTACCAGCAGCCCGTCTGCATCAGTCTTCATCACCGTATCCTTGCCGCCCTCTGCGGTGGCGCCGGTATAGCTGTACTGTCCGTTACTGCCGGAGGTCTGCATCCCGGCAACAGAAAATTCAGCGCCGGACAGAGGTTTTCCGTTCTCATCGACCTTCTGGATCGCCAACGCGTAGACATAGGTGGTCGTGGTCTTTTTATTGAGCTCCTCGTAGGGTGTACCGGGCACCGTGGGAGGCGTCTCAGGAACGGTGGGAGGATTTTCAGGTGTACCGGGCTCTGTGTTGTAGGTAAAGTTTGCTGTATTCAGGTTGCCGTTTTCGCCGATGACAACATCCTTGCCATCCGCGTGAACCGCGGCGGAGTATGTTACCTCGATCTTCGCCTCGGAGCCATACTTTTCCCCAAAGGGAATGGCGACCTCAAAGGACTGTCCATTCTGCGTGAGCGTGTAGCCCCCGTTCGCCGCGGTACCATCGCCCTGACGCGTCAGCTCCTTGCCGTCAACGAATACCTGAATTTTCTCGGCGGGGCTGAAACCATCGGCCAGCGTATCCCTGATGTAGTATGCGGTGGCCATTTCTTCGCCGACCCATGCCTTGGCATTGACCGCAATACTGAATTTCACCGTATCACCATAGTTCACAGTGTTCATCGTAGTCCTGGATCCATCGGCGTTGACGATGACCTTGCCGGGATTGGGATCTTCGCCGCGTGTACCTCCGTTGTCCCAGGAGGGAACCGTGTTCTTATCAATCACGGTCACATTGGGCATGGTACTGTCAATAGAAACAGCCTTGTCACCGGTGGTCGTCTCGATGTAGTAATAACCATAGGGCAGCTTGCTGAAAACAAGATTTCCGTCATTGCCCGTGCCGGTCGCAACCGGCTTCTCCCCTTTCAATGTGCCGAGGAATGCAATTGCTTTTGCCGTCAGGCTACCGTCAGCGCCGGCGGCGTCCTTCTTCGCGGTGATATTGCCTGCACTATCCTGCGCGAAATAATCATTTTCAGAAAGTTCCCCGTCGTAGGTATAGGCAATCTTGCCATCACCGCCCCATGTTGCGTTGAAAATCTTGTAGACGCTGTAAGTTGAATTTGCAACGGAGTTGCGGATGGTAATGGAGCCATTGTTTTCTGCCGCAAAGGCATTCATTGTCACCAGAGACAATGCCATGGCCAAGGTTAGTAGAATAGAAATCAGTTTCTTCATTTATTCCTTCCTTTCATCAATTTTGTTGGTGTTTTCATATCGAATATTCTGCCGCGCGGGGCGATGTTTTGCCGCAGAGGAAAGTTCTGATCATTCACCTCTCCCCCTGTCTGCGCCACAAAAAATATCCATATACCGCAGCTGCTGCCATCAGCAGCAGGCCGCTGCATACATACCACACGGTCCCAATACCGCCGCTCTCCGGCAGCTCATAGCCCGTACTGTTTTCAATGCAAACCGTGCAGACAGATGTTGCCGCATCCGCTTCCGCGATAACCGGCTCGGAACGGATTTCATTTCCGAAAACGGTTACCTTCCCCATTTCCACGCGGATCTTCAGTGGCGTTGTCATCAGCTCGTAGCCGTCCGGTGCTTTCGTTTCCACAAGGAGGTAGACGCCTTCCGGCAATGCAAAGTGCTCCGGCGAGAATATGCCGCCGGCATCAGATACCAGCTTTTCGCAGCCTTCCAACGGCTCGGGAAGCATTCTCTCGCTCTCGTCCGTACCATAAAGTGCAAATTCGGCGCCGGATAATCTCAATTTACCGCCCACATCCGTCTTGACCATCTCAATCATCTGAACCGTTTTCGTATTCTCGATTACCAGCACGGGGGTCTGCTCTCCTGTCTCGTCCATCTGCATATCCATTCCGTAGGACGCGGTATAGCCGGCAGGTATGTTCAGCTCCTCCGGCGCATACGCCAGCGCACAGACTTTCCCGTCGACAAGTTTGAATGCCGGCAATCCGGTTATTCTGGCCTGCCAGGCATCCTCTTTGCGGATGGTAAAGGTCTTTGCCCGGTTTGCATTGACAAGTGTCCACTTTCCATCTGCACCTTGCTCGCCGATATAGCTTCCCGCCCCGTCGGACAGGCGGAATATAATCGTGTTCGCACCCACGCCACCGTTCCAGTCTTTTCGGACGGTATAGTCCAGCGTTGTGCTCTCATCAACGCCCTCGATCCAGACGCGGCCGGGCTTCGTCTTTTCATTTACGGCCACATTGGTCACCCCGTCCTGTTTGAAATTGGGATTGTCCGTCTCAAAGGCATCCGGCGTAAAGGTGACCTGAAGCGTGACGGTGTCCACACCGGCCGTGTTCTTTACATATTCCGCATTCAGCGGCGGGAAATCACCCTGTACGCGGCCATTCTTCACCAAAGCCGCGCCGCATGGCTGTGTTGTCCCGTCAGGCAGCAGCCATGTATAGCGCAGCGTGCCGTTGATCTGTTCGTAATTGTCCACCAGATCCTCGACCTTCTCCGTAATGACATGGCTCTTCAGCTCCTCGTCGCGTCCCAGATCAACTGCGGTACCCAGCAGGATCGTTTTCATTCCGCCGTCTGTCGTTGCGAACCGGATCGGCACATTGACCTCCGGTGTGTCGGCACAACGGATCCTGTAGCGATCTGACTCGCCTGTCGGCGCGCCGGTACCGTCCATATTCTCGTGTTCATATGACAGTTCCGGCGTTCCTTTGTTGGGGAAAACATTGTTGCCGCCGATAAAATCGTCTTTGGCCATCACGCCGAAGCTCAGATCATACCTCTTTCCGTTGAACGCGCGGCCAAAGTCATACCAAACATCGGTGGTACCGTCCGGTTTTTCCGTAACGGTCAGCGTCTTTGGCCCGATATAGCTTACCGTCGTATCGCTCCCATCCACCGTAATCGGAAAGGTCTGTGTTTCATCAAAGGCAACGGTGATAACCCTGTTGCCACCGGCATCCGTCACAGTTCTTACTCCCTGCATTGTTGTCCCTATCCCGGAACCGCCGGCATACTGCACAACCTCTCCTGTCTCCCAGGAAATCACGGTTCTGTATGCCACGCTCCCGTCCGCGTTGCGGACTGTGGCTGTAACGGGTACATCCTGCTGCAGCACAAATTCTTCTCTGACCGTGTCGCTGAGAGCAACATGGTCCACAAACTTATCCTGCGCCTTCACATCCACGCCTTTTTTCAGCATTTCCGTCTTTGCGATGTCAACCAGCGCAGCAAACACCTTGTCCTCGTTGGTGGCGACATACTTCTTTGTGAAATTGCCATTGACCGTTCCGCCGCCCTTTGCCGGCGCAGTCTGTCCGTCACTGGTGGCCGCGGAGCCAAACGGTGCACCGGTATTATTTCCGGCGTAGTCAATCCACGAAATGACCGGCGCGCCGTTGACCGGCTTGCCCTCATTGACGCGGATCCCATAGACAGCGTTTAAGTCGGCCGATGTAAATGTGCCCCACGGCAGCGTGCAGGCATAGCCATTTTTTGAGTTGCTGTTCTCTGTCGGGCCACCGATGATGACAGCGACCTTTTGGATATCATTGTAGTTGATGTTGTCACCGTCAATGTCTTTCCAGCCATCCAGATTGCTTGCCAGATTGGAGACTGCGGCACTCAGGGTATTGGAGTCATAGTGTACATGCTCGCAGTTTCCAAATGTATCCCAGTTCCGAATAGACTCGCGCAAAACATCGTAATTGTTGGATACATAGAGTGCCTTTCCGGCGGTATCCGTTCCCAGCAGCATGGTCTGGCTGGCATCATGTCTTGTTTCCGTAATGCCGAGCACCAGATTGTTGCCGGGATAGTTTTCCTCCATGTAGTCCACAAATCGCAATAGCGCCTGCTTGATGTCGTATAGATTGGCAAGCTCCGTATTGAACGATGCCGATCCAACCTCTGTTTTTCCCTCTCCCTTCTGCGCATTTGCGTGCTGGAGATCAAACAACTGCCACGCTGTCTGAATCTGAAGGATCATCGCCACAGGTGCCGTTGCCTTTGCCTGTGCATCTGCCGTGATGTCGATGCGATATGCTCTCTCGGTGTTCGCATCACCGGCCTTCACCGCAGCGGCTGATTTTTCCAGCTTTGTAATGAAGTTGGAATAATCCACGCCGCCCTCCATGAAGTTGTAGTTCAGCGCGTCCACTTTTGGTGCAAGGATGCTCGTGCCGTGGAAGGAACTGCTGTTGGTGTCCTTCACGAAATCCGGGTAGGCGTCACCATATGTATAGGCCGGATATGTGCTCTTGTTGGTCATGTGTCCCGTGTCATCTGAAGGATCGTACATATCGTACAGGTATGTATCCCAAATTTTCTTTACTGCGGCGAGTCCATCCACCGGATCGGCATAGCGCAGGTATGTCCGCGCAAGATAATCGGCATAGGTGGTACCATCCGTAAACGGTACACGCTTGTCATTTGCCAGATTGGTCCAGTAGAAATACTTCTCGTACTTCTCTCCATGGATACGGATATCCACATTCCTCGTTCCGGCGGCGGCCGTTCCGTATGTTACGGGGTAACTGTCAAGATGCAATCCACGATTAATCGCATCAATGGCATCCTTGTATAGCAGCGATGACAAATCCTGATGATCCACATGGAGTATATCGGATACTGCCCGGATCCGATCTCCCGTGCGGACAACACATCGAACATCCTTTCCGCCGTTTAAAATCTCCATGTTTGTCACATCCAACGCTGCGCTGTCCTCCGGCGTAAGGACGACCCACGCATTCTTATCTGCGTCAAAATATTCCCACGCATAATGAGCTTCATGAATCGTGCCGTCCGTCACCACCTGCAGGATGACGCGCTCCGTGCTGTCCTGCATCGCAAGTTTCATGTGCAGCGATGCTCTGGGCAGCTCATAATAGACGGCAAATGCGCGATACAGTTCATCCGTTGTGGTGGGGTATTTCTCTCCGTTGAACATCTGCACATAGTCATTACGCAGCCAACTGCCAAACCCTTCCTTTTCTTTATCCAGCAAATCCAGCAGACAGAAGTCTTTTGAAAAGCCCGCATTCGCATCCTTATTCGTGGCGGTGCTGCCGTGCACGCGGAACCGGGAAAACGGATCCGCTTCCATATACGCCTGGGCATCCATCGTAACCGGCTTCCCCTTTTTCGTCTGGGTCGTCCAATTCCCCAGAGGCGTCCAGTCACCGCCTTCCGTTTTTTTGTCCAGGCAGAAAAACATCTTGTCCTGATCGGTACATTTGGTCGTAATGGAAATCACCGTCAAGCGGCCCGCCCTTTGCTCCCAAGTCGTTGCAACCTCCGCCGTTACCCTTTTGCCCGCGGCCGTTGTCAATGCAAACACCGAAAAGTGGTCGGTCTCAATCGTCACGGTATCGCCGGATTTATTGATTTCGGCCTGCATATCGGTAATGGTCTCCTGTTCCTCATCCACATGGTAGACCGCGTCCAGCTCTTCGTTCGTGGTAAACGCCACCTGCACAGGGCCAATTGGCTCTATTTCCGTTCCATCATGCGTCAATCTCACATCCACGAGAATGGCATCGTTCAGCGGGATGTCCTCCTCCTTCAGTTTTTCCATAAGGAGCTGCTTCATCGCCGCGTCTGTCACCCGGTGCGCAGACAACATCACCTCATCCGCCGGATACGGATAAGACGCATTTGGTGCAGAAACGCGAACCGAGATCCCGTCATCCGTCTGTGCCGTTTTTTCGGTTACCTCCTCCGGATTTTGCGGCAGCACTCCGTAGCCCAGAATGACTGCGCTGTCAAGATCGTAGGTGTGGCACGCCACCAAATCGCCATTATTTCCCTCGATGGTTCGGAGCTTTGCTGCGGAATTCTGGGTGCCTTCTATCACTTCAGACACGATGCCCACATGATCCACCGTTTTCATTGCGTGCTCCAACGCCTGCGCCGCATCTTTCGCACTCACTTGCCGGGTGGCTTCCCAATCCAGAAAGATCAGGTCACCGCTCTTTGGCAGATACTCACCGGCAGGACGGTATCTGCCGCCGTTTGGCAGCTTGCTTAACGCATTGATCCAATCCTCGCAGCAGGCATCCAGCGGAAAATCCTTTACGCCGGCATAGTCCAGACAAAATGAGCAAAACATCGCGCACCAGTCGCCGTAAGGCGCTCCGTACCAGTCACCATAACGAGTATATCCCTTTGTCGACACGCCATCGGATTGCACGCGGTAATTCGCGGAGCTCTCCTCATAGCCCAACTGTGTTTTGGCAATCGCTACGACATCAGCCGCCCAGTTTCCGGTTCGCTGTGCATCTGCAATCGTCTTTTCCCAATCCGATTTCCTCTCCACATCGGCGTCCGGATCGGCAAAGCACTGCAGGGAATGGGTGTGCAGAGATCGGTCGCACACAAGCCGCCGCTCTTCGTTATAGCACTCATCCATGTGTGTATGTTCCTTATCTGCGTTTTCGCAAATCAGTACTTTCTCAACTTTATAGCATTCGTCCGTATGCTCCGGATGCTCGTCCATCCCGCAGAATGTCTTACTCTGCACGGTAGCCGCCGGCATGATCAGCGCATAGATCGTGCAGAGCATCACGGCCGCAGCAAGAACTGCAACAACTTTGCGCCGGCTTTTTCTTCTGCCGTGTGCCTTCATGGCCGGATTATTTTGTATTGCCATTCTTTTCTTCATTTCATTTTCTCCCAATCCCAATGTTTTGCTCTTACAGCCAGATGCTCACCCTCTGAATAGGCCAGACACGCATCACGGTTTTCCCGATAATCTGTTCCTCCGGGATACAGCCCACCGTTGCATTTCTGCTGTCCTGACTGGTAGCGCGGTTATCGCCCATAACGAAGTATTTTCCGTCCGGCACCTGATAAGGGAGTTTCTGTGTACAGTCTCCGTACGCCGTCTCCTGCAAATACGGTTCTTCTATCCGCTTACCGTCAACCGAGACATTCCCCTCCAGGTCCATATCCACCCACTGCCCGGGACCTGCAATCACACGCTTGACCAAAATTCTGTTGTTGTAGCTCAAAACGATTACATCACCACATTGAAATTTGGAGCCCTTTCGTGCTACGACGATCTCCCCTCCGTTTATCGTGGGAGCCATAGACATCCCGTAAATCCTGAACACAGGAAAGAACAGCGTTGCCAGTAAAACCGCAATGGCAGAGAACACGATCAGGGTGTTAATGGTGCTGCGCACCGTTTGAAAATATTTGCGCCGCGTCTGCTTCCGCGCTTCCGTTGTCCAAGCGGAGCTTGCGTATTCCATTCCGTTTCTTTGCATCTTTTTCATTTGCGATCCTTCTCACCTTCGCACTTACAGCGCCTCGTATCATGTCAAGCATACCATCGGAAAATCCTTCTAATCTTCTTGCTTGCAGTATAAAAAAGCAGCCTTAATCCTCCATAAACGGTGCCTTAATAATGAAAAAGAATTGGCTTAATATCCATTAAGAATGTTGCTGTTGTTTCCGCAAGGCGCCAAAAAAAGGAAGGCAGACATTGCTGTCTGTCTTCCTTCTGAAGTTCCTATATCATGGCAGGTTCACGCCTTCCGCCTGAATGTGTTAGGTCTGCTGATCTGCCGGAAGCGTAACGGTAAAGCTTGCGCCGTGCCCCACTTCGCTTTTCACCGTCACCATGCCGCCGTGTTCCTGCGCAATTCGCTGAACAATGGCCAATCCCAATCCGGTGCCGCGTCCCATTTCCTTGGTGGTAAAGAACGGGTCAAACAACTGCGGCAGATATTCCGGGCGGATTCCCGGGCCGGTGTCTTTTACCGTAAAGACAATATCTTTCCCCTCCTGTGCTGTGGCAATCGTCATGGTACCGCCCTCGTTCTCCATCGCCTGAAATGCGTTGATGACCAGATTCAGCAAAAGCTGGCCGATTTGTGTTTCGTCCGCAAGCAGACACTTCTCCGGGCAGTGGAGTTCGCACTCCACTGCCACCCGCGGGGGCAGCGATGTTCTTGCCATATCCAGCACCTTGTCCACCAGAGTGTCGGGCGAGAAATACCGGTTGCTGTCCGCCACATTTTTCCGGGACAGGGCCGACAAGCGGGATACCAGCGTTTTCGCTCGTCTGGAGGCGTCGTAGATCTCCGACAGGTTTTCAATCAGCTCGTCATAATCCTCCGGCAGACTCTCCATGGTCATGATGCTGTAACCCATGATGGGCGTCAGCAAATTATTGAACTCGTGGGCAATACTGCTGGTCATCGTGCCGATCATTTCAAGGCGCTGGTGATGCGCCATCTCTTGAATGGTTTTGTTCTGCTTCTCCATCAGCGCCACCTGTTCCCGCATTTCATCGTTGGTGCGTCGGCGCTGAAGCAGCACACTCAGGAGTGCCGCAATGCCCACAAGCACCAGCGCGGCAAAGGCCACAATCCGCGCCAGTATTCCCCGGAGCATGGCCGCCAGATGTTCGCTGTTCATCGCCACTCCCACCGCAAATACACTGTTATGACTGTGGTTCGACGGAATAACGGCCATCAGATTGGCCGTGGTAACGCCGTCCGGATCCGTATATGAATACGGCTGCGTGTTGACCTGACCATCCTTCTCGCAACCGACTAGAATGCTGATTCCGTCCTGCCGCGCTAATGCGTCATCCACGGAAATACGGATCACTTCCGACTGGGACTGGTCGTTCTGCAAAAGCACACCTGTCGCCTCGTCAAACAGCGTCAGCCAGTAGCCGCCTGTCAGTTCATTTCCCGCAACCTGATGGTAAAATTCTCTCAGGTCTATCAGCGCAGCGTAGTGCATTTCGCCCTGCGGCGCGGGAGTAACAATTGCCAGATAGTTTTCGCCGTTACTGTCAATGCACAAGCACGGAATTTCCGTGCCCCAGCCATTGGGGAATTGATAGTCCGGGCATTCTTCCCCGCAGTTGTCATAGATCTCCCCATCCGGTGCGATCGCCAGCAGTACTGAAACATGAGATGACCGTGCCAGTACCAAATTGCGCAGATACTCACGCCAGGCATCCCCGCTCTTTTGCGGAAGCTCCTGCACCGTTCCATTCATTGCAACGCTCATTTCCAGCCCCTCTCGCACATCTGCCAGAAAGCTCGCGGTGTTGCGATCCATGGACCATGCCAAGTCCAGAAGATGCTCATTGTGCTCAGCAGACAGGATTTCATACGCATTGGAAAACGCCATATAGATCTGATACCCGCCTGCTAAAATCAACAGCAACGCGGCTGCTATCGTTGCAGCGATGCGCTTTTCCCGTTTGTTATTCTTCATTTCATTCCCCCTTGTCAAAGGAAAAATTTTTGTTTATACTTTTACTATAACAATTTTCAGAAATTTGTAAAGGGGGTACGCTCTATGTCCGAAAGGGTACTGATTGTGGACGACGATGCCGCTGTCCTCCGTATGTTGTATAAAGTGGTACGCAGCAATGATCTTGAAGCAGACACAGCCGAAACCGGAGAAGATGCTCTGCAGAAAATCGCCCGAAATCGCTATGCTTTGATGCTGCTGGACATCAATCTCCACGGCATTGACGGCTTTACCGTCATTGAAAAGCTCCGCGCCGCAGGCAACACCCTGCCGATTATCATCATCAGCGGCCGCAAAGAGGACTATGACACGCTTTACGGGTTGGGCATCGGCGCGGATGATTATATCACAAAACCCTTTAACCCCGTAACGCTTGGTGCCAAGATCAAAGCCATCCTGCGCCGCAGCAGCGGCAGCGAGATGAACCGAATGATCACCGCAGGGCCGTTTTCTTATGATACCAGCACCCTGCGACTCTACAAAAACGGCGGAGAAATCATATTGACCAGTAAGGAAAATGCCATGATGAAGCTGTTTCTGGACAATGTGGACCGCATTTTCTCCAAGGATATGCTCTATGACATGATCTGGGGCAGCGCTCTTGTGGACGACAACACCATCATGGTGTATATCAATCGCCTGCGCCAGAAGATCGAGGATGATCCGGAGCATCCTCGGTTCATTCAGAATGTGCGCGGGATCGGCTACCGATTTGTCCTGTAATTCTTTCATAACGCCCCAAAAGGCAACGAGGTGGGAGTCACACAGTATGTCTCCCACCTCGTTGCTTTTTGTGTAATCGGCACTTCTTACAGATTGACGCATTCCCATGTGTCATCCGTCACCGGTCACCTGCAGCCCAAGCATAACGCTGCATAGCGTACTATCATTTTGCTTTATCGCATCCCGGAATTGAATGAAACCGGATTTTTCTGCGGATTTTGGTTGTGCAATTCCAATTTATCCTTTATAATATAAATAATCATGTTTTAATAGGAAACAGATTACAAATCCATTTTTATTCAGGAGGTGCAACACATGAAGCAAACCATTCGCAAAGTGACAGCGCTGCTGCTTTGTATGCTGCTGACACTGACGCTGATCCCCGTTGCCGCTTATGCGGACGACTCCTATACCGTTAAGGATTCCGATGGGAAAACGGTTGAAGCGTCTGCGGACACTTTTGAGTTCACTGATGGTGTTCTGTATGTATACGAGTCGGGTCTGGTATTTTCCGGAACCTGCTCCTATCCTATGATTCTGGGGGAGGACTGCAATCAGATCACCTTCGGCAACTTTGCGTTGACGACAACGGAGGATGTTGCCCTGCAGTGCGGTGACTGCTCCCGGATCAGCGTAAAGGGAAATCTGGAGATTACCGCTGCGGATACCGGTATCAGCAGTGACCGCATCACGATTTCCGTCTATAATGGCGGCGTAATGACGGTCACTGCCCCCAAGGGTATTGTTGGCAGCGGCGACAGCAGCGTGAGTCTGATGGGAAGCGAGATGGATCCGGGCGAGATGCTCCCGGTCTATTTCCACTGTACTGATGCGGCGGTGGAAGCAGACAACTGCTCCGCTTTGGGGCTGAAGTTCCACTTTAGCGGTCCGCTGGGCATCCGGAGCGGCTATTTCTGCTGCGCAGAGTGTATGCTGATTGCCGATCAGGCGGAGAGCATCGGCGCTGAAAGCGATACCATTTCGGTCATCTCTCTGCCGGAAGGCATTGTCAGACTGTACACCAACTGTGCGCTCAAGGGTGATGTTGAAGATGATGACGACATCATACTGACCAACGGTGAAAAGACCGAAAACGGCTATTCTCCCGTAGGCGCCATGGCCACAGAAGATGACTATATGATCCTGCAGCACGCGCCCGCGCTGTGCATTTACAAGTCTTGGGTCGAAGATAGCCTGGATGATGTAGAAGATCCCGTTGCCGGCACGCCGGTTGAAGACGAAAAGTTCTTCGACTTTTATGTGATAAATGCGGAGCCTTTTGAAAACTATGCGTTCCATTGGCTCTGCGACGCACCGGAAGGCGTCACCTTTACCATGAAAGACGGCTCTTTGTATCTGACCACCACGAAGGACGCCGTTGCCGGCGAGTATCCCTTTGCCATTACAAACGGGCTGGATGAGGATGATCCTGATTATCTGATCGGTGAGGAAGCACTGGTCATTCTGGGCGCCACCATTGAAACAGCTTGTGACGGTTATATTGTCCTTGGCGACGAAGACTTCGGCTGGTACGCCGAGGTAATGGACTCTGAGTCCGAAAATGAAGTTGTCCTTTTCTCCCCTGACACGAAGATCGGCTATGGAACGACCTACACCGACATTTTCGATCTGGAGCAGTCCTATTTGACCTACAATGATGAGGAAATGAAGATCACTGCGGCCAGCTTCAGACGCGATATTGACCGCGAAAACGGCAAGGTTGAGGCACGCGCTCAAGTCACCGCAGAGGACGGAAACACCTATATCATGACGGCCACTACCAAGCTGTATGCCGCGGATGATATTCATATTACGCTCCCGGTACCCACCGAAGGTATGACAGTGGAGGAGTGGCAGGAGGGCATTCAGGTGACGCCCGCAGTGCTGGAGCTGATGACCGGTGTTACGCTTTCCGATGATCGCGGTCTGGAGTTTGATGACGAATTTGAAGCCGGTGAAACCTACCACTTCAGCCTCCTGCCGTTTTCCTTCGGCGGAGAACCGTTTGAATTTGACCCCGAAGACGATTATAGCAATCTCATTACATTCGCAGATGGCACCACGGCGGAATATGTGGGAGATCTCTTCAGCTATGGACTATTCACCCCCTGTGTAAGCTATACGCTTCCGGAAGGAACCGGCTATCAGATCATGGATGGTGCCCACGGTCGCTGGATGCTCAATTCCGACACGGGTCTTACCTTCAGAAGCAACGCTGATTTTGCAAAGTTCAAGGCCGTGGAAGTGGACGGGGCCGTTATTGCTCCGGAGAATTACGAGGTGCGCGAAGGCTCCACTGTGGTGACCTTGAAGGCCGATTATCTCAACACCCTGTGCGCCGGAAAGCATACGCTGGCCATCGTATCCACGGACGGCAGTGCAAAGACCACCTTCTATGTTTGTCAGGAGAATTCTACAAACCATGATTATACCACGCAGGATAAAGTTTCCCCCTCTCCTGCTACCGGCGACAACAGCAACCTGCCGCTGTGGATCGCACTCATGACGGTAAGTGCCGTTTGCCTTTCGGCAATGGTTGTTCTCACCGCAAAGAAGAAAAAGGAACTGGACTGATTGATTTCAGATCAAATCCAATATGAACTAAAAAGATGCCGCCGAGCGTTTATGCTCGGCGGCATCTTTTGATTGCAAGTTTATTTCATACGCTGGCAGCGCACGGTGACGCGGCTCTGGCCGCCAATGGTGCAGGTAAACAATGTCAGATCTGCATCTGCGTGGGTGAATTTTTCAACCTCCGTGGGCTGCAATATTTCCACTTCTTCTACTTCATAGCGAAATACATTGCCGTCCATGTCCGTAAAGATCACGCTGTCGCCATAGTTGAGTGTCTTGATCGGCCCAAAATGCGTATCATAGTTATGGGCGCAGATCACCATGTTGTCCTGATACGCCGTTCCATAGTAGCGGCACGGCGCGATCTGCAAGTTGTCATAGTTCCACTCGTTAAATACCGGCAGTTCCCGGTCAATCGCCGGGATGGAGAGCACGCCCACATATTCCTTGCTCTCCACGCTTTTCGCCGGCATATCCATGTCGGGGTTCAGCAGATAGTCCGCAATTTCGCTCTCTTCCACCTGCGGAATCAATTGCTCCAGCACATCGCCGCTGATTTTTCCGGCGCGCTGATTGTCCCACAGGTTATAGCCTGTTAGGCCAAGGGCTGCTGCAATCAGCAACAGCCCCAGGGTAATCAATATTGTTCCCTTTTTCATCACTTACTTCTCCTGCGGCGCGCCACACCCACCGTGATACAGGCGATGCCCAGACACAGCATCACCGGTACCGGCCACCACAGCATACCGGTCTGGGGTACTCTGGTACCCGGCGGATTATAATCGTTGGTAAACTCAATCGTTGAAACGATTTGTCCCTTGTCGTTCTTGATCGTTTCGCTGATGGTCTGCTTTCCGTCCTTTTCCAGCACGCCATAGGTGAGACTGTACACCGTGGTATCGTAGGTGTACCCTGCAACGCCGGTGTTCTTCTCCCGAACGGTATAGGCATAGACACCGGGCTTGGTAAACACGATCTCGCCGAATTTCTCACTGCCTGCACCGACGATACGAATTTCCTTCGTGGTGCCGTTGCTGCCCTGCGGCATGGGGCAGGATTTGTCCTTTGCCGTCAGGATAAAGGTAAAGGCGCTGTCCTCCTCGGGGGTGTCTCCGGTGATGCGCTTTTGCACGCCGGGATTGCCCACACAGCTGGGCGGTGCATAGCGGTTGGACACGGTAATCACTCCGCCAAGGGATGTGATGGACGCAACATAGTTGTCCTGCGCCTTCTCCACCACCATCCACTCATGGGATGCCTCCAGATCCGTCCAGGTATAGCGCCAGTTGTTGTCCTTGCTCAGCGTCTTTTCGTCGAATAGTTCGCCGTCCTGCAAAAGCTGCATGACCACTTCCGTCGGACGCAGCGTCTCATAGCCCTGATCATCCCACGCCTTCAAAACCTTGACAGATGTTGTCTGATCGTCCGGGGGAACGCACTCCTTCTCATGCTTGGGGTAAGCCGTCACCTTATAGTCCCAGCCGTTATTCACCTCATCGCTGCCGGGCAGGAAGATCATGGCCGGCAAGGCGGAATAGCGGTACTCGCCACAAATTACTTTTTGACCCACCACCATGTATAAGCCGGGCTGCAGCGTGAATACTGCCGTGCCGGCGGCATCGGTTTTTTTACTGGCAACGGGTTTCAGGCCATCGCGCAGAGCGTAGCCCTTCAGCGTGGTTGCCAGCTCCATCCACTGATCCCCTTCCACTGCGTTCAGGTTTGAAAGACCGCTTACCGAGTATTCATAGGGTGCGAAGTCCGCTGTCAGCGTCAGCTTGGCGTATTCGTCCGTAGCTGCCACCTGATATACATCAAACTGCGCTTTGGTGATCGGCTTTTCATCGTCCTGATAAGATACCGTCAGCTCCACTTCTCGCTCTACAGAGATCTTCTCAGCGGCGAACGCCTGTATGGGGCAAAGTGTCAGGATCACCAGGCCAATTAATATGGCACATAAGCCCTTTTTTCGCATAGATTGATTACCTCCATTTCTCGGGAGAGCGGTTAACGCTTCTGATCGTTCTCTTCTTTCCATTCAATAACCTGCTGCAGAAGTGCTTCTGCACGCTTCCGCTTTTCCTGCTTTTCCTGCTCGGATTTCGACTCCGGTTTTTTCAGCATCACCATCAAAAACAGGGCAAACAGCGGGATGGCCGCCAAAATCGGCGCCACAATCAGCGGCTCCACAATGACCGCCTCGGAAACCACCTGAACCGGGCCGAGAATATTTTCCACCCGGTGCCCGCGCACCAGCATACGATGGGTATTAATGCCGTAGGGCGTGCAGGTAACGAGGGTGCAGTAGTCCTTGCCCTCTTCAATGGAAAGGTCTGTCAAATTCTCCGGTTTTACGATGCGGATTTGATCCACCTCGTAGGTCAGCGTTTCGTTGAGGATGTTCAAGGTGAAATAATCGCCCTCCCGAAGTGCATCCAAATCGGTGAACAGCTTGGCGCTCAGCAATCCCCGGTGGCCGGAGAGGGCACAGTGGGTGCTTTCCCCGCCAACAGGCAGGCTGGACCAATCCAGATGTCCCACGGCTGTCTGCAAGACGAGGTCACTGGTGCCGTGATAGATGGGCAGCAACACCTTGATTTTTGGGATTTCCACATAGCCCATCATGCCGTCGCCGGCAATGTTCAGACAGGCGTTGTAGCGCTGTTTCATGTCCCCGCTAATCGAATAGGTACCACCGCGAGAAGCAAGGTCACGGTTGTATTCCTGCGCCTTTTTCCAAGCCGCCCGATAGTCCGCTTCATCCATACCGGTCACTTGATCCGTATATTTAGCGATAGATTGGGTCGTACTAATACCGTTCCAATAATTGCTGAACGAGGGATACAGCAACAAGGACAGGCCTATGATGCAACCGAGTATTAAAATAGGGGTACTCCAATTCCGTTTGCGCTTCATAGTCCTCTCCTTGCGGCTGCGGAGGAGGGAGCCGCAGCTCCCTCCTGTGCAGCGGAGTTTCGCAAAATTACTGTTTCAGCGAAAGGTCATTAGCCTTCGTTGTACATTCTCTTCTTGGTGACGAGCACCACAGCGGCTGCCACAAACAGTGCTGCGCCGCAGGCGATCATCACATAGGTACCTGCGCCGCCGGTGACGGGCATTGCAGCATGCGTACCATTGTGAATGTAAGCGCTGAACCAGTCGGGGTTCTGTGCCTGTGCCTGAACATTGTCCTTCTCATGACCGGTCAGAGTCATTTCGAAGTTCTTGGTGTTCTCATCGAATTTGACGACCAGCGTGTCGGGAGTGGCAGGCAGCTCATAGCCCTTGGGTGCCTTGGTCTCTTCGATGTAGTAGGTACCTTCTGCAAGGCCCATGAACTCCAAGGTGTTGTAGTCGTTGTCAGCAATCTTGAAGGTAGCGCAGGTCAGATCGATCTTATCTCCGCAGCCATCTTTGGCGCAGACAACCTTACCGGCATCGTAATCGCTGGGCTTAATGGTCACATCGTGGCCATTTGCGCACTTCGTGGTGAAGTCGATGCCATGGTTGCAGGCGGGGCAGATCCACTCATCTTTGGCTTTGTCAATACCGCACTCATGCAGATAAGGATCAGCGCTGGTGTGGATCTTGTTGGTGCACTTCAGCGTAGCGGTCTGTTCGGCCACAACGATCTCACGGCTGCAAGCCGTAGCGGGCTGGCCGTCCATATGGTTGCAGGTTACCTTGCCGCTAACCACATCACTGGGCTTAATGGTCATTTCATGACCGTCTTCGCAGGTCACGGTGACATTCACAGGCTGCTTGCAGTCGGGGCAGAGGAATACATCCTTATTGGTATCTGCTACAGCCTCGCTGGCTTTGAACTCACAGTTACATGCGGTACCGGTGGCCATGCACTTGCTGGTGAAGTCCTTGGTGGGAACCCAGGAGATGCTGCCATCTTTGTTCTCGTGATAGTAAAGCTTGTTGTTGTCCTTATCCAGCTTATACAGAACGAATTCTGCGCCTTCCAGCGGAGTATTGGTGTTGTTGATATCACGCTTGGCCAGGGAGACACCGGTGGTATACACGCTGACGGGAGGTACATCACCGGTAGGATTAGCAACCCCGTTAGCATCGTAGGTAACCTTGATGGTGTTGTCTGCCTGCAGTTTAAGGGTTTCGAGGATATCCTTGTTAACGGTCATCTCGTACTCTACCACGATGTAGCAGGGAGAGGGATAGAGAGCGGTGAAATTGTAAATGATGTTGCCCTTGCTGTCCTTCTTGCCGCTGTCTTCCTTATCGGCCCAGGGGATGTTGATGGTGAACTCGCCGTCAGTATCAGCAGTCAGCGTATAGTCAGCAATCTCATAAGGAACTTTCTTCTCTGCATCCTTGTACAGCAGCTTAGAGGAATCAACGGTACCGTCTTCATTCACTTCGCTGTACAGCTTGATGGACTTGATACCGGTCTCTGCATCAAAGGTCAAACCCTTGGTGTAAGTATCGGTAAAGGTGAAGTTCTCTACGGGCCAGGTATTGGCGTTGGTGCCGTTACCGGTGGTCAGGAAGTTGGTAGCGCGAACAGCAGCGGTGTAAGTAACCTTCTCGCCAACGACGACGGGATCCTTATCGTCCACCTTGCTGGGATTGCCGGGCGTGGTGGGGTTCTTATCGATAACGGTAGCATCGGGAGTGTTGGTGTTAACGGTTACATAGTTGGTATTACCGCCGTCCTTGGGCTGGATCATGAAGTAACCAACAGGGACGCCCTCGAAAACCACGGTGTTGCCCTCGGTGCATTCCTTGGTGTAGATGCCGTTATCTTCACTCAGGTTCGCACTCCAGGTTTCCAGGGTGCTTTTCAGCCAACCGCGGCCCTGAGTTTCCTGCACATTGTCTCTGTGCTGAACGGTAGCCACGCCATTCACCTTAGAGACAATCTCAAAGGGGCAGACGGGAGTTTTTTCGGCGGGATCATCTTTCTGCTGAGCCTCAATCAGAGCGATCAGTTCTGCATTGTCGGTGGTGTAGGTGATAGCGGTCTTGGTGTCAGTCACCTTACCCGTGCTATCTTTGATTTCAATGGTATCCCAGGTTGCATCAAAGATGTGATAGGCTGTGTATGTATTGCCGATCTGTGCGTTCTCAACGGTGATGTTGCCGGTGGGGGCGTAATCTGCAGCAAACGCCATGCCGGTGCACAGGGACAAAGCCATCACAAGAGCCATCAACAGGGACAGAATTTTCTTGGTGGTTTTCATGTCTTATCTTTCCTCCTTAATAAAATATTTCTTTTTTGTGGTCGTGTTCCGGCGCAAGAATGATTTCGCCGGGATTGAGGTGCGTTCCGCTACTTGCCCCCCTTTCCCTTTTTACGCCAAATCACAAGACCAAATATCAGAGTGGCGGTAAGAACCGCAGCACCGGATATATAAATTGCTATTCGGCCGATTCCGCCGGTTTCAGGCAGCTTTTCGCCGCTGCTGTTGTGGAACAGCAACACACCGTCCTGACTTTCCAGATAGATTTCATTGGGATTGCATGTGCAATTGCCGTTTTCATCTACAGAGAAGCTGACTACATGGGGAGCGAGGATAAAGCCATTGGGGGCCTTGGTCTCGCGGAGATAGTAGGTACCGGGGACAATGCCTTCAATTTTCAGCACGCCGTCCACGGTGGTATAGGTGTCAATGTAGTCGGTGAGTCCCTCATCGGCATACAGCTCGAACTCGGCAATATCCGTATGGATCAGTCGGCCGGACATATCCGTCTTCCAAATCTCGCAGTCAACCACACGGTCATCCACGGTGTTGGTAACGGTGAAGATGCGGTAATCGCCTGCGGGCATGCCGGCGGTATGCTCCACCTTTTCATACAGGGTGAATTCGGCGGGCGCCGGGCTGCCGTTACTTGCGCGGGCATAGAGATAGCCGCTGGTCGTCAGTCTGTTGCCGTTTCTCAGCGCAAGATAGTAGGTCGCCGAGTTTTCACTCTCGTATGTACTGCCCAGACGCTTTGTGGTACTGTCGTAATTCATGGCTTCCAACAGGCCGCTGTCGCTCAGCCGGTAGTACTCGCCATAACGACTCGTATATTCCTCAAAGGTGTAGCCGTCACCGGTGGTCAGCAGGTAGCCGCCATCGATCGCCAGAGCTTTCCACTGTGCCTTGGTATCCGTTTCAGCGGCAGTCTTGGTAATCAGTTCGTATTCGTTGCCGCTGTCGTGGCCGATGGCGCCGGCGCTGGTTACCAGCAGGTAGGTCTTGCCGCTTTCAAGATGGTCGGTTTCCTCCCATGTAACATCGGAGATGCCGCTTTCGTGGATATCCTCTTCCGAGTATTCCGTCCGATAGCCGCGAACTCTTGCTTCTTCAACGGAGTACTCAATGGGCTCTCCCGTCTCGGTCTCGATGGGAAGATCGTTGTAAACCTTCTTCCAGTCATTGGCCTTATTGAGAACGGCGGTGTCGTAAACAACATCATCCTGGTACAGTGTCACCCGGACTTCGTCACCCTCATGGATGTCTGCACCGTCAGCCCATACCTTCTCAATGATCATCGTTCGCTTTTCTCTGGTATCTTCGGGCGCGTTTAGCGCCTGCACAACGGGATGCTCGTAGATATCCGTATCCGGCTCGTCACCTACCGTGTAGTCGATATGGGCGTCACGGTTGGAGTGGAAACCGGGTTTGACGGAACTGGTGGTATTGCCGCCAAAGTCAGAGTCGCTATCGCCTCGGACGCTGCCGTATTTCTCGGCATCGTAGAAGGCGTAAGCCGTGTTCTGCACATTGAACGACAGCGTGTAGCGATACGCCGGGTCAAGGGCATAGTCCTCTTCGAACACAGCCTGCACCTGGCCGGTGGTTTCATCAGCCGTATCGCCGCGGGTGTACACCACGTCCTTAAGGATGCCCTTACCGGCAGTAGTGACAGCGCCGTTTTCATAGAGCACGATGGTATTACCGCCGGCTCTGGGTGTCATTGTAACCTTAGCGTCGGCTTTTCCCTGACCCCACTGGGCGTAAATACTCAAGTTGTCGTTGATGCTGGCATTCTTGGGATACAGTGCCGTGGTAAATACCTGCTTGATTTCGTCGGAGTCGCTGGCAAGGAAGACCTTACTCTGCGTGCCGTTACCCTCGGGGTCATAGTCCGCCAAGCGGTTCAGGTACTCACGGTTGAAGATTTCATCTTCTCGACCAAATGCGATACAGTAGGTCTCCACATCGTAGTTGGAGGGCTGGCAGTAGTTCTGATGGAATGCATCGATCGCCGCAATGGTGGCTGCCGCGCCGTCTTCATTCAAAGAAGCACCTGTACCGTAACGCACGTTTTCGGTTTTGGACTTGGTTGCGTTGGTGGGTTCACCGTCGCTGAGGTAGATCAGCACTTTCTTGTGGCCGTTGTTCTTATCGATCTTATCGAACTGATCTTCCGCCCGGAAGATACCGGCGTTATAGTCCGTACCGCCGCCGGCAGAGTGGTTGAATGTGATCGACGATGTGTTTTTTGTCCAGTCGCGGTCCAGACTGGAGTCGGCATTGGTACCGCTGTTATACCTGGCGTTAATCACCTCCGCCGAGGTATTGCCCCAGAAGGAAACGATGGAGTACTGGTTATCGGGGCAGGCCTCATGGAAGGACTCCAGGAAGCCGGGTTCTCCATTGGTACCGTTCAGGAAGTTGCGCACCGCCGTAGCGCCGCCGTTGTTGGCCATACTGCCGGACAGGTCCACCACGAACACCAGGTCAATGGCGGGGTTGGTCTGGAACTGGGCGTCCAGATACAAACGATACCAGGTATCGCCGGAAACATCCGTATCCGGGTTGGCAACACCGTCGCCCAGATAGTCGATCTGCTTGTTGATCTCCATCTCAATGCCAACTTCTTGCGTGCTGCCGCCGCTCTGAGGCGAGGTATAGGTCAGGTACAGGGCATCGGGTGTGGTCGCTGAAACTTGTCTGGTACCATCGGCGTGAGTAATATTCAAGATGTTTGAACTGCGCTGCAAGCTGGTAACGCCGTATACCGCATCGTCTCCCGTACCGTAGTAGGCACCTTGATATGTGCCGGGAAGGCCGTAGCTGGTAAACAGATTCGACGGGGTTACCGCAGTATTGCCGAACTGCTGCACGCCGCGCAGAACAGGTTCGCTGATGGGATTGCCATTTTTGTCTACCTTCACGGAATAGACGGGAACCGCGTAGGTATTGCCGCTTCTTACCGTGCCGGGCAGCGTATCCACCTGTTTATAGATGTAATAGTTGGTAGCGGCTGTATTCCAGCTAAAGCTGTTATTATTGTATCGCAGGTAATAGGTAGTTCCGTTGGAGGCATGTGAAACCTGCCAACTGCCGTCAGAATATGTAAGTTTCGGCGACATTCCGTAGTCACCAGTGTGTACAACGGTACCGAGGTTCCTGCTATTTACAAAAGCGATGGAATAACTGTTGAAGCTGGCATTCATCCATGTCTTCGACGTAGTGTCGGTGGTGCCGCTGATCAGCCACCAGTAGTCCGTACCGATGGTGGTGGTATAGTAACCATCCATATTGGTCACGGCCGTCATGTTGGGCGTACCGGCTATAACCTCGCCGTCCTTGATACCAAACGCACGCCCGTTGGTGCCGGTTGTCACCAGCATATAGTAGGCATCAGGATCATCAATGGTGGTCACGCGCTGCCAATAGGTGTTGCCGGCTGTCTGGGCGTCGGTCACGGTGATGATGTATACATCGCCGTTTTCGAACTCAACCGTCAGCGTCTCCTCTGTGTCAAACGGCTCCAGAGAGGTCAGCAGCCAGTCACCGATCCGCATCTTTTCCACAGCAACCAGGCTGGGATCGCTGAATGTAACGCTGCGAACATCCTTGGCACTGCGGTCAATACCCATACTGCCGAACAGCTTCGACAACATGATGGAGCTTTCGCCCTCAACGCTCAAATCATATTCGCCGTAGTGGAAATCAACGGTGTAGGTGTAGAGAACATACACGGAGAAGCCATCGGTTTCAAAGCTGACCTGCGTTCCCTTCTTGTTGATGGTAGCATCCACATCTGCCGCGGGCTTGCCATCGTCAATCACATGGCCAACGCCCAACATATCGCCGCTGTTCAGGGTAATGTCAGGCTGCTTCACCACAACGCTGACGCTCTTGTCAGGCTCCCACTCTGTGCCGTTCACCATAATGGTGATATCATACGCCACATAGGACTTCATGGCTTCGGCGCGATCAGTCCCAAAGTAGGACACCAAATCCTTTTCGCTGAGCCGGACCGCTTTGATGTATGCTTCAGCGCCAACGGGCAGGCGGCCGCTGATTTCAGCCACCGCACCGTCTGCTGCCGCCTTGGAGTGGATGGTGGTGTTCTCCATTTCCAGTGCAGCGTCAGTTTTTATCTTTGCGGTCTCGGGATCGTTCTTCTGCTCTGCCTCATCCTTTACCAATGCGGGATTTTCCGGCAGCTCGCCGTAACCCAAAATCTTAACGCTGTCAAGGTCGTATGTATGGTAAGCCACCGCGTCACCGTTGTTGCCCTCGATGGTCTTGATCTGTGCCGGTGTGTCCTTGGTCGCCTCGATGATCTCATAGACGAAGCCCACATGATCCACCGTATCAACGGCGTGCTTGATTGCGTCCTTCTCCGCCTTTGCCTGCTCCCGGGCAGTCAGCGCGACAGCCTTGGCATTTTCCTGTGCAGCGACTTTCTCGTCGTCCTCGGCGGCGTCCGCTTTCTCCTCTTCAGCGTCCCAATCAAAGAAGATCAGGTCGCCGGGCTGCGGCGTATAGCTGTCAGCGGGATGATAATATCCCGGCTCATTGCTCTTTTCATTCACGCTGGACAGCGTGGTAATCCAGTTTTCGCAGTTGCAATCCTGGGGATAGTCCTTCACTCCCGCATAATCAATGCAGAACGAACAGAACATGGCGCACCAATCGCCATAGGGAACCCCGTACCAGTCACCATAGCGGGTATACCCCTTCATGGTGTCATGATCCTCGACGATGTAATTGCGTGTGCTTTCCGTGTAGCCCAACTGGCTATCGGCAATCGCCAGAACATCCTTTGCCCAGTTGCCGCTCTTCTTCACATCGCTGAAAGAATCGCGCCAAATCTCTTCCGTTTCCAAATCGGCATTGGGATTGCTCTTACAAGCCAGCGTATGCTCATGCTCATCCAGCGTACACTTCAGGGAACCATCCTCAAAATAGCACCCCTGCTCTTTGCTGTGATGATGGGAAACCTTGCCGCAGTAGTAACCTTCTTCCTCGGCCGGAGGCGCATCAAAGCAAGCCGCCGCGTGCTTGTGTTCGGGCAGTTTGCAGGTCAGCACTTTTTCCGTCTTTTCCTCCGTTACGGTGTAGCACTTATCGCTATGGGTATGCTCCTGCTCGGCGCAGATAAGAACCGTTTCGTAGCACGCATCGGTATGCGTGTGGCCTTCGGATTCCTCCATGCCGCAGATCAATTCACCGTCTTCGTTGTAGCACTCATCGCCGTGCTGATGTCCTTCCGATTCCTCGAGACCGCATACGAGTTTTTTATCGTAACAATCTTCATCGTGTGTATGCTCTTCCAAGCCGCATACAAGTTCATTCGTTGCTTGCGATACAACAATCATCTCGTAACAAGAATCGGTATGCGTGTGCTCTTTCAGTTCGCACACAAGCGTACGATCCCATGTGATGGCAGGCAGAATCAGTGCGTATGTGGTGCAAAAAACCACAACCGCAGCAAGCGTTGTCACAACCTTGCGCCAACGCGCCTTCCTTCTATGTTCTTTTGAATAACCTTCAGCCGGCAGCTGATTACTATGTTTCATATAAGGAGCGCCTCCTTGCTACTTATCTCAATTAATAAAGCCAAACCCATCAAGCGGCCAAACGCGGAACACGATTTTGCCAACAACATTTTCATAATCAATGCATCCAACCGAACTATTTCGGCTGTCAATCGATGTTGCCCGATGGTCACCCATTACAAAAATACAATCGTCCGGAACTTGATAAGGCAGGTCCAGATTGCATTCTCCCAACGCCTTTTCCGTAATATACGGCTCGTCTAACAATTCACCGTCGACATATACATTACCGTCTTTATCAATGTTGACCCACTGCTGTTCAAACGCAATGCAGCGCTTTATCAGGAGTTTTGATCCATAATAAACACCGACCACATCGCCTTGTTTAAAATTTTTCCCTTTCAGTGAAATGACCGTTTGCCCTTCACTTAATGTTGGTGTCATGGATGTTCCGTAAATTCGAAGAACCGGCATAAACAGAACTGCCACAAGAACCGCCATTGCGCTCACAACGACCAATGTATAAATTGTACCACGCAAAAGTTTTCTAAATCTCGACTGGTAATTGACGCGCTTGAGTTCTGCTGTCAACTGATCGACATTTGGTGCACTATTCTGGCGCCGTTTCTTCATCAATTTGGATCCTTCCTGCCTTTCATGATATGCAAGATTGCTAATTTATAATATGTTCTCACCTTGTGCGGTAAATATATTTCAGTGAAAAAAATAATAGAGCATCAGCACATGGGAGTTCTTACGATATCACACTCTACTAGTTCCATCACTATACCACCATCTTTGTAAAAAATCAAGGCTTAATCGATAAGTTTACTATTCGGATTTACCCGTCCTCCTCAAACGGAAATCATGCTCGGCAAAATCATTTGAATATCCCCGTCTCCTATGACACAAATAGAGCAAACTGCATGCAGATGTATTTCGTCATTCTTCTATCAGAGAGAGGAACGCGCCCATGATGTCGCCGCAAAATTCGATTCTGTACGCCGCCTGCGTAAGCTGCTTTGCAGATGAGCGGTTGGGCCGCCTGCGGCGTTGCCGGGTGCAAGGTTGGTTGCAATCCGGAGGAGATCCGCCCCCTCGACCTGAAAATTGCCCGGTGCCTCCATCCGGAGGAATGCGCCAACACCCTTTCATATCCACAGACAGTGCAGCCCACACTTTTTACCGCTGCCGGACGCTAAAGGAGAGCTTTCTGAACGCCACCGGTCTTGGCCTGCCGCTGCACAGGCTATCAGAAAATGGTGAATGCCATTCTCGCCGGAATCTGAAACGGTTGAAAAAATGCGTTTGAAATGTAAAATGCGGAAACATTTTCACCGGGAAAGCCGCCGTTATGGTTGCTTATTTTGCTTATTTTTCTTCAATTTCTCACCACGGTTATGGTAGAAAAATTGAATAGTTTTAGTCGAAAAAGTTGCAAATTCTCATAAAAGAAGGTGAAACAACAATTTATCTTCCAAAAATAAACCGTTACGAGGAAACCTAATGCAAAATGTGATTCCAAAGCGCAAAAGTCAAGCGCAAAGCTTGATAGCAAAAGGCTGTAAAGAATTTCAATCCGCCTGTCCCTTGTGGCGTGGGATGATAGGTTCGGCTGCTTGGTTCTCCCAATATACCAAATATATGGCAATACCGATCCCCCATACAGAAGGACCGGTATTGCCATATATTGCATTATTACACGGAAAGACAGAGGAAGCTCCTGATGTACTATCGAAGCCTGCTTACCAGATATGGTTCTTCTTAGCCTCGTCACGAAGCCACTGACGGAAGTCAGGATGGGCAATGCTCACCAAAGCCTCCACGCGTTCAGAGATGGTCAGGCCGCGGAGCCATGCGATACCGTACTCGGTGACCACATAGTCTACATCGTTTCGTGAGGTAGTGACAGCGGCGCCCTGCGTCAGCATGGGGACGATCTTGGAGTGCAGCTTGCCCTCCTTATCGGTATAGGTGGAGTGCATAGCCAGAATGGATTTGCCACCCTTGGACATCTGGGCGCCCTGCACCGTCTCAGACTGGCCGCCGGTACCGGAAAACTGAACGGGACCTACCGATTCGGAGGCTGCCTGACCGGTGAGATCCATCTCCAGCGTGGCATTGATGGACACAAACTTGTTGTTGCGGCCGATGGTATAGGGATCGTTGGCAAAGGTACAGGACTTGAAATGCACCGTAGGATTGTTGTGCAGGAAGTGATACAGACGCTGGCTGCCCATGGTAAAGGAAGCAATACTGTAACCATCATTGAAGCCCTTCTGGGAGTTGTCCACGGCACCGCACTCGATGAGATCCACCATGGTCTCGGTGAACATCTCGGTGTGGATGCCCAGATGCTTCTTGTTCTTCAGTTCGTTGGCCACGGCGTTGGGGATATTGCCGATGCCCAACTGAATCGTGGAGCCGTCCTCTACCAGAGAGGCCACATACTTGCCGATGGTGGCGTCCACCTCGGTGTAGGGGGCAGGATCAAAGGCAGGGATGGGACGGTCGGACTCTACCAGTGCGGTGATCTGGGAGATATGTACCAGGGTATCACCGAAGGTGCGGGGATAGTTGGGGTTTACCTCGGCCAGAACAATGGCGCCCTTCTTGATAAGATCCATCTCATAGATGGCGCTGATGGACAGCGTCATATAGCCGCGCTCATCCATAGGGGAAACGGTAGTCAGCACCACAGGACGGCGCTTCTCATAGGCCACACGATCCAGCGTCTTGCGGAGAATGCTGGTGGAGGACTGGGGCACGGCGCTGACCATGTGCTCCTCGTTTGCCTTACGCAGAGAGGGAGACATGAACCAGCCGTGATGGGTCAGCACCTTGCTCATCTCAGGATCATGGAAAAAAGCGAAGTCGCCGGTGGGGACGCAGCTCTGAAGGACGATATCGGATACACCGGTCTCCTTGAGTACCTGCAGCTCATCCATAATGGCACGAGGAGCAGCGGCGGCCTGTGCGGTGAAGATGAAGTCGCGGCTCTGAATCAGGCCCAGCAGCTCACGGGGGGACATCTTCTTGCTGTTATATTCCTGCTGAAACTTATTCATATGAGTTTTCCTTTCTTACATACCGGGGATGCCGGTGACAGAGGCCAGCACCATGGTGACAGCGAAGCCTACAAGGCCTGCGATAGTAGCGGGGACGCATACTGCCTTGGCCGTATCCCCTACGCTCAGGCCGGAGGCATCCTTCATATACCAGAAGGTAACATCGGTGGGGATCAGCAGTACCAGCTGACCGACGCCGCAGATCAGGCCGAAGGCCATCAGGGAGGCACCCTGCTGCTGGAACATGGGCATCAGCAGAGAGATGGCGGTGGAGCCTGCCACAGTACCGGCACCGGTACCGGCATGGAGGGCCACCATCAGGATCAGAGCCACCACCAGAATGTTCAGAGGACTGTCGGACAGCAGAGAAACAATGTAGTCACCCACACCGGCAGCGGTCAGCACGCCGGCATACACATTGGCGCAGCCCAGCATCACCAGCACGGGGCCGGATTCCTTCAGGCCCTCGTTGAATACCAGCGTGGACTTGCGGGGCAGATAGTTGCGCAGGGCGAACATGGAGATTAGCGTGATGATGAACATGGAGATGCCGGGGTTACCCACGAAGGTAAGAACACCGCGCAGAGCGCTCTCCTCGGCGGTGAAGTAGGGGGCAAAGGAACCCAGCGTGATGATCACAATGGGGATCAAAATCAGGGCCAGTACCAGACCGGCAGAGGGCTTGTTGGCCTCGGGCTGGAGATCGATGGCTTCGGTGTGTGCATCCACGGCCATGCCCTTCTTCTTATAGCGTGCGCTGAGCCAATAGGCATACAGGGTGCTGACCACAGCAGCAGGCAGGGTGATGACGATGCCGTAAACCATGTAGAAGCCGATGTCGATGCCCAGCAGGCCGGCGAACAGAACAGGGCCGGAGGTGGGTACCACGGTGCAGGCGGTCAGCAGGGTGGGCACCACGAAGGCGCAGAGGTAGGCGGGGATGGGACGGCCGGTGAGCTTGCTCATGGGCTTGAACATGGGGATGACGATGGCACAGGAGGCCAGCAGGCCCACGGGAATCGCCAGAATGTAGCCTACGACAGCCAGTGCGATCAGGTCATACTTGGGGCCGACCATGCGAACCAGTGCCTTGGCGAACTCGGTAACACCGCCGGACTCGTTGAGGTATTGGCTGAAGGTAAAGGCAAATACCATTAGGATACCCGTGCTGACCAAAATGCTGCCGAAGGAACTATTGAAGGTTCCTGCGATAGCACCGATGGGGACACGGCCGATGAAGGCGGCCACCAATGCGCCGATAAACAGGCACAGCGAGGGGTTGAAGCGCTTGGACATGATCAAACCGATAATCACAGCCAGCGACACCAGAAATGCGAACAACAAATACAGATTGCTCATGGTAAATACTCCTTTTCTATTTTTCTGCGCTCTCCCTTTGTTTTTTCTTTTGCGCTTAACAGGATGTTAGCATAGAAGGATTTTGTCGTAAAATAGCAATAGCGCATGGTGCAATAGCAAAAAAGTATGACAAAAGCCGCTGCAATCTCATAAGATCACAGCGGCCATTTCCTATTGTCCCATCAGAATTTTTCGTGCTGACACATATTCCAAAAACAGCGGCACGGAGTGGAGAGGTACTTGTCTTTGCGGCGGATGAGGGACAGTGTCCATGGGAAATCCGGCTTTTCCAGATGCGCCTGATGGACACGGGCGTTGTTGAACTTATCCACCAGAGGCTTGGGCAGGATGCTGATCCCCTGCCCGTTGGCTACCATCTCAAAGATAAACTCCCATTGATTGCTTTCAAAGGCAAAGTGCGGCTCAATGCCTGCCTCTCGGAACTTTTCGGCCACCACATCGTGGTACATATATTCCTTGCTGACCATCAGCATGGGTTCATTTTGAATCTCGGCAAAGGATACACTGCGTCGTTTGCCCAGCGGATGCCCCTTGGGAACCAACAGTACCGCCTCGGAATTTACCACCGGCAGTTTGATGAGTTGGCTGTCCTCCACCGGATCAATGACTACGCTCATGTCCAACTGCCCGCTCAATACCATCTCCATGCCCTGCCGGGTGGTGACCTCCTCAATTTCCAGATCCACCACGGGATACAGTTCCCGGAAACGATAGATCGCAGAGAAGAAGTAGATGGCACCGGTGGTGGGGGTGATCCCCAGGCGCAGTTTACCGTCTGCGTTTTCCAGCTTGTCCATCATCTCACGGGTCTTTTCCCGGAAATCCGTCAGCATGTCTTCGGCATAGCTGAAGAAAATCAGTCCATCCCGGGTGAGCTGGAAGTCCTTGGCATCTCGGTCAATCAGGATCGTATTCAGTTCCTTCTCCAGATTCTGAATCGCGCGGCTTAAGGTAGGCTGGCTGACAAATAGTTTCCCGGCAGCCTTGGTAAAGTTACCGCTGCGTACAGTTTCGGCAAAGTACTCCAGTTGTGTCAATGTCATAGCCAGCTTTCCTTTCTTACTTTTCTGCCATCATTATACCAAGCGATTCAACTGTTTTCCAGTATCCATCCCCCATGATTCCCAATACTTTTTTTGCATGGCGCAATTCACCGCAATACATTCTCATCAAACGCAGTCAATGGACGCCGAGAATTCGGCTGCGTCCCATATAACTTATTTGCGGTGTGGGAGAAACCCCACGATTCCGTATCCTTGCTATGCTGAATATCTGTCCCGAACGGCTCCCTTCATTTTTAACGATAGCAAAAATGCATGAGCAGCCAACAAAAAATGCATTTGCCATATAGCTTTCGTTCGGATATAGTAGCAGCAGTTAATCCCTGTATCTCTACAAATATTGAAAACAATGCTCAGGAGGAAAATATGATGCGTTTGGATGGAAAGATTGCTGTTGTCACCGGTGGTTCAAGAGGATTGGGGGCATGTATGTGTCAGCTGTTTGCCAAAGAAGGAGCCACTGTCATCGCGGTAGATATGGGTGAGATGACCTACGAGGCAGCCAATGTGGAGTACTGCCAGTTGAACATCACCGATAGCGAGGGTTGTCGAAAATTCTATGAGACCGTCATGGAAAAGTACGGAAAGATCGACATTCTGGTGAACAATGCGGGTATCACTCGGGATGCCATGACTCGCAAGATGACGGATGAAATGTGGGATGCGGTCATTGATGTGGATCTAAAGGGTCTGTTCAATCTGACCCGCTACATTGGACCTCAGATGGAGGAAAAGGGCAGCGGCGCCATCGTCAACATTTCCTCCGTGGTGGGCGAGTACGGCAACATCGGACAGGCCAACTATGCCGCTGCCAAGGCTGGTGTCATCGGCCTGACCAAGACCTGGGCCAAGGAGTTTGCCCGCAAGGGTGCGGCCGTCCGAGTGAACTGCATTGCTCCCGGCTATACCATGACGGATATGCTGAAGTCTGTACCCCAAGATCTGCTGGACAAGTTTGCCGGCATGACCATGCTCAAGCGATTGGGTCAACCTATGGAGATTGCCAACGCAGCGCTGTTCCTGGTCAGCGATGAAGCATCTTATGTGACCGGTCAGGTTTTGGGTGTCAACGGCGGCATGCGGCTGTAAGCACAAAGCAGTATGGAGGACACAGACGATGTCGAAGGTTATTACTGCATATGAAGCAGCTAAACTGATCCGCAACGGCGACACCGTTGCCATGAGCGGGTTTGCCAATGGAATGTGCTTTCCGGAAAAGCTATGTCAGGCCGTGGAGGATGTGTTTCTGGAGACGGGAAGTCCCAGAGATCTGACGCTGTTCTTTGCATCCGGTAATGGCGACAGCGGGAAAAGCAATTTCGGCTTGGACCACTTTGCCTTTCCCGGCATGGTGCGCACGGTGATTGGTGGACATGTTGGCCTTGCCAAAAAGTTGAGCGGGCTAATTAACGAAAACAAAATCGCGGCGTATAATTTGCCGCAGGGCGTCGTCGTCAATCTTTTTCGGGCGATTGCCGGCGGGCGAATTGGTTTTTTAACACATGTGGGGTTGGGAACTTTTGCGGATCCGCGGGTGGACGGCGCCAAAATGAATACCGCAGCCAAAGAGGATATCGTGGACTTTCTGACCATTGACGGACAGGAGCAACTGCTCTACAAGAGTCGTCCCATTCAAGTGGCGTTGATTCGCGGTACCACAGCCGATGAATTCGGCAATATCAGCATAGAAAAAGAAGCCATCAAGTTAGAAACACTTCCCCTGGCGCAGGCCGCGAAAAACAGTGGCGGCATTGTGATTGCGCAGGTGGAACGACTGGCAGAACAAGGGACTTTGAATCCTATGCAGGTGCAGGTTCCCGGAATCATGGTGGACTATGTGGTGGTCGATCCGGAGCAGAAGCAGACGCTCCTTTCTCAATATAATCCCTACTATTCAGGAGAGGTCAGAGCCTGCACCGGAGCTCTTTCCGGAAACCGGATGGAGATGAATCTCCGAAAGATCATCGCCAAGCGTTGTGCCATGGAGCTCGAGAAAAATGCTATTGTCAATCTGGGCATCGGAGTACCGGATGGTGTTTCTGCCATTGCGCTGGAAGAAGGTATCAGTGATCTGGTGAACATGACGATTGAAGCCGGCCCCATCGGCGGTGTTCCTGCCGGCGGTTTGGAGTTGGGTGCCTCCTCCAATGCCGATGCCATCATTTCCCAACCGGATATGTTCGACTATTATGCCGGCGGAGGATTGGATCTGGCTTTTCTCGGACTTGCACAGGCCGATCAGAATGGCAATATCAATGTCAGCAAATTTGCCGGCAGAATGGTAGGCTGCGGCGGTTTTGTCGACATCACGCAAAACGCAAAAAAGGTGGTGTTCTGCGGAACCTTCACTTCAGGCAAAACCAAGTATGATATCCGCAACAGGGAGCTGCACATCATAGAGGACGGCTCCTCTATGAAGTTTGTCAAGCAGGTAGAGCAAATCACATTCAGCGGCGAGTATGCGGTAAAAACCGGCCGAGAGATCCTGTATGTGACGGAGCGCGCTGTGTTCCGCCTTACGGAAAAGGGAATGGAACTCATCGAAATCGCGCCCGGCATGGATCTACAGCGGGATATTCTCGACAAAATGGAGTTTGAACCAATCATTTCGGAAAATCTCAGAAAGATGGATGCTGCAATCTTTGCGGATAGCCCCATGGGATTGCGCTCCAAATTTGAATAATTCTTTGTGTTGTGCAGCTTGGCATCAGGGGCGTTAAGCCTTTGAATAAAGGAAAGCTAATGCCCATTAGCATAAGCCGAAACTACTCATTGAAATCCTATGATAGTGACACATATGGGTCGAGAGCAGCACTGCTATACTCCTCATTTCCCAAAGTAATTCTCAACTTAACGACAAACACCTCTATCACGCTTCTTCTCGATACCATATGTTTACTATAATATTTCACAAGCTCACCGCTATGATGGAAAGAACTCGATTCCTGTCATCGACGATCCCCTTATTCTGTTGGCAACCGCGGTCATCGAATTGGTTTGTCTATTTTCTTTCTTCAGCAGCTTCTCTCTCCTCAAAACAAGGGCATCAGCGCGCCAACCGCTGATGCCCTTGTTTCCTGTTCAGGTGAATGATGTTGTGTTTTTTACTCGGTCAACTGATCAGGCAGCACCTTTGCAGCGCGTATACACACAAACATTCTGAAAGGAGTAAGCAAACCATGTCCGAGAAAACTGTACAACTGAACGAGGAAGTAATCACGAGCGAATTAATAGAGCTGGTTCGAAGTACATGAACGCGAAGCACTTGGAGCGGCGGAAGACACCGCCTCCCTCGCTGGCTGATTTCATTCAGAACCGAGTTTGCAAACGATTTTGCACATGAATCTTTACCGTTCCGCACCGCCAAAGACACTCGACCGGTAACCGGTGCTCATAATCGAATGTGCAGATTACGGGATAAAAATAACGCGCAGAAAAGCTTTTCTGCGCGTTATTTCTTCGCCTTTACGATGCTGCGGTAATGATTGGGGGATTACCTTCACATCACACCGCCTTTTTTGCCGCGGCTTTTTATTCGATGCAGCGTCCCCGTCTATTTCGCGTCAATCGCAGTAACTGGCAGCAAAATCCGCGAAGGAGGTGCCGTTTTCCTTCCACGCCTCCGTCATGGCCTTCAGCGTCTTTTCGTGGGACCAACCGGTCTTTTCCTCCACGGCTGCCACACATTTCTGGCATTCGTCATAGTCAAAAAGATATTTTCGCAGGATGATCTTGGTATTGACATTCTCATAGGTATAGGGCACAGCCACGCCGTCGCTGCCCGGTGTGTCGTTCAGTTCAATGAGGGCGGGGCCGTTTTCTGTAATCGCGACATCCCAGCCGATGTAACCCTGCGTTCTTTCCTTGTGGCAGGCGTCAATCACCATCTGCATGGCCTCCTCGAAATAGGGGATACGGAAGCCCTTGATCTTTACGCCGGTATAGGGGTGGCATTCAAATTCGTTGTTCAGACGGTCAATGGCATTGGTGATCAGCTCGCCGGTATGCAGGTCAACGGCAGCGCACATACCGCCGCTACCCAGATTATCCACCACCGAGGTACCGGAGCCCATACGCAAAATGGCGTAAGCAATATCCGTATCGCGTCCGTCCGGCGTGACGGGGCCGTTTTTGGAGGTAATGGCACCCACGCGGATGGTGTTTACGCTGCCCGGGCACAGACGATTCAGCTCGTGATGCTGCACCAGACATTCTTCCACAACGGCCTCAGGCAGTCGAACGAGTGTCCGGCGTAATTCCTCCAAATGCTCCGGATCCACATCAAATACCTCGATGCCGTGTCCTCCCACATTTTTCAGTGGCTTGTAGATCAGGCGCGGGCAATCCTTGGCCAGCTCCGCAAATTTTTCAAGGGAGAGCTCTGTGTTCGCGGCCCATTTGCGATGCAGGAATTCCTCAAGGTATTTATTAGATTCTGCCTTATTGCGGGTTAAAAGGGCAAATTCTCTGTCTGTGGTATAGCGTTTAGACAGTGCCACGCGATCGACCCACAGGCAGAAGCGCAGCCGCTCCTTATCGGTCAGCTCATAAAACTTGTAGCGGAGATATTCAATGTGGCTACAGCCGATTTCCTTTCTGGCCTCCGCCAGATCCTGCTCGGTTTTCTCGCGATTCCAGCCGGTGGCCGCCATAATCTTTTGAATATTTTCCTCTCTCAGCCGCGCCTTTTCCTCGGCCTTTGAGGGAGCTGATTTCCGTTTTTTCAGTTCATCGGTGATCTTCTCCCACTCGTCCTCCTGCTCCTCCTCCGGGATCTCAAAGAAGCGATAGCGCAGATAATCTGCAAAGCGGATCCCATACCGCTCCTTGGCAGTGTGCATAGCAGCCTCTGCCTTTTCATAGTCCCAGCCAGTGGCCACCATCACGCTGTAAATCGGCCGTGTTTCCAGTCCATCGTCAAATATGTACTTCTGCATCACGCACTTACTGGGAATCTTATCAATGGCATACGGCGTGGACAGCAGCACGGTGCCCGGATCCATATTGACCTCGATCAGCACGGGGCCGTTTTCGGAGATGGCGATATCCCATCCGATAAGGCCCTCTGCCATCTCCATCTGGCAGGCTTGACGCACCATGTCCATGGCTTCTTCGAAGCAGGGGATCTGGAAACCTTTAATGGTCACACCGGTCATGGGATGTGTTTTGAAAACATGGCAATCCATGTCTGTGCCGTGTGTGGTCAGCTTACCGGTAGCCAGATCCACCGCCGCGCAGATACCGCCGCTGTGGAAATTATCCACCACGCTGTTGCCGGCGCCGATGCGGAGCGTTGCATATGCGATGTCCATATGCTTCCCGTCCGGTGTGACCGAGCGTCTCTTCGAGCATACGGTAACCACGCGCAGCGTATTCACAGAAGCCGGGCACATACGGCTCAGCTCCGGATGCTGCACCACATATTCCTCCACCACGCCCTCGGGATAGGCGACAAGCTTGTCATAAATTTCACCGGCATTCTGCGGATTGATATCGAGCGCTTCCACGCCAAAACCACGATGGCCCAGAATGGGCTTATAAATCACGCGAACACTGTTGGAAAAACGGCTGATAAATTCCGCTTTGGAAATATCGGTATTCAGGCACCACGCCCGCTTCAGGAATTTCTCAAAATAGAAATTGCAGCGCGCCTTGTCGTGTGTCATGTTGATGAAGAATTTATTCAAATTGTATAATTCGTTCACCGCGCTCTTGGTCTTTCCCAGACAGACCTCCGACTGCTGCTGATCGGTCATTTCAAAGAAGCGATACTCGTAATATTCCAGCGTAGAACAGCCGGTACGCTTGTGGGCATCTGCAATTTTGGCGGTTGCCTCGTCGCGGCTCCAGCCGGTAAGGTTCATCACCTTGCAGATGCAGTTTTCTTTCTGCTCCTGCCGTTCTCTTTTCTTTTTCGCCTTTTCCGTCTCCTGAATCTCCTGCCATCTGGCGGCGTGCTCTTCCGCCGGGATGGCATAGAACCGATGCTCCATATAGTCGGCGTAGCGGATACGATGGTCGGTATATGCTTTGTGATAGGCAGCATAGGCCGTGTCGGGATCCCAGCCGGTGGCCTTCATCACGGCGGCAGTGCGCCTCTCGCGCTGCACCTTCTGCTCTTCCTTCATGGCCTTTTTCTCGCGGATCTCCTGCCACTTGGCAGCGTGCCGTTCTTCCGGGATGTCATAAAACTGATACTTGATATAGTCAGCAAAGCGGATGCCGTGCTTTTCGTATGCCTTGCGATAAGATGCATACGCTTTATCGCGATCCCAACCGGTTTTCTTTACCACCTTGGCAATACGGGACTCGCGCAATGCCTTCCGCTTTTCCTCCCCCTCTTTTTTCTGCTGAATTTCCTGCCATCTGGCAGCGTGCTGCTCCTCCGGAATGTCATAGAAGCAGTACTTCATATAATCGGCAAAGCAGATGCCGTGCTCCTTGTATGCCTTGCGATAGGCTGCATATGCTCTATCGTAATCCCAGCCGGTTTTATTCATCACAGATTTTGTGCGCTTTTCCCGCAGTTCCTTTTTGGAATTGCTTTTTACCCGATCCTTTTTTTGCATGACTTTTTGGGTGCATTTTTTCACAAGACTTTGAAGATTGAACATATTTGATACCCCTTTCCATATGTCCTGTTTCAACATAAAAGCGCAGCTCGTTTCCACTTGCGCTTATAAAGTGTATTGCATAGAGCAGGTCTGCCGGCGTCCCTCTGCCGACAGGGCATAAATAACCCGGAAAAACATGCTCATACAAAGTGATTCTATCACGAAATAGGTGGAAAATCAATCTTTCCTTTCCCCGCACAAGCAAATTTTCAGTCCCTGCACCGCAGATAAAACCCACGGTATTTGAAGCGCGGAAAGGAACGGGATATCCGCCCCGGTGTTTTCGCTTATATGATCGTTTCAGGACATACATCGTTTGACAATATCATTATTTCAGCGTATAATAATCAGCGATTTTCGTGTTTTTACGGGACATATCGTGCTGTTTGATGATGAAACAACGGTTGTGGGCATTGCCGCGCCGGAAAAACTTATTCGTCAAAAGGCAAACTGCATCCCGATTGAAGCAAGCACGGATGGTAAAGTATAACTGCTATCCTGAAATTTTAGGAGGAACTTATGTCGAACAACGCTGTTAGCTCAATTGCGGTTGAGGCTCCCAAGAAAGAGCGATTATATTTCTGGGATAATTTTAAGGGACTATTGATTTTTTTGGTCGTGCTGTGCCACATGATCATCGGCTATGGCACTTCCAAAAAACTGACCGGAGTAAATGTAACATACCTGTTGCTGACGCTGGAAGCTTTTGTGATGCCCGCATTTGCTTTCTGCTCCGGTTTTCTGAGTAAGTCGGCAAAGGCGCGAAGCCTGGAATCCGTGGCGAAGCTGCTTGCCATGTTCCTCATCTTTAACCTGCTTCTGGGATTAGACCGTTACCTGACGGCAGGCGTCAAATTCCAACTGCTTCGTCCGTGTCTTGTTTTCTGGTTTCTGGTATCCATGATGGTCTGGCGGCTGACGGTGGACTATGTGTCAAAGATTAAATGGTGCCTCTTTTTCTCCATTGCGCTCACTTTATGCGCCGGCTTTTGCGGCGAAATCAACAATACCATGGTGTTGGCAAGAACGATTGGTTTCTATCCGTTTTTCCTGGCCGGTTATATGTTTGACAAGGACAAGCTCATGAAGGTGCTGAATTGGAAGTACCGTGTCCCCGTGGGAATTGTCGCGTTTATTGCGCTCTTTGGCGGCTGTTACTATCTCTCTCATTTCCACTTTATGAAGCAGGCCGAGTGGCTGTATGATCCGTATCCGGAATTTGGAACCGGCTTTGTCAACAGATGCATCCTGATTGCCGTTGCCTTCCTTTTCATTGGCATATTCCTACTTGCTATTCCGAACTGTAAAATTCCGCTTCTTTCCAAGTGGGGCAGAAATTCTCTCGGCATTTATGTCTGCCACCGGCGATTTGCCCTGATGTTTTTGCAGGCTTTCCCGGTAAAGGAATTTTCCAATACTTACTACATTTATATCTTCATCATCACATTCCTGCTGTGTCTGGTGTTTGGTGCGGATATTGTTACCAAGTATGTCAATCTGATCGTAAACAAATTTGCCGATCTGATTTTGGGCACGAACAAGAAGGCGAAGCATCTCGGATCCATCGTTCTGCCGTTGATGCTCTTGCTGGCGTTCGCCCTGAACATTATCTCATCTATAAAATGAAATACATTATTCCCCAATGGTCATGAAGAAAGGATGGCAGGCACGGTTGTGTCTGCCATCCTTTCTTCATTCATGTCGGCGAGTGCTGTCTATATCCGTTTCACATCAGCAATTTGCCAAATAACACGGAATAAAAATAGCAGAAATCAACAAGGTTTTGCGTAAGATTTCCCAATAATTGGCCCCAATCAAGCCGTTGCAGGTGCTTGCCGGAGGCCCGCATTTGCTTTTTCGTTTAATTTAATGTATAATATATAAAACGATTTTGGTCTTTTCTTCTTATTAAGTACCATGCTAAAGAGGGGGCGCTTATGAAAAAAAGAATTATCAGCACTGTATTTGCATTGATTTTAATCCTTTCACTCATACCGACAACGGCGTTTGCCGCAACAAATGAGCAACTGATATATAAATATTTTACTGAAACCATGAGAATGAGTCCGGCTGCAGCCTGCGGCTGTCTGGCAAATATTAAGCAGGAATCCGGCTTCAGTCCCACAGCAAGGTGTATAGATACCAACGGCAAGACCAGCTACGGCATCTGCCAATGGAATGGTGCCAGATTTACACGGCTGAAAAACTACTGCGCCTCTCATGGATACAGCTATTCCGGGCTGACCGGACAGCTTCATTATTTGCAGTACGAACTGAACAACAGCGAATCCCGTTCCTACGGAAAAATCAAAGGTGTGCCCAACACCGCAGCCGGCGCCTATACCGCGGGGTACAACTGGGCACGCTACTTTGAGCGGTGCGCCGAGTATTCCGGCGGCGTCAACCAGTATAAGCAGCGCGGAAAGTCCGCCCGCGATGTCTACTGGCCCAAATACTCCAAATCTGCCTATCACATCCTGACATTTGATGCCAATGGCGGCAGCTGCTCGCAGTGCAAAACATCGGTTGCCGATAGCTGCGCTCCGGTGTCGTTGCCCAAGCCGACGCGTCATCATTATGATTTCCTGGGTTGGTACACGGCCAAAAGCGGCGGTAAGCGCATAACGACGGATAGCATTATCGTATCCAGCCGAACGCTGTATGCCCACTGGAAGCTGCTGTCTGCTCCCACGGTGCACATTAGCAACAAAAGCTCCACCGGCAAGATTCAACTGACCTGGAATAAGATCAGCGGTGCCGCCTATTATGAAATCTGGCGTGCTCTGTCCAAAGACGGCGGCTACAGCCGGATCCATACCACCACCGACACCGCATTTACGAACGCATCCGATGCCACACCGGGCACGACCTACTATTACAAGGTTCGCGCCATCGGCAGCAATGGCGGCTCGGGCAAATTCAGCTCGACGCTTCATCGCTGTGTGGATTGTGCGCGTCCGACTGTAACCGTTACCGCTAACAAAAGCGGCAATCCGGTTATCAAATGGGATAAAGTCAGCGGCGCCGCCAAATATCAGGTATACCGCGCCACCTCCTCCGATGGCCCGTACACCAGATTTTGCACCACCACGGCATTGACTGTTACCAATGCAAAGAACATGACCGACGGCACGACATATTACTATAAGGTCATTGCCCGTGGCTCCATCAGCAATGCCGATTCCGCCCCCAGTTCCGTTGTTCATTTCAAATATGTCAAAAAATAAGCGTTGTTTCGCGGCTGTTGTCAACCCATCAATAAACAAAAAACAGACGGTTACTTTCCTGAAGTAACCGCCTGTTTTTTCTATCCTGTGGGCATCGTATTGTTTTCCTGCATTTTACCTGTTGTCCTTTACAGCACCTTGGCCAGGAACTCCTGCAGACGGGGGCTTTCGGGATTGGCAAACAGCTCGTGGCTGGGCTTATCCTCCTCGATATGGCCGCCGGCCAGGAACATGGTGCGGGAGCTGACCTCACGGGCAAAGCGCATCTCGTGGGTCACCACGATCATGGTCATGCCCTCATCGGCCAACTGCTTCATAACCTCCAGCACCTCGCCGATCATCTCCGGATCCAGCGCGCTGGTGGGCTCGTCAAACAGCATGACCTCCGGCTCCATCATCAGTGAACGGACGATGGCGATGCGCTGCTTCTGTCCGCCGGAGAGCTGATAGGGATAGGCGTCGGCGCGATCCGCCAGCCCCACCTTGTTCAGCAGGGCCAATGCCTTCTCACAAGCCTCCTCCTTTGGCATCTTCTTGATGCGCACGGGAGCATCGGTGAGGTTTTTCATGACATTCATGTTGTTGAACAGATTGAACTGCTGGAACACCATGCCGATCTTCTGGCGGTGGAGGTTAATATTTTGCTTTTTGTCGCAGATGTCCACGCCGTCAAAAATGATCTGGCCGGAGGTAGGCACCTCCAGCAGATTCAGGCAGCGCAGGAAGGTGCTCTTACCGCCGCCGCTGGGGCCGATGACGGAGACCACCTCATTGCGGGAAAAGGAGGTATTGATACCCTTCAGCACCTCCAGCTTGTTGAAGGATTTATGCAGATCCACAACGCGAAGAAATTCATTGTTTTCCATGTGACATCTTCCTTTCCGTGAAAGCAATAAGCCGACTGCCTGCAAAGGTCATGCAGAAATAGATCACAGCGGCAATGGCCAGACTGGGCAGGGTGCGGTAAGTCACGGCGATCACATCGTTGGTGCGGAACATCAGGTCGGCAATACCGATGACGGACACGATGGAGGATTCCTTGATCACCGTGATAAATTCGTTGCCCAACGCCGGCAGAATGTTGCGGATGGCCTGCGGCAGCACCACATACAGCATCGCCTGGGTGTGGCTATAGCCGATGCTGCGGGCGGCCTCCATCTGCCCGCCGTCCACAGCCTGAATGCCGGAGCGGATGACCTCTGCCACATAGGCGCAGCTGTTGATGCTCATGGCCACGATACCGGCGGCGAAACGGCTGAAGTTGGGGATAAAGGAAACCTCGGGGAAGGTGATCCCCAGCATGGGCAGGCCGTAGAAGATAAACATCAGCTGCACCATCAGCGGGGTGCCGCGGATGAATTCGATGTAAACGGTGGCGATAGCCTTCAGCGGCCAAATCTTGCTCATGCGCATCATCGCCATCAGAACGCCGAACACGGTGCCGATCAGCACGGCGAACAGCGCGATAATGATGGTGTTGCGGATTCCTTCCAAAAAGAAACTGTTGTAGCGGGAGAAAAGCATCCCGATGTCACTGAAAAAATTGCTCATGTTCTGTCCTCACACGAAATCAGCGTCAAGCCATGGCGCGCAGTCGCCATGGCTTGATTCTGTTTTTTGAACTTACAGGCCCATCTCGGCGGCCAGCTTCACGGCCTCGTCATAGGCGGCCTGATAGCTGCCGTCATCCAGCACGGAGGCGATCACTTCATCCACCACGGCCAGCAGCGCATCGTTGCCCTGTGCGGCAACAACGGACTTACCGAAGGAAGCTTCCTCGGCGGAGAAAGCGAAATTGGACACTTCCAGCGCGCCCTTGCTGTTGGCAACCAGAGATTCGCCCACAGCGGCATCCACCACCAGACCGGCGATGTTGCCATTCTGGACTTCCAGAGCCAGAGCGGGATACTTATCCAGCTCGAACAGCTCGCAATCAGGCAGAGCGGAGGTCACCAGCTGGGACTGGATGGTACCCTTCTGGGAGCCGACCTTCAAACCCTTCAGGGCTTCCTTGGTGGCATACTTATCGGCGTTGCCGGCGGCAACGATCAGCAGCTGCTGGCTGGTTTCGTACAGGTCGGAGAAGTCGATGACTTCAGCGCGCTCGGGGGTGTTGGTGAAGGCGGCGATGCCCAGATCGCACTGACCGGACTGCACAGCGGGGATGATGCCGTCGAACTTCATGTCAACGACTTCCAGCTCCACGCCCAGTTTGTCGGCGATCTTCTGTGCCAGGAACATATCGCAGCCAACGAAGTTGGCGTCAATGTCCTTGAACTCATAGGGGGGATACTGTGCCTCGGTGCCCACCACCAGCTTACCGCTGGAGAGGATCTTTTCCAGCACAGGGGAGGTCTCGGCGGTGTCGCCGTTGTCGTCGGATGCGGTGTCGCCGCAGCCGGCCAGCAGAGATACGGACATCAGCATGGCCAGTACCAGGGCCAGCAGTTTGGTAAACTTCTTCATTTTCTCGTTTCCTTTCTTTTTTGATTGTTGATTTTTTAAAATAGCTTTTCCATGCGGTCAAAAGCCTCTTTTAATGTTTCCATGCCCACCGTGCAGGAGATGCGGAAATGGCCCTCACCGGCCTGCCCGAAGGCCTGTCCCGGCGAAACCAGAATGTGGGCGCGCTCCAGCAGCACATCGCAGAACGCCTGTGAGGTAAGGCCGGTTTTCTGAATGCCCGGGAACAGGTAAAAGGTTCCCTTGGGCGCTACCAGATCCAGATAGGGGATCCGTCGGATCCGCTCCGCGGCGTAGGCGCTGCGCTCTAAAAATGCGGCGGTGCACTCATGCAGCAGTTCCTTGCGCTGCCTTAAAGCAGCCAGCGCCGCTCGCTGCGAAATGGACGGCGTGGAGTAGACCAATGTACCGTTGATGAAATCCATGGCATCAACGATCTCCGGCGGTGCGATCACCGTACCCACGCGCCAACCGGTCATGAGATAGTTCTTGGAGAAGCTGTTCAGCGTCACGGTACACGCCGCCATATCCGGCAGGGTACGGAACGGAACAAAGCGTCCCTCAAAAAGATACGCGGTATAGATCTCATCTGCCAGCACCAGCAGGTGATGCGTTCTGGCAGCATCGGCAATGATCTCGTAGTCCGCCATGCTGTACGCCACACCGGTGGGATTGCAGGGATTGTTGAAGATGATGGCGCGGGTGCGCTCCGTGATGGCACCTCGCAGACGCCCGCCATCAATGGCAAAGTTCTCCGCAGCGTAGGTGGGAACCTCCACGCATTTGCCGCCGGCCAGCTCGATCTGCTGGCGGTAGATGGGGAAATACGGGGTGAACACGATCACCTCGTCTCCCGGATTCAGCACCGCCATCAGGGCAAGAGACATGCCCAGACAACTGCTGGCGGTGACCAGCACCTCTTTTGGGGTGATGATCTGGCCATAATCCTCGCACCACGCTTTGCAGACCTGCGCGATCAGCTCGGGATCACCTTTCGGCTCACCGTAATGGGTGTAGCCGGCCTTGGCATCGGCAAAGGCAGCGTTGATAATGCGTTCATCTGTGATCAGATCGGGGTCGCCGATGGACAGGTCGATCACATCGCTGTATCTGGCCAGTGCCTCCGTGTCCAGTGCAAAGCCGGTCATCGGCTTTTGGAAGCGCTCCGCCAGGAAGGAATTGCCCATGTTACTGCGCCTCCTTTACCACCGGAACGACGGTACCGCCGTTGGAGATGATGTAGGTGCGCTTGCCGTCGATGTTGGCGGCGGCCATCAGCTCATCCACACTGCTGTATGCCTCGATGCCCATGGGCTGCACCAGTTGGGGGTCGATGCTGCTTAAAAGCATGATACGCTGATGGGACGCCTGATAGCAGTTCAGGAAAAACACATAACCTGCCACGGTGAAATGCTCCCGCAGGCGCTGCTCCAGCGTACCGTCCTGCCAGTTGCGGCTCCAGTCAAAGTATTCGGCGGGGCCACCGCCGTCCCGAGCCTCGATGATCAAGATCAGCGTGCCGCCTTCCTTGAGCCCGGACTCCACATTGTCGATGGCTTTGGTGCCCTGATACAGGGACATATCCCGTGGATAGCCGCCGCAGCCGGCGATGATCACATCCGCCTTTTCGGGAACGGGCACCTGATAGACCCGCTCCACCTCGCGGCAGGCGCGGAGCCATGAGTGGAGATAGTGGCCGGAGAAGATGGCGCACAGCTCCTCCTGTGCGTTGACCACCAGATTGACCATGAAAAGCTTTTTCATCATGCCGGCGGCCTGACACATATCCAGATGCAGGGGATTGCCCTCCAGCTTGCCGTTGCCGATCAACGGATTGGGCTTGAGGCACTGCGGATCCAGAGAAAGCGCATGGTTTCGCTGAATGGTTTCCATACCGCTGATGCCGGGCAGGATGCTTTTGCGTCCGCCGCCGAAGCCGGCCATCACATGGTAGGTGGCGGCGCCCAGACAGATGCACAGGTCCGCCGCCGCGGCAATGGCGTTCACCCTGACGGGCGTGCCGTAAGTAGTAGTGCCCAGATACACCAGATCGGGTGCAAGGCAATCGTGATTCACCACCGACACCTTATCATATACCGCATCCGTCACCAGCTTGCGCAGATCCTGTTCGCTGCCGCCCTCATGGGTACCGTTGGCCACCACGATGGTCAGATGGGACAGCGGCAGATGGCAAACCTCCGTCAGATAGTCCACGATGTGGGGAATCACCCGATCCTGCCGCATCCAGAAGCGTGACATATCGCTGATGACCAGCGCCACCGTGGTCTCCGGCGTGACCTGCCGGCAGAGCGGCTGTGCGTCGATGGGCTCATTCAGCGTCCGGTACAATGCCTCTTTGATATCGCCCACCGGGGGGATCTCATTGCCGTGCAGCTGACCGATGACACAGGACTCGTCCACAGGAAGTGAAACGCTTCCGTCCCCGTATGCAAATGAATAGAAACCCATAATACACACCGCTTTCCTCAATTAATTACTAAATATGCACTTATGATAGCATTTTTATTCATCGCCGTAAATTGGAAAAGTATACAAAAATACCGCATATATTTTTGATATTCCCTGTCATATTGCAAGTATACGGCGTTAAAATGAATTTTTTCCCGCTTCAATATACATTTTCAACCGCAAGAGATACACGAGGCGGCGTATACTATTATCAGGCATTCAAGCCCAAAGAAGCGGGCGCTTGCCGTGAAAATTTCCTGTTATCTCCTGCGAATAGTTGACATGTCAACCATTATTTGCTATAGTATGCCCTGTTGCTTTTCGGCAAGCAAAGCTGTCAGCACGAAGGAGGGATCCACATGGCCGCAACAGAATGCTATGAGCAGATCGTCAGTCGTCTGGGCGAGCTGCACAAGCATCTTAAACGCGTACAAAGTCAGATGCTGGAGGCATATCATATTTCGCTGATGGAGTATCATATTCTGATCATCATGATGCGTATGCAGCGGGTCAGCCAGAACGATCTGGCGGCGGCGTTGGATGTGGACAAAGCGCTGATCTCCCGGCAGATCCAGTCCATGGAGCAAAAGGGTCTGCTGCACGGCACCCCCGATCCGGAGTGCCGCAGGAAAAAGGTGCTGTCCCTCAGCGTACAGGCGCAGGAGCTGATTCCGCAGCTGCAGGAAGTGCACCGGCGCAGCCTGGAGCGCATCTTCAGCGACTTTCCGGAACAGCAGCTCCGAGAATTTCAGTTTATATTAGAAGGATTGGTTCGCAAACTATGAGCAAACACACGAAACAACAAGGCCACACCAAGTCCGATAAGAGTCTGGTGTGGATGGCCGTCATCTATCTGCTCGGCCTGTTTATCGGTGCCATCGACACCGGTATCATCACCCCTGCCCGTCCCATCATCCAGAGCCAGTTGGGCGTGGATGCCAATCTGGGCATCTGGATGATCACCATTTACACCCTGACCTACGCCGCCATCATCCCCATCTCCGGCAAGCTGGCGGATAAGAAGGGCCGCAAGGGCGTCTATCTTCTCAGCATTGCCCTGTTCGGCACCGGCTCGCTGATTTGCGCCCTGTCCGCCGGGGTAGACAGCTTTCTGGTGCTGATGCTGGGCCGCGTGGTGCAGGCCTCCGGCGCCGGCGGCATTATGCCCGTGGCCACAGCAGAATTCGGCACCAGCTTCCCCGAGGAAAAGCGCGGCATGGCGCTGGGTCTGGTGGGTGCCGTGTACGGCATCGCCAATGTGCTGGGCGCCTCCGTGGGCAGTCTTGTGCTGAACATTGCAGGCACCGACCAGTGGCAGTGGATCTTCCTGATCAATGTTCCCATTTGCCTGTTTATCGTCATTGCCGGCATCATTGTCCTGCCCAATAACCGCATGGAAGAGACCAAGGCCATGGATAAGCTGGGCACGCTGCTGATGACGCTGATCATTCTGGCATTGCTGTACGGCCTGAAAAATCTGGACTTCTTCAACTTTATCTCCTCCTTCACCACACTGAAGGTCTGGCCGTTTATCCTCCTGTCCGTGGTGCTGCTGCCCCTGTTCGTGGCGGTGGAGCGCAAGGCAGAGGATCCCATCTTCCACATCGAGTACGCCTCCAACCGCCAGATCATGGTCACGCTGGCGCTGGGCGTTGTGGTGGGCTGCTCCATGATGGGCATGATCTTCATCCCCCAGTTCGCCGAAAACTGCTTGAAGATCCCCTCCGGCAGCGGCGGCTACTTCGTCATCATTCTGGGCTTCTGCTCCGGTGCCGCCTCCATGATGTCCGGTAAGCTCATCGACAAGCACGGTGCCAAGCCCGTGATGGCCGCCGGCTTCCTGATCACCATCATCGGCTGCCTGTATCTGTCCTTTGTGGCCGTCCGATTCGTGAATGTGATCAATGTGGTCATCTCCCTCATCGTCATCGGCTTTGGTCTGGGTCTGACCATGGGTACGCCGCTGAACTACATGATGCTGCAGAACACCAGCGACGAGGAGAGCAACTCCGCGCTGGCAACGCTGTCCCTGGTGCGCTCCATCGGCACGGCAGTGGCTCCTGCCATCATGGTGGGCTTCATCGTTCATGCCTCCGCCGGTCTGCAGGGTGGTCTGATGGATCTCCTGCCCAAGCAGGCGGAAATGCCCGCTCTGCCCTATGCGCAGGAAATTGACAGCGCCATGGAGCAGATGAAGCAGAACCCCATGCTCTCCAAGCAGATGGAAGGCATGGAGATCCCCAAGCTGAGCGACATGACCACCATGGACATCCAGATGTCCGGCGACGGTGACAGCTCCTACGAAATGCCCGCCGATCTTTTGGATAAGCTGCAGAACAGTGATGTGACCACCATTGCCGACATCACGGTGGAGATGGTGGATCGGATGTTTACCGACATGACGCCCACCGTCATTGAAAAGATCAATACCGGTCTGGACGCCGGTATCAATGGCATCAACACCGGCATCCAGAGCATGGAGAGCGCCATGGCCCAGATGGGCGGCGACATGGGTGCCATGCCTCAGATGGGCGGCGACATGAGCGCTATGTCCCAGATGGGCGGCGACATGAGCGCCATGACCCAGATGGGCGGCGACATGAGCGCTATGGCCGGCGCTGCTGCCGGCATGGGGGACTCCCTGCAGCAAATGAAGGAGCTGTCCGGTCAGCTCTCCGAGGTAAAGGCTGCCCTGCCCGATGCCTTCCGGAAAGCCGGCGAAAACTACGCCGCCGCTGTGCGGGATCTGACACCGGAGATCGAGGATATGTATCAGTCCACGGTCAATACCGGCTACCGCAATATGTATCTGTTCCAGGTGGCCGCCAATGTGCTGGGTCTGTTGCTGCTGCTTCTCTACCGCGAGCCCAAGCGCGGCGGCAAGACGGGCGAAGCCGTGCAGTAAGCCGCACCACCGTACTTTTGAAAATCTATCACACCGCCTCCTGCGCCAAAGCGCAGGAGGCGGTGTTTTGTCCGGCTCGGTGATTGCAAATTCATCGGTTATGCGTTATACTGGCTTTGAGAAAAGTTTTCGCACCCACTTGGGTCTTTACCCGTGATTTGTGAGGATCAAGCTATGATTATTTATTTCAGCGCCACCGGAAACTCAAAATATGTTGCCCAGCAGATGGCCGATCTCCTCTGCGATACCGCCGTCAGCGCCACCGACTATATCCGTGAAAAGCGCGGCGGCTCCTTCTTCGACGAGAAGCGCTTCGTTTTCATCGGGCCGGTCTATGTGTCCGCCCCGGTGGTACAGTTCGAGGAATTTTTGCGTGCATCCCAATTCTCCGGTGCCAAAAACGCATGGTTTCTGGCCACCGGTGCCGGCGAAAAATCCGATGTCGCGCAGTTTTATCAGCATATCGCCCATGATTGCGGTCTTACCTTTATGGGCAGCGCCCACATCAAAATGCCGCAGAACTACCTCATGTTCTTCAAAACCGTGGAGCAGGAAACGGCCGATCGGATCGTGTCCGAGGCCGATCCGGTGATTGCCGCGCTGGCGGAGCGCATCAGGGCAGAGCAGCCGTTTGATATGCCCCGTGTGGGCAAGCTCATGTACGGCGCAACGGTGCTGGTGCGAAACTGGTACTATAAATCCTTTATGCGCGCCAAAAAATTCACCGTTTCCGATGCGTGTATCGGGTGCGGACTCTGTGCCCGCTCCTGCCCCATGAACAACATCCGGCTTGACGGCGGCAAACCAGTGTGGGGCAAAAGCTGCATCCACTGCACCGCCTGCATCAACCGCTGCCCCACAGCCGCTATCGACTACGGCAAGCGGACGAAAGATCTGCCGCGCTATCAGTGCCGCCCATATCACCCCGCCGAGGCGGGAAAGCGGGACGGACTGAAGGTTGTTTTGGCCGGTGCATACGGAAAGCTGGGCAGCGAAATTCTGAAGGAGCTGGTCAGCAGCGGACACCGCGTTATCGCATTGGGCACCACCCAGCGCCCCGTCGAGGGGTTGGAGGGCGGCCATGTTGAATTTCGCAAGATTGATGTCACCGACATCAGCACGCTGAAGGGCACCTGCGACGGCGCGGATGTGGTGATTTCCACCGTGGGCATGACCGGAAGCTCTGCGACGCAGACCAATTATGATATCGACTATCAGGGCAACTGCAATCTGCTGCAGATCGCCAAAGAGGCCGGCGTCCGGCAATTCGTCTATACCTCCGTCATCAAAGCCGATGAAGCTCCGGACGTGCCCATGGTCCATGCCAAGTACCTTTTCGAGCAGGAGCTGAAAGCCTCCGGCCTGCAATATGTCATTCTCCGTCCCACGGGATACTTCTATGACATTGTGAAGGTGTTCCGCCCCATGATTGAAAAGGGCTCCGTTTCCCTGCTGGGGAAAAAGGATTTCCGCTGCAATGTTATCCACACGCCGGATCTGGCGGAATTCGCCGTTGCCCATATGTTGGATGAAAATATCACCTATTCCATCGGCGGCAGCGAGACATATACCTACCGGCAAATTGCCGAGATGTGCTTTGCAGCTGCCAATAAGAAGCCGGTCATCAAAAGCGCACCGGAATTCCTGTTTTCCGTTCTGGCCAGACTACCGAAAAACAGGAAAAACGGAAAATGGGCCATCATCAAATTCTCGAAATTCACCCTGACCCACGATCTGGTGGGTGATACCGTGTACGGCGCAGCCAGCTTCCGGCGGTACATTCAGGACGCCTTTGCCGAATAAGCGCCGCTTCAGTTACATAGCAGACATTCCTCCCCGCGATCCCGCCGCCTATGGGATCGCGGGTTTTTTCGGCAGATCCGTCATGCGCCCCCCTGTTTGAAATCCAATCTTTTCCATCTTTTGCCCGCGCAACATATTTGGCAATTATAACAATATCGTTTGACAATTAGCAGGTGATATCATATAATTTATTCTGTATATATAGGTCGTATTATGTAAAAATCAGTCTTTCGCCGCGTGCGGGACTATTCACTTAACGGCTATTCTCCGGCGCTGTGGAATCTATTGATAAGGTGATCATTTTGGATAATCTAAAGCCGCTTGTTATCGTTCTGTCGCGGAATTATTCCACCGGTCTTGGCGTGATTCGTTCGCTGGGTGCCGCGGGATATACTGTGGATCTGATTGCAAGCACAATGAAAAAGGGGCGCAGCATCATCGCCTCGTGCAGCAAGTATGTGCACCATGCGGTGGAGGTTCCGGCATCCGGCATTCAGGACGGCTCCGGCTGCGAGCTGATGGAGGCTTTGGCGCAGTATGCCCAAACGCATCGTGAACCGATGGTTCTCTTTCCGGCAGATGATTTTACCGCATCCGTGGTGGCAAAAAATCAGGAACTGCTGAAGGAGCATTTCCTCATGCCTGAAATCCGCGCCGACGGGTTAAATACGGTAGATGCCATGGACAAGACGCTGCAGGGCAATATGGCACGCAGCGCCGGGTTAAACGCGCCGTTGGAATGGGTCATTGACCTGCGTTCCGAAATCTGTATCCCCGATGATATGGTCTATCCCTGCTTCGTCAAGCCGCTGCAGAGCATCACCGGACGCAAGTTTGAAATGGCGCGGTGCGCTGATGCCGCCGCGCTGACGGCGCATCTTACGCAGATGCAGCGCTTTTTCCGTGACCGCTCGGTGCTGGTGCAGGAGTATCTGGAAATTGAAAAGGAATATGACCTGTCCGGCGTGTGTCTGGATCAGGAGATCATCATTCCGGCGGTCATTGAAAAGTCGCTGGTTTCGCAGTACGAACGGGGTGTCACCATTGCAGGAAAAATGATGCCCGCGGATATTCTGGGCGACGCAATGGCGCCGATTACGGATATGCTCCGCCGCTTTCACTTTACCGGCATGGTGGACATGGAGCTGATCCTCTGCCGCGGAAAGATCTATTTTAACGAGGTCAATTTCCGCAGCGGTGGTCCCAGCTATTCCTATTTCCTCAGCGGTGTCAATCTGCCGGCACTCCTTGTGGGTGAGCTTCTGGGCGTCCGCCACAAACCTGAGGACGAGAAGATGGCGGTTTTCGGCAAAAAATTCGTTTACGAGAAAGCCGCATGGGAGGAATATATTCACGCTTTCATCACCCGTCAGGAGTTGGAGCGTCTGATCGCAGAGGCGGATTTCACCCTCCTGGCCAATCAGGAGGATCCGCAGCCGGGCAGATGCTTCCAGCGCCGCATTCGCTTGAGCGCGTTAAAACATCACGCGAGATCCCTGCTGGGAAGGGCATAAATGTTACGCCGTTCCTGTTGAAAAAAACGCAATCTGTACATCGCAAAATTGTAAGCATCAAGGATGGTAAGAAAAATGGAGAATAAAAAAGAGCAAACGGTTGTCGTTCTTTCAAGAAACTATTCCACCGGTCTGAGTGTTATCCGTTCATTGGGTGCCGCCGGATATACGGTGGATCTGGTGGCCAGTGCCCACAAAGCCGGCACCTCTGAGATCGCCGCAGCAAGTAAATATATCCGCAAATCCGTTGAGGTCGTATCCAAAAAGGTCGGCGGCGGACAGGATACGGAGCTTGTGCTGGAACTGTTGAAATATGCGGGAATGTCTGATGAAAAGATCGTTCTGTTCCCTACGGACGACTATACCGCATCTATCATGGATCAGTACAGAAACCTTCTGGAGGATATCTTCATCATGCCCTCCGTACTCGGTGGTGGTGACGGCTCCATTACGCGTCTGATGGACAAGACCATTCAGGGCGAGATGGCCCGCAAGGCCGGTCTGCTGACCCCGCAGGAATGGATCATCTCTCTGGAAAAGGGCGTGGAGATTCCCGAGGATATGGTATATCCCTGCTTTGTCAAGCCCATCGAAAGCGTCACCGGCTACAAGCGCGAGATGGCAAAGTGTGAAAACAAGGCGGAGCTGTTTGCGCATCTGGCCAAGCTGCGCAATAAGTTTGCCAATCGTCAGGTCTTGGTGCAGGAATTCCTGAACATCGACAACGAGATCGACCTGGGCGGCGTCTGTCTGGATCAGCAGATCATCATTCCCGCCATTATCCGCAAAACCAATGTGGCGCAATATGAAAAGGGCGTCACGCTGGCCGGTCGTGTCGCTCCCTTTGAGGAGCTGGACGAGAGCGTACGGCGCGGCATTGTCGATATGCTCCGACAGTTCCGCTATACAGGTATGTTCGATATGGAGCTGAATATCGTCGGGGATAAGATCTATTTTAACGAGGTCAACCTGCGCAGCGGCGGCCCGAACTACTCCTACTTCAAGAGCGGTGTCAATCTGCCCGCTCTGTTTGTCAAGGAAGCTCTCGGTGAGGGGCACACCCCTGAAGAGGAGCGCGTAACATCCTACGGCAAGCAGTTTATCTATGAAAAAATCGCATGGGAAGATTATCTGCACGGCTTCATGACAAAAGATGAACTGGATGCGTGCATCGCAAACGCTGACATCACGCTGCTGACCAGTGAGGATGACCCTGCCCCCGGTGAGATTTTCGCCCGGAGCATTCAGGCGAAAGCGCGCAAAATGAAGATACTCTCTGCGAAAACGACAGCCACCCAAACTGTTAAAGACGCGCTGGATGTCGTAAAACCGCCCCTGCGTCAGGCAAAGCATCTGGCCTTGCACTATCCACAGACAAAAGCGGCCAATCAGCGCCATGCGGATGCCTCCAAGCCCCGCGTGATGGTCATGGGCCGCAACTACTGCTCCAATTTGTGCATGGCCAAATCTCTGGGTGAAGCCGGCTACGAGGTAGAGATCCTGCGTATGTTCCAGACGCGCCCCAAGCCGACGAATATCATGAAGCGGCTCCAGCCTGACGCTTACAGCCGCTATGTGAAGGCATTCTATATCTGCGTGGCAGAAAGAGAAACCCAGCGCTATGTCGAGCGACTCATCCAGCTGGCAGACCGCAACAGCAAAATGCTGCTGATTCCTGCCTGCGACCTGGCTGCCAGCGTGATTGACGAGAATTATGACGAGCTCAGCAAATACTATCTCATGCCCAGTGTACGGTGCGAGCAGGGTGCCATCAACCGTTTGATGGAAAAGGGCGTACAGAAGGAGCTGGCACGGCAGGCCGGACTGCCCATTCTGAACAGCTGCGTCATTACCGCCTATAAGGGCGAATTTGATATTCCCGATACCGTCAATTATCCGTGCTTCATCAAGCCCAATGTCAGCAAAAACAGCGCCAAGAGCAAAATGCAGCGCTGCAACAGCCGCGAGGAGCTGGAAAAGGCATTGATCAAGCTCTCCCGCAGCAAGGAAGTTGAGATGCTGGTGGAGGACTATGTGGAGATCCGCCGTGAGTTCTCTCTGCTGGGTCTGAGCACGCCGGACGGTGTCGTGGGTCCCGGCTTCTTCGTGGCCGAGGAGGGCGGTCAGGCGGAGCATCGCGGTGTAGCCGTTGTGGGCAGAATGCTGCCCTGTGAGCCGTATTGGAAGGAACTCATCGACAAGCTGATCCACTTCATGGAGCAGTTGCAGTATAACGGTCTTTATGACATCGACCTTGTTCAGGCACTGGACGGCACCATGTATTTCGTGGAGGTCAATCTGCGCTACGGTGCATCCGGCTATGCCGTGACCAAGTGCGGCGTCAACCTGCCCGGTATGTTTGCTGACTATATGCTGCAGGGCAAGCCCATTGATATGAACTGCAAGCTCAGCAAAACCGGCCAGACCTTTGTCAGCGAAAAGGTGCTCATCGACGAGTATGCCACCGGCAGATTGTCCATGGAGAAGCTGCAGAAAATTCTGGATTCGGCTGACATCTGCTTCATCCGTGATGTCCTTGACCCGAAGCCCTATGAGCATTTCAAGAAGTTCTATTCGGTGGCCGGTGCCAGACGCATAAGAGATGAAGCGGAAGGAACCGCCGATAAGGTCATTCGCAAAATCAAGCGTTGAGAAAAGTAGGAGTCCGCAATGCGTAAGTTTTTGGTAAAGATCGCAGCCGGTGCGCTGCGCGTGGTCAATCTGCCGTTCCGACCTCTTCCCCTGCGGGAAAAGGTGGCCATTATCAGCCGGCAGTCCGATACGCCCACGCTGGATATTCGGATGCTGGATGGGTGTCTGCAAAGTCACGGCGTGCAGACAGTTGTGCTGACCAAAACGCTGCAAAAGAGTTTTGGTGGTGCCCTGTCATACTGCGGTCAGATGCTGAAGCAGGTTTACCACATCGCCACCTCCCGGGTGGTGGTGCTGGACGGCTACTGCATTCCGGCCTCCGTTCTACCCAGGAAAAAGGGGCAGCGCATTGTGCAGATGTGGCACGCGCTGGGTGCGGTGAAGAAATTCGGCTGGCAGAACATCGACAACCCCGACGGCCATTCCGCCGATGTAGCGGAGGCTATGAAAATGCACCGGAACTACGACTATGTTCTGGCGCCCAGCCATGTCACCGGAAAATTCTTTGCCGAAGCGTTCCGCACCCCAGAGGAAAAGCTGGTGTATCTGGGTCTTCCCCGCATTGATTTTATCAAAGCGCCGGACGAGGAGATGTGCCGTCGGCTCTATGCCCGGTATCCGGGTGTACAGGACAAGGTGAATGTCCTCTATGTACCCACCTTCCGGAAAAACGCCGCCCTGGGCATGGAAAAGCTGGTGGCCGGCTTCCCCTTCGGTGAGATGAATTTGATCATCAAAAAGCATTTTCTGGACACCGCCGACTATTCCTGGGCGGAAAAGGCCGGCGCCATCGTGGACGCCGAATTTTCCTCTCTGGATTGGATGAAGGTCAGTCAGAAGGTGGTCACAGACTACTCTGCCATTTCCTTTGAAGCTGCCATCATCGACCGGGAGCTGTACATCTTCCAGCCTGATATCGACAAATATTCCGTGAACAACGGTCTGAATGTCGATATGTACGATGAGGCGATCCGGGACTATGTCTGCGTCACGGAGGAAGAGCTGTTTGCCGCTCTGGCAAGACCCTACGACAAACATGCACTTGCCGCGTTTAAACGGAAATATCTGGAGATCAACATGGATCACTGCACGGAGCAGCTGTGTAATTTTATCCTATCCTTGCTGTCATCACAGGCAGGTGAACGCTATGAGTAACGCCAAAAAACATACGAAGCGCGTGCTTGTCCTCAGCCGTAACTACAACAATCTCCTTGGCATGGCACGCTCCCTTGCCGGCGGCGATTACGACATCGAGCTGGTGCGGCTGATCCAATTGAACTACAAGGTCATGAAGGTTCTGGCCAAGTCCTATCCGGAGCGAGCCTGCCGCCACATTGCGGCTTACCATGTGTGCCTGACCGATTGGAAGGCCGACAATCTCATCGACTTTCTGATGGAGCTCTACGATCCGGAGCGGGAAACGCTGCTGATCCCGTGTGACGATCTGGCGCTTCCGTGGCTGGATGAGCACTACGATGACCTGAAAAATTACTACCTTTTCAGTAGTGTAGATGGCGTGCAGGGCAAGCTGGCGGAGCTGATGAACAAGCAGACCCAGAAGCACCTCGTTCTGGATTTCGGGTTGCCCGCCGCGGACAGCCACGACATCACCATCCGCGACGGCAAATACGAGATCCCCGCCGGCATTGGTTATCCCTGCTTCCTCAAGCCGGCCGTGCTGGTGATGGGCTCCAAGGATCACCTGAAGCGCTGTGACAATCAGGAGGCACTTGCCAAGGCCGTTGGCGCCATGGCAGCAAAATTTAAAGACCTCGATCTGTTGGTGGAGGATTACATCGACATCAAAAAAGAGTACGCGATCCTCGGCATGAGCGCGGATGGCAAGGTGCTGCTGCCGGACGGATGCCTGCAATTTGTGCAGGGCGGCCACGGCAGCCGCAAGGGCATCATGGCCGTGGGCGAGGTGGTATCCGATCCCGAGATCCTGGCGTTTATGGGACAGCTCAAATCCTTTGTGGAGACGCTGCACTATACCGGTATGTTCGATGTGGACGCCCTTGCCTCGGATGACGGGATCCGCTTCTGCGAGATCAATCTGCGCTTCGGCGGCTCGGGCTACGCCATCACCAAAAGCGGCGTAAACTTCCCCAGAATGTACGCAGACTATATGCTGTGGGGCAAACCGCTGCCGGAGGAGTGCAAGCTGGACGGCATCGGAAAGCGATTTGTCAGCGAGAAGATTTTGCTGGAGGATGTAACGGAAAAATACATCTCCCGGGAAAAAGCCCAGCATCTCATCGAGAATGCCGACATCCATTTTCTCATGGACAAAGCGGACCCGGAGCCGTATAAAAAAGTCGATCAATATTTCCGCACCCGCGCCAGAGCCATGATGGCGCTGAAGGAGCTATACAAAAAGCTTCGCCATAGATAATAAAGCCGAGGGATTAAGATGAAAAGAGTCATTACATACGGGACATTTGACCTGCTGCATTACGGTCATATCAATTTGCTGCGCCGCGCCAAGGAGCAGGGCGACTATCTGATCGTGGCGCTGTCCACGGACGAATTTAATTGGAATGAAAAGCACAAGACCTGCTATTTCAGCTACGAGCAGCGCAAGCAGCTTCTGGAGGCCATCCGCTATGTGGATCTGGTGATTCCTGAAACCTGCTGGGAGCAGAAGCGCACCGACATCCACGAATATCACATTGATACCTTCGTTATCGGCAACGACTGGGAAGGCAAGTTTGACTTCCTGAAGGAAGAGGGCGCCGAAGTGGTTTATCTGGAGCGGACGCCGGATATCTCCACCACCGCCATCAAGCAGGACATCAAGCAGAAATAAGCCGCACACCATATTACAAACCATAGCAGCGCCCTGATTTCCCACGAAATCAGGGCGCTGTTTTACCCGAAAACACCACCTATCCGCTTGGTATTACACCTTTATATGGATAAAATTCCCTTTCTCTTGACATTCCCCCGTGGGCGTGATACCGTGTTATCAAGATGTGAATTAACATTCACGGTAAGGAGGAGTTACTATGGCTTACAACGGTTTTGCAATTGATGAATATCTGGACGCGGCAGAAGTGACCCGCCAGCTGGATGAGTTGATCCGCAAGCCGGTCTATTCCATCCGTCCCGAAAAGTTGAAGGACTATGTGGACAATTATTTCAACAAGAAATGTGCCGCATCCAAGGCCATGACCGACGAGGCAAAGAAGATCATTCCCGGCGGCGTGCAGCACAATCTGGCGTTCAACTACCCCTTCCCCATTGTCATCACCAAGGCGGAGGGCGCCAAGCTGTACGATCTGGACGGTAACTGGTACTATGACCTGCTGCAGGCCGGCGGCCCCACGATTTTGGGCAGCAACGATCCGGTGATCCGCGACGCGGTCATTGACCTTTTGAACACCTGCGGCCCGTCCACGGGTCTGTTCCACGAATATGAGTACAAGCTGGCCCGCAAGATCAGCGAGATGGTGCCCAGCGTGGAGAAATTCCGGATGCTGGGCAGCGGCACCGAGTCGTGTATGTGCGCGCTGCGCATCGCGCGGTTGAAGACGGGGCACAAGAATGTGCTGAAAATGGGCGGCGCCTACCACGGCTGGTCGGATCAAATGGCCTACGGTATGCGCGTCCCCGGCACCAAGGGCATCATGTCCAAAGGCGTGCCCAATTTCGTGTTCAAGCATACCGATGAGTTTTTCCCCAACGATCTGGAGGATCTGGAGCGAAAGCTGAAGAAGAACAAGCTCAACGGCGGCACGGCAGCGGTCTACATTGAGCCGGTGGGCCCCGAAAGCGGCACCCGCCCCGTGTCCCGCGAGTTCGTGCAGGGCTGCGAGCGGCTGGCGCATGAATACGGCGCCCTGCTGGTGTGCGACGAGGTGGTGTCCGGCTTCCGCATCGCCCCCGGCGGTGCCCAGAGCTTTTACGGCATTGATCCCGACCTGACCATTTTCGGCAAGATCGTAGCGGGCGGCTATCCCGGTGCCGGCGGTGTGGGCGGTCACGCCGACTGCATGGCACATCTGGGCGCCGGTCTGGACTCCTCCGGCAAGAAGGTGGCCAAGGCCATGTGCGGCGGTACCATGGCAGCCACTCCTATCTCCTGCGTGGCAGGCTATACCGCCCTGTGCGAAATTGAAAAGCGTAACGCCTGCGAGGTGGCCGGCCGCATGGGCGATCGCCTGACACGCGGTCTGCAGGCGCTGATCAAAAAATATGGTCTGCCCTTTGTGGCATTCAATCAGGGCAGCATCTGCCATCTGGACAGCGTGGGCACCATGCACTTCTGCGTGGATTGGAGCAAGCCCTGGACCATTCCCCATGTACTGAAGGAGACCGGCATCCGTCAGGTGGAAATGGAGCACATGGGTGCGGCCTACATGGCGGAGGGCATCATTACGCTGGCAGGCAGCCGCCTGTACACCAGCGCCGCCTACACCGAGGAAATGATCGACGATGTGCTTGCCCGCTTTGAGCGTGTATTCGCCAACTGCGGCAAGCTGGGGAAATAAGTATGGCATATACAGAACAACAGGCAAGAGAGCTTGTCATTGAAGCGGGCCACCGTCTGCTGGCCAATCAGCTCATTGCCCGCACCTGGGGCAATATCAGCGCCCGCATTTCGGACACGCAGTTCATTATTACCCCCAGCGGACGGGCGTATGATACCCTGCAGCCACAGGATCTGGTCAAGGTCACCATCTCCGATGGCTCCTACGAGGGAACCTACAAACCCAGCAGTGAAGTGGGCGTGCATATAGCGGCCTACCAGCTTCGCGCGAATGTGAATTTCATCATCCACACCCATCAGTTTTTCGCCAGCGCCGTCTGCGCCGAGGGGGAGGACACCTCCTTCGCCCCCTGCGCCGCCTATGCGCTGCCCGGCAGCAAGAAGCTGAAGAACGCGGTGGCACAGACCGTCCGCGACCATCCGACGCACAACGCATTTTTGATGGCGCGTCACGGTGCGCTGTGTCTGGGCAGCAGCTTTGACGATGCCTTTGCCACCGCCGAGGAGCTGGAGGCGCAGTGTCAGCAGCTTTTCCGGCAGCGCGTGTCCATTATTGAACAGCCCCTTGCCGGGAAATTTGATGTGGACGCCATCAAAGGCCTTCCCTTTGTCCGTTGGGAGAACGATCCCTATACTGCGGCATACAGCCGTCTGGGGCAGCCGCTGCGGGCTTATATCGACGATTTTGCCCAGCTGGTAGGCTATACCGCTCCCGTAGCGGCCGCCAAGCCGCGTACCGCCGGCCATGCGCTGATGCACCGCTGTGCCGTATTGCTGCAGAATTTCGGTGCATTGTGCAGCGCGGATAATGCCGCCGATGCGCTGGCAGTGAGCATGATTTTGCGAAAAAACTGTGCCGCCGCACTCTATGTGCAGCACGGACGCCCTCTGTCCTTCGTGGACGCGACCATTCAGCGGACATTTTATCTGAAAAAGTACGCCAAGCGGAAGGACGCCTGATATGCAGAAAAAGCTGAGCGAGGAAAAGCAGGGCGAGATCCTGCACTGCGGCATCAGCGAATTTGCCGCTCACGGCATAGAGGGCACCACCATGCAATCCATTGCCAGCCGGGCAGGGATCAGCGTGGGCGTTCTTTATAAATACCATGCCGACAAAAATGCCTTTTTTGCCGCCTGCCTGCACCAGAGTCTGCAGGAGCTGGAGGACTTCCTCCGCAGCATGATGTCGGCAGCGGACAAGCCCCTGAACTATGCCCGCACCATGATCCGTGCGCTTTTGCACTATTCCCGGGAGCATGGGGACACCATCCGTCTGTATCACCGCGTCACCCAAAGCGACGATCCGGCACTGGTGCGGGAGATTGAATGCTTTACCTCCCGACTCTATATTGATTACATCACCCGAATGCAATCGCAGGGCGCCATGCGGCAGGACATGGAGCCGGGGCTTCTGGCATTCTTTTTTGATAACCTTTTGATGATGATGCAGTTTTCCCGTTCCTGCCCCTACTATCAGGAACGGCTCCGTCTGTATGCCGGAGCGGACGCTTTGGAAAATGACGATTTACTGACCCAGCAGCTTCTGAAATTCATGGAGTCTGCCTTCACCTTTTCGCAGGCAGATGTTCCGCACAGAAAAGAGGGCTGATTATGACCTATCTTCTTGCATACGACATCGGCACCACCGGTGTAAAAACCTGTCTGTTCGGCGTTGATGATACCATCCATCTGTTAGCAGATGCCAGCCGCAGCTATCCACTCTACATCCTCCCGGACGGCGGCGCGGAGCAGAGCGGCGACGATTGGTGGCAGGGAATGTGCGCCTCCACTCGTGAGCTGTTCTCACAAACAGACATCACGCCCTGTCAGGTTTCCGGCATTTCCTTCTGCTCCCAGATGCAGGGTCTTGTGCTGGTGGACAAGGACGGCGTGCCCGTCCACCGTCCCATGAGCTACATGGATCAGCGTGCCAAGGACGAGATCAAAAAGGGCATCGCCAACGGATTGCAGGTGGCGGGCGCCAACATTTTCAAGCTCATTCCCAGTCTGATCATCACCGGGGCGGTCAGCTCCAGCGTAAAGGATCCGGTCTGGAAATACAAATGGGTGGAGGCCCACGAGCCGGAAAACTTTAAGCGCGCTTATAAGTGGCTGGATGTGAAGGACTACCTCATCTGCCGCTGCACGGGGGAATTCACCATGACCGAGGACAGCGCCTTTGCCACGCTGATCTACGATACCCGTCCCGGCAAGCAGGGCTGGAGCCGCAAAATGTGCCGGATGTTCGGCGTGAACACCGACCATCTTCCGCCCATCATCCGCTCCACCGACAAAGCCGGTGCGCTGACGGAGCGTGCCGCCGCCGAGCTGGGTCTTGTGCCGGGCACACCGGTATTCGGCGGCGGCGGTGACAGCAGTCTCATCGGCGTGGGAGCCGGATGTGTTAATGTGGGCGATACCCATATCTATTCCGGCACCAGCGGCTGGGTCATTACGGTGACCGATCGGCAGATGGTGGATGTCACCGCCATGATTGCCGCCATCACCGGCGCCCAACCGGGAAAATACAACTACTTTGCCGAGATGGAGACCGCCGGCAAGTGTCTGGAGTGGGTGAAGGATCATCTGGCGCTGGACGAGGTGGGCGTCTATCTGGACAAGACGGATGTCACCCAGGGCTATGAGTCCACCTATACCAGTCTGTACGCCTATCTCACCGACGCCGTAAAGGATGTGCCTCCCGGCAGCGGCGGTGTGATCTTTACGCCGTGGCTCCACGGCAACCGCTGCCCCTTTGAGGATCCCCATGCCACGGGTATGTTCTTCGGCGTCAAGCTGGAAACCGGCAAAACGGAGCTGATCCACGCCGTGCTGGAGGGGGTATTCTATCACCTGCGGTGGATGCTGGCGTGTCAGGATCGAAAGATCAAGACCTCCGATCCTATCCGGTTTGTGGGCGGCGGCGCGCTGTCGCCGGTATCCTGCCAGATGCTGGCGGATATTCTGGGCCGCCGCATTGAAACGGTGGCCTCGCCCCAGAATGTGGGCAGCGTTGGTGCCGCTGCAGTCACCGCTGTGGGATTGGGCATCATTCCCGATCTGAACTGCGTGCAGGATTTCATTCCCGCCGTGCGCACCTATGAGCCGGACAGCGAAAAGCACCGGCAGTATGAACCGTATTACCAGACCTTCAAAAAGCTGTACAAGGCCAATCGAAAGCTATATAAGGCCATTGAGGAGGACGAAGCATGAAAAACAAAGAGCTGATCCGCACGCTGAAGTTCATTCTTTTCTCCGCATCCGCCGGCATTATCGAAACGCTGGCCATGATTTTGTGCGAGGAGATCATCAAGATCCCCGGTCACTATGTCTGCTACACCATCGCATTGGTGCTGAGCGTGCTGTGGAATTTCACCTTCAACCGCCGCTTCACCTTCCAGTCGGCCAGCAACATTCCCCGCGCCATGTTCCTGGTGTTCCTCTTCTATATTCCCTTCGCTCCGTTTACCATCTGGATGGAGCACACGCTGGCCGATGTCCACGGCTGGAACGAGTACATCGTGCTGGCCATCAACATGGCGCTGAACCTGTCCCTTGAATACCTTTGGGACAACTTTGTGGTCTACCGTGACAGCAAGGACACCAACGATCTGGCCCGCAAAAAAGCCGAAAAAGAAACAAAATAACTCTTTGCCTATAAAAATTCCTCAACCGTTGTCGGTTGAGGAATTTTTTGTGTTCGTGCTTCAGATGCTCCGTGCCAGCGTAATCACGGTATATTCGCCGTTGTCGGTCTCCTCGCCGGTGGGTGCGAAGCCCTGCGCCTTCCAGAACGCCAGTGACTCGGCGTGATCCTTCACGCAGCCCAGAGACAGATAATCGTAGCCCTGCCCACGCATGGCGGCGCGGACATCGGCAACGATCTGGGAACCGATGCCCTGACCCTGCAGCGTACCCTCCACCATAAACCAGCCGATGAAGGCGTCATCGCTCTCCGGATAGCCGGTGATGAGATCCATCACGGCGATCAGCTTGTCATGGTCGTAAAAGCCCACAAAAAACTTGTTGTCCGTGTCCACATTGTCCGGCAGCTTGCTGATGACCTCGGTGAGACTCTCCACCGTGGGCACAGCGCCCAGATATTCGTAGTATCGGGCGTTGGACTTGCACAGCTTGTATACATCGCTGATATCCTCCTCCCGGATGGCGCGTACATCATATTCCGTGGCCAGCGCCTGAATATTCAGCGCGGACTTGCCGTGCTCCGCCTCATAGTCAATGGCTTGACGGAACTGGGTCTCATACAGCTCGCGATAAGTGCCGTTTTTTGCCAACAGCTCCTCGTGGGTGCCCTGCTCGGCGATGACGCCGCCCTTTACCACCAGAATGCTGTCGGCTTTCAGGATGGTACTCAGGCGATGGGCGATAACGATGCTGGTGCGCCCGGCCATCATGGCCTCCAGCGCATCCTGAATGGCGTTTTCAGAGATGGAGTCCAGTGCCGAGGTGGCCTCGTCCAGAATGAGGATCTTGGGGTTTTTCAAAATCACACGGGCGATGGAGATACGCTGCTTTTCACCGCCGGAGAGCTTTAAGCCGCGGTTGCCCACCTCGGTATCGTAGCCATCCGGCTGAGAGACGATAAAATCATGGATGTTGGCGATGCGGCAGGCATTCTCGATCTCGGCCATGGTGGCATCCTCCTTGGCGTAGCGGAGGTTATCCAGAATGGTGCCGTTAAAGAGATAGGTCTCCTGCGTCACCACGCCGATGCACTGGCGCAGATAGGGCAGATCAAAGTCCCGGACATCCACGCCGGCAATCGTCACCTTGCCGCCCAGCACATCGTAAAGCCGGGGGATCAGATTAACAACCGTGGATTTGCCGGAGCCGGAGGGGCCCACAATGGCATACATCTTGCCGCCGGGTACCGCGAAGCTGATATCCGTCAGCAGAGGCTGCGTCTTATCGTAGCTGAAGACCACATGGTCGTAGACGATGGGCTGCTGATCCACATCGGGCTTTTTGCCGTTCTCCGGCGAAACGATGGTGTTTTCCCGGTCGAAGTAATCAAAAATGCGGGTAAACAGCGCCAGCGAACGGGTGAAGTCCACCTCCAGATTAAGCAGCGACTCCACCGGGCGGTACAGGCGGTTGATCAGTGCCACCGTGGCGGTGATGGTACCCACCGTCAGGGCGGTATCCAGCTTGTTGATGATCAAAAGGCCGCCGGCAAAATAGATCAGCAGCGGGCCGATCTGGGTGAACATCCCCATCACCACACTGAACCATTTGCCGCTGCGGCGCTCCTTCAGCGCGATCTGGGTGGCCTCCTCGTTGACCTTGACGAAGTTTTCGTATTCCTTCTCCTCACGGGTAAAGATCTTCACCAGCATGGAGCCGCTGACGGACAGCGTCTCGTTGATGACCTGATTCATCTCGTCGTTTTTGGCCTGACTCTCACTCAGCAGCTTCCATCGCGTCTTGCCGGCGCTCTTGGTGGGGATGATCAGCAGCGGGATGATGACGATGCCCACCAGTGCCAGCTGCCAGCTCATGCTGAACAGCGCCACCAGCGTAGTGACCACCGTGGCAATGTTGCTGACGATGCTGGACAGTGTGCCGCTGATGACGGTGCTGACCCCGCTGATATCGGTGTTCATGCGGGTGATGATATCGCCCTGCTTCTCGGTGGTAAAGAAGGAGTGGGGCATATACTGCAGATGCTTATACATCTGGTTTTTCATATCAAAGATAATGCGCTGTGAGATCCACGCGTTAATATAGCTCTCCAGCACGCCGATGATCTGGCTGGCCGCCAGCGCACAGAAGGCCATCAGCAACAGGCGGATCAGCAATTGCAGATCCTCGCCCACCAGCGCCTGATCCACGATCTTACCGGTGATGATGGAGGGAAACAGTCCCACCGTGGCCGACAGCAAAATCGCCACGAACACAAACAGGAACTGCACCCAATAGGGTTTCAGATAGGACAGAATGCGCACCAGCAGTGCCTTTGTCACCTTTGGCATATTCTGTTTTTCCTCATCGGTCAAAAAGCCTCTGGGACCGAGTGAACCGCGTCCTCCCGGCATAATACCACCCCTTTTCATTTCTTTCTTCCGATTATACCATTTTGTTCCATGATTGCATAGATAAAAAGTCCCCGGAAATCGACAGGATTTCCGGGGAGCGGTTTTTTCATCGTATCAATCCACAAACAGCGGTACCAGCTGGAACTTGTTCACATCCACCAGCCCCAGCGTGGTCATTTTCAGGCTGGGGATCACGGGTAAGCTGACAAAGGCCATGCTCATAAACGGCTCCTTGTCCTGACTGACGCCCAGCTCACGCACCTTGCTGCGCACGGCCTCGTTCTGCTGTGCCATCACCTCGGCGCTCTGCTTGCCCATCAAGCCGCCGATGGGCAGCGGCATTTCCGCCAGTACCTCGCCGCCGTTCACCACCACCAGACCGCCGCCCAACTCACGGATGCGGTTGGCGGCCACGGTCATATCGGCATCGTTGGTACCCACCACGATCAGGTTGTGGGAATCATGCGCCACGGAGGACGCGATGGCGCCGGATTTCAGCCCCATGCCGGAGATGTAACCCTTGCCGATGTGGCCGGAGTCCATGTGCCGCTCGATCACTGCCAGTTTCAAAATATCACGCTGCGTGTCCACGCCGTTATTCTTGTCGAAATCCAGCTCCGTCACCATCTCCTCGGTGATCAGCTGATCGGGCACCAGACCGATGACGCGGCAGCGGTTTCCCTTGGGCTCGATGTGGAAATCACTCTGGCGCAGCGGCGCCAGATAGAACGAGTTGCGCACGCTCTTCCATACATCCGCGCGGATATAGGGCGTTTCAAAGTCCACGGTTTTCCCGTCGGATACCACCTTTTCCCCCCGGCGGTATACATCCCGCACCGTTACGCTGTCCAGATCGTCCAGCACCAGCAGATCGGCAATGTAGCCCGGTGCCACGGCTCCCACACCCTCCAGGCCGAAGCGCTGTGCCGCCTGCAGCGTTGCCATGCGAATACCCGTCACGGCGGACTTGCCCGCCTTTACCGCCTCGCGGATGATGCTGTCAATGTGGCCGTGGCGAAGCAGATCCGCCGGGTGCTTGTCATCCGTTACCAGCAGGCAGCGACGGCAGTACGGCTCGTCAAACAGCGGCAGCAGCGCCTTGAGATTTCTGGCGGCGGTGCCTTGCCGCACCATCACCCACTGTCCCTTGCGCAGACGCTCCATGGCCTCGTCCACGGTGGAGCACTCGTGGTCATCAAAAATGCCCGCGGCAATGTATTTGTCCAGATCCCGTCCGCTCAACAGCGGTGCGTGGCCGTTGATGATCAGTCCGGCTTTTTTGGTTTCCTCCAGCTTCTTCACGGTTTCGGCGTCGTCATATAGTACGCCGGGGTAATTCATCATCTCACCCAGACCCAGTACCCGGGGATGACCGAACAGCGTTTTGATATCCTCGGCAGCCAGCGTGGCACCGGCCTCGTCAAAGGGCGTTGCGGGCACGCAGGAGGGCACCATGATATACACCGTCATGGGAATGTTGGCACTGGCCTCCAGCATATAAATAATCCCCATCAGGCCGGACACATTGGCGATCTCGTGGGGATCGGCGACGATGGCGGTGGTGCCGTGGGGCAGGCACGCCCGGGCAAATTCCGCCGGCTGGAGCATGGAGCTTTCAATGTGGATATGTCCGTCGATAAAGCCGGGACAGAGATACTTGCCGCTGACATCCTCCACCGCATCGGCGTCCGCGTCGGTATAGTCGCCCACGCCGATGATCCGTCCGTCCTCCAGCAGAACATTTCCCCTCTCAAGTGCATCGGTAAACACATTGACGATCGTTCCGTTTTTCAATAACCGCTTCATGCTTTTCCTCCCAATCCATTTTATGCAGACAGTATATTTCCTTATGGTACATATTGCATTACATTATACCACACTTTTCGTCTGATACAAGCCGCAGAATATTTTTTCCCGTGATTCCGTGTGCGATCTGCAAAGTCTCTTATGGACACAGGCGAAATTTGTGCTATACTGTAGGATGAAAAATAATAAAACTACGCTGATTTACGGGGTGAATGATATGAGTTCCTATGTAAAACTCGGATCCGCGGCTCTGCTCCCGGTCATATTTTCCATTATTCTCTATCTGGTGGATAAGAAAACCGCTTTCGGCCGCCTGAACAAATGGGTCAAGCAGATCGTTTTCGGCTGCGTATTCGGTGCGCTTGCCATTATCGGCACGGAGTTTGGCGTGTCCGTTCATGGCGCCACCATGAATGTCCGTGATGCTGCTCCGGTGTGCGCCGGCCTGATCTTCGGTGCGCCTGCCGGTGTGATCTCCGGTCTGATCGGCGGTGTGGAGCGCTACCTTGCTGCGGCATGGGGTGCCGGCGAGTATACCAAGATCGCCTGCTCTCTGTCCACCATTGCGGCGGGTCTGTTTGCCGCATGGCTCCGCAAATATATGTTTGACGACAAAAAGCCCTCCTGGCTCTACGGTCTGGCCACCGGTGCCGTGGCGGAGGTCTTTCATATGCTGATGGTTTTTCTGACCAATATGGACGATGCCCGCAACTGCTTCGTCATCGTGCAGCAGTGCGCCATTCCCATGATCACCGCCTGCAGTCTGGCCACCATGCTGGCAACGCTGGCAATTTCCCTGCTGGGCAAAGAGCGTCTGATCTTTGATCGGGCAAAAATCAATATCACCCAGACCTTCCAGCACAGTCTGCTGATCTGCGTGCTGATTGCTTTCGGTCTGACCAGTGCATTCACCTATTTCGTTCAGGACTCGGTATCCAATAACCAGACGGAAAACCTGCTGCGTGTGAATATCTCCGATGTCACCTCCGACATCTCCGAGGCCTCCGACGCGCACCTTCTGGACAAAGCGCGCATTGCCGCGGCTGAAGTCAACTCCCGTGGTGAAGTGAGCTCCCGGGAGCTTCGCGCTATTGCGCAGACGCACAACATCGTAGAAATCAATCTGATCGACGAAAACGGCATCGTTGTTGCCGCCACCGATCCGCAGAATATCGGCTTTGATATGCATTCCGGCAATCAGTCCTCCGCGTTTCTCATTCTGCTCAACGGCGTGAATAAAGAGTTCGCCCAGAGCTATCAGCCCATTGCCCGGGATAACCGGGTCATGCGCAAGTATGCCGGTGTCGCGCTGGAAAAGGGCGGGTTTGTTCAGGTGGCTTACGATGCCGAGGACTTCCAGAAGGACATCGCCCAGCAGGTGGTCGCCTCCGTCCGCAACCGCCATGTGGGCGAAAACGGCTATCTGATCGTCTGCGACGAGAACTTCAACATCGTCAGTGACCGCTATGATCGCACCGGCTGGGGCCTGACCACCACCGGTATCCATACCGAGGATACCAACGCCCCGCGGAAAAGTGTTTTTGAGGCCACCATCTACGATGAGTCGGTCTATTGTATGTACGATACCACCGAAGGCTACTACATCATTTCCGCCCTGCCTGTGGCAGAGGCGCAGCTCAGTCGGAATATGTCCGTGTATATCACCATCTTCATGGAGGTGATGGTCTTTACCGCGCTGTTCATCCTGATCTACTTCCTCATCAAGCGTCTGGTGGTGGATAACATCCGTCGGGTCAATGCTTCCCTGAGCGAGATTACCAGCGGCAATCTGAATGTCACGGTGGATGTCCGCTCCAGCGAGGAATTCGCCTCACTGTCCGATGACATCAATACCACGGTTTCCGCCCTGAAGCACTATATCGACGAGGCCGCCGCGCGGATTGACAAAGAGCTGGAGTTTGCCCGCACCATTCAGCTCTCCGCCCTGCCCAACAACTTCCCGCCGGAGGCCAGACACAAGGAATTTGACATCTGGGCCGGCATGACCACCGCCAAGGAGGTGGGCGGCGACTTCTACGACTTCTATATGCTGGGGCCCAGCAAGCTGGCCTTTATGATCGCCGATGTGTCCGGCAAGGGCATCCCTGCGGCCATGTTTATGATGACCGCCAAGACCATGATCAAAAACCTGTCTGAGACCGGTGTTGATGTGGATGATGTCTTTATCCGTGCCAACGATCAGCTCTGCGACGGCAACGATGCCGGTATGTTCGTCACTGCGTGGATGGGCGTGCTGGATCTTCGTACCGGTCTGATCACCTTTGTCAATGCCGGTCATAATCCGCCGCTGATCCGCAAAAAGGACGGCAGCTTTGAATATCTTCGTTCCCGAGCCAGTCTGGTGCTGGCCGGTATGGACGGCATCCGCTACCGCAAAAACGAGCTGCAGCTGGAGCCGGGCGACACGATCTATCTTTACACCGACGGTGTCACCGAGGCCACCAATGCCAACGAAGAGCTTTACGGTGAGGCGCGCCTGCTGAAGCGGCTCAACTCCATGGAAATCTCCGATGTGGAGCAGATCTGCCGCGCGGTGAAGGCCGATGTGGATCAGTTCGTGGGCGAGGCGCCCCAGTTTGACGACATCACCATGGTCTGCCTGACCCTCAACGATCTGCAGGATCCCAACAGCCTCGATAAGCATCATTAAGCCGCGTCGTACATAGAAAGGAGCCCCTTTCCCATGAAGCAACTGTCTGATTTCCCGCGTATCCCGCTGGCACTGCTGCCTACGCCCGTCCATCGTCTGGATCATATCAGCCGTATTCTGGGCACCAATGTGTGGATCAAACGCGATGACCTGACCGGCATCGGTCTGGGCGGCAACAAGGTGCGCAAGCTGGAATTCCTGCTGGCTGACGCAAGAGAAAAAGGCGCCGAGGTGGTGTTCACCACCGGCGGAGCGCAGTCCAACCATGCCATGCTTACCGCCGCCTGTGCCAAAAAGCTGGGCATGACGCCCATTCTCATTCTGAAAAAGCGCGGCGTCACTGCGCGCAAGGGCAACCAGCTTCTGGAGTATCTAATGGATACCGATGTGCGCTTTATGGATACCGACAGCTACGATGATATCTATGCCGAGATGGATCGTGTGGGACAGGAGCTGGGCAAGCCCTACTACAAGATCCCTTGCGGCGGCTCCAACGCCATCGGCGCGTTGGGCTATGTGAACTGTATGAAGGAGCTGGCCGACTCCGGTCTGCACTTTGACCATGTGGTCTGTGCCGAGGGCAGCGGCGGCACTCATGCCGGCGTGGCACTGGGCGCCAAGCTCTATCTGCCCGATACCCATGTCACCGGTGTGATGGTGGACAGCGATCCCTTCGATGTGATCACGCTGGGTATCATGCGTGATGCGGCGGCGCTGCTGGAAACCGACATTCCCATTGAGCCCGAGGATGTACACCTGCTGGATATGTGCGGCCCCGGCTACGCCATTCCCTCACCGGAGGGCAACGCCGCCATCAGCATGATGGCACAGAATGAGGGGTTGTTCCTGGATCCCGTCTATACCGGCAAGGCCTTCGCGGGTCTTATCAAAATGGCGCAGGACGGTACTCTCCGTCCGGAGGATAATGTCCTGTTCCTCTACTCCGGTGGTGCCGGCGGCTTATTCGCCATTGATATGGACTAACCAAAAAAATCACCCGATCAGATGATCGGGTGATTTTTTTGGCTTATGATCAGTGGCATCCGCCGCAGCCGCCGTGGCAGCCGCCGCAGGCGTGGCCCTCGCCGTGGTGGGTGCAGCACACATTGGGATCATACTCCAGCGTGCCGTCCAGCAGCGCCTGCACGGACTCGTCCGCGCCGCCGGCAACACCGCCGAACACACGGATGCCGGCCTGCGCCAATGCCTGCTTGGCACCGTCGCCGATGCCGCCGCAAATCAGGATGTCGGCCTTCTGCCAGTTCAGCCAACCCGCCAGCGCCTCATGGCCGCTGCCGTTGGTATCCATCACGGTGCTGCTGACGATCTTACCGTCCGTCACCTCGTACAGTTTGAACTGCTCGCTGTGGCCGAAGTGCTGAAACACCTCGCCGTTTTCGTAAGAAACTGCAATAATCATGCTCTTGTCCTTCCTCTATCATCGCAAAAATTGAAAACTATTTGATTTGCCCCTCTGTCTCCAGCAGCGCCCGCTTCATGGCAAGGCCCCCGGCATAGCCGGTGAGTCTGCCGTCTGCGCCCACGCATCGGTGGCAGGGAATGGCAATCCAGATGGGATTTTTCCCGCTGGCGGCACCCACTGCGCGGCAGGCACCGGGATGTCCGATTTGCCGGGCGATCTCGCCGTAGGTGCGGGTCTGGCCAAAGGGGATCTCCTGCAGCGCACGCCACACCGCCTGCTGAAACGGCGTCCCCTTGGGGCGGCAGGAAAAGTCGAAGGTCTGCCGCTTGCCGGCCAGATAGGCGCAAAGCTGCTCATACACCGTATCGGACAGCGGCGATGGATGGTTCGCCCCTCCGGGCTCCGCCGTGCATTTCAGCCAGACCACGGCTCCGTCCTGACAGCCGATCTGCCAAAAGCCGAACGGCCCGGGGTAATACGCCATGTCCACGGTGTACGCCTCCCCTCCGTCATGTGCCGCGCTTGTTATCGCCTTACTTTTTCCACGCAGCTACCTGCTCACGCAGCCAGTTTGCCCATTCCTCCACGCCTTCGCCGGTCTTGGCGCTGATGGGGATGATCTTGATGTCGGGGTTACGGCGATGGGCGTACTCCTGCACCTTCTCCATGTCAAAGTCGAAGTAGGGCAGCACATCAATTTTGTTGATCAGCAGCACATCGCACACCTGAAAGATCAGGGGATACTTCAAGGGCTTGTCGTGTCCCTCGGGCACGGAGAGGATCATGGCGTTCTTCACCGCGCCGGTGTCAAACTCGGCAGGGCACACCAGATTGCCCACATTCTCCAGCACCACCAGATCCAGATCCTCGGTACCGAAGCTGGTAAGACCCTGACGGGTCATGTCCGCGTCCAGATGGCACATCCCGCCGGTGTGGAGCTGAATACTCCGCACGCCGGCGGCCTGTATGGCGGCGGCGTCCACATCGGAGTCGATATCGGCCTCCATCACGCCCATTTTCAGCTCGTCCTTCAGCGCTTCGATGGTGCGCTTGAGGGTAGTGGTCTTGCCGGAGCCGGGGGAACTCATCAAATTCAGCAGGAAGGTTCCCTGCTGCTTGAGCTGACCGCGCAGCTTTTCGGCATCGGCATCGTTATCGGCAAAAATGCTCTCCTTTACCTCAATGATCTTGAATTCGTCCATCGTTATTGTTCTCCTTACGGATATGATTTTACGCATTATACACATATAGTATATCAGCTTTGGCGGCAATACTCAACTTTCCCGCGCCCATTTTATGGTTTTTTTGCGGTTTTTTTCGCCCGTTTTTCAAGGAAATGCCCCCTGTAGACCGGTTCCTCTTTCACCTCGGGCACATATAATGGTTTCGGAGAGCAGTTCTCCGACTTGTTTCCCCGGCGGCTCTGCCGCCAACACGCTTTTGAGGAGGAACACATGGGCACGATCATTCAATTGCAGAATGCCGCCCTGGCGTATCAATCCCCCGACGGCGAAGTGGAGGCCCTGCGCAACATCACCTTCCGCATGGAGGAGGGGGAGTTTTGCAGCATCGTCGGTCCGTCCGGCTGCGGCAAATCCACACTGTTGGGCGCCATTGCGGGATTGGAACCTCTGTCCGGCGGCTCGATCATCGTAGACGGCGAGCCGGTCACAGCCCCCTCGCCCAAAATCGGTCTGATGCCCCAGCGAGATCAGCTGTTCCAATGGCGCACCATCTGGGACAATGTCACGCTGGGACTGTCCGTCCGGCACCAGCGTACTCCGGAGCGATTGGCACATGTGCGCACGCTGCTGGAACGCTACGGCCTTGCGGACTTTGCCGCCAAGCAGCCCTGCCAGCTCTCCGGCGGAATGCGTCAGCGCTGCGCTCTAATCCGCACGCTGGCCTGCGATCCGCGGATCCTGCTGCTGGATGAGCCGTTTTCGGCGCTGGACTATCAGACCCGGCTGTCCGTATCCTCAGACATCTACCATATCATTCGTCAGGAACACAAAACCGCCCTGCTGGTTACCCACGATATCTCGGAGGCCATCAGCATGTCGGATCGGGTGGTGGTGCTTTCCCGCCGCCCGGCGGTGGTCAAAACCGTGCTGGATCTGTCGCCCCTGCGGGAGCTTGACCCGCTGGCACGGCGAGACAGTCCGCTTTTCCCCACCTATTTCAATACCATCTGGAAGGAGCTGGAGCTTCATGCCTGACACCAACCCTTCCCCCCGCCGCCTGCAATATCTGGCACAGCGTCGCCGCGCCCGCCGCGCCGTCCGCATCTGGCAGATTGCGCTGCTGCTGGCGCTGTTCGGCATATGGGAACTGAGCTGCCGCATCGGCTGGAGCGACGGGTTTCTTATCAGCTGTCCCTCCCGCATGGCAGCCACCTTCTGCAATCTCTGGGCAGACGGAAGTCTGCTGCGGCACATCGGCGTATCGTGTCTGGAAACCGTGGCCGGCTTCACCATTGGCACGCTGCTGGGCACCGCCGTGGCGGTGGCCATGTGGTGGTGGCCGGCGCTTTCCCGGGTGCTGGACCCGTATCTGGTGGTGCTGAACGCCCTGCCAAAAACGGCGCTGGGACCCATCTTTATTGTGTGGATGGGCGCCGGGATCGGCTCCATCATCATCATGACGGTGGCCATTTCCGTCATCGTCACCATCTTGAATATGTACCAGGGATTTCTCGGCACCGACCCGGAAAAGATCCGCCTGATGCGTACGCTGGGCGCCAGCCGCCATCAGATCTTATGGATGCTGGTGTTCCCTGCCAACTACCCCACGCTGTTCAACACGCTGAAGGTCAATGTGGGACTGTCGTGGGTGGGCGTCATCATGGGCGAATTTCTCGTTTCCCGGGCCGGGCTGGGATATCTGATCGTCTACGGCTCCCAGGTATTTAACATGGATCTGGTAATGACCAGCGTTCTCCTGCTGGCCGTGGCCGCCGTGGTCATGTACCGTCTGGTGCTGGTGCTGGAAAAAATCCTGCACCGCCACTGGGGGTTGGCCGGATAACGGCGATACCGGCATCTCCGCACGCCGCGACGGAGATGCCCGGTTTCATCTCTGTCCGCGGCAGAAAGGGGCTTGTGTCATCTATGAAAAAAATGTTTTCCCTGCTGCTGGCTCTGATGTTGCTGCTGCCGGTCTTTCTCACCGGCTGCGGCAGTCAGAGCGCCACGGTGGTGCGCCTGAACGAGGTGACCCACTCGGTATTCTATGCTCCGCAGTATGTGGCCATGAGTCAGGGCTTTTTTGCCGACGAGGGGCTGGATGTGCAACTGACCAACGGCGGCGGCGCCGACAAGGTGATGACCGCCGTGGTATCGGGTCAGAGCGATATCGGTCTGTGCGGCCCGGAGGCCAGCATCTATGTGCATAACCAGGGCAAGGAGGATCTGCCCGTGGTATTCGCCCAGTTGACACGCCGGGACGGTTCGTTTCTGGTGGGCCGCACCAACACTCCGTTCAACTGGTCTGATCTGAAGGGTGCCACCATCATCGGCGGCCGTGCCGGCGGGATGCCGGAAATGACGCTGGAGTATGTCATGCGGAAAAACGGGGTGGAGCCGGGCAAGGACGCCACGGTAGACACCTCCGTGCAGTTCAACATGATGGCCGGCGCTTTCACCGGCGGCGAGGGGGACTATGTTGCGCTCTTTGAGCCCACCGCCACCGAGGTGGAGCGCTCCGGCAGCGGATATATCCTCTGCTCCATCGGGCAGGAGAGCGGCGAGGTGCCTTACACCGCCTATTTTGCCAACAGCAGCTATCTGAAAAGCAATGCCGACACGGTACAGCGCTTCACCAACGCCCTGCACCGCGCCACGGTCTGGGTGGACACCCACACCGACCGGGAGGTGGCCGAGGCCATCGCTGATCAGTTCCCCGATACCTCCCTTGATGTTCTGGAGACGGTCACCGCCCGCCACCGCGCCATCGGCGCATGGAACACGGCGCTGACCATGAAACCTGCGGCGCTGGAGCGGTTGGAGGAGATCATGACCGAAGCCGGCGTACTGACGAAAGACGAATGGGTGGATTTCAACACGCTGGTGGATAACAGCTTTGCAGAAAACGCCAAATAAGCTAAACGGAGTGTTCCCCGTAGGGAACACTCCGTTTAGCTGTTAATCAAACGCAGGCATCAAACTGTAATACTTATCCAAATCAGATGCGCCGTTCCATGTCATGTAGCCGCCGGTGTTGCCGGTATCCCGCAGCGCCTGGATTTCCTGCGCCACCTCCTCCGGGCCGTAGGTGTTGTACGGCTCGCGGATAGCATTGTATGCCTGGATCCAGGTACGCACCGCCGCCGGGCAGGCAGTCTCCTTCTGCCGCTTGGCCGCCATGGCACCGAAGCCCTTCAGCGTGTCGTAGGGGTGCTCCCAGGGGAGGTAATCGCCGTCCGCGCCGTAATGATCCGGATAGGGCATGGCGCTGATAGCATCCACCACGCCGCTGATGGCCGCCCAATACTGACCGTAAGCGGTGACATAGTCCTCGGCACACTCGCCGAACACATCTGCGGACAGATATACACCCGCTTCGTGGAGCCGCTCACGGGCGTACAGCAAAAATCGCTGCACGGCCTGCGCCTTGCTCTCGCCGTATGTATTGCGGTAGTCGATGGCATCATCGTCGTATTCCCAGGTACCGTCCGGGAAACGAGTATAGTCAAACTGGATCTCGTTGAAGCCCATATCCTTCACCGCCTCCAGCGCCAGCTCCACCTTATACTGCCACACAAAGCGGCTGTATACGCTGGGCCAGTACATTCCGCCGATCTCCATGGGCTTGCCGGATCGGTCGGCAATGACGCACTCCGGATGATCCTCAGCCAGATTGGGGTCGTTGAACGCCGTGATACGGCCGATGACATAATATCCCGCATCCTTGAGCTTCTGCACCGCCGCGCGGTAATCCTCCGCTGTATTGTAGGCACCCTTGTACGCCGAGGGGCAGTACTCCTTCATTACCGGGGAGTCATAAGCAATGGCGCCGCCATCCACGATATCCACCACGAAGGCATTGATTGCGCATTGCTTGGCCATCTCGATATAGTCATCCGCCCGGGTAATGCTCTCGTTGTTCAGATACAGTGCCTTCACCTCGTCCGGCATCGTGTTGCCCTGCGCGGAGAAGTCTCCCTTTTCATAGGTGGCGTAGTCCAATCCCGCCGCGTCACCGCCGCCCCACTTGTCACTGCGGGAGGCGTGAATGGCGCAGATTTTCTCGTTCGCCTGTGCCTTGGCCTTCGCCTCGTCCGGCGATACATTGTCGGCGCGGATATATCCCTCGCCGTCCGGCGTCTGCACGCGGTAGCGCACCACGCTGCCGTCACTTTGCAGGCCGTCGTAGCCCAGCACATTCAGCGCCATGCCCTTTTCCGTCAGTGCTCCGGGCTGGGCGCCGCTCTTGTCCGTCAGATTGATGACGGTGCAGGCATAGACCATCCCTGTGGTAACCGCTTTTTCTACATTGTCCGTCAGGTTTTCCGTTTTCAGATAGCCGAAAGTGTCCTCATCCAGCACAATCCGCACCGGTGCACCCTCCTCGCGTTCTTCCACAACATAGGTCACCTTGCTGCCGCGAGGCAGCTTACGGATGGTCTGCCCCTCCTCGTCGTATAGTACCGCAGTCTCCGCCGGAGCGGCGACATAGCCCTCTGCCGTTTCCAACGGCTTGGGCTGCAGCGCACGAACCAATAGGCAGATGCCAAAAAACATCAGGGCTGCCACTATCGGTATTACGATCTCCCTTATGGCGCGATACCTTGTGCGGCGTCTGGCATTCCGGCGTCTACTATTCTTTGTAGCAGGCATAATACACCTCAATCGGAATTATTTCATTTCAATCTGCCGCCCGTTTTCCTTGTCGGCGCAGGCAAAGCAATGAAATGTGTGCCGTTATTATACGAAATAATTCGACAAATTTCTACCCATATCGTGCTTTTTTAAGAAATATCTGCTTTTCGTCAGTTAGTGGTGGACATATTTCTCCGCCTCGTGCTATAATGTCACATATTACAATACCAAGAAAAGCAGTATCACGCTGAAACCTCAAGGATCGGAGTGAATATCACCATGAAAAATCGAATCTCCCGTGTTTGCAAGGCTGCTTTATCGGTGGCCGTTCTCATCCCGTTGCTTTCCCAGCGGGCATATGCAGTCAAAAATGTGCGAAACGGCTTTTTGTCCCTGCGCCGTGCATTGAGTACCCGCGTCGCTGTTCCCATTCTGCATAAGGTTCCGATGTACTTTTTCGTCGGTATCATTCTGCTTGTGCTGCTGGCAATTGCTTATCTGGTGGGCAAAAAGATCGGCAAACGCATCGGACGGCGCAACGCCCTGATTATGGCGGCGCAAGAATCCGCCGAGGCAATTCGGGTATTTAAGGTTCCCGAAAAAATCCCCACCAAGTCTGCGGCAAAATCCGCGGCAAAACCTGCCGCGAAGCCTGCGGCAAAGCCCGCAGAAACGCCTCGGGCTGCCAAACCCGCTGCTGATGCGGCCGACAATACCAAAGCTATGTAATAAAAGAGACGGCCATGCACTGGCCGTCTCTTTTTAATAGTCCACTTTCATCAGGCACAATCCCTCCGGCGGGGCGGTAGGCCCTGCCTGCTTGCGATCCCGCGCCTCCAGAATTTCCTGCACATACTCCGGCTCCCAGTAGCCGCGGCCCACCTCCAGCAGTGTGCCCACCAGAATACGCACCATATTCTGCAGAAAGCCGGTGCCGTGGAAGGTAAAGATCACCCGGTCGCGCCGCCGCTCGATCTGAATGCTGTCCACCAGGCGGACGGTGGATTTCTTCATGCGTGGATTGCCGCAAAAGCTCCGAAAGTCATGCTCGCCCACCAGATAGGCGGCCGCCTGACGCATCCGCTCCACATCCGGCGTGTAATTTAGTAAGGTCACATATTTCCGGTCAAATACCGGCTTCACCGGCCCGTCAAAGCAGGTGTAGCGATAGGTTTTCCCCAATGCCTTGTAGCGGGCGTGGAACCGATCGGCGCAGGGCTTCACCTCCCGCACGGCGATGGCATCGGGCAGATAGCGGTTCATATAGTCCCGGATCTCCTCCGGCGACTGCTCCACATCCAACACCACATTGGCTGTCATGGCGCGGGCGTGGACCCCGGCATCGGTGCGTCCGGCACCGATCACATCCACCGGTGCACCGTTGAGCTGGGTAAGTACGCTCTCCAGCTTGCCCTGAATGGTCTCCCGCCCCGGCTGGCGCTCCCATCCGAAAAAGCGGGTGCCGTCATAGGCGATGGTCAGTTTATAATTCTGCTGCATGGTACATCCCTCACTTTTCCCCTGCATTGTAGCAGATTTCATCACTCATTTCCACCGAAAAACGCCATTGGTGGAAATTGTTTCATTTTTCCTCCGGCCATGCATAAAAAAATTCTCCGTTTTCTGAAAAAAGGGGTTTCAGACGATGGTTTCGTTTGCTATAATATTGGCAAGCACTATCAGTTTTTTTCAAGGAGGATTCCTGATATGATCAAAGTCGGTATCATCGGCTGCGGCAAGATCGCGCAGGTGCGCCATCTGCCCGAGTACGCAGCAAACCCCAATGTGGAAATCGTCGGTTATTACGACAAGAACGAGTCCCGTGCCCGCGAGATGGCGGAAAAGTACGGCGGCACCGCCTACTCCACCTATTTTGAACTGCTGAAAAATCCCGAGATCGACGCCGTGTCCGTGTGCGTGGAAAACCACAACCACGCTGAGATCTCCACGGCTGCCCTGTATGCCGGCAAGCATGTGCTGTGCGAAAAGCCCATGGCCATTACGCTGGCCGAGTGCGAGTCCATGGTGGCAGCCGCCGAGTTTAACAACAAGTATCTGATGATCGGCCACAATATGCGCTTTGACCCCGTGTATCGCAAGGCCAAGGAGATGCTGGACGCCGGTGTCATCGGTGATATCATCACCTTCCGCACCGTCTACGGCAACTCCGGCCCCGAGGGCTGGTCTATGGACAGCACCTGGTTCTTCGATAAGAACAAGGCCGCCATGGGCGCTTTGAGCGACATGGGCATCCACAAGGTGGATGTGCTGCAGTACCTCACCGGCCAGAAGGTCATCGAGACCACCGCCAAGGTCGTTACACTGAACAAGCGTGACGACGATGGAAATCTCATCAGCGTGGATGACAACGCCCTGTGCATCCTGCGGATGTCCGGCGGTGCCGTGGGTACGCTGGCGGCAAGCTGGACCATCTACGGTCACGAGTGCCAGTCCACCTGCCTGTACGGTACCAAGGGCATCATGCTGATCTACAACAATCCCGGCATTCCCATCGAGGTGCGTGAGCGCGGCAGCAACACCATCACCGGCTACGGCTTTGATGAGCTCCAGACCAAGTCCGGCGTTATTGACGAGTTCGTGGACGCACTGGTAAATGACCGCGAGCCAGAGGTTTCCGGCCGCGAGGCACTGACCACCATGCGCACCATCTTTGCCAGCATCAAGTCCTCCGATACCGGCAAGACCGTGAGCGTAAACAGCGACTTCGTCAGCCATCTGTAATACGGAAAACGCACGCAAGGCACCTCGTATGAGGTGCCTTGCTTTTTTATTTTGTCACATCTGATGCGCCGTTTCTCCGGCGGTGATGGCATCCCGTTCCCGTCGAAGCTCCTGGTGCAGCTCCACGGCGCTCCAGCAGCGGTTGGTGTCGGTCAGCACCGCCTTCAGTGCCACCGTGGCCTTCTGCTGACGCAATCCTTTCAAAAAGAGTTCCAGCACCGCGTCCGGCAGTCCCGCCATTACCAGCATCTCCTCGGAGAAGGATGCCGCCGGCATCGCATCGGCTTCGCCCTGCAGTACCTTCTCCAGCGGCGCGGCAAAATGCTCCGGGGCAGCGACAAGCACCCGCAGACGCAGGCGCATCGCCAGCACGCGGATGGTGCCCTGCTTGCGCGGGGGAATGTTGAACAGCAGTACGGTGGGTTTCATGGCAAACAGTTCCTTTCCGTTGGTTTTTCTTTATGGTAGCATATTTCCCGCGCACATTGCAAGAGGCGAAGGAAATCCGGTCATTGGTAGCTGAACGCTTGCTTTCGGCAGTCTTTCAGTATAAAATAAGTAGTTAACCACGAAAAACCGAGGTGGGCTTATGCGGATTTTAATTGTGGAAGACGAGGTGCGGCTGGCCGCCACATTGGGCGAGCTGCTGCAGCGGCAGGGCTATACCACCGCCATTCGCCACGATGGGCTGTCCGGTCTGGACGAGGCACTCAGCGGCATCTACGATCTGATGATCCTGGATGTGATGCTGCCGGAGATGGATGGCTTTACGCTGCTGCAGCGTCTGCGCGAGGCAGATAATCCTCTGCCCGTGCTGATGCTCACCGCCAAAAGTGACCTTGCTGACCGGGTACGCGGTCTGGACAGCGGCGCCGATTACTATCTGACCAAGCCCTTTGCGTCCCAGGAGCTGCTGGCCTGTGTGCGGCTGCTGCTGCGCCGGGGTGGCAGCGGGCGCACCGACGATACCGTATCATTCGGCGATCTGTCGCTGACGCCGGGCACTTTTTCCCTGTCCTGCGGCCAGCGCTCCGTGCATTTGAGCCGACGGGAATATGATCTGATGGAGGCTCTGATCCGCAGCGGTGCACAGATCCTCTCCAAGGAGCAGCTTCTTGTGCGGGTCTGGGGCTATGATTCCGATGCCGAGGACAACAATGTGGAGGTCTATATCTCCTTCCTGCGCCGGAAGCTGACGCACCTGCACTCCCGGGTGAAGATCCGTACCGTCCGCATGGTGGGCTACTGTCTGGAGGTGGAGGAATGATCCGAAAACTCCGCTGGAAGGTAGTGTGGATGAATATGCTGTTTGTGGCCGCGGTGCTGCTGGCCGTTTTCGCGGGCATTTTTCTCTCCACCCGTTCCAATCTGGAGCGCAATATCCACCAGCAGCTGCAGCAGGCGCTGATGGGTGACCCGCAGGCATTGCGGCCCGGTGAGGGCACACAGCCGTGCTTCGTGGCCGAGGTGACGACCAGCGGCACCGTGCATATCACCAGCAGCAGCTACTATCAGCTCTATGACGAGCAGGCCATGCTGACCGTGGTGCAGGACTGTCTGCACCAGCCGGAGGACTCCGGCATTCTGAAAGAACAGCACCTGCGCTATCTGCGAAGCGCCGGTCTGCTGACCGTTCGCATCGCCTTTACCGACAGTACCTTGGAGCAGGCCACGCTCCGCTCCCTGACCGCCACGCTGCTGCTGATCGAGCTGGGCGCGCTGGCCGTACTGTTCGTGTTCAGTTATCTGCTGTCCGGCGTGGTCACGCGCCCGGTGGGACAGGCATGGATGGAACAGCAGCGTTTTTTGTCCGATGCCTCCCATGAGCTGAAAACACCACTGACGGTGATCCTCTCCTCTGCCGATCTGCTGTCCGGTGCGCTTCCCGCAAATGAGCAGCACTATGTGGACAACATTCAGGCCGAGGGACAACGCATGAAAACACTGGTGGAGGATATGCTGACGCTGTCCCGCGCCGAGGGGCAGGGACAGCAGGTACCCCACACGGCGCTGGATCTGTCCGATTTGGTCACCGATGCGGTACTCCGCTTTGAGCCGGTGGCCTACGAAACGCAGCAATGTCTTGCCTATACCGTCGCGCCCGATTTGCGCGTCAGCGGCCACGCGGTGCATCTGTCACAATTGCTGGATATCCTGCTGGACAACGCCGTGAAGTATGCATCCGCCCAAAGCACCATCCGTCTGGAGCTGAAGCAGGAGGGGCGTAACGCCCGGATTTTGGTAGAAAATGAAGGGACGCCCATTCCGCCGGAGAAACTGCCGCATCTTTTTGACCGCTTTTACCGGGCGGACGAGTCCCGCGGCACTACCGTCGGCTTCGGGTTGGGTCTGTCCATCGCACAGGCCGTTGCAAAAGAGCATCACGGCACCATCCGCTGCGAGAGCGACAGCCGCTCCACCCGCTTTTATGTGACACTTCCCCTTTGTTCATAACTCTCTTTCAGAAATCGAGGTCTTTTTATGTTTGATTTGCTGATCCGTGGCGGTACCGTTGTCGATGGCACCGGACGACCCGGCTTCGCCGCCGATATTGGCGTATTAGACGGCAAAATTGCCGCCATCGACCCGCTGCCCGGTGCCAATGCACAGCGCACCGTCAACGCCACCGGGCGTCTGGTCACCCCCGGCTTTATTGATATCCACCGCCATGCCGACGCGGCAGCTTTCCGTCCCGGCTTCGGCGAGCTGGAGCTCCGACAGGGGCTGACCACCATCGTAAACGGCAACTGCGGCCTGTCCGTGGCTCCCTTCGGTCCGGCGCACCGACAGGAGATCCTCTCCTATCTGCGGCCCATCACCGGACAGGTGGGTGATGATGTGGTCACCGATTCCCTGTCCGGCTATTTTGCCGCACAGCCTGCAGCTCCCATCCACACCGGCATGCTGGTGGGCGCAGGCATCCTGCGTGCCGATGCCGCCGGGTATGAATTGGAGCATCTGGAACCGTCCCACTACCGTGCCATCCACCGCGCGTTGGAGCGTGCTTTGGCAGACGGCGCACTGGGTGTTTCTCTCGGTCTGGGCTACGCGCCGGAGTGCTTTTACACCACCGAGGAGCTGATCCACGCCTTGGCACCGCTGCAAGGGCAGGACATCCCCCTGACCGTCCATATGCGTCAAGAGGGCGGCGGCGTCTGCCGCAGTGCAGAGGAAATGATCGCCGTGGCGCGTGCGCTGCACATTCCCCTGCACATCAGCCATCTCAAAGCCATGGGGCGGGAAAACTGGAACAGTAAGATCCCGCAGACACTCCGTCTGCTGCACCGCGCCCGCGACGAGGGTGTGGATGTAACCTGCGATGTGTACCCCTACACCGCCGGCTCCACACAGCTTCTTCACATTCTGCCCCCCGACTTCCTCACCGGCGGTATCGACGCCGTGACGGAGCGGCTGAAGGACAGCGCCGTGCGCCGGCGTCTTAAAGAGCGCATTGAAAGCGGCGAGGGGTTTGACAACATCGCCGCGCTGGCCGGCTGGGATGGGATCTATCTCACCTCCCTCCACTGTCCGGAAGATCAGGCGTATCTGGGCAAGAATCTACAGGAGATCTCCGAAATAATGGGGAAAAGTCCGCTGGATTGCTGCTGTGATCTGCTGGTACGGGAACACTGCCAGATCACCATGATCGACTTTATGGCCGCGGAGGAGGATATTGCCCTGATTTTGCGCGACGAGCTCAGCAATGTGATCTCCGACGCCACCTATCCCACCCAGGGGATGCTCCACCCCCGGGTATACGGCACCTTTGTGCATCTTTTGGAGCATTTCGTCCGGGAGATGGGTGTGCTGTCCGTGGAGGACGCCATCGCCAAGATGACCTCCCGCCCCGCCGCTGCATTGCGCCTTGCGGGGAAAGGCGTGCTCTGCGTGGGTGCCGACGCAGACATCAATGTATTCGCGCTGGAAAACCTGCACGAGACGGGCACCTATACCGATCCCTGCCGCTTCGCCCGCGGCATGGACAATGTGATCGTGGGCGGACAGGTCGCCCTGGAGGGTGAGAAAATGACCGGCAGCCGTGCCGGACGGATTATCAGGAGGGAAACGAAATGTTAGATATGCAAACGCAGGCAGAGCTGATTGCCCTTTGTCAGGATCTGCTGGCCATTCCCAGCTATTCCGGCGCGGAAAAGGCGGTGGCTGACCAGATTTTACTGTATATGCGGGCCCGGGATTTCGATATGGCCTATACCGATGAATACGGCAATGTGCTGGGCTGCATTCGGGGCAAACGCCCCGGCAAGCGCATTCTTTTTGACGGGCACATCGACACCGTCCCCGCCGAAAACCGCAGTGACTGGAAGCACGATCCCTTTGGCGCGGAAATGGACGGCAGCCGCATCTACGGCCGCGGCGCCACCGATATGAAAGGCTCCGTGGCGGCATTTCTCACCGCGGTGTCCATTTTCGCCCAGCAGACGAACCGTGACTTTGCCGGCGAGATCTGGGTAGCCGGCGTGGTGCATGAGGAGTGCTTCGAGGGCATCGCCGCCCGGAAGATCAGCGCCGCCGTCAAACCCGATCTGGTGATCATCGGTGAAGCCAGTGAAATGAATTTGAAATGCTCCCAACGGGGCCGCGCCGAGGTGGTACTGGAGACCTTCGGCATCCCCTGCCACAGCTCCAATCCGGAAAAGGGCGTCAACGCCGTGTATGCCGCGCTACAGATCATACAGCGCTTTTGCGACCTGCCCCCCATTGAGCAGGAGGGAATGTTCGGCAAGGGCATTCTGGAGCTGACGGACATTCAGTCCGCCCCCTATCCCGGAAAGAGCGTGGTGCCCCACTACTGCAAGGCCACCTTTGACCGCCGTCTGCTGGTGGGCGAGACCCGCGAAAGTGTGCTGGCGCCCCTGCAGGCCATCATCGACGAGCTGTCCGCCGCCGATCCCACGCTGAAGGCGCAGGTCTCCTTTGCCGCCGGGAAAGAAACCTGCTACACCGGCGCGGAAATCGCCGCCGACCGCTTCTTCCCCGCGTGGCGGGCAGATACCGACGTGCCCTATGTGCAGGCCATTTACAAGGCCGTCCGCGCCATGGGCTACGCGCCGGAACTGACCGGTTACAGCTTCTGCACCAACGGCAGCCACTACGGCGGCGAGGCCGGGATCCCTTGCATCGGCATCGGCCCCAGCCGGGAAAATCTGGCACATACCGTGGATGAATACATTGAAATTCAAGAGCTCATCGACATCTGCCGCTACGACATCGCCGTGTGCAACGCCATGATGGACCCTGCTGCGCCGGTGGATGTGGAGTAAGGAGGACGGATATGCTGGAACAGATGATAGCCATTGTCCGCCGGGCAGGCGACATGATCCGCGATGCCCACAACATCGAGCGGGACACCGCGGAAAAGACCTGCGCCGCCGACCTTGTGACCAAATACGATATCGCCGTGCAGCAGTTTCTGCACACCGAGCTGCTGCGTCTGATGCCGGAGGCGGATTTTCTGGGCGAGGAGGGGCAGCACGATGCCCTGACAAAGCCATGGATCTTTGTGGTAGATCCCATTGACGGCACCACCAACTTCGTCCGGGAGCTGCATTACAGCAACATCGCCGTGGCGCTGGTGCATGAGGGCACGGTAGAATACGGCGTGGTATATAACCCCTTTATGGATGAGCTGTACGCCGCACAGCGGGGCAAAGGCGCCACACTCAATGGCCGCCCCATCCATGTCAGCCAGCACGATGTGTCCCACGCCATCATCATGTGCGGCTCCACCATCTATGACCGCAGCTATACCGACCGCTCCTTCTCCCTGATGCGTCAGCTCTATGACCGGGGGCTGGACTTCCGCCGCTTCGGCTCGGCGGAGTTGGATCTGTGTCAGGTAGCCGCCGGACGCATTGAGATCTTTTTTGAGTGCCGCCTGAGCCCCTGGGATTTTGCCGCCGGCAGTCTGATCCTCACCGAGGCAGGCGGGCGTTTCTCCACGCTGGAGGGCAAGCCCATTGATCCGCTGCATCCCGGCTCGGTTTGGGCCACCAATGCCTCCTGCCACCATCTGCTGCAGGAGCTGATCATCGAATAAAAAACAAAAATGCCTGACAGCGTGTGTCGGGCATTTTTTCGTGTATCTTTTCATCCCACAGCGCATATACTATCCGGTACGCAAAAGGAGATGAGTACCGATGGATCCCAGACAGAATTCCGATGTGGATGACATGATCTTCCAGGACGAATGGCAGATCAGCCAACGCTGAAGATCGCTCTGCGCCCATAAGGCGCAGAGCGATCTTTGCTTTATTCTGTAATGGTACCGCCGCCGATGACCGCCTCGCCGTCATAGAGCACCACCGCCTGTCCGGCAGTGATGGCGCGCTGCGGCTCATCGAACACCACCTGCATCTCATCGCCGTGGGGAATTACCGTGCACAGCGCCTCCCGCTGGCTGTACCGCGTCTTGGCGGTGCAGCGAAACGCATCCGCGGGGCACTCTCCTGCGATCCAGTTGACGCGGTGCGCTGTCAGTGTGTCGGTGAACAGGTCTTCGTTGTCGCCCAGCACGATGGTGTTGCTCCTTGCATCCTTGCGTACCACATAGACATGGCGTCCCACGCTGACGCCCAGACCCTTGCCCTGTCCGGTGGTGTAGCAGGGCAGACCGCGATGGCGCCCCAGCACGGCGCCGCTTTTGTCCACAAAGTCACCCGGCTGCAGCGCAACACCGCCGTAGCTCTGCAAAAAGGACACATAGTCACCGTCCGGCACAAAGCAGATGTCCTGACTGTCCGGGCGGTCTGCGTTCTCAAGACCTGCCTCCTGCGCCTGCTGACGGACGGTGGGCTTGTCAAATTCTCCCACCGGCAGCAACAGGTGTGCAAGCTGCTGCTGCGTCAGTTGATAGAGCACATAGCTCTGATCCTTGCTCCTGTCGCGTCCTCGCAGCAGCTGATAGCGTCCCGTTTCCGCGTCAAAGCCCACCCGGGCATAGTGCCCGGTGGCCAGATAGTCATATCCCATCTCCAGTGCCCGCGACAGCAGCGCGCCGAATTTCAAACACCGGTTGCAGTCGATGCAGGGGTTGGGCGTGCGGCCCGCGCAATATTCCGAAACAAAGCGATCCATCACACAGGTGCGAAAGCGCTCCCCCTCGTCAAATACATACAGCTTCATGCCCAGACCGTCGGCCACGCTGCGGGCAGAGCGCACCGCGCTCTCCTCGCCGCGGTATAGCTGCAGCAGCGCACCGTCACAACAATAGCCCTGCTTTTGCAGCAGCAGCGCCGCTGCCGAGCTGTCCACGCCGCCGGACATAGCAACCAACACTTTCTTCTCCATCGACTCTCCCTCGCATTGCGTATCAAATCAGGAATATACGGCAATCATACCCATGCTTCCCGAAAAAATTCGCCGTCATACGGCGGCGAATTTCCAATCTGTAAACTCAGTCCAGATGCTTCTGCAAAAATGCCCGATAGGGCAGGGCATCGCTGAGCTCCACCATCACCGGCTGAAAGCCGCCGGCATAGTGGAACGGCACATCGTGCAGCCCATGGACTGCCGTGGTCTGCGCCGGCAGGGACACCGTGACCGTGGTTCCCTCGCCCACGCGGGATTGCAGCAGCAGCCGTCCGCCGTGACCCTGGGCAATGCGGCGGCACAGGGGCAGACCCAGCCCCAACCCGTGGGGCGCGGCGTCCATGCGATCCGTATGCAAATAGCCGTCAAACAAACGCTCCTGCCGCGCCTCCGGGATCCCGCAGCCGGTATCCGCCACAGCGAGCAGGATTTGGCCGCCGGCCAGACGCAGCGATACCGTGATCTCACCGCCCGAAGGGGTGAATTTCAAGGCATTGCTCAGCAAATTCCACACCAGACGCTCCATGTATTCCGGATGGATCCCCGTCATGTGCCCGCGCAGCTCCGTTTGGAAGGTCAGGTGAATGCCCGCCTCCTCCGCCAACGGCTCCGCCTGACGGCACAGGTCGCGCAGCCATTCCACCAGCTCCACACGCTGCAAAAGAAAGGGCGTATCCTCCACCAGCATGGGCGCCAGCGTAAGGTTGTTCACCAGACGCAGCATCCGGTAATAGCTCTGGCTCAAAATCGCCGTGCTCTGGTCCAGCTTGGGATCCTGATCCCGCTGCTCCGCCGTGACGATGCTGTGCAGAGCGCTTTGAATATTCCCCATGGACGCACGCAGCTGCGCGGCCACCTGGGGCAATACCTCTGTCAACAGCTTGATCTGGTTTTCATCATATTGTCCCATAGCCGCCTCCTTGTGCCATCTGCGCTCCCGTTTTTTATCATGCGGGCAGGCTTACCTTGCTATCCCCGGAAAAAACAGGAACTCCACTTTCCGCTTACAGTATAGCAAAGCCTTCGGGGAAACACAAGGAATTTGTCACCTTTCCGCGTTTCCTGGCAAATATCGGCGGGTGAAGAAATATTTCGAAAAAACTGCGCACACTACCGCGTGCATGATACATTCGCTTTACTGCACAAGGAGGATATTTTGTTATGATAAAAGTCGGTATCAACGGATTTGGCCGCATCGGCCGCATGGTCATGCGTCTGGCCGCAAAGCACCCGGACATTGAGATCGTGGGCATCAACGATCTGTGCGCAGCAGACTATCTGGCTTATCTGCTGCAATATGACAGCGTACACGGCAGATTTGACGCGGATGTATCTGCCGACGAGGGGCACATCCGCGTCAACGGCCGCGCCATTCCCGTATTTTCCCAGCGCGACCCCGCTGCTCTGCCATGGAAGGAGGTGGACGCCGCCTATGTCATCGAGTCCACCGGGCTGTTTCTGACCCGGGATGCGGTCATGGGGCACATCACCGCCGGCGCCCGCCATGTGGTGCTGTCCGCCCCGCCCAAGGATGATATCCCCGTATTTGTCTGCGGCGTCAACGACGACAAATACACCCCTGACATGACCTTTGTCTCCAATGCCAGCTGCACCACCAACTGTCTGGCACCGCTTGCCAAGGTGCTGCACGATCGCTTCGGCATCAGCGAGGGGCTGATGACCACCGTCCACGCCACCACCGCCACCCAGAAAACCGTGGACGGCGTGTCCGCAAAAGACTGGCGCGGCGGACGCGCCGCAAGCGGCAATATCATTCCCTCCACCACCGGCGCCGCCAAAGCCGTGGGCAAGGTGATCCCCGAGCTGAACGGCAAGCTCACCGGGATGTCCATGCGCGTTCCCACGCTGGATGTCTCTGTGGTGGATCTGACCGCCAAGCTGACCCGGCCCGCCACCTACGATGAGATCTGCCGCGCCATGAAGGATGCTTCCGAGGGCGAGCTGAAGGGCATTCTGGGCTACACCGATCAGCGGCTGGTTTCCTCCGATTTTCTGGGCGAGACGGATATCTCCGTGTTTGATGCCAAAGCCGGCCTCTCTCTGAATGATACCTTCGTGAAGGTCATCGCTTGGTACGACAACGAGATCGGATATTCCGACAAGCTGCTGTGCCTCATCGAGCGGATGGACGCCGCGGAGGGCAAATAGCGGTCTTTTCTCCGTCTGCGATGCCGCTTTTCTTTGGCGGCATTGCGGACGGAGGCGGCATTGCGTCCGGTTAAATGTACCAAACATTCTATTTTTTCCAAATACACCCTATCTTTTTTTGCAGCGCTATGCTATACTGCACCTATCTTATACAGAACGGGAAAGGAAACGCATCATGGAAACCAATCCCAGCTTATTTGGAAAACTCTCATTGAGCAGTGATATTCCCCTGTATGTCCAGTTGGTGGGCATCATCAAGCGCAATATTTCCTCCGGGATGCTGTCCGTCGGTGATCTGCTGCCCTCCGAGGCGGAGTTTTGCCGCACCCTCAATATCAGCCGCAACACCGTCCGTCAGGCCATTGGCGAGCTGGAGGATGAAGGTCTGGTGGTAAGAAAGCGCGGCAAGGGTACCTTTGTGGCCGATCCGGCCAGCAACCGACGCGGCGTGCGCTATTCCTTCACCACCGAGGTATCCTCGCTGGGCAAGGTGCCCTCTTCCACGCTGGTGGATTTTTCCGTCATCACGCCCTCTGCCGATATCTGCGAGAAAATGGACCTGCGGGAGGGTACCAGCGTGTACTGCTTTACCCGTGTGCGCAATGTGGACGGTGTCCCTTTGATTTTGGAGACCTCCTACTATCCACAGTACATCTATCCCAACCTGACGCAGGATATGCTGCAGACCTACAGCTTTTACAGTCTCCTGTACCATGTAGGCATTGCGCCGTTCTCTGCGGAAGATACCTACGAGGCCGTCCTCCTGAACGCTTCCCAGTCCCGCCTGCTGGAGGTGCCGGACGGAAGCTGTGCTTTCTATCACCAGCGCCTTACCAAAACCGAGGACGGGCGCATCTATGAATATACCAGAAGCTTCATTCGCAGCGATCGCGTGCATCTGCATGTCCAGATGCAGAAAAGCGGTATGTCCTTCTCCCGCTCCATCGACTAAACCAGTCACAATGCTATATGTTCCGGGCACCGAATTCCCCTCGGTGCCCTTTTTATTGATTTTTCGTCGGAAAATCCGTCGGAAAGTTGCAAATGTATGGAATATTTGGCGGAAATATTTGCCGGTTTTGTCTATTTTGCTCAAGATGCCCCTAAAATTTCTACACTTTTCGTAAACCATTTTTACAAATTTTACAAGACACTCCCGCTTTGTGTTGCTATAATATAATTAAACGCAATTGTCTGCGTTACAGTAAAAATAATATAAAATATGTAACGGGGAAAGGAATTCAAATTATGGCTATCAAGATTGGTATCAATGGTTTTGGTCGTATCGGCCGTGCCATCACCCGCATTCTGGCTGAGAATCCCGAAAAGTACGAGATCTGCGGCATCAACCTGCGTAATGCCGACATGGATTACATGGTTTATCTGCTGAAGCATGATTCCGTGTTCCGCAACTTCAACGGCACCGTTGCCCACGATGGTGAGAATCTGATCGTCAACGGCAAAAAGATCCATGTGTTCAGTCAGAGCGATGCCACCCAGATTGCCTGGAGTGAGTGCGGCGCTGAGTACATCGTCGAGTCCACCGGTGCTTACAACACCACTGAGAAGGCCTCCGCCCACTTTGCCGGCGGCGCCAAGAAGGTCATCCTGACCGCTCCTGCCAAGGATAAGGAGACCCCCACCTTCGTATACGGCGTCAATGACGAGACCTACAGCCCCGAGATGAAGGTCATCTCCAACGCCAGCTGCACCACCAACTGTCTGGCTCCCCTGGTCAAGGTCATCAACGATAAGTTCGGCGTTGAGGAAGCTCTGATGACCACCGTCCATGCCGCTACCAACAAGCAGATGACCGTGGATGACCGCGGCGGCAGCGACTGGCGCACCGGCCGCAGCGTGTTTAACAACATCATTCCCACCACCACCGGCGCCGCCAAGGCCGTGGCCAAGGTCATCCCCTCTCTGAAGGGCAAGATTACCGGTATGGCTTTCCGCGTTCCCACTCCCGATGTGTCCGTGGTGGACCTGACCGCCCGCCTGACCAATCCCACCACCTATGAGGAAATCTGCAAGGCCGTCCGCGAAGCTGCTGACACCACCATGAAGGATGTCATCATCTCCACCGACGAGCAGATCGTTTCCAGCGACCTGGTGGCCTGCAAGGCTCCCAGCATTTTCGATGAGAGTGCCGGCATTATGCTGAACGAGAAGTTCGTTAAGCTGGTTGCTTGGTACGACAACGAGTGGGGTTACAGCGAGCAGGTCGTTCGTATGCTCACCCACATGGCCGAGACGGATGCCGCTGCTGAATAATCCGAACACAATTTCGCATCAAAAGATGACCGCTTTTTGAAAGCGGTCATCTTTTTTGTAACGGTTCCGTGAATAATTCTCTTTTTCAATTGCTTTTGCTGATGCGAAATGATAGAATTTATCATTAGCATTATTATGGGGTGTAATGTCACCCGTTTTGATTTGGAGGCCTGCATACTATGCCAAAATTCAGTGTGAAGAAACCGCTGACGATTTTTGTTGCCGTTCTGGCTATTATTGTTCTGGGTGTGGTGGCATACCTGAAAATGACACCGGATCTGATCCCCAATATGGACTTTCCCTATGTCATTATCGTCACCACCGATCCCGGTGCCAGCCCCGAGGGCATTGAGGCCGAGATCACCAAACCCATTGAGCAGTCCATGGCCACGCTGGATCAGATCAAGTCTGTCACCTCCTCCAGCCAGGACAGTATGTCCATGGTCATCCTGGAGTTTGAGGATACCGTCAATATGGACACTATCAGCGTGGATATTCAGCAGAAGATCTCCATGCTGCAAGGCAAATGGGACGACAATGTTGCCGCCCCCTTTGTGCTGAAGATCAATCCCTCCATGCTCCCCGTTGAGGTGGCCGCCGTGTCCTATGAGGGGCGCGATGTGAACGAACTCAGCGAATTTGTAAACGATACCCTCGCGACAAAACTGGAGGGTATTTCCGGTGTGGCCAGCGTGACCGTCAGCGGCACCGTCACCAGCGAGGCCCATGTCATCCTGAGCCAGAAAAAGCTGGATGCCCTCAGCAAGACCCTTACCGATGCCATCAACGGTCAACTGGACAACGCAGCCCATGAGCTGTACAGTGCCCGGGATCAGGTGGAGAGCGCCAAGCAGGCCATGGCCGATGCCCAGCAATCCGCCATCGGCGGCGCTGTGGAAAGTGCGCTGGGCACCGTACAAAGCGGTATCCAGAAATTGCAGACGGAGCGGGAAAATCTGGTCAGTCAGCAGGAAAAGCTGAAGAAGCTGGCAGAGGAAAAAGTAACCACAGATGCCAGTTTGATGGAAACCAAGGCGCAGATTGCCGTGCTGGAAGCCATCGATCAGCGCACCAAGGAACAGGATACACAGTTGAGTGAACTGAAGAAAACGGAAACCACACTCAATAAGCAGGAGAAAGGTCTGGAGGCGCAGTTTGCTGCCTACGGCACCACCGGTGAAACGGTCCAGAAGCGTCTGGACGAGCTGCAGGACAACATCGACAAGGTGGATCAGAACATCCAATCGCTGACCAAGGACAGTACCATCTCCGACCTGTCGAAGCAGGTCACCTCCGGTGTTGTGAGTGGTTTGGATGCCATTACCCAGATGTCTTCCGGCACCGTGCAGATCTCCCAGGCACTCTCCCAGATCGACGAGGGTCTGTCTACCATCAGTTCCTACCGCGACAAGGTCGCTCAACAATCCGATCTGAGCGGGATGTTGAATATCAACACCCTGTCCGGCATCCTTACCGCGCAGAATTTCTCCATGCCCGCCGGCTATATTGATGACAACGACGGCGTCAGCTACATGGTCTCCGTTGGCGATGCGTTCAAAAGCCGCGACCAACTGGAGAAGCTGCTGCTGTTTGATCTGGGCATCGACGGCGTGGAGCCCATCTATCTGGGCGATGTGGCTGATGTATTCGTCACCGATGACTCCGCCGATATTTACACCAAGGTCAACGGCGAAAACGGCGTGATCGCCACCTTCACCAAGCAGTCGAACTACGCCACCGCCGAGGTCTCCGACAACATTGCCCACCGCTTCGCGCAGCTGGAGAGCGAATATGAGGGCCTCAGCTTCAAGCCCCTGATGGACCAGGGCGAGTATATTCACCTGATCGTCACCACCATTCTCTCCTCGCTGCTGTGGGGTGCACTGTTCTCCGTGGTGGTGCTGTATCTGTTTTTGCGTGACTGGCGTCCCACCGTCATCACGCTGGTATCCATCCCCGTCAGCGTCATTTTTGCCGTGGTGCTGATGTACTTCACCGGCGTCACCATCAACATGATCTCGTTGAGCGGTCTTGCCGTGGCGGTGGGTATGCTGGTGGATAACTCCGTGGTGGTCATTGAAAATATCTATCGTCTGCGCTCCAAGGGTGCCACCGTGATCCAGGCCGCCGTGTCCGGCGCACAGCAGGTGCTGGGCGCCATCGTGGCCTCCACGCTGACCACCGTATGCGTGTTTGTGCCCATCGTGTTTGTGGAGGGTCTGACCCGCCAGCTGTTCACCGATCTGGCGCTGACCATGACCTATGCTCTGATGGCCAGCCTGTTGGTGGCACTGACCGTGGTGCCCGCCATGTCCTGCGGGATGCTGCGCAAGGAGTATGCCGCCAAACCCGGCATACTGGATAAGATTTATCCCGCCTACCGCAAGGCCATTACCTGGTCGCTGGAGCACAAGGCCGTCGTGCTGCTCCTCTCTCTGGCGCTGCTGATCGGCTCCGCCTGGGGTGCTTTGAGCCGCGGCTTCGAATTCATGCCGGAGATGGATATGAACAACCTGAACATCTCCATCACCATGCCGGAGGGCTGCACCAAGCAGGAGGCCATGGAGCTGGCCGACCAGGTGGTGGAAAAAGCGCTGACCGTGGACAATATCGACACCGTGGGCGCCATGATGACCGCAGAGGGCAACAGTCTGACCATGCTGTCCGCCGACAACGGCGCATACGGCGTAACGCTGTATATCACCCTGCCGGAGGGTGAGTTCGGCATGGTGGCCGGCCGGCAGATCGAAAAGCTGTGCAAGGATATGCCCTGTGAGGTCGTCGCCTCCCCGGTGATGTCCATGGATATGCTCACCGGCTCCGGCATCACGCTGAATGTCTACGGCGACGATATGGAAGATTTGCAGACCGCAGCAAAGAAGCTGGCTGCGTGCATGGAAAAGGTGGACGGCACCGAGAAGGTATCCGACGGTCTGGACGAGGCCGCGCCGGCGCTGCACATTTCCATCGACCGCACCAAGGCCATGAAGAAGGGCATGACTGTGGCGCAGATCTATATGCAGATCGCCGCCGCCCTTACCGATACCACCACCAACGGCAGTATGACGCTGGACAACACCAACATGGATGTGATCATTGAGAGCGCCGAGGACAGCCGCCTGACCCGGGAAACGCTGTTGGATCTGGAGATCGTACCGGACACCTCTATGACCGCGGGCGCCGGCACCGATCTGGCCGCCATGGGTGCGCTGACCGGTGAAAAGGACAACGCCAATGACAACGGCAGCTTCCGTCTGGGTGATGTGGCCAAGGTGAAGGAGACCGTCAGTCTGAACACCATTCAGCGCGATCAGCAGCGCCGCTGCCTGTCCGTCAAGTCCGGCATCGCCGAGGGGCACAATGTCACGCTGGTGACCGCCGATGTGCAGAAGGCTGTTGAAAATGTCAAGCTGCCCGACGGCGTGACCACAGAGTTCTCCGGTGAGAATGAGGCGATCATGGAGGCCATCCGGCAGATGCTGCTGATGATGGTGCTGGGCATCATTTTGGTGTACTTTGTGATGGTGGCGCAGTTCCAGTCGCTGAAATCTCCGTTTATCGTCATGTTCACCATTCCTCTGGCCTTTACCGGCGGCTTCATTGCCTTGCTGATCTCCGGCATCGAAGTGTCCGTCATCTCCCTCATCGGTTTCGTGATGCTGGTGGGTATCATCGTCAATAACGGCATCGTGCTGGTGGACTACATCAATCAGCAGCGTTTGTCGGGCATGGAGCGGCGCGAAGCCATTGTTGATGCCGGTGTCACCCGTCTGCGTCCCATTCTGATGACCTCCCTGACCACCATTCTGGGTCTGATCGTCACCGCACTGGGCAGAAACGCCGGCACGGCGCTGATGCAGCCGGTGGCTCTGGTCTGCATCGGCGGCCTGCTGTACGCCACGCTGATGACGCTGTTCGTGGTGCCGTGTATGTACGACATCGTCAACAAGAAGGAGCTGCGAAAGGTCGACGAAGAAGAATTGAAGCTTCTGGATCTCTGATACGACACAAAAAAATTCCTCACCTGTGGGTGAGGAATTTTTTTATTTGTTCATTGGAGGGGCACGGCGCTTTTCTGCATCACCGCCACATAGATCAGGCCGCACAGCTCTGCCACACCAATCAGTGCAAAGCAGATGATGGTCTTCAGCCCCGGCTTTGGAATGTGCAGCGGCAGGATGTACATGAGGCCCGTGATCAGCAGCCCCGCGATCAGTATGGGCGCCGTGGCGCCGGGCAGCAGCACCGTCAGCAAATACAGCAGCGGACACAGCAGGGTACTGGCGGTGATGGGCAAACCCAGATAATACTTGCGCACCTCGTCCGTTTTGTTCTGCCGCTCCTCCTCCGTGACATTGAAGTAGGCCAGACGAATTAACCCCGCCAGCACAAACAGGCACGCCACCACATCAAACAGCACGCCGCAGCCTGCCGCGGTACCGTAAGGCAGAGGGCGGCTCATATATACGCTGCGGCAGATCGCCGCCGGCAGCACACCGAAGCAGATCAGATCATTCAGCGAGTCGATCTGAATGCCAAATCGCTTGCCCTGTTCCGTCCTGCCCTTTTTGGTACGGGCAATGCGGCCGTCAAAGGTATCCAGCAGACCCGCCAGAAGCAGGCACAGAATGGCCCGCATGATCTGCCCGTCTGATGCCTCAAATACGCCGATTACGCCCAATGCGGTTGCCAGATAGGTGGCAATTACCGTGTAGTCATATACCCCGATCATATCTTACAATCTCCCGATCACAGAATAACTCATTCTAACAAGCCCCCGCGCCGTTTTCAACCTCCGCCTCTGTTCTTAACGACTTTTTAACAGGAGCCAATATCTCTTAAACGCTCCGCTGCACCCGCTGAATGATCCGGGCAAAGCGCCGCTTGTCGTAGATCACCGGCACGGGATAGGCGGGATTGGCCTCCGCCTCCGCCCAGTTCACCATCCGGGGGATATCCTCGCTGCGGATGCAGTCAAACCCGTCGGGGATGCCCAGTCGGCGGTTCATGTCGTAGATTGCCTCCACAAACGCTCGTGCCTTTTCCTCCTGACTGCCCTGCGTACACACGCCGGTCAGCTCCGCCAGACGCGCCATCTGCGGGGCAATGGCTTCGCCGTAGTCCTCCAGCACCACCGGCAGCAGCACGGCATTGGCCAGTCCGTGGGGCACATCGTACAAGCCACCCAGTGTATGGGCGATGGCATGGATATTGCCCACGCTGGCGCGGGTAAAGGCATAGCCCGCCTGATAGGACGCCTTCAGCATCTGCTCTCGGGCCGCCAGATTTTCGCCGCAGCGACAGGCCTCCGGCAAATAGCGGAAAATAGTCACCACCGCTTCCTCGGCCAGTCGGTTGGTCTCCGCCGTAGGCAGCCAGCGTCCCACATACGCCTCAATGGCGTGGGTCAGGGCGTCCATGCCGGTCTGCGCCGTGATGGATGCCGGCAGCGACACCGTCAGCTCCGGGTCCAGCACCGCGTAGCGGGGGATCAGGCACAAATCACCCAGTGCATACTTATGGTGGGTGGCATCGTCCGTCACCACGGCAGCCACAGTGGTTTCAGAGCCGGTACCGGCTGTGGTAGGCACCGCCACAAAGGGCGGAATCCGCCGACGCACCTTCAAAAGACCGCCCATCTGCTCCACCGTGCGGTTGGGCCGCACCAATCGCGCCGCCGCCGCTTTCGCCGCGTCCATAGGAGAGCCGCCGCCAATGGCGATAAAGCTGTCGCACCCTTCCGCGCGGTAAAGCGCGGCAATGGCCTCCACTGTGGATACCCGCGGATTAGGGGGAACATCGGAGAACAGGCAGTAATCCGGCAGGCGGGACACCATGGTCTGAAACGCCTCCGTGGCACTCTGGCGGCGGCTGGCCACGATCATGGGATGGGATGCGCCGCATTTCTCCAACAGCTCCGGGATCTTCCCCAGACAGCCGGGACCGCTGATGCACTCCGGCTTACGCCAGGGCAGCAGATAGGCACCCATGCCGAAACAAAACTGAAACGCACGGCAGTATGTATCTTTCCGAAACACTTCATTCCACTCCTTTCCGCCCGTGATGAGGACGGTAATCTGTTGATTTGTATGGAAAAGAAGGCCGGACTGCTGTCCGACCTTCCCTATGTATCATAACCTTGCTTACTCTGCCTCGATCAGGCCGTAGCCGCCGTTGTTGCGGCGATAGACCACATTGATCTCGGATGTTTCCACATTGCGGAACACATAGAAGCTGTGGGCCAGCAGGTTCATCTGCAGAATGGCTTCCTCAGTGGTCATGGGCTTGACGGTGAAGCGCTTGGTGCGGACGATCTCGAACTCGGTATCCTCCACCACATCGAACTCTGCCGGCACCTCAGGAACCAGTGCCTCGGCGCGCAGATTCTTGGACAGGCGGGTCTTGTTCTTGCGGATGCGGCGGTCAATAAAGCTGACAGCCTTGTCGATGGCACCGCGCATATCACCATCGGTGTCCTCTTCCTGTGCGCGGAACAGCGTACCGTTGGCAGCACGAATGGTCAGCTCCACCACGCAGCGGTTCTTCTTCTCCACGGCGAAGGTCACAAATGCTTCGGGCTCAGTGGGGAAATACTTTTCGAGCTTGCCGATCTTCTTCTCGGCGTATTCCTTCACGGAGTCATTCAGCGAAATCTTTTTGCAGGTAAATGTGAACTTCATATTGTTTCTCCTTTCCTTGTATCCACTTGGGATGAACACAGGGTTCTGGGGACGGTACTCCCTGTCTCCTGTTTTGTATCTTGTGTTGATTATATCACATGCCCGCGCCTTTGAAAAGCATTCCTGCCTTTTTTTGTTAGATTTTCACAAATTTCAGCCCAGCGCCGCTGATTCGATCCCATTCGGCAAAAGCTCTCGTTTTGCGGCAAAACCTCCTATTTACATTCGCTTCGGGATCGTTTATTATAGAAACCGGAAGCTTTCCAATATCCCACCCGCTTGGGCCGCTCTGGTTACAGGGCGGCTCTCTTTTTGTGTTTTGACCAAATCGCGCCTTTTTGCCTGACGGGAAACGCTGCTTGCCAATTGGCGGGATTATGGTATACTGAAAACAGAGTTTAATTTTTTTCGCAGGGGAGGCATCCATGTATGACCATTCTTGAAAAGCAATATCGCAGCAAGCATCTTTCCTGCGTGCGCCATATTACGCTGGATCCCAAGGGCCCCGGTGTGGTACGGATGCACATGATCCCGCCCCGACCGGATGCAGAGAACGAGCCGTTTTTGCTGCTTCTCAACGGTGCGCAGCTCGTACCGCTGAATTTGAGTTGGGCCATCCTGCTGGCCAATTTCATGGACGAGCTGGAGCCGCTTTCCGGCCGTGAGATCGACGAGGAGGACTGGACGCGCATGGCACAGCAGGCCGTAAAGCGCACCCGCCGCGTCTATCCCGGCACCAAAAAGGAACTGCTGCGGGAGGATCTGGCGCTGCTGCTGAACGCGGTGGTGGCCATTGCCAGAGGGAATGAGCCCGCCGTGGAGGTGGGTGCTCTGTCTTTGAGCGACTATGCCGAAAAAATGTCCGCGCCCCATCGCATGGATCTGATGGTCAGTGCCATGACGCAGGACGGCTGCTGGCACTGCAACCAGAAATGTCTGCACTGCTACGCCGCCGGTCAGCCCATGGGGGAAACAAAGGAGCTGTCTACGGTGCAGTGGGTGGAGCTTCTGCAGCGCCTGCGGCAGGCCAATATTCCCCAGGTGACCTTTACCGGCGGCGAGCCCACCATGCGCCGCGATCTGGTGGAGCTGGTGGATGCCGCCCAGTGGTTTGTCACCCGGCTGAACACCAACGGCCGCCTGCTGACGGAGGAGCTGTGCCGCAAGCTCTACGATGCCAGTCTGGACAGCGTGCAGGTGACGCTGTACGCCGCCGATGCCGATATCCACAACGGGCTGGTGGGCGTTGCCGGTTTTGACGACACGGTGGCGGGCATCCGTAATGCATCGGCGGCCGGACTGATCGTATCGGTGAACACGCCGCTGTGCAGCATCAATCGAAACTACGCCGACACTCTGCGCTTTGCCCACAGTCTGGGCGTGCGCTATGCCACCTGCTCCGGTCTGATCCCCTCCGGCAATGCCGAGGGTGAGGCAAGCCGCGCTACGGCACTGTCACCGGAGGAACTCACCGCCATTCTGCAGGAAGCCACAGCGGCAGCGGAGGAGCTGGGCATGGAGCTGGACTTTACCTCTCCCGGCTGGCTGGACGAGGCGACCCTCCGTTCGTTGGGACTCAATCTGATCCCCAGCTGCGGCGCGTGCCTGAGCAACATGGCCATCACGCCGGACGGCACGGTGGTGCCCTGCCAGAGCTGGCTGGGCGGCGTGACCATGGGCAATTTGCTCGGCGACGATTGGGACACCATTTGGAACAGCGACACCTGCCGCAGCATTCGCGCCGAGAGCGCCAAAATGGAGCATATCTGCCAACTGCGTCAGGGCAACAAGGGAGGGTGCTGACATGAAAAAAATTTGTTCCGCCCTGCTGTCCTGTCTGATGGTCTGCCTGCTGCTATTGCCATTGGTAACGGAGACCGCCGAGGCATCGGACTATGACTATATCGAAAGCTACGACATTACCGTACAGCCCCAGACCGAGGACGGCAGTCTGCTGATCACCGCCGCGTTTGAATGGACGGCGCTGGAGGAGTTGCCATACGGACAGGAACTGAAAATCGGCATCCCCAATGGCTCCATTCGGGATAAAACAATCCTGACGGACAACATCGAGTCGTTGGACAATGACAACAGCTTTATGTATGTCTATCTGACGCAGGAATATGACGCCGGCGAAACCTTCCGCTTCGCCTATTCCTGGGTGCAGGAATATATGTACACTCTGTCCGATGACGGTGCGGTCAGCTACGATTATACCCCCGGCTGGTTTGACGAGATCCGCGTGGGGCACATGGGCGTCACCTGGCAAAATCCCGGCAGCCTCACGCCGAGTGATTTTTATGTGGACAGCAGCGCCGATTGGAATCGTACAGACGGCAACGCCACCGTAATCACAGCGGACGATCTGGATCACGGTCAGGCCATCCACCTAAATGTCAGCTATGCCGATTGGCCCGTTGCGCTCTCCCCGGACAACAGCAGCGAAAACCTGCCGGATGAGGATTACGGCGACTGGGAGGACGGCTACTGGGAGGACGGCTATTACTACGAGGACAGCGGCAGCGATATGATGGCGCTGGTGTTTTTCATCATCATTGTGGTGGTTGTCCTGATGGTGCTGTCCGCCGCGCGGCGTGACGGCTATGCCGGCGGCTTCGGTACGCGCTATGTCTATGTCAACCATCTGTGGTATCCCATGGGGCCGGACGGCAGACCGCGGCCCGGCAGTACGGGCACGAAGCATCGCCCGCAGCCGCCCCGCACCGGAGGCGGCGGTGGTCATGGCGGCGGCTTCGGCGGCGGCAGCCGCGGCGGTGGATTTGGCGGCGGCGGCTTCGGCGGTGGCAGCCATTGTGCCTGTGCCAGCAGTTGTGCCTGCGCCTGTGCCTGTGCCTGCGCAGGCGGCGGACGCGCCGGATGCAGCGCCAAAAATCTTTACGGTGCCGTGCAGCTGAACGAAAAGCTGACGGAAAACCTCACGCAGCAATAAGGAAAAGAACACGCCCGGAGAAAATTCTCCGGGCGTGTTTTGATGTTACTTTCTGCGTTTTCCGCCGCGCTTGGCCTGCATATAACGGTTCAGCTCCGACTGCTTGCTGTCGGAGGCGGTCATAAACTGCTTGAGCTTGTCCTCAAACGACGGCTCGGCAGGGGGTGCGGTGACAGGCGCTGCGTTCGCCGCCTTGGATTGCTCCTGCCGGGGGCGATCCTGTCGGGGGCGATAAGGTGCGCCGCGACTCTGACGCGGCTGCCGGGGTTGTGTTTGCTTGATGGATAGATTGATCTTCCCCTCCGGCGTGACAGCAAGAACCTTAACGGAAACCTCCTGTCCCTCCGCGAGGAAATCATGGACATCGCTGACAAAGCTGTTGGCCACCTCGGAAATATGCACCAAACCGGACTTGCCGTCCGGCAGCGCAACAAAGGCGCCAAACTTGGTAATGGTCGTTACCTTACCGCTGACAATCGTCCCAACCGCCAATTCCATATGTTTCTGTTTGTTCTCCCTTCCCAAAATAAAAAGGTATCTCAGTTGTTTACATCGTAAAAGATGCGTTCGCCGTCCTGCGCCAGCCCCAGCTCACTGCGAGCCAGTTCCTGATAGAAGTCCGGATCGTCCGAACGCGCCAGATCAGACTTCAGCGCAGTGTTTTCCCGCTGCCGCTGCTCGACCTGTGCGCTCAGGGCTGCTTCCTTCTCCTTGGCAGATGAGATCTGACCGAATACATGAACCAGCTGAACACCCATAATCACCAACAGGACCACCAGAGCCAAGGACACGATGATGCTACGGCTCTTGTTTCCTTTCTTTTTGCTGCTCACGGCTGCTTCGCCCTCCTCGTTTGGGAGTCCGACTTCGTGCTCGGGTAAACTCCCACTTATACTTTTTTATTGTATCGTATTTTCTGAGGAATTGGAAGTATTTTTTTGAGAGGACGGCAACTTTTTTTGCCGCGGCAGTCGCTTTTTGCAGTGGCCAGAGCAATATTCTGCCGAACACCGCCGCCGTATCCGTCCAGAAATCCCACAGCGGGCGCAGCCGAAACGACAGCAGTAGGAAATAACACACCGCCCCCAGAACGATCCCCGCGATGACATACAGCCGCAGCTCTCCCTGGCCTCGGTGCAGGGCGAAGCCCAGCAGCACCAGCAGCCACAGCGCTGCGTAGAGTCCATCGGTCAGGTGCGTCACTGCCCGCGTCTGCCGTCGGCGGCGGACGGCGCGAAGCACATCATACAGCCACGCCCCCAGACCACCCAGCAGCACCGCCGAGGCTAATGTGCCAAGCTGCTCCGACACATAGTTTTCCATCAGCCAAACAGGCGCGTCAACAGATTTCCGCGCTCCATGTGCCGCTCTTCATAGGTAATACCGTCCATGCGGCCATCTACATGAAGCTCTCCACCGTCCAGTGACAGCTTTTCAATATGCAGCTCCTCTCCGGTGACCACCAGCGTGCCCACACAGGTAGACATGACCACGCAGTTTTCGTCGAACCGCTCCACATCCTCCACGCCGGTTACCGTCAGATGCTCCCGCCCCTCCATCTCCAGACGATGGCTCAGGCCGGACAGATGCTCGCTTTCATAGGGCATAATAAAACTCCTCTCATGCACATCAGATATATCGTATGTGTATGAGAGGAGCGTTTCATTTATGACAAGTTGTCCGCAGATTGCGGCAGCTCACGGTACATGGCAGAGGCATCGGCCTTGCCCACATTGTCCGCCACCGACACCACCTCCACCAGCACGGTGCGCTGGCCGAAGCGGATGGCGATCCGATCGCCCACCTTGACCTCATAGGAGGCGCGCTGTACCCGGCCGTTTACGCTGACCCGCTCGTTGTCGCAGGCCTCGTTGGCCACGGTACGCCGCTTGATCAGGCGGGATACCTTCAGATATTTATCCAGACGCATGGATTACTCCTTCCTGAAAAAGAAAAGCGGCGATGCCGCTTTCTTTTTATTGCATCCTTACTTGGCGACAATATCCTTCAGTGCCTTGCCGGCCTTGAATACGGGCACCTTGGAAGCGGCGATCTCAATGACTTCCTTGGTCTTGGGGTTGCGGCCGGTGCGGGCAGCTCTCTTCTTCACCTCAAAGGAGCCGAAGCCCACCAGCTGAACCTTCTCATCCTCGGCCAGAGCCTCGGTGATGGTGGTCAGGGTAGCAGCGATAACAGCATCCGTGTCCTTCTTGGACATACCGGTCTTTTCGGCAACGGCGGCAATCAGTTCAGCCTTATTCATAATAATTTTCCTCCTAAAAATAATTCTCTCTTGTTCACATCTATCCTAAAACGACTTCAATATCGCTTAAGACTCCTTCGCTTTGTTCCACAGGGCGATCATTTCGTCCAGGGACAGTTCTTCCATTGTCCTGCCCTGCGCGGCAGCACTGTTTTCCACACTGCAGAAGCGGCGAATAAACTTCTCACAGGTGGCGGCAATGGCCTCCTCGCAATCCACGCCGGCAAAGCGACCCACCTTTACCGCGGCAAACAGCACATCGCCCAGCTCCTCAAACACATTGGTGCCCTGCTCGATGGCTTGACGCAGCTCGCCCACTTCCTCGTCCAGCTTGTCCATGGCGCCGGAAATATCCGGCCAGTCAAATCCGGTCTTGGCAGCTTTCTTCTGAATTTTTTCCGCCCGCCACAGACCCGGCAGCGTACGCGCCACGCTGTCCATCGCATCGGTGGTGGTCTCCTGCCCCTTCTCCTTGCGCTTGAGGATATCCCAACTGACCAGCACGCTCTCCGGGCTGTCCTCATGAGCATCAGCAAACACATGGGGGTGGCGGTAGATCATCTTCTTGGTGATCTCATCCACCACATCTTCCATATTGAATCGCCCGGCATCGGACTCGATATCCGCGTGGAACACCACCTGCATCAGCACATCGCCCAATTCCTCCCGCAGCAGAGCGGGATCGTCCAGATCAATGGCCTCCACGGCCTCGTAGGCCTCCTCCAGCATCTCGCGTCGAATGGATTGATGGGTCTGCACCTTGTCCCAAGGGCAACCCTCCGGTGAGCGGAGAAGATGGATCACTTCCAGCAGATCCTCATAGGTATAGCGCGATTTCCTTTCAAAATTTATCATATTTGCCCCCCTATTGCAAGCGTTTTCCTATGTAATATCAAAACTTCACCGAATATGCAGGCGGTCTGCGATTTTTTCTCCCTTCGGCAGCGCCAGAATATCCTGTCGGCGCACCGCTCCCCACGCCAGCACCAATGTGGCATAGACCACCGCGCCGATCAGCACGGCAAGCAGTACGGCAGCACGGCCGTCATATACCCGCAAAATCAGGCCATATCCGGCCTGCGCCGCAACGCTCATCACCAAGGCCGCCGCCAGCGGACGGACAAAATACTGCGCATACTGCACCCGCACCGGCAGCAGACGGCGAATGGCGATCAGGTTCAGCACCGTAATCAACACATAGCACATCAGCGTGCTGATAGGCGCCCCTCGGATGCCGATGGCCGGGTTGGAGACCATGATATAGTTGCTGACGATCTTCACGATCCCGCCGCAAAGCAGCGTCCACAGGGGGACCTTCTCCTTGCCGTAGGCCTGCAGGATGCCGTCCGTCACCGCCATCAGGCACACAAAGATGCTGGCAATGCCCAGAATGCGCAGGTGGTAGGTGGCCGCGGCGGCCGTTTCCGGCACCGCCGGATAAAAAAGTGACAGAATAGGCCCGGCCAATACGCTCAGACCGATGCCCGCCGGCAGCGCCAGCAGAGCTGTGATGCGAAAGGCCGTGTCCGTGTTTCTCTTTGCCAGGGCCAGATTGCGGTGTGCCATGGCGGCGCTGATGGCCGGGATCAAACTGATGGTCACGGGATAGATAAACGAGGACGGCAGAGAAAACAGGTTCATGCCGAAGGTGTACTCGCCGTACAGGGCAGCGGCATCCACCTCGCTCAATCCCAGCGACCCCTGCAGCGTACCCATCACGATGGCCTGATCCAGCAGCGTAATCAAACTCATACTGCTGGCGCCGATGGTAATGGGGATGCCGATGGACAGCAGACGCCGCAGAATATAACGGCGGCGCTGGGGCACATCCGCGGAGGGGCGTCTGCCCCGGCGCCCCAGCAGATAGATCACCATGGCCACCATCCCCATGGCGGTGCCCGTTGTCACGCCGGCAATGGCACCGGCGGCGGCAATATGGACAGGTGCGCCCTTTTGCAGCAGCAGCCACGCCGCCGTCAGACCCACCAGCAGTTTACAGGAGGATTCGATGATCTCGCTGACGGCTGTGGGCTTCATATTGCTCTGTCCCTGGGTATAGCCGCGGATCGCCGCCATGACGCACACGCAGAACACAGCAGGGGACAGTACCCGCACCGGCCAATAGGCCAGCGAGTCATGGAGCAGCGCCGTCAGGGGGCGGGCCAGCAGGAACATGGCCGCACTGCACACAGCACCCATGATGCAAAACAGCTCCAGCGCCGCGGCAAATACCCGGTGCTTCTGATTTTCCAGACCCAGTGCCTCTGCCTCAGACACCATGCGGCTCAGTGCCAGCGGCAAACCGGCGGTGGACAGCACCAGCAGCAGATTATAGATATTATAGGCCGCGTAAAAATGCGCCATGCCCTCCCGATCCAGCAGGTTGCCCAATGGAATCTTATAGAGGAATCCGATGACCTTCGTAATCGCCACGGCCATGGTCAAAATCACAGCACCGCCCAAAAAGCTCTGGTCTTTCTTCTTCACCAACGAGGCACCTCACATTTCATGCCGCAAAGGGATTACTTCTTCATTTCCTCATGGAAGGCGCGGAAGGCCTCCAGATTGGCACGCAGCTTCTCCGGACGCTCGATATACTCCTTGGGAAACTTGGGGTGGAACACCCGCTCAATGCGTCCCCGCGAGGCATCCACCATCTTGGTGGAGCCGCCGGCACCCAGCGAAAGAATGCTGTGGAGCTCTTCCATGATGTAAATATTATATAACCCCTCCGAGCCGGGTATGCACCAGCCCACATTTTCAAAGCTGCCGGACATATATTTCTGGCGGTAGAGGTAATACGGCGCAAAGCCGGCACCGCGCAGGGTGGGATTGGCGTAATCCAGCATCTGCGCCACCTGCTCGGCGGTGGGAATGGTCAATCCCTCCAGCAGAATACGACTGCCCTTTTTCAGCGCCAGTGTATGGATGGTGATATTGTCGGCGCCGAAGGTCAGGCACTTGTCCAGCGTGCGGCGAAAGCCCTCCGGCGTATCCTCCGGGAGACCCGCGATGAGGTCCATATTCACATGGGGGAAGCCCATGGAGGTGGCCAACGCCATGGTATCCTCGATATCCTTTGCGGTGTGCTTACGGCCGATGGCCTCCAGCACATGATCCTCCAGCGATTGCGGATTGACACTGATGCGGTCGGCGCCGTGATCCATGATCACCCGCAGCTTGTCCCGGGTAATGGTATCCGGGCGTCCCGCCTCGATGCAGTACTCCACGCAGTGGGACATATCAAAGCTGCGGTTCAGATGGGTCAGCAGACGATCCATCTGCTGCGCCGACAAGGTGGTGGGCGTGCCGCCGCCCATATAGAACGATTTGATGCGTAGACCCGCTTCCTTGACCATCTGTGCCGCGTCGGTGATCTCCTGCAGCAGCGCCTCCAGATACGGCTCCATCAGGCCAAAGGACTTCTCCACCGATGCCGACACGAAGCTGCAATAGGCGCAGCGGGTGGGGCAGAAGGGGATGCCGATATAGAGGGAGATATCCTCCGGCTGCAGCTCTCGCTTGGCCTTCAGACCGGCCTGCGCCGTTTCGATGCACAATCGGCGGCGCTCCGGCGCCACAAAATAGGTGTCGCGCAGGATGCGATCCACCTGTGCGGTGGACTGTCCCTGCTCTAAAAAGCGGGCCGCCAGCTTGCCGGGACGAATACCCGTCAGCGCACCCCAGGTGGGTGTGGTGCCCGTAATGGCACGCGCCGCCTTGAAAAAGCTGAGCTTCACCGCCTTCTGGCGCTGACGCTCGGCCTCGTATTCATCCAATGCCGGAGAGATGATCACCCGGGATGTTCCCCGGACCGTTTTCCCCTGATAGACGATTTTCGTGGTGGCTGTGGTGAACTTCTCGCCGGCAGACAGCGATACCCACGCGCAATTATCCTCCGGCGCGTCCGCATCATACACCGGACGCTCGGCGGGGAAGAAGGCCAACAGGCTCTGCTCCACCGCATAGCGGTCATCGTGACCGCGGAATATCAGTTTCATGGCGTTCTCCTCCATAGAAAAGAAAGGTCTGCCCCCGCAGATCCGACTCCCCGGGAGCCGATCATGGCAGGGCAGGCACCCTTTCCTTCGTATCAGCCGCGCATTCCCTGCTGCATATAGGGATTGACGCGGCGCTCATAATCCAAATCGGTGTCCCGGTCATGGCCGGGATAGACATGATAGCTGCCGTCAAGCTTGGCCAGCCGTGCCAGCGACTGCAGTATCTCCCTGTAATCGCCGCCGTCAAAATCGGTGCGGCCGCAGGAGGCGCGGAACAGCGTATCGCCGGAGAAGATCACATTTTCCACCATCAGGCATACAGATCCTCTGGAGTGACCCGGCGTCTCCATCACGGTAATGCGCAGATCACCCAGCGTCAGCACATCGCCCTCCTGATAATAGCGCTGATTGTGCGCATCAAGACGGGTAAAGCGCAGGGCATATTCGCCCAGATCCTCGTCCACCGCGTCCTTTGCGTGGATATAGACGGGTACATCCGGGTGCATGGACACCAGTTCCCGCACACCGTTGCAGTGGTCAAAGTGGCCGTGGGTCAGGTAGATGGCGGCAAGCGCACAGCCGGTGGCCTGAATGGCCTTCTCCACACGCTCCGCTTCGCCGCCGGGGTCAATGCAGGCGCACACGCCGCGCTGATCATCACACAGCAGGTAACAGTTGGTCATAATGGGGCCGACCTGCATGGAAATAATTTTCATAAAAATCCTCCTGTCTGCCTTTTCGGGCACATCAAAGGTCATCGGTATCTACCACCAGCGTCAGGGGGCCGTCGTTCAGGGACTCCACCTTCATGTCGGCGCCAAACTCGCCGGTTTCTACACGAAAACCCTTTTCGCGGCACAGCTCGATGAACTTTTCGTACAGGGGAATGGCCACCTCCGGACGCGCCGCGGCCAGAAAATCGGGGCGGCGGCCCTTTTTACAGTTGCCGTACAGCGTGAACTGAGACACGATCAAGATCTCGCCGTTCACGGTTTCCAGTCCCTTATTCATTTTGCCGTTCTCATCCTCAAAAATACGCAGGGAGGTCAACTTGTCAGCCAGCTTGATGGCCTGTGCCTCGGTATCGTCATGGGTCACGCCCAGTAAAATCAGAAAGCCCTGGCCGATCCGGCCCTTTACCTGCCCGTCGATGGTGACGGATGCGTGCTGCACGCGGGTCAATACCGCTCTCATATCGTGTATCTCCTTTCGAAACTTAAATTGCTGCTGTCTTTAGCCCGCCGGGCGGGTCACCCGCATCGTGCCGGAGATCTGGTTCAGCCGCTGCATCACCGTCTGAAGCTGTTCGCCGCCGGACACCTCCACCTCCACCGTGATCAGGGCAAAGCCGTCATGCGTACTGCGGGCATTCAGGGACATCACGCGGGTCTTGGTGCTGGACAGTACCGTGGAAATATCCACGATCAAATTTATGCGATCCTTTGCCACCACCTCCAGCGTGGTGCGATAATCGTCGCGGATCTTATCGGCCCAGGACACCTTGATCCAGCGATCCGCCTCCTCGCCGCGGCGGCGCTCCGGGGCTGCGTTGGGACAATCCGTCCGATGCACGGACACGCCGTAGCCGCGGGTGATGAAGCCAATCACTTCATCGCCGGGAACAGGGGAGCAGCACTTGGAGAACTTCACCAGACAGTTGTTCAGTCCCTCCACGATGATACCTTGCTCGCCGTGGGATCGGGCGGGGACGGCGGGGCGGGATACCTCCGGCTGACCCTCTACCGGTACGGTGGCCTGGCTGTCCGCCTGATGCTTCTGGGTAATGCTCGCAATCTCCTCACGCAGGCGGCCCACCAGCTTCTGGCTGGACACGCCGCCGTAGCCGATGGCGGCATACATATCGTCCAGATTGCCATACGCCACGCGCTTGAGCACGGCGGGCAGATTTTCTTCGTTCGTCAGCTCCTTCAGCGATACGCCCGTGCGCTTGAGCTCCGCCTCGAAGGACAGACGGCCGTTGGCAATGTTCTCATCCCGCTTTTCGCGCTTGAACCACTGGCGAATCTTGCTGCGGGCATTGCTGGAGCGGGCGATCTTGATCCAGTCGCGGCTGGGGCCGTGGGCGTTCTTGGAGGTCACCACCTCCACGATATCGCCGTTTTTCAAATGATAGTCATATTGCACGATGCGGCCGTTGACCTTGGCAGCCACCATGTGGTTGCCCACGGCAGAGTGAATATTATAGGCAAAGTCAATGGGCGTGGCGCCGTTGGGCAGGTTAATGATATCGCCCTGGGGGGTGAACACAAATACCTCGTCGGCGAACATATCCACCTTCAGCGAGTGGATAAAGTCCTCGGCGTCGCTGCCCTCCTGATTTTCCAGCAGGCGGCGCACCCATTCGTAGCTGCTCTCATCGCCGCTGCCCTGACCGTTCTGCTTATACTTCCAGTGGGCGGCGATGCCGTATTCGGCCACCTCGTGCATCTCTCCGGTGCGGATCTGCACCTCGAATGGGATGCCGTTCTGACCCATGACGGTGGTGTGCAGACTCTGGTAGCCGTTGGGCTTGGGCGTACCGATATAGTCCTTAAACCGGCCCAGAATGGGCTTATACAGGTCGTGGATCACGCCCAGTACATTGTAGCAGTCCGCCATGGTGTCCACGATGACGCGGAAGGCAAACAGATCAAACACATCGTCCAGGTTCTTGTCCTGGGTATACATCTTGCGGTAAATGCTGTACGGGTGCTTCATGCGGCCGTACACCACGCCGTGGATCCCCGCCTCCTTGAGCCGCTGGGTGATCTGGTTGTGGATGGTGGCCATGAAGCCATCGTACTCTGCCGCCTTCTCGTTCAGCGAGTCGATGATATCCCGGTAGCCGATGGGGTCAATATACTTCAGACTCAGATCCTCCAGCTCCCACTTGATCTTCTGCATACCCAGACGGTGTGCGATGGGGGCATAGATCTCCATGGTCTCCAGCGACTTCTGCTTCTGCTTGGCAGGAGTCTGATACTCCATGGTGCGCATATTGTGCAGGCGATCCGCCACCTTGATGAGAATGACGCGGATATCTTTGCTCATGGCCATGAGCATCTTGCGCAGGTTTTCCATCTGCTCCTGCGCCTTGGAGCTGAACTGAACGCGCGTCAGCTTGCTGACGCCCTCTACCAGATCGGCCACCGTGGGGGAGAACAGGCGCGCCACATCCTCGTGGGTGGCGGCGGTATCCTCGATGGTATCGTGCAGCAGAGCCGCCTCGATGGACTCGCTGTCCAGATGCAGCTCCTCTGCCAAAATCTGTGCCACCGCCAACGGATGGGTCACGAACGGCGAGCCGTCCTTGCGGAGCTGGCCGTTGTGGGCGTTGTCGGCATACACAAAGGCGGCGCGGATCTGTTCAAAATTGGCATTGGGATTGTATGCACGGATGGTTTCTTCCAGATGTTGATATTTCTCCTGTACAGTCACAGCTCGCCACCTCCGGGATACGGCTTATCCAGCACATCATAAAGCTGCCGGATATAAATTGAACGGTTCAAACTCACTTTTTTGCCCTGATCGGTCAGCCGCAGGGCGATCTCATCGTCCTGACGATGCGTTTCCAGCAGTTCACGCTCGGCAAATACACTCAGACAAAACGCCGCACGCAAAAACGGCTCCGGCCCCTCCAGCACACCCGCCATCAATCGCACATAGGGCAGGTAGCTGGTGGTCAGTCCCCCCGGGGGCACCGTGTGCTGCAGCATACGCCAGCTTCGCACATATTGCTCCCGGGACGGGATCAGGCGTACCGCTTCTTTCGGCAGCAGCTTTTCGCAGCGCAGGCAGCGCTCCAACAGCTCCAAGGACTTTTCTTCTCTGGCACTGGGCGTCAAGGACGGGCGGATATCCACCATCTGCATCTGCACCGTGCGGCTGCCGCGGAATTCGTTGATCTGTAAATAAAACGCCGCATCCACCCGGCTGCCCACAGCGCAGCCGCAATCCTCCGCCGTGGCAGAGAAGAAAATGCCGTCCAGCTGGACATTTCCCTTTCCCAGACGCAGCTTCAGGTGGCGATTTTGCCCCACATTCTGGGCACGCTCCAATGTAGCGCCCCGCAGGCAGAACACCGGGCGGTTGTTGCCGCTGCCATACGGCTCCAACGCATCCAGCGCCGCTACCTCATCCAATGTGATCCGGCCGGGACGCTGCACGCACACATCAATCGCCAGTGACGATACCGGCACGCCGACGCCCTGATATTCCTGCACATAATGATTCATTCTATCACGAAATGCCGGGATTTTTTCTTCTTCAATGGTAAAGCCCGCCGCCAGCTCATGGCCGCCGAAGCCCAGCAGCAGATCGTTGCAATTCTCCAGTGCGGCAAACAGGTTAAAGCCGCCCCAGCTGCGGCAGGAACCCTTGCCCACCCCGTCGTTGAGGTGGATCATAAAGCTGGGACAGGAGTATTTTTCGCTGAGGCGGGAGGCCACAATGCCCACCACGCCCTGATGCCATTCATCCGATGCCAGCACCAGCGCACTGCGCTGATGATCAGGCAGCGCCTCGATCATCTCCAGTGCCTGGGAGTAAATCGTCTGCTCCACATTCTGCCGCTCGCGATTCAACGCGCACAGCTCACGAGCCAGCTCCTCGGCCTGCTGCTCGTCATTGCTCAGCAGCAGATCCGCCGCCTTATCCGCCGCACCCATGCGGCCGGCGGCATTGATGCGGGGCGCCAGCACAAAACCGATCTGCACGGAGGAAATGGCCTTATCCGCCAATCCCGCCTCCCGCAGCAGGGCATGCAGACCCAGAAAATCAGAGTGATCAATGGACGCAAGGCCCCGGGACACGATGGTGCGGTTTTCATCGGACATCTGCATCACATCCGCCACCGTGCCGATAGCCGCCAAGGTACAGTACCGGGCAAACAGGGCCTCCTCTCGATCCGGGCCGCCCAATGCCAGCACCAGCTTCAGCGACACACCGCAGCCGGCCAAATGCTTGAAGGGATACCCGCAGTCATTGCGGTGGGGATCCACCACGGCATAGGCGCGGGGCAGGGTCTCTTTGCACTCGTGATGATCGGTGACCACCACATCCATCCCCAGCCCGTTGGCGTAATCCACCTCTTCCACGCCGGTGATGCCGCAGTCCACCGTAATCAGAAGGCGCACGCCCTGCTGATGCAGTGACAAAATCGTATCGTCCGACAATCCGTAGCCATCCTCCACGCGGCGGGGAATATAATGTACGCAGTCGGCACCTCGACCGATAAGATAATCCACCAAAATCACCGTAGCGGTGATACCGTCCACATCATAATCGCCATATACGGCGATCTTTTCCCCCTGCGTGATGGCGCGGTCAATTCGCTCCACCGCACGATCCATATCGCGCATCAGGAACGGCGAATAAACCAGACTGCTCTCCTGCTCCAGAAATGCTGCCGCGCCCTCCGGCGTGATCACGCCACGAGAGGCCAACACCGAGGAGATCAGGTAGGGGTAGCCCGCCTCCATCAGCTGCTGTACAGCATCCTGCGAAACGGGCGTAAGCTCCCATTTTTCATATTTCATCGCGGCGGGCACCTCCTTCCTCTGCGTCCAATAAGGGCATTTTAATAATATTTTATTATAGCAAACTTGCCATAAAAGGTAAAGTTTTATTTGCTGCCATCAAACATAAAATATATTTTTATTGACGGATATACACTTTATCATGTATAATTTTTTATATACTTTTCAGAAAGACACGAGGGCTAAGCTATGCGACCTGATGGAACCCGCGTAAAAGACCTGCCACCTCTGGTAGCCGCCGTTCCCTACATCATGCCCAAGCGCTACGATGCGCAAAATACCATTACCGAGAATATCGACTCCGACCTGATCAAGGCCTATATCCGCGAAAAGCGTCGGCTGGGCGTCCGCCTGAATCACATGGCGGTGATCATCTCCGCCTACTATAAGGCCGTGCTGGAAAATCCAAAGCTGAACTACTTTGTGATGAACAGCAAAATTTACAAGCGCAACCACTTTGCCGTTTCCTTCGTCATTATGAAGAAGCTGGCTGACGGAAGACCCAGCGAAACTACGCTGAAAATCTATCTGGAGCCCGATGACACGGTTTTCCGCGTGAGCGAAAAGATCCAGGCCGCCATTGACGCCAACGCCGCCACCGAGCAGTCCAACAGCACGGATCGTTTTGCGCGCCGGATGTTCTCCATCCCCGGTCTGCCCAAGTTCGTGGTCTGGGTGGCTTACCATCTGGATAAACACGGTCTCCTGCCCCGGAAAATCATCGACCTCAGCCCCTTCCATACCAGTATGTTTATCACCAATCTGGCCTCCATCAAGACCAGCTACATCCATCACCATTGCTATGAATTCGGCACCACAAGCGTGTTTGTCTGCATGGGCAAGCCTGTGCCCAACTACATGAACGGCGAATACAAAAGCAAGATCATGCCGCTGGGCATCGTCATGGACGAGCGGATCTGCACCGGCTATGAATACGCCGCCTTTTGCAACGATTTCCGCAAATATCTGCGACAGCCGGAAATGCTGGAGCCCTGCTTCGGCGCAGAATAACTGCCAATTACGCAAGAACAGCAGGAGATGTCAAATCGACATCTCCTGCTGTTTTTATGATCTCTCCGGATCGAACGGCTCCGATGCGTGGGGTGTGTCATTCGTTTCATTGCCCGGGAAATAGCCGATGTTCTTCTCGCGCTTGATCTGCTGAAAGTAGCCCACCTTGGTCTGCTCGTAATAGGGTGCCACCCAGATCAGCAGAATGCCCATGGTCAGGCTGCTCAGCAAAAGCCAACCGATAAAGCTCAGATCCAGCACGAACAATTGCCCCTTATAGCCGGCGGTTTGCGCCTTGCTCATGCTCAGTGCCTCCATGACGCCGAGCTCCGGGTTTTCGCACAGGTTATACACGGCAAAGCGGTAGCGATACGAGGCGATAATGCCGGGGATCACAAACAGCATCGACCACAGCGCAATAAAAATAGTCATGAGAAGGTTCAGCAAAATCAGCTTACCGGCAAAGGAAAAGCCGTCAAACAGCGTGCCGTAGCCCATGGTTTCGCCGCGGCGCACGCCCAGCAGATAGAGCGCCCAGCCGGCTTCCAGGATGAAGCACAGCAGTGTGACCGCAATGCTCACAAACAGCACCACCGCGGTGGGGAATTCGGCGTGCAGCAAAAATTGCGGTACCGGAATCTCCGAAAAGTTCTTTTGCATATACGCCACAACATCGCCGGAAACATAGTCGTCCAGCGCTTGCAGAATAAATGTGATTGCCAGATAGATCAGCGCAAACAAGCAGGCTGACACATGGGCCGAGCGGTTAATCTCCTTCGCCTCACGCTTCAATTGGGCACGATCAAGCATGGAAATGACTCCTTTCAAATATTTTTAGTAGTATACCACCACCGCCGACAAAACGCAAGGACGGTGATGCGAACATATCCTCCGCTCACAGACATCCTTTTTCCACGGTGTCATATATAGAATGGCTGCCACAGGCATATAGATGCTATGCGGCGCATTTGCACCGTGTTTTTCCGCAGGAGGAAGATTGCGGCACGCATACGCGGCAAATTCAGTTATTCTGTCAAATCCGGGCGAAAAATATCAGAAAATCGCACAAATTTTTGTTCAGGGGTGGACAACAGAAAAATTTTGTTGTAAACTCAAATGCAGTATGGGGTGGCATAGCGCCACCCAGGAGTAAGATGAGGTGAAAGACAATGGCACAAGCTTTCTTTGGCGGCGTTCATCCCAATGACATGAAGGCCGCAACCAATGAAAAGGCCATCGAGCAGCTGGCAGCGCCCGCTGAGGTGGTCATTCCCATGTCTATGCACATCGGTGCACCTTGTAAGCCCTGCGTTGCCGTAGGCGACAAGGTTAAAATTGGACAGCGCATTGGTGAACCCGGTGGTTTCGTCTCCGCTCCCATCCATGCCAGTGTATCTGGCACGGTGAAGGCAGTGGAGCCCCGTCCCTTCTCTATGGGCGGAACCATGATGTCCGTGGTCATCGAGAACGACTTCCAGGATACCGTATGTGAAGACATCAAACCCGTGGACGATCCCGAGAACCTGACTCCCGAGCAGTTGGTCGAGATCGTGAAGAATGCCGGTATCGTCGGCATGGGCGGCGCAACCTTCCCCACCCATGTCAAGATCAGCTCCAGCCTGGGCAAGGTTGACTATGTCATCATCAATGCCGCAGAGTGCGAGCCCTACATCACCGGCGACCATCGCGCTATGCTGGAGCGTCCCGAGCAGGTCATCAAGGGCGCTACCCTGCTGGCCAAGTGCTTCGGCGTCGATAAGGTCTACATCGGCGTGGAGGCCAACAAGCAGAATGCTGCTGATACCCTGAACAAGACCATCGCCGAGCTGAAGGCTCCCGTGGTGGTGGAAGTCCTGCACACCCGCTACCCCCAGGGCGCTGAAAAGCAGCTCTGCCAGGCAGTGTCCGGCCGTCAGGTTCCTTCCGGCAAGCTGCCCGCTGACGCAGGCTGCTGCATCTTTAACCTGAACACCACCTGCGCCATCTACAAGGCCGTGTACACCGGTATGCCCGTGGTACGCAAGGTGGTCACCGTTTCCGGTTCCGGCGTCATCGAGCCCAAGAATCTGGAATGCCCCATTGGCACCCCCATTACCAACCTGTTTGACGCCTGCGGCGGCCTGAAGGATGAAACCTACAAGCTGATCATGGGCGGCCCCATGATGGGTCTGGCTCAGTATGACATCAATGTTACCGTGGGTAAGGGCTCCGGCGCTATGCTGGCCTTCGCCGGTGACGAGGAGAAGTATGTTGAAGATCCCCAGTGCATCCGCTGCGGCAAGTGCGTCGGCGTTTGCCCCATCCGTCTGGAGCCCGTCTTCATGTACAAGTATCTGATGAAGGGTGATTGGGAGACCTGGCGCGATCAGTTCCATGGTATGGACTGCATCGAGTGCGGTGCCTGCACCTACACCTGTCCCGCCCGTCTGCCTCTGACCCACGCTTTCCGCATGGGCAAGCAGCAGGTCAACAACGCAAGAATGAAGGCTAAGGCTGAGGCCGATGCCAAGGCAGCCGCTGAAAAGGCCGCTGCAGAAAAGAAGGAGGCGTAAACGATGACTGATTACAAGAATTTGAAGTTGATCGCGTCTTCCTCTCCCCACATTCGTTCCAATGAGAACACCCGCTCCATTATGCTGGACGTGATCATTGCCATGCTGCCCGCTCTGGTGATGGCAATCTGGAACTTTGGTGCTCGCGCTCTGACCGTTACTCTGGTCTCCGTGATCGCCTGCGTATTCTGGGAGTGGGCCTATCGCAAGCTCCTGAACAAGAACTGCATGGTCGGCGACCTGAGTGCAGTTGTCACCGGTATGCTGCTGGCATTTGTCTGCCCCGTCAGCATCCCCTACTGGATGATCATCATCGGTGACTTCTTCGCCATCGTTGTTGTCAAGCAGCTCTACGGCGGCATTGGCTGCAACTTCCTGAACCCCGCTCTGGCCGGTCGTGCCGCTCTGCTGGCATCTTATGCCACCGCTATGACCACCTGGGTTGCTCCCGGTGAGCACTGCGGTCTGGTCAGCGCTGCCGATGTCGTCTCCACTGCCACTCCTCTGGCTATGATGAAGGAAGGCAGCATGGACGCTCTGATGAGCACCTACACCGTCGGCGATATGTTCCTGGGCAAGATCGGCGGCTCCATCGGCGAGATTTCCGCTCTGGCTCTGCTGCTGGGCGGTATCTACCTGCTGATCCGCAAGGTCATCTCCTGGCAGATCCCCGTGGCCTACATCGCCACCGTGGCTGTCCTGTGCCTGATCTCCGCACCTGCCGGTGTGGGCGCTGGCACCTACATGCTGTACAACATCTTCGGCGGCGGCCTGATGCTGGGTGCCATCTTCATGGCAACCGACTATGCCACCTCCCCTGTGACCAAGCCCGGTCAGATCGTGTTCGGTATCGGCTGCGGCCTCTTGACCGTGTTCATCCGCCGCTTCGGTTCCTATCCCGAAGGCGTTTGCTACTCCATCCTGATCATGAACTGCACCACCTGGCTGCTGGATAAGTACATCAAGCCCACCATCTATGGTGCTCCCAAAAAAGAAAAGGAGGCGGCTAAGTAATGAAGATTTCCGGTAAGTTTATTCTGAAGGTCGCCGGTACTCTGACCGCTATCTCCCTGGTGGTTGCCGCTCTGCTGGGCGTTGTCAACAATGTCACCAAGGATCAGATCGCTGCTATCAATCTGGAAAAGACTGAGCAGGCTCTGGCTATGGTTGCTCCCGAAGGCGCTACTTTCGAGGCTGTTGAGATTCCCGACGATGTCGCTGCCGCAGCCGCACAGTACGCTACTGTTTCCGAGATCTACACCATGTCCACCGGCGGCTATGCCACCAAGATCGTGGCTTCCGGTTCTCAGGGCAACATTGAAATGATCGTCGGTGTGGACGCTGACGGTGCCATCACCGGCGTGTCCATCGTCTCCAACGCCGAGACCGGCGGTATCGGCTCCAAGGTTATGGACAACAAGCCCAACGATGCCGGTGTTCCCGTACTGGATCAGTTTGTTGGCTTGAGCGGCGCAGGTTCCCTGGTCGTTAAGGGCAACATTACTCCCATCTCCGGTGCTACCGTTTCCACCAATGGCGTGACCGCCGGCGCAAATGCCGCTCTGGCCGCCGTGGAAGCCTTGGGCTAAGAAAGGAGGAGCTGAATAAATGAATTTCGGTAAGCAATTTAAAGACGGTCTGATTACTCAGAACCCCGTTCTGGTGCAGCTTCTCGGTATGTGCTCCACCATGGCCATCACCACCTCTTTCTTCAATGGCCTGGGTATGGGCGTGTCCGTTCTGATTATCCTGACCCTGTCCAATATTTTCATCGCCCTGCTGCGTAAGATCATCCCCAATGAAGTTCGTATCGCCTGCTACATCGTGGTGATCGCCGGTTTCGTGACCTGCGTTGACCTGCTGCTGAAGGCATTCGTTCCTGCACTGTCCAATTCTCTGGGCGTGTTTATTCCCCTGATCGTCGTGAACTGCATCATTCTGGGTCGTGCCGAGGCGTTCGCCAATAAGAACACCGTGGCCGCCTCCGCAGTGGACGGTATCTGCCAGGGTATCGGCTACACCATCGTGCTGATCATTATGTGCGTATTCCGTGAGCTGTTCGGCAGCGGTAAGTTCGGCGGCGGCCTGCTGGGCGGCGGCGGACTGGGTGCTGCTCCCGGTATCGTCATCTTCCCCGAAGAGTTTGGCATGAAGCTGTTGACTCTGCCTGTTGGCGGCTTCCTGACGCTGGGTGCCCTGATTGCTGTGATGCAGTGGGCCCTTGCTAAGAGCGAAAAGAAAAAGGAGGCCAAGTAAGTTATGAGTGTTACTTCTTTGCTCGCCATTTCCCTTGGCGCTATCCTGACAAACAACTTTATCTTTGCACAGTTCCTGGGCTGCTGCCCCTTCCTGGGTGTTTCCAAGAAGATCGACACCGCCGTTGGTATGGGCGCTGCCGTTACCTTCGTTATGGGCCTGGCTTCCGCCGTCTGCTACGGCGTGAACATCATCCTGGTTAAGCTGGATCTGGGCTACATGCAGACCGTGGCCTTCATTCTGGTCATCGCCGGTCTGGTGCAGTTCGTGGAAATGTTCCTGAAGAAGAACATCCCCACCCTGTACACCGCCTTGGGCGTTTATCTGCCTCTGATCACCACCAACTGCGCCGTTCTGGGTGTTGCCCTGCTCAACGTGCAGAACAACTACAACTTCATCGAGTCTGTGGTTTACGGTATCACCGGCGGCCTGGGCTTCCTGCTGGCTATCTTCCTGTTCGCCGCTGTGCGTGAGCAGCTGGAGTTTGCTGACAATCCCAAGGCCTTCGACGGCTTCCCCATCGCCCTGGTTACTGCCGGTCTGATGGCTCTGGCCTTTATGGGCTTCAGCGGCCTGAAGGTCTGGTAAGGAGGTAAGAATCAATGAATATTGCTTTTGCTGTTATCGTTCTGGGCGTTCTGGCACTGGTTTTCGGCCTGATCCTGGCTGTCGCCGCTAAGGTGTTCGAGGTTGAGGTCGATCCCCGCCTGCCCCAGATTCAGGAATGCCTGGCCGGCGCCAACTGCGGCGGCTGCGGCTATCCCGGCTGCGGCGGCTGCGCCGAGGCCATTCTGGCCGGCAAGGCTCCTGTCAGCGCCTGCGCTCCTGCAGGTCCTGAAAATGCTGCCAAGATCGCTGCCATCATGGGCATGGAAGCTCCTTCCGGCGAAAAGATGGTTGCACACGTTATGTGTAACGGCGGCGTAAATGCCAACAAGAACTTTGAGTATCGTGGTGTGAAGGACTGCATCGCTGCCGGTAAGGTCTGCGGCGGTAGTGTCCTGGAGTGCAAGTACGGCTGCTTCGGCTTTGGCTCCTGCGTGGAAGCTTGTAAGTTCGACGCCATCCACATCGGCCCCAACGGCGCTGCCGTTGTCGATAAGGAAAAGTGCACCAACTGCGGTGCCTGCCGTGAAGTTTGCCCCCGCAAGCTGATTGTCGAGGTTCCCTATTCCAAGAAGGTCTTCGTCAACTGCTCCAACAAGGATAAGGGCGCTGCTGCCGCTAAGGTCTGCGCCAACTCCTGCATCGGCTGCGGTCTGTGCGAGCGCACCTGTAAGCTCGACGCCATCCATGTCGTCAACGGCGTGGCTGTCATCGACTATGCCAAGTGCAAGGGCTGCACCATGTGCGCCAAGGCTTGCCCCAAAAACGCCATTGAGCCCATCCCCACTCCCGAGGAGAAGGAGAAGTTCAAGGCTGCTCAGAAGGCTGCCGCTGAGAAGAAGGCTGCTGCCGCCAAGGCCGCTGCCGAGGCCACCAAGGCTGAGTAATTCTTCCCGACAAATGAAAAGAGGAACCGCATTTGCGGTTCCTCTTTTTTCATGTCTTAATGTCAGCCATTACCAATTCATGCTTGCTTTTTTTCCCATGGAGCCTATAATAAAATCAACAAGGCAGAGTAGAAATCTGTGTGTCGCGGCCCTTGAGGTCCAGTGCCGATGGAACGGGGAGTTGTCCATCGGACGAAACGGCATTGCCTGCAGTACAGATTTCGCATCCCGCTGCCGCATATCGGTTTTGCGGGTTGTTGTTCCCGTTCTCCTTTGTGCGGCTGATCCGGTTTCGGACTGCCGAAAATGACAAAGGAGGTTTTTTTATGCAACTTTTCCCATCCCCGTTTTCCCGTGACTACTGGCGCGCCGCCGCTCGTGAGGTGAAAAATCTGCGCGTACTGATTTTTGCCGCGCTAATGATCGCCGCATCCATTGTGCTGGGGTATTTTCGCATCCCCGTGGGGTATAATCTCAACCTCACCGTCACTTTTGTTCCCCGTGCCGTGGCCGCTATGGTGGGCGGCCCAGTGGTGGGTCTGGTGTTCGGCTTTGTGGAGGATATTCTCGGCTGGGCCATCGACCCGCAGGGCCCGTTTTTCCCCGGCTACACACTGGACACCATGCTGGCCATGCTGGTCTACGCCATGTGCTTCTATCGCCAAAAGCTTACCGTCTGGCGCGTCATCGTGGCAAAGGTCATCACCAACTATCCCATTACCGTGGGTCTGGGCGTTCTCTGGAACTCCATCCTGTCCGGCAAGGGATATATCCCACTGATGATCACCAGTCTCATCAAAAATACCGCCTACCTGCCCTTGCAGGTGGTGCTGCTGGTGATCGTATTTCAGGCGCTGATCCCCACCCTGCGTAAGAGCAAGCTGCTGCCGCAGGACACCCCGGCGCAAATTCCATGGCATTGAGATTCACCAAGCGGAGAGCTTTGCGCTCTCCGCTTTTTTCGTTCACAAATAATTAAAAATGCAGGTATTGACTTTACAGGTAGGCGGTGGTAAACTGGGTTAGCACTCAAGGAAGACGAGTGCTAACTATGGGGTTTCACATGAAATTAACGGATCGCAAAAAACAAATACTGAAGATCGTGGTGGAGAACTATATCGCCACCGCCGATGCCATTGGCTCCAAGGCCATCGTGGAGCGGCTGCCCGGCAAGATCAGCAGCGCCACCGTGCGCAACGAGCTGGCCGACCTCACCGAGCTGGGGTATCTGGAGCAGCCACATACCTCCGCCGGCCGTATTCCCTCGGCAAAGGGCTACCGCCTGTATGTCAACGAACTGATGGAAAAGCGGGCATTGAGCGCAGAGGAAACGGAGAAAATCAACCAGACCCTCAGCGGCAAGATGTCGCAGGTGGATCAGATCATCGCCAAGGCAGGACAGATGGTTTCCAGCTTTGTAGGTTATCCCACCTACGCCGTGGCCGATCACCGCAGCGCCACCTCTGTGAAGCGCTTTGAGCTGATCGCCATGGATGAAAACAGCTTCATTTCCGTGGTCATGCTCAGCGACAGCCGGGTCAAAAGCCAACTGATGCATCTGCAGCTCCCCATCGAGCCGGAAAAGCTGCCGGAGCTGAGCCACCTTTTAAACACGCACTTCACCGGCATCCGCTCCGACGACATGAACAGCCGCCTGATGAGTCTCAGCGATCAGGTATCCGGGCAGTGGTTCCTGCTTTTAAATCAGGTGGTGGATTATGCCTGCGAGCTGCTGCGCGATGCCAGCCATCAGGAGGTATTCACCAACGGCGCCAGCCAGCTGCTGAATTTCCCGGAATACCGCGACCTGGACAAGGCGCAGGACATCATGAGCTTTATGGTGGACAACAAGGAAAACCTCCCACTGCCCACCGACGACGCACCCATGCAGATCCTCATCGGCCCGGAGAATGTCAACGAGGCGTTGAAAGAGAGCAGTGTGGTGATCGCCAGCTACGATATCGGCGACAATATGCGCGGCCTGGTGGGCGTCGTGGGTCCCACGCGAATGGACTATGCCACCGTGGCGGCACGCCTCAGCTACTTTGCCGAGAGCTTGAGCCGCATGTTCGGTAAAAATAACCAGTTACCCCCCAAGGAGGAGAAAGAATGAGCGAGAAGGAAAAGATGGAGCAGGAGCAGGAAAACACCGCTCCCGTCGAGGAAGTAAAAGAGGAAGAAACCGCCCCGGAGACCTTCACCGTCACCAAGGAACAGATGGAGAAGATGGAGGCGCTGGCCAAGCTGGTATCCGACGGCAATGACAAGTATCTGCGCCTGGCTGCGGAATACGACAACTATCGTAAACGCACCACCAAGGAGAAGGAGGCCATTTACGGCACCGCCAAGGCCGACACCATCAAGCCGTTTCTGGATGTATACGACAACTTGCTGCGGGGCGCCGCACAGTGCGAGGAGGGCGACAGCCACCGGCAGGGTCTGGAAATGATCGCCAAGCAGTTTTTGTCCGTACTGGAAAAGCTGGGTGTGACGGAGATTGAGGCGGAGGGTCAGCCCTTTGACCCCGAAAAGCACAACGCTGTGATGCACATCGAGGACGACGCCATAGGTGAAAACACCGTGGCAGAGGTGTTCCAGAAGGGCTTCATGCTGGGCGACAAGGTGCTTCGCTTCGCCATGGTCAAGGTGGCCAACTGAATTTTCTGTTTTTCATTCGTAATCAATTAAAATTTATATATCATTTAGGAGGCAAATTATTATGTCCAAAGTTATCGGTATTGATCTGGGTACCACCAATTCCTGCGTAGCCGTTATGGAAGGCGGCGAGGCAGTCGTTATCGCCAACGCCGAAGGCAACCGTACCACCCCCTCTGTGGTGGCATTTTCCAAGACCGGTGAGCGTATGGTCGGTCAGGTGGCAAAGCGTCAGGCCATCACCAACCCCGACCGCACCATTTCCTCCATTAAGCGCGAGATGGGCAGCGACTACAAGGTCAGCGTGGACAGCAAGAACTACACCCCCCAGGAGATCAGCGCCATGATCCTGCAGAAGCTGAAGGCCGACGCCGAGAGCTATCTGGGCAGCACCGTTTCCGAGGCCGTCATCACCGTGCCCGCATACTTTACCGACGCACAGCGTCAGGCCACTAAGGATGCCGGCAAGATCGCAGGTCTGGAGGTCAAGCGTATCATCAACGAGCCCACCGCCGCCGCTCTGGCCTACGGTGTGGATAAGGAACAGGCACAGAAGATCATGGTCTATGACCTGGGCGGCGGTACCTTCGATGTGTCCATTTTGGAGATCGACGACGGCGTCATCGAGGTGCTGGCCACCGCCGGCAACAACCGTCTGGGCGGCGATGACTTCGACGAGTGCATCATGAAGTATCTGGTCAGCGAGTTCAAGAAGGCCGAGGGCATCGACCTGAGCGGCGACAAGGTGGCTATGCAGCGCCTGAAGGAAGCCGCTGAAAAGGCCAAGATCGAGCTGTCCGGCGTGATGAGCTCCAACATCAACCTGCCCTATATCACCGCCGACGCAACCGGCCCCAAGCATCTGGATGTTACCCTGAGCCGCGCCAAGTTCAACGAGCTCACCGGCCATCTGGTAGATGCCACCATGGGCCCCGTCCGTCAGGCAATGTCCGACGCCGGTCTGCGTCCTTCTGATCTGTCCAAGGTGCTGATGGTGGGCGGCTCCAGCCGTATCCCCGCCGTGGCAGACGCCGTGAAGAGCTTCACCGGCTCCGAGCCCTTCAAGGGCATCAACCCCGATGAGTGCGTGGCCATGGGCGCCGCTCTGCAGGCAGGCGTGCTGACCGGCGATGTCAAGGGTCTGCTGCTGCTGGATGTGACCCCCCTGTCCCTGGGTATTGAGACCATGGGCGGCGTGTGCACCCGTCTGATCGAGCGCAACACCACCATCCCCGTGAAGAAGAGCCAGATCTTCTCCACCGCCGCCGACAACCAGACCTCTGTGGAGGTCAATGTACTGCAGGGTGAGCGCGAGATGGCCGCTGCCAACAAGAGTCTGGGCCGCTTCCATCTGGACGGCATCGCTCCGGCACGCCGCGGTGTTCCTCAGATCGAGGTCACCTTCGATATCGACGCCAACGGCATCGTCAATGTCAGTGCCAAGGATCTGGGCACCGGCAACGCACAGCACATCACCATCACCTCTTCCTCCAACATGAGCAAGGAAGACATCGAGAAGGCCGTGAAGGAGGCCGAGCAGTTCGCCGCCGAGGACGCCAAGATCAAGGAAAAGGTCGAGGTTCGCAATCAGGCCGACCAGATGGTCTATCAGGCCGAAAAGACCCTGGGCGAAGTGGGCGACAAGGTGCCCGAGAACGAAAAGGCACCCATCCAGGCCGGTATCGACAAGCTGAAGGAAACCCTGAAGGGCGACGATACCGACGCCATCAAGGCCGCTACCGAGGAACTGACCCAGCTGTTCTATAAGATGAGCGAGAAGCTGTATCAGCAGCAGGCCCCTCAGGGTGAGGGCAACATGGGCGGCCAGCCCACCGGCGATGCCGGCGCACAGGGCGGCGAATACTACGACGCTGACTACAAGGTCGTGGACGAGGACGAGCAGAATAAGTAAAGAATTTTTACCGCAAATAGGGGACAGGACTACCTGTCCCTGTTTGTGGTGTTAAGACATTCCATGGAAAACTGCGTTTTACATGGAAATACTCGCACTGATCGCACTCACATTCGTTCATTTGGTCGGTGCGAGCGCTCCCTTACATTCGCTTCCAAGGTGTTTTTGAAGCGGCAAAGCTGCTTCAAAAACTGATTGAAATGATTTCGCGTTATGATAAGCACCTATGTGGCGCTATCGGAAATGAAAAGAGCGGACGGGCGGCATCTTATCGCCCTTAACTTTTCATTTTTCACTTTTAATTTTTCATCTGGAGACAGACTATGGCACAGGAAAAACGAGATTATTATGAGGTTCTGGGCATCCAGAAGGGTGCATCCGAGGACGAGATTAAAAAAGCATATAAAAAACTGGCGCGCAAGTACCATCCCGACATGAATCCCGGCGACAAGGAAGCCGAGGAGAAATTCAAGGAGGTCAACGAGGCCAACGAGGTGCTGTCCGATCCCGATAAGAAAGCCCGCTACGACCAGTTCGGCTTTGCCGGCGTGGATCCCAACTACGGTGCCGGCGCAGGTGCCGGCGGCTTTGGCGGCGGATTTGATTTCGGCGATCTGGGCGACATTTTCGGCAGCTTCTTCGGCGGCGGCTTTGGCGGCGGTCAAGCGCGCCGCAACGGGCCCCAGCGAGGTGAGAGCATCCGCATGAGCGTGTCCGTCAGCTTCACCGAGGCAGCTTTCGGCTGTGAGAAGAATGTCACACTGGACCGCAACGAGCAGTGTCCCACCTGTAAGGGCAATGGCTGCGCCAAGGGCACCACGCCCGAGGTCTGCCCCGACTGCCATGGCTCCGGTCAGGTACAGGTGCGGCGCCAGACACCCATGGGCATGTTCGCCACCACCACCCAGTGTCCCAAGTGCGGCGGCAAGGGCAAGATCATTCACCAGCCCTGCCCCGATTGCCACGGTCAGGGGCAGGTACGCAAGCGCAAGACCATCAAGGTCACCATCCCCGCCGGTATCGACCATGGCCAGACCATCTCCCTGCGAGGACAGGGTCACGCCGGCAAAAACGGCGGCCCCAGCGGCGATCTGCTGATCACCGTGATGGTACAGCCCCATGAGATCTTCCGCCGTGAAGGTACCGCCGTATTCTGCGAAGCCCCCATTACCTTCACCCAAGCCGTTCTGGGCGCAGAGCTGGAGATTCCCACCATCGACGGCAAGGTGAAATACACCATTCCCGAGGGGACGCAGACCGGCACCGTGTTCCGTCTGCGGGGCAAGGGCATTCCCGTGCTCAACGGCCACGGACGCGGCGACCAGTACATCACCGTGAATATCGAAACGCCCAAGGGGCTGAATAAGGAGCAGAAAGAAGCACTGCGGAAATTCAGCGAGACTTTGGGTGAGAGCAACTACGAAAAGCAGAAGAGCTTCTTCCGTAAGTTCAAAAAATAAGGAGCCCCTATGTATCTGGCAGACTATCATATGCACTCCACCTGTTCCCCTGACGGCCGGTTGACCATGGCCGAGATGGCACAAGCCGCCATCCGGCAGGGACTGGACGAGATCTGCTTCACCGACCATGTGGACACCGTTCACTGGCACGATTACCTGCCGGTATGGGAGTTTGACTGGGAAAAGGCGCAAGCGCAGTTACAGGAGGCGCGGGAGCTGTACGGCCATCGGATCGCCATCAAGCTGGGCGCCGAGGTGGGCGAGGCCGCCATGTCCTTTGAGCGGGCAAATTACCTGCTGGATCACGCACCGGAGCTGGATTTTACCATCGGCTCAGTACATATGGCGGGGAAAGCCTTTGATTACATGGATCTCTATTTTATTCCGCAGGGGGATCGGGCATACTATCATGCGGTCATCGACAGCTATCTTGACGATGTGGTTGCCATCGCCCAATGGGGCCGCTTCCATGTGCTGGGGCATCTGACGCTGCCGCTGCGGTATATCAACGAAAATTACCACGAGGAGCTGACCTTCCGGGAACACATGGACCGCATTGCCGACATCTTCCGCATCATCATCCCCAAGGGAATCGGCATCGAATGCAACACCAACCGGGGCAACGAACCGCTGCCCGGTGCGGACATCCTGACGCTTTACCGGGAAATGGGCGGCGAGATCATCACACTGGGCACCGACGCCCACAGCGCCGACTATGTGGGCTGCGCCATCCGGGAGCGGCAGGAACTGCTGCGAAGCTGTGGGTTCCGTTACTTTACCACATTCACAAAGGGGCAGCCGGAATTCCGGTCCCTGTAATATCGAGAGGAGAAAAATGACTATGAAAATTGCCATCGGCTGTGATCACGGCGGATATCTGCTGAAGCAGGATATCCTGATCTGGATGGAAGAAAATGACATCGACTATGAGGATTTCGGCTGCTTCAATCAGGACAGCGTGGACTATCCCATCTACGGCGAGAAGGTCGCCCGTGCTGTTGCCAGCGGCGAGTATGATTACGGCATCGTCATCTGCACCACCGGCATCGGCATCTCCATTTCCGCCAACAAGGTCAAGGGCATCCGCTGCGCCCTGTGCTCCGACACGCTGTCTGCCGAAATGACCCGCCGCCACAACAATGCCAATATGCTGGCCATGGGCGCCGGCATCGTGGGGCCCAATCTGGCCAAGCGCATGGTAGAAGTGTTCCTGAACACCGCGTTTGAGGGCGGCCGTCACGCCCGCCGCGTGGATCTGCTGGACAACATCCAGCCCTGACGCCATGGCAACACGAGGATATAACAGTTATCGCGGCCGCGGCTCCACCGGCAAAAAGCTGCTGGCAGCCGGCCTGGTTCTGGTTCTGCTGGCGGCGGCGGCATTCCTGTTCTGCCAGAACTATCTGGTATACGATGACGAAAATCATGTCCATCTGGAGCTTCCGTGGAGCAAAGACAACGACAGTAAGACGGAGCCGGAAAACCCCATCTCTCCCGATGATGTGGAGATCACCCGCGAGGAGCCCAAGGCCCCTGCTGTGACAGAGCTGAAGATCAAAGAGCTGCCCTTTGGCCGTATGGAGCAGGACACCAGCGATCTGATGCAGGAAAAGGCGCTGGTGGTCAACATCAAGCAGTATGATGGCGCGATTGCCTACGACACCGCCATTGAACTGCCGGAGGAGATCACGCAGGGCAGCACCGTTGCGCTAAACAACATGAAGGCCCTGTTGTCCGGCGATGCCTATACCGTTGCGCGGATCTCCTGCCTTGCCGACACCGCGTACGCCTTTGCCCGGATGGACGAGGCCGGCCTGATGCGGGACGATCTTGGCGATGTCTGGTACGACAATGACGGCGAATGCTGGCTGGATCCCACCAAGACCGGCACGCTGAACTATGTCACAGCGCTGTGCAAGGAGTGCGTGGATCTGGGCTTTGATGAAATTTTGCTGGACAATTTCAGCTATCCCACCACCGGTAATGTGGCCCGCATCCACTTCGGTGAAGGCGTTGAAAAGACTGCCGCGCTGACAGATTTTGCCCAGAAGCTTCGTGAGGCGCTGCCTGACGGCACAATACTCTCCATCGTACTGCGTGAACCGCTGGCAGAAAACGGCGGCGACAGCGGACTGACTGCCAAGCTGCTCAGCGAACAGTTTGACCGCATCTATACCGACAGCGCAGTGGACATCGCCGCGCTGACTGCGGCACTGCCCGCTGACTATGTGATGGATGGCCGTATCGTCCCCATGGTGACCGAGGCACCCAAGACGGGCAGCTATCTGCTGATTGGATAATCAAAAAGCACACCTTCCCTGTGAAGGTGTGCTTTTCCTTTGCAAAGCGGCGAAAAAAATGATACAATATGGCTGATTATGCGCGGGAGGGAGGAAAACGCTGTGTTGAAACGAGCCTACATCGAGATCACCAATGTGTGCAATCTGCGCTGTTCCTTCTGCCCCGGCACAAGGCGACAAGCACGCTTTATGACGGCGGAGGAATTCCGCACGCTGGCGCAGAAGCTGCGCGGGCACACCGACTACCTCTATTTCCATGTGCTGGGCGAGCCGCTGCTGCATCCTGCACTGCCCCAACTGCTGAACATTGCCGGCGAATTGGGCTTCCGTGTGTGCCTGACTACCAACGGCACCCTGCTGCCCCAGCAGCTCGACACACTGCTGCACGCCTCGGCGCTGCACAAGATCAGTGTATCGCTCCACAGCTTCGAGGCCAACGACAGCCAAATCTCCCTGACTGACTATCTGGACGGGGTGTGGCAAAGCTGCCTTGCCCTTTCCGCAAATGGCGTGCTGTGCGCGCTGCGACTGTGGAATGACGGCGGTTTGGATGCCCAAAATGATAACATACTGTACTATTTGTCCGAAAAAATACAATACGATATCAAAAATCTCCCCACCGACCGACGCGGAAACCGTACCTTGCGGCCACGGATCTTTCTGGAGCGTGCTGAAAAGTTTGACTGGCCGGATCCGGAGGCGCCGGAGGCCGGCGTGCAGTTCTGCCACGGCCTGCGCCAACAGATCGCCGTTTTGTGCGATGGCACTGTGGTGCCCTGCTGTCTGGACGGAGAGGGGAATATCCCGCTGGGCAATCTCTTTTCGCAGGAGCTGTGCGACATTTTGTCCGCGCCCCGTGCCGCCGCCATGCGTGATGGCTTTGCCCGCCGCCAGCCCACCGAAGCGCTATGCCGCCGCTGCGGCTATGCCAGCCGATTTTCAAAATGAGTCACATGGAACATCAGGAGAAACTCAATCAACTGTCCGCGCCGCTGCTGCGATGGTATGACGAGCACCGGCGGCATCTGCCGTGGCGGGAGGAGGTCAGCGCCTACCGTACCTGGGTATCGGAGATCATGCTGCAGCAGACCCGTGTCAGCGCGGTGATCCCCTATTTTCAGCGGTTTATGGCTGCGTTCCCCACGGTGCAGGATCTGGCCGACGCCGACCCGGAGCAACTGATGAAGCTGTGGGAGGGACTGGGGTATTACAGCCGCGCCCGCAATCTGCAGAAGGCGGCGCAGGTCATTGTGGCGCAATACGGCGGTCAGTTCCCCGACAGCTACGAAAAGCTGCTGACCCTGCCGGGCATCGGCGACTATACCGCCGGTGCCATTGCTTCCATTGCGTTTCAGCAGCGTGTGCCGGCGGTGGATGGCAATGTGCTGCGGGTAGCCGCCCGCATGACCGGCAGCCGGCTGGACATACTGGATACCAAAAATCGCAAGCTGTTCCGTGATGCCATGGCGGAGGCCATGCCGCAGGAGCGATGCGGCGCATACAATCAGGCGCTGATGGATTTAGGCGCCATGGTCTGTCTGCCCAACGGCGCGCCGCTTTGCGAGGAATGTCCGGCGCAGACCTTCTGTCAGGCATCCGCGCTGGGCTGTCAACGGGAGCTTCCCGTGCGGCAGAAGAAAAAGGCCAGACGCGTGGAGAAAAAGACCGTGTTCCTGCTCCTGCGCGGCGGGGAGGTCGCACTGCGTCAGCGACCCGACGAGGGGCTGTTGGCCGGGCTCTGGGAATACCCCCATGTGGAGGGCATACTGGACGAGTCTGCCGCCGCGACGCAGGTGGCACAATGGGGACTTACGCCCCACCAATGGATCAAAACCATATCCTTTAAGCACGAATTTACCCACATCCGCTGGGAAATGCGGGGATATATCCTGCAAATTCGCGGTGATGGCCCCACCGATTGGATATGGGCCGATGCAGAAACACGCCGGCAGAGGGCGGTGCCCTCCGCCTTTGAGAAACTGACAAGGGAGATCGAAGAAAATGGCTCAGTTATACTTTAAATACGGCGCCATGGGCTCCAGCAAGACCGCCAACGCCCTGATGGCACGCTTTAACTACGAAGAACGGGGACAGAACACCCTGCTGGTGAAGCCCCAGATGGACACACGGGACGGCGACCACATGGTGCGCTCCCGCATCGGCCTGACCCATCCGTGCGTCTATTTCCATGAGATGCAGCAGATGCCCGATGAGGAGCTGCAAAAATACGCCTGCATCATCATCGACGAGGCACAGTTCCTGACCAAAGACGAGGTCTACTATCTGGTGCATCTGGTGGATGACTGCGGCATCCCGGTGATCTGCTACGGCCTGCGGGCGGACTTCCGCGGCGAGCTGTTCCCCGGCAGCTACCATCTGCTGGTGCTGGCCGACAAGCTGGAGGAGGTCAAGACCATTTGCTGGTGCGGCAAAAAGGCCGCCTTTAATGCCCGATTTGACGAGCACGGTCATGTGGTAAAGGAGGGTGCGCAGGTGGTCATCGGCGCCAACGACCAATACATCGGCCTGTGCCGCCGCCATTGGATGAGCGGCGATCTGGGCCCCGATTTTGACATCAGCAAGGTATGATCTGTCATCTCTGTCCCCGCCGGTGCGGCGCGGTGCGCACGGAAACAGACGGTCACGGCTTTTGTGCCATGCCCGCCGGTCTGCGTGTGGCGCGGGCGGCGCTGCATCAGTGGGAAGAGCCGGTGATCTCCGGCACCAACGGTTCCGGTACGGTCTTTTTCTCCGGCTGCACGCTGCGATGCGTCTATTGCCAAAACCATGAGATCTCCGCCGACGGTTTCGGAAAACCCATTTCTCCGGCGCGTCTGCGGGAGATCTTTGACGCCCTCATCGCACAGGGCGCACACAACATCAATCTGGTAACGCCCACCCACTTCCTGCCGTGGATCCTGCCGGCGCTGACTCCGCCGCTTCCGGTGCCGGTGGTCTATAACTGCGGCGGCTATGAGCGGGTGGAAACGCTGAAAACGCTGGAGGGGAAGGTGCAAATTTATCTGCCCGACCTGAAATATGCCGACAGCGACCTTGCCCGACGGCTGTCCGCCGCGCCGGATTATTTCGACACCGCCACCGCCGCCATCCGGGAAATGGTGCGGCAGACCGGCCCCTATGTGATAGAGGACGGGCTTCTGGTGCAGGGCACCGTCATCCGGCATCTGGTACTGCCGGGACAACTGGAGAACACCAAGCAGTGCATCGACTGGGTGGCGCGGACATTCCGCCCCGGCGAGGTGCTGTTCTCCCTGATGGCACAGTATACGCCCCAGCCCGGGGCACAGGGAGCGCTTGCGCGCCATGTAACGCGCAGCGAATACCGCGCCGCCGTGGCCTATATGGAAAACTGCGGCATCGTGGACGGCTTTACCCAGGAACGCACCGCAGCAAAAGAGGAATATACCCCGCCCTTTGATCTGACGGGGGTCTGATACAAAACAACGGAGGTGTTTCCATGCTGACTTCGCTGACCGACTTTGTGCGGGAATCCCCGCTGACACTATACGACAATCTGGAGTTTCTGATCCGCATTGTGCTGTCCGGTATACTGGGCGTGATCATCGGCCTGGAGCGCACTCGGCGGCAAAAGGAGGCCGGGACACGCACCCATTGCATCATCGCCTGCACCGCCGCCGCTTTTATGATCCTGTCCAAATACGCCTTTGCTGACATGGCCAATTCCGGCGATCCCGCCCGTCTGGCCGCGCAGGTGGTGGGCGGTATCTCTTTCATCGGCGCGGGTGTCATTTTTAAGGACGACACCGGGATCAAGGGACTGACCACCGCCGCCGGTATGTGGGCCACCGCCGCTGTGGGTCTGGCCATCGGCGCGGGGCTGTACTGGGTAGGTCTTATCGAAACCGGTATGCTGGTGTTCATCCAGGTGGTGCTGCACCGCTTCCCCGTGGGAAACGATGCCACCTTGCTGCAGGATATCACCGTATGCATGGCGGACACGCCCATGCTGCATGATGCCGTGCAGGCGCTGATCGACCGCCATGACGGGCGCATTGAAAGCAGCAACATTACCTGCGAAGACGGCGCCGTCACCATTGCCATGATCGTGCGGTTGGAGGAACCCATTACCACAGAGGAGGCGCTGACGCTTCTGCGGGACTGCCCCGGCATCCGCCGCATTGCGGTATAATCAGCGCTGCAAGGCATAAGAAAAGCGACCCTGCCGAGGGTCGCTTTTTTCTTTTTTACACGATACGGTAATTGCCCCGGGCCGCTTCCGCTATGCGGTGCGCTTTCGCCAGGGCCAGCTCGTCCTGCAGCGCGCCGATGATCTGGTTAGATACCAGATACCCTCTGGGCGTCAGATGCCAGCGCCCGTCCTCCCAACAGGCCAGCGCGTGCTCCTGATATGTTTGCAGCAGAGCCTCCAGCGGCGCAAACCGCTCACGGAACAGATTTTCAAACTCCCGGGGATCTAACCCCAGATCGGTGCGCAGACGCAGCATGATGTATTCCATGTCCCGCTCCATGGGCGGAATTTCCTCCGACTCCGACAGCTTCAGCTCGCCGGCGATGTAGCTGTCCAGATCCCGGGTGTACCCATAGCGCACACCGCCGAAATCGGAGTGGGCGCCGGGGCCGAAGCCCGCATATTCCCCCAGCGTCCAGTATTTCAGATTGTGGCGGGAGGCATAACCGGGTCTGGCAAAATTGGAGATCTCATACTGCTCATAGCCGTTTTGCCGCAAAAATTCCACAGCGTACAGGTACATATCCGCCTGCAGCTCGTCATCCGGCAGATCCTCCTGCGCTCGGCGCAGATACAGCGGCGTACCCTCCTCCACCTTCAATCCGTAACAGCTCAGGTGCTTGGGCTGCAAATCCACCGCGTCTCCCAATGTCTTTTCCCACAGTTCCATTGTTTGCCCCGGCAGGCCGTAGATGAGATCCAAACTCAGATTTTCGATCTTTGCCTTTTTCGCGGCCTCCACCGCCTGCTGCACCTGCGCCCATGTGTGAATGCGCCCGATGTGCTGCAGCAGCGCGTCATCCGAGGATTGCACTCCCAACGAAATGCGGTTAAATCCGGTGCGCCGCAGGGTGCGCAGAGTGTGCCAGTCCCCGGCACTGTCGGGGTTGGCCTCCAGCGTGATCTCGGCATCACTTTTCACCCGGTAATGCTTTTTGATGACCTTCAGCAGATGCGTCAGCCGCTTTTCGCCGAAATAGCTGGGCGTACCGCCGCCGAAATACACGGTATCCACCGTATGACACGATGCCCGGGGCGCCACCTCCAGCAAGTGCTTTTCCAGAGCAGCCGCATATGCGTCCATCTTTTCCTCGCTATGGGGCAGAGAATAGAAATCGCAGTAGGCGCACTTGGCTCGGCAGAACGGAATATGGATATACAGACCCAGCGGTCTGTCCTTTTTTATGGTTTGTTTGTGCATAGCCGCCTCCGAATTTGCTTCAAATTCGGTTTCAGTATATTCGTTTTTCGCCCGTTTGGCAAGACGGTGTATACTTTTTCTCCGCCGCGGCACACTACGAGGGAAAGGATGTGGCGAGCGATGGATCTGACTCCCCGGGAGTATCAGGAATATGTGAAGAAAAAGCAGGAAAAATCCCCTTTGTGGAAGAATACGGCGCTGGCATTTGTTATCGGCGGCCTGATCTGCGTTGTGGGACAGTTGATCTCCAACGGCTTTTCCGCATTGGGATTGAACACGGAGGATGCCGGCACGGCTACCTCGGTGAGCATGGTGTTTTTATCGGCGGTGTTTACGGCGCTGGGACTTTACCACAAGCTGGCACGGTATGCCGGCGCCGGTACGCTGGTGCCCATCACGGGCTTTGCCAACTCCGTGGTATCGCCGGCCATTGACTTCAAAGCCGAAGGCATTATCACCGGCACCGCCGTAAAGATGTTCACCATTGCCGGGCCGGTGATCGTATTCGGCACAGCGGCCAGCGTGGTATACGGCGTAATATTATGGCTGACGCAGAAGCTGTAAGGGGGTGATGGCACATGGCGAAGAAAAAGCGCAGGAAAGATGAGCCGGCGCCGGTGGAAACCGGGTTTGACGGTCGCCCCTGGGAGCGCAGCGCGGAGAACAGCGTGTCCGATGACGGAGCACAGGCGCCTGACGGCGTTTCCGGCGACTGGAGCTGACAGGGTGAAAATTTAACCGCGGAAAGGTTCTCACCCGCCCCAAACGGGTGGGGCCTTTTTTCGCGCCCCTATGCCGTATTCTACAATGCTATTCTGTAAATTTGATTTTTTCGGCAGATTTTTAATAATTATATGTTTACATAATCCTGTGGAAAACTCTGTGGAAAGTGTGCAAAACCTTGTGATAACAAGTGTTGTACCGGTTGTCACCGTGTTATTTTTTACGGAAACCTTGCATCTTTTTTCTCTATACGAGTATTTTTGTCAGGCGTCCTATTATTCCGTCGGAAGCTACCGGCGGTACTTGCCAGATGGGAAAAAATACGCTACAATAAAGCAATTATGATTTCATTTTACCATCGCTGGAGGAAACTATGGCGAAGAAACAGGAATATAACAACGAAAGTATTTCCAGTCTGAAGGGTGCTGACCGTGTGCGTAAGCGCCCGGGGGTCATTTTCGGCTCCGACGGACTGGACGGCTGCGAACACGCCGTGTTCGAGATCATGTCTAACTCCATTGACGAGGCACGGGAGGGTCACGGCAAGCTGATCACCGTGACCCGCTATCTGGATCACTCCATTCAGGTGGAGGACATGGGTCGCGGCTGCCCCGTGGACTGGAATGAAAAGGAAGGTCGCTACAACTGGGAGCTGGTGTTCTGCGAGCTGTACGCCGGCGGCAAATACGACAACGAGAACAGCGAAAACTATGAGTTTTCCTTGGGTCTGAACGGTCTGGGCTCCTGCGCCACCCAGTATTCTTCCCGCTACATGGATGTTACCGTCCGCCGGGAGGGCAAGGAATACAAGCTGCACTTTGAGCGCGGCGAGATCGTGGGCGAGCTGCAAACCGCGGAAATGACCACCAATAAGAAAAAGACCGGTACCTGCATCCACTGGCTGCCGGATCTGGATGTATTCACCGACATTGCCATCCCTGTGGACTACTACCGTGACACCATGAAGCGGCAGGCTGTGGTCAATGCCGGCGTTACCTTCCGTTTGCGCAATGAAGTGAGCGCCAACAAATTCGAGACTGAGGACTTCCTCTACGAAAACGGCATTCAGGACTACATCGCCGAGCTGGCGGGAGAGGATGCGCTGACCGCCCCCGTTTACTGGGAGGCCGAGCGGCGGGGCCGTGACCGCGCCGACAAAAAGGAGTACAAGGTTCGGCTCTCCGTGGCCTGCTGCTTCAGTAACCGCGCCGCCATCTGCGAACATTACCACAACTCCAGCTTTTTGGAGCACGGCGGCTCCCCGGAAAAGGCCACCCGCCTTGCCATGGTGGGCGCCATTGACAAATATCTGCGGGAGAACAACAAATATCTCAAGAATGAGGCAAAGATCACCTTTGCCGATGTGCAGGACTGCCTCATTCTGATTTCCAACAACTTCTCCACCCAGACCAGCTACGAAAATCAGACCAAAAAGTCCATCACCAACAAGTTCATTCAGGACGCCATGTCGGAATTCCTGCGGGAGCGGATGGAGATCTACTTCATCGAAAACCACGATGACGCCGAGAAGATCGCCGCACAGGTGCTGATCAACAAGCGCAGCCGCGAAACCGCCGAAAAGACCCGCGTCAATCAGAAGAAAAAGCTCACCGAGAAGATCGACATCGCCAACCGCGTGCAGAAGTTCGTGGATTGCCGCACCAAGGATGTGTCCCGCCGGGAGATCTACATCGTGGAGGGCGACTCCGCTCTGGGTGCCTGCAAGCAGAGCCGCGATGCCGAATTTCAGGGCTTGATGCCCGTGCGCGGCAAAATTCTGAACTGCCTCAAGGCCGACTATTCTCGCATTTTCAAGAGTGACATCATCACCGATCTGATGAAAGTGCTGGGCTGCGGCGTGGAGGTGCAGAGCAAGGCCATCAAGGATCTCAACCAGTTTGACATCCGCAATCTGCGTTGGAGCAAGGTGGTCATCTGCACCGATGGCGATGTGGACGGCTTCCAGATCCGCACGCTGATCCTCACCATGCTCTACCGCCTGTGTCCCACGCTGATCCGGGAGGGCTATGTCTACATTGCAGAAACGCCCCTGTTCGAAATCAACTGCAAGGACAAGACATGGTTTGCCTATTCCGAAAAGGAGAAGGCCGATATCGCCAAAAAGCTGGAGGGGAAAAAGTACACCATTCAGCGCTCCAAGGGTCTTGGTGAAAACGATCCCGAAATGATGTGGATGACCACCATGAATCCCGAGACCCGCCGCCTGGTGAAAGTGCTGCCCACCGACGCAGAGGAGACTGCACGGGTCTTTGATCTGCTGCTGGGAGACAATCTGACGGGGCGCAAGGATTATATCGCCGAAAACGGCTACAAATACATGGACATGATCGATGTGAGTTAAAGTGCAAAATGCCAAATGCCAAATGCAAAATGGAGAACAGACAGATGGGAAACAATGTGATTGCGGATAAAAGCTTTCTTTTTGCCATCCGAATCGTAAATTTACACAAGTACCTTGTCAGTCAGAAACAGGAATACGTCCTGTCCAAACAGATCCTGCGCTGCGGCACAAGCATCGGCGCCAATGTTGCCGAGGGTGTACGTGGGCAGAGCAAGGCGGATTTCGCGTCTAAAATGGCCATTGCCCTGAAAGAGGCCAGCGAAACAGATTACTGGCTGAAACTACTTTGCGCCACAGACTATATCACGCAGGATCAGTGTGACAGCCTGCAGGCAGATCTGGCCGAATTACTGGGTCTGTTGACTTCAATTTGCAAAACAGCCACCTCAAACTCCAAATAACATTCAGCATTCATCATTTATCATTCAGCATGATTGAAGAAAGGACATTGTTCCAATGGCCAAGAAGAAAGATACCGAACAAATCACACGCCATATCAACAGCCCCAATGTGATGGGATTGCAGGGCAAAATTCTGGAGCAGCCCATCACCGAAACGCTGGACGCCAACTATATGCCCTACGCCATGAGCGTGATCGTATCCCGCGCCATCCCGGAGATCGACGGCTTCAAGCCCGCCCACCGCAAGCTTTTATACACCATGTACAAGATGGGGCTTTTAACCGGCAGCCGCACCAAGAGCGCCAACATCGTGGGTCAGACCATGCGCTTAAATCCCCACGGCGATGCCGCCATTTATGAGACCATGGTGCGTTTAGCCCGCGGCAACGAGAGCCTTTTGCACCCCTTTGTGGACAGCAAAGGCAACTTCGGCAAGGTCTATTCCCGGGACATGGCCTACGCCGCCAGCCGCTATACTGAGGCAAAGCTATCGCCCATCTGCGCCGAGCTGTTCCGCGATCTGGACTGCGACGCCGTGGACTTTGTGGACAACTACGACAACACCATGAAGGAACCCGCCCTGCTGCCCACCACCTTTCCCAATGTGCTGGTGAGCGCCAATCAGGGCATCGCCGTGGGTATGGCATCCCAGATCTGCGGCTTTAATCTGGGCGAGGTGTGCGACACCACCGTCGCTCTTTTGAAAAATCCCGATCACGACATTCTCTCCACGCTGCCGGCACCCGACTTCTCCACCGGCGGTCAGCTGATCTGCAACAACGAGGAGCTGCGGGAGATCTACCGCACCGGACGCGGCGGCATCAAGGTGCGCGCCAAATACCGCTACATCAAAAAGGAAAATCTCATTGAGATCTACGAAATTCCCTACTCCACCTCGCTGGAGGTCATTCTGGACAAGGTGGCGGAGCTGATCAAGCTGGGCAAGGTCAAGGAGATCAACGATATGCGCGACGAGACCGACCTCAGTGGTCTGAAGCTGGCCATCGACCTCAAGCGCGGCGTGGATCCCGACAAGCTGATGCAGAAACTCTTTAAGCTGACCCCGCTGCAGGACACGGTAAGCTGCAACTTCAACATCCTGATCGCCGGTATGCCCCGGGTCATGGGTGTGGGGGAAATCCTCAATGAGTGGACGGCGTGGCGCACCGACTGCGTCAAGCGCCGGGTCTACTTCGTGCTGAACAGGAAAAAGGAAAAGCTGCACCTGCTGAAGGGCCTGAAGCGCATTCTGCTGGATATTGACAAGGCCATTGCCATCATCCGCGAAACCGAGGAGGAGGCCGAGGTCATTCCCAACCTGATGATCGGCTTTGGCATCGATCAGGTGCAGGCGGAATATGTGGCAGAGATCAAGCTGCGCAATATCAACAAGGAATATATTCTCAAGCGCGTGCAGGAGACCGCCGCGCTGGAGGATGAAATTCTGGATCTGGAGGATATCCTCTCCCAGCCCCGCCGCATCCGCAAGATCATCATTGATGAGCTGACCGCTGTGCGGAAAAAGTACGCCGCCCCGCGCCGCACGGAAATCATCTACGACCACGAGGTGGAGGAATATGTGGAGGAAGCGCAGGTGGACAACTCGCCGGTGCATCTGTTTTTGAGCCGCGAGGGCTACTTCAAGCGCATCACGCCGCAGTCTCTGCGGATGTCCGGCGAGCAGAAGTTCAAGGAGGGGGACTCCCTGCGCCAGAGCTTCGAGACCACCATGGCGGAGGAGATCATGTTCTTCACCGACCGCTGTCAGGTCTACAAGACCCGCGTCAGCGAATTCGGCGACAGCAAGGCCTCCGTGCTGGGTGACTATCTGCCTGCCAAGCTGGGGATGGATGACGGGGAAAATGTCATCTATATGTGCCTGCCCGGCGATTACAGCGGCAATATGCTGTTCTTCTTTGAAAGCGGCAAGGTGGCCAAGGTGCCGCTGCAGTCCTATGCCACCACCTCCAACCGCCGCAAGCTCACCGGCGCATACAGCGACAAATCGCCGCTGGTGGAGCTGATGCTGCTGCAAGAGGACGAGGAGCTGGCGCTCTATACCAACGAGCCGCGGGCGCTGATCTTCCACACTGCGCTGCTATCACCCAAGGCTACCCGCTCCACCCAGGGCGTGGCGGTGATGACCGTGAAGCCGAAGTATCGCTTTGAGCGCGTGGCGCGGCCTGCCGACACCGGGATCACCAACATGAGCCGCTATCGCGTGCGTTCCATTCCCGCCGCCGGCGCACTGATCCGTCCGGAGGATTCCGACGAAAAGCAGCTGGAGCTGCTGTAATCACTGGAAAGGAGAGAGGGTACGATGAAAAAAGGCATTCCGGCCCTGCTGCTGGCATCGGCTCTTTTGCTGAGCGGCTGCTCCGTGCTGAACCGGGAATACACCAGCGTCCGGCCCCACACCTCCTCCTACTACGAGAGCGCGGATCGCTCTGTGCTGCGCGCGGAAAGCTATCAGGATCTGGTAAACGATCTGCTGCTGCTCATCGGCTCGCAGGAGACCGACGGCACCATCTGGCTCTATCCCACCGAGGGGGAAACGCTGAACGCCGCCGAGGCGGCAGAGCAAGCCTGTCAGGAGGTCAAGCAGGAGACCCCCATGGGCGCCTATGCCGTGGATTACATGACCTATGACATTGATGACTCTTCCCGCAATTACAGCCAGATCACGCTGACCATCAGCTATCGCAGAACGCCGGAGCAGATGGGCGGGATCGTGCATACCACCAGCGTGGCGGCGCTTTACGATCTGCTCAGTGACGCCGTCGCCGCCGGACAAAGTGAATTGGTCATTCAGGTAGGATACTTTGACCACCAGAAAAATGATGTATACAGCACCGTAAAGCGGGTGCGAACAGAAAACGGCATCTCCGATGACGAGGAGTGGCAGGTCAATTTCTATCCCACCCAGAACAACGCCGGCATCATCGAAATTCTGATGCAGCCGCAGTCCGACGCGCAGCAGAATTGAAGATATTTTGATTTTTTCAGAAAATGTCATTTTAGGGGTTGACAGATGCAGGATTTATGCGTATAATAAATCTTGCGTTTGCGGGCGTAGCTCATCTGGTAGAGCGCGACCTTGCCAAGGTCGAGGTAGCGAGTTCGAGCCTCGTCGCCCGCTCCAAAAGAGGACACTCATTTATGAGTGTCCTCTTTTTTTGCTCTGCCGGGTAACTCCCATCCCTGTCATTAGTAATAATAATAACTTCGCCTGTTGACAAAAGTACAACTCCATGCTACCATATGGGCAATTGAATCGCTTGATAGAGGTGCGATGTTCATCAGTACCGTTTGGCAAGGTCAGGTAGCCGCCAGGCGGGAAAGGGGTCGTCGCCGAAGCTTTGAATTTGGCCTGCATTTTCAGAGCTGGGCCGTCAGGAAATACCTGCCGGACTGTCACAATTACTTTGTGGAGCGCTATCATTGGGCTGTATCGGACTTATTTTTTCCGTCTTTCCTATGGACCGCTTAACAAAGCGGTTCATTTTTTATTGCATGGCTTCGCGCCAAAACAACAAAAAGGAAAGGTGAAACAACATGAGAAGAATTCTTACCCTGATCCTGGCCATGATCATGGCCCTGTCCCTGGTGGCCTGCGGCAGCAGCAGCGACACCGCCGGCGATACCGCCGAAAATGTACCCGGTGTAGAGGACGGCATCCTGACTGTCGGTATGGAGTGTCAGTACGCTCCCTACAACTGGACCCAGATGGACGACTCCAACGGCGCCGTGGCTATCGCCAACAACCCCGGCTCCTATGCCAACGGCTACGATGTGATGATCGCCAAGAAGATCGCCGACGCCAACGGCTGGGATCTGCAGATCATGGCTCTGGAATGGGGCGGCCTGACTCCCGCTCTGGAGAGCGGCACCATTGATATGGCCATCGCCGGTCAGTCCATGACCGAGGAGCGTCTGCAGGAAGTTGACATGGCAGGCCCCTACTTCTACGCTTCCATCGTCTGCGTGACCAAGGCCGACAGCCCTCTGGCCTCCGCAAAGGGTATCTCTGAGCTCAGCGGCAAGTGCACCTCCCAGTCCGCTACCATCTGGTATGACTCCTGCCTGCCCCAGATCAAGGGCGCTGACATTCAGACCGCCGCTGAGACCGCGCCCGCTATGATCATGGCGCTGGAGACCGGTACCGTGGACTTCATCTGCACCGATATGCCCACCGCGATGGGCGCTGTGGCTGCCTATGACGATTTGGTCCTGCTGGACTTCTCCAACTCCACCGATAACTTCCAGGTGGACGAGGGTGAGATCAACATCGGTCTCTCCGTTGCCAAGGGCAACACCAATCTGCTGGACGCTGCCAACTCCGTCCTCTCCGGTATGGACAAGGCTGCTTTCGAGGATCTGATGAATCAGGCTATCGCCGTGCAGCCCGCTCTGTAATCACAACACAATGTGAGCCGCCGATAAAATGCCGGCGGCTCACATTACAGAAAGAAGGAACATCCTATGGAACGATTTATTGCTCTGGGGCAGGATATCGCCAAGCTGTGGGCCAAATACGCGCCCATGTATCTGGGCGGCATCCGCAACACACTGATTCTGGCGCTGGTGGCTACGCTGATCGGCTGCGTCATTGGCCTGATCTGCGGTGTGCTCAATACCATCCCCTATACCTCCAATGACCGCGCCGTCAAGCGCTTCTTTCTGAAGCTGATCCGTATTCTGGTGCGTATCTATGTGGAGGTCTTTCGCGGCACGCCCATGGTACTGCAGGCGGTGTTCATCTACTATGGTCTGCCGTACTTTACCAACAATGCCATCATGTTCACCGGCAACAGCGGTATCTGGCTGGCCTCCATTATCATCGTTTCCATCAACACCGGCGCTTACATGGCTGAATCCGTCCGCGGCGGTATCATCTCCATTGACCCCGGTCAGACGGAGGGTGCCAAGGCCATCGGCATGACACATTTCCAGACCATGCTCTATGTCATCATGCCTCAGGCCCTGCGCAACATCATGCCTCAGATCGGCAACAACTTCATCATCAATGTGAAGGATACCTCCGTGATGTTCATCATCGGCTTCACCGAATTTTTTGCCCAGCACCGCAACATTGTGGGCATCAACCTGCTGTATTTCCCCTCCGCCGCCATCGAGATGGTGGGATATCTGTGTATGACGCTGATTGCCTCCTTCCTGCTCCGCGCTCTGGAGAAGAAGATGGACGGCTCCGACCATTACGATTTGGTACAGGTAGACCCACTGGTCATGACTGCCGGCACCTACCGCATCACCCGGACACCCGAGGAGCTGGCGGAACGCAATTTGGAAGAAGAGAGGGGGAAGTAAGATGGCAGATACTATTCTGGAAATCCGACACCTATCCAAGGCTTTCGGCGCTCATGTGGTGCTGAAGGATATCGACTTTACCGTGCAGAAGGGCGATGTGACCAGTATTATCGGCGCCTCCGGCTCCGGTAAATCCACGCTGCTGCGCTGCATTAATCTGCTGGAAACGCCCACCTCCGGTGAGATCCTCTATCACGGCGAGAATGTGGCCGGCCGCAGCGTCAACGCCCCTGCCTACCGCGCCCATGTGGGCATGGTGTTCCAGTCCTTCAACCTGTTTGCCAACATGACCGTGCTGGAAAACTGCATGGCAGGTCCCATCCGTGTGCTGAAAAAAAGCAAGGACCAGGCACGGGAAACCGCCATCAAATATCTGACCAAGGTGGGCATGGCACCTTATATCAACGCCAGACCCCGCCAGCTCTCCGGCGGCCAGAAGCAGCGTGTGGCCATCGCCCGCGCGCTATGTATGTCCCCGGAGGTGCTGCTGTTCGACGAGCCTACCTCCGCGCTGGACCCCGAAATGGTGGGCGAGGTGCTCCATGTCATTCAGGAGCTGGCCGAGGAGGGGATCACCATGCTGATCGTTACCCATGAAATGGCCTTTGCCCGTGATGTCAGCACACGCGTGGTATACATGAACCAGGGCGTCATCTGTGAGGAGGGCACACCGGAGCAGGTATTTGGTAATCCCCGGAAAACCGAAACACAGGAGTTTCTGTCCCGCTTCCGCAGCAATTAAGCGGAAAATAAATCTTCATAACCAAAAGCACCGACCTTTGAACGGTCGGTGCTTTTTCTTTATCGCGGCAGGGGTGGGGTGTGCATGATAACGCGGCCAAAGCAGGTCAGACTGCGTCCACTGCCCTGAAAGAAGGTCACATCGGCATCGGCACGCTTCCGATTCAGCGAAAAGAGGTACACCATGCCCAGCGGATCGCGGTAGTACTGCTTGCATAGCATATCGCCGTCCACGCAAAAAATGCCCACATCGCCGTTTTGCAGCGGGTCGTGATTGACATAGACCACCGAGCCATCCGCAATATACGGCTCCATGGAATCGCCTTGAATGCGTACCGCCAATTCCGCACCCGGCGGCACATCACCGGTGACCTCGATAGGCTCATAATCCTCTCCGAACACCGGTGCGGCGTAACCCGCCGCCGCCGGACAGCAATACAGCGGAATGGTTCGCACCTCGGCCGGAAGCTGCTGACCCTCCAGCTCCTCCTGATAGATCTGCAGGCTGTTCACCAACGCGTATACCGCCTGACGACCCACAGGATGCAGCGCACGGTACTTTTGCAGCAGCACACGCTCCTCATTCGAGCAGGTGAAGGCCGTATCCGCACGGAAACTGTCGCGGTACAGATAGTTAGGATCCACCTGCAGCGCGTCAAACAGCTGCAGTAAAATTTCCTCCTTGGGTGCGCTGACTCCCGTCTCGTAATTGCCCACCGCAGAGCGTGACACACCCAATCGCTCCGCCAGCTCCGCACGGGATAGCTGCAGTTCCTCGCGTCGATGGCGTAACTGTTCGCCAAAACTCATCCGCGCCGCCTCCTTTTCTACACCGTTCGACAAAATCTGTGTTTATATTAACTTACTTTCTTGTTTTTGTCAATTACATTTAACAAGAAACTTGTTATTTTATGCTTGACACAACAAACTTCTTGTGATATAGTAACCGTATCATCAAGATACTTGTTGTACCGTCAACAGTATACCCCCACCGGGCGGCGGATATACCGGGGCATAAAAAAACGGGCGATAAAATCGCCCGGAGTTGTTTGGTGGGGGATGGTGGATTTCCCCCACAAGGGGGGATAAACTTCTCATCCACCATCCCGATTTTTACATAAAAAAACGAGCCATGCCACACGGCATAACTCGTTTTTGGTGGGGGATGGTGGATTCGCAAGCCGCGGGCTAAAAAACATGCCACCGGCATGTTTTTTGCAGCCTGCGGGCCGCCGCCCTGTTCGAATCCAATTCCCACGAAAAAAACGAGCCATGCCACACGGCATAACTCGCTTTTTGGTGGGGGATGGTGGATTCGAACCACCGAAGGCGTTGCCAGCAGATTTACAGTCTGTCCCCTTTGGCCACTCGGGAAATCCCCCATATGAAATTGGAGCTGGTGGACGGACTCGAACCCCCGACCTGCTGATTACAAATCAGCTGCTCTACCAGCTGAGCTACACCAGCGTACGACCAGCAAAATGTATATTAACAGAACTTGACTCATTTGTCAACACTTATTATCAGCAAAGTGCCATTTTTTTTACCACATGAGAAAGGAGCCCTTTCATGACCCTGCAGCAACTATCCCCGCAATACGCCGCCGGTGCGATGGCCATACAGGAGCGCATCCGGCAGCTCACCCTGCAAATTCAGCAAAGTGATGATCCGGCAGAAATTCAAGTGTTGAATCGTCGCATCAACGATTTGCGGCCGTTGGAGCGCCAGACCAGAGAGCTGGCCAACCTGACCGCACGATATTATGACAGGAGGTATCGTCCCTATGCCCAATACTCCCTATGATCCCATGGATCTGGCCAGTCTGCGATTGTGGCGGCAGGATGCAGCCGGCGGAAATAGCGAGCAGGTTCGGCGTCTGCTGACCAATCTGCCGGTGGCCGTGGAGCAGGAGCTGACCCGACGGGAGCGTCAGATTCTGCGGATGCACTTTACCCGGAATATGCGGGTGACCGACATCGCCCGGGAGCTGGGCATCCAGAAATCCACCGTTTCCCGTTCCCTGTCACGCGCCATGGAAAAGCTCTATCGCGCCCTGCGGTACAGCTTGTAAATTTCCCCCTTGACATTTCTTCGCAAACGCATATAATGCGTATACCACAATCTGTGAAGGGAGATCGCACCATGCTAAACAAAGCTCTGCACAATCGGCCTCTGCGCTTTTTAATGGCGCTGTTCGGTTCTTTTCTGCTGGCCGTTGCCATCAATCTGTTCGTCAGCCCGCATCAGCTGTACAGCAGCGGCCTGTTCGGCACCTGCCAGCTAATCTGCACCGTTCTGCATACCAAGCTGGGAATCGCCGCGGTTTCCCTGAATCTGGCCGGCGTTTTGTATTTCGTTCTGAATATCCCGCTGCTGTTTCTGGCGTATCGCACACTGGGGCGACAGTTCGTGCTCTGGCTCGTGGCCTGTACGGTATCAAATTCTCTGTTCCTTACCATTATCCCCATCCCCACCGTGCCCATCATTGAGGATATGCTGACAAGCTGTCTGGTAGGCGGCATTCTGGCCGGATTTGCCAACGGTCTGGTGCTGACCTGCGGCGCCTCCTGCGGCGGGCTGGATATTCTGGGACTGTACCTTTCCAGCAAGGGAAGTCATTTTACGGTAGGCAAATTCTCCATTGCGTATAACGCGGTGCTGTATCTCATCTGCCTGCTGCTGTTTGACGCTTCCACCGCGCTGTACTCCGCCATCTATACCGTGTTCAACTCCCTGTTTATGGATCGCGTTCACCGGCAGAATATCACCGTACAGGTGTTGATTTTCACCAAGGTGCGCAATCCCGAGCTGCCCCGCTTTATCATGAATGAGCTGGGACGCGGCGTCACCTACTGGGAGGCAAAGGGCGCCTACACCGGCGACAATGTGCAGGTGCTGTGCGTGTGCCTGTCTAAATATGAGATCGACAGCTTGCAGCAGGCCATGCACAAGATGGACCCGAATGCCTTTTTCATGGTGCAGGAGGGTGTACACATCGGCGGCAACTTCCCCCGCCACCTCTCATCATAAGGAAAAAGGACAGCTTCGCCATGGCGAAGCTGTCCTTTTCTCATGTTCCGATTTTTATAGAATAAAGCCGCCGTCCGCGGTGAGCACCTGACCGGTGATAAAATCTGCCTGATCGCTGAGCAGGAAGCAGACCGCCCGCGCAATGTCCTCCGGCGTACCCAGACGGCGCATGGGGGTCTCCTCCGCCAGTTGGGGCAGTATCTCGGGGGGCAGGGCGTCCAGCATATCCGTCTTGATAACGCCGGGCGCCACGCAGTTGACACGAATATGGGTAGGTGCCAGCTCCATAGCCAGAGAGCGGGTCAGGCCGATCAGCGCCGCCTTGGTGCAGGAATAGGTCACCTCACAGCTTCCGCCGCGCTGGCCCCAGATGGAGGAAATATTCACAATGCTGCCCCGGTGTTCATGCAGCATATGGGGCAGTACCGCCTGGGTGGCATGGAACGCGCCATCCACATTCACGCTGAAATAGCGGTGCCACATCTCGTCGCTGACATCCTGAAAGAGCGACTGACCCGCCACGCCGGCGTTGTTCACCAGCACGGAAATGGGGCCGAAGGTCTCTTCCACTTTTTTCACCATGGCATTCACCTGCGCCCGGTCAGACACATCCGCCTGCACCGCCATGGCGCGGCAGCCGTCTTGCCGCAGCTTTTCCACCAGATCATCGGCGCAATCCTTGCGCACACGGTAATTGACGCAGACCGCATAGCCCTCATGGGCAAGCTGCGCCGCAATGGCACGGCCGATCCCGCGGGAGGATCCGGTCACCAGTGCGATTTTTTCCATTGTAAGCATCCCCTTTTGATTTTTCCTTACTATGCAAAAACACCGACCTGATCAGGTCGGTGTTTTGATGGTGCGCGGTACAGGACTTGAACCTGTGACCCCATGCACGTCAAGCATGTGCTCTACCAGCTGAGCTAACCGCGCGGACAACACTGATATAATAGCGCAGACCCCTGTTTTTGTCAACACTTTTTTCAAATTTTTTTCAAAAACTCGTATATGGGAAATTTCCTATGGACATTTTTAAATAGGAGTGCTATAATGCGGGCACGCTTAACGAAGTTTTTACGAGCTTCGGCGGGAGAACCAACTTCGGGTGTGCAGCCATATGCGTTATTTATGGCGGAGGACCTTCCCCCTCTAACACGACAGCTAATCTCGTCAGCGCCGGAAGGACAAACAAATCTATCCCACAGTATTCATCACGGACACAGGCGTGTCCGCGTTTGGCTGTGGCTCCTTTGTCTGCCCTTTGACGCTGCATTTTTTGCAGCGTTATTTTTTATGAGTGAAGAAGGGAATTCCATGAGTATTGAAAAGAAGAACACATCAAAAGCCAGTCTCGGCATGATGCTGATCGCCATCGGTATCGTCTATGGCGACATCGGCACCTCCCCCATGTATGTGATGAAGTCCATTCTGGAGGGCAACGGCGGCATCGGCGCGTCCAGTCGTGAGCTGATCATCGGCTCGCTCTCTCTGGTGATCTGGACCATTACGCTGCTGACCACCATCAAGCATGTACTGATCATGATGAAGGCCGATAACCACGGCGAGGGCGGTATCTTCGCCCTGTACAGTCTGGTGAAAAAATACGGCAAGTGGCTGATCGTCCCTGCCATGATCGGCGGCGCCACCATGCTGGCCGACGGTGTTCTGACGCCCGCCGTCACTGTGACCACCGCCATCGAAGGTCTGCGCAGTATCCCCGCCATGGATACTTTCCTGGGGAAGGGACAGACTGTGGTGCTGATCATTACCCTGACCATTATTGCCGCGCTATTCGCCGTGCAGCGGGCCGGCACCAGCAAGATCGGCAAGGCCTTCGGCCCCGTGATGCTGGTCTGGTTCTCCTTCCTGGGCGGCGTGGGCGTTGTCTATATGCTCCGTGACCTCAGCGTATTGCAGGCGCTGAATCCCCTGTGGGCCATCCGCATCCTGACCAGCCCCTATAACAAGGCCGGCTTTATGATTTTGGGCAGCGTGTTCCTGTCCGCCACCGGCGCCGAGGCGCTGTATTCCGACATGGGTCATGTGGGACGGGCCAATATCTACGCCAGCTGGCCCTTCGTCAAGCTGTGCCTGATCCTGAACTACGCCGGTCAGAGCGCGTGGCTGATCCGCAATCTGGGCAATCCCGCGCTGGCCACCATTGAGGATATGAACCCGTTCTTCCAGATGCTGCCCGCCATGCTGCGTCCTTTCGCCGTGATCATCGGTGCAGCCGCCGCCATCATCGCCTCCCAGGCGCTGATCACCGGCTCTTACACGCTGGTATCCGAGGCCATCAGTCTGGATCTGATGCCTCATATGCAGATCCGGTACCCCGCCGAGACCAAGGGTCAGCTCTATATCCCCGTGGTCAACTCCGTGCTGTGGATCTGCTGCACGCTGGTGGTGCTGTACTTCCGTACCAGCGCCCGCATGGAGGCCGCCTACGGTCTGTCCATCACCATCACCATGCTGACCACCACCGTGCTGCTGATGGTCTACATGGACAAGGTCTGGGGCAAGAAGCTGGGTGCCTGGCTGATGGCACTGCTGTTCGGTGCCATTGAGCTGGTTTTCTTCCTGTCCAGTCTGACCAAGTTCACCCACGGCGGCTATGTGGTCATCATCATCGCCGCGCTGATCTTCCTGGTGATGCTGATCTGGCAGCGCGGCACCCGCGTGGAGCAAAGTCAGCGCGTCACGCTGCCCATCCGGGAATACATCGACGAGCTGGACGATCTGCGCCGGGACGAGAGCTTCCCCCTGTGCGCGGACAATGTAGTCTTTATCACCAACAGTACCGATCCCGAGCAGTTGGATCGTGATCTGCTGTACTCCATTCTGGACAAGGAGTCCAAGCGTGCCAAGACCTATTGGTTCCTGAATGTCCGCACCTGCGACGAGCCCTATCAGATGGACTACACCGTGGAAAACTACGGCACCGATTTCGTCTTTTATGTCCAGTTCCATCTGGGCTATAAGATCGATCCCATGATCAATGTCTATTTCCGTCAGGTGGTCACCGATCTGATGGAGCTGGGCGAGCTGCCGGAGCAGAACAAGAAGCACTCCATCTACGGCCCGTCCAAGGTGGGTACCTTCAAATTCTGCATGATCCACAAAACGCTGCCCACCAACAACACCCTTTCCACCGTGGACAACGCCATGGTTTCCGCCAAATACGCCATCCGCCGGGCATTGGGCGACCGTCTGAAATGGTACGGCTTCGAGAATGCCGCCGTGATCATTGAGCGGGTGCCGCTGTTTCTGCCCCGCCGGACAGGCAATACCCTGCAGCGCATGATGCCGGATACGAAAAAATAATACGCAACAAAAAATACCCCGATTTTGTAAATCGGGGTATTCTTTGTTGCATTTTTCAACCGATCACATAGCTCTTGATACTCTCATAGAACTGTGCCTCGGATGCCTGGATATAGGGAACAACCCACAGCGTGCCGATACCGGCACACAGCGCACCCACCAGCAGCCAGCCGATAAAGCTCAGATACAGCATGAACAGCTCACCCTTGTGGCCGCGCATCATGTTCTGGCTCTGCTCTATGCACTGCTTCCAGTCATACTCGGGGTAGTCTGCCTTAATGTAGGTAGCCATGCTGTAACCCAGACCCTTGACGATGCCGGGCACGATCAGCAGCAGGCTCCACAGCATGGTGAAGATCGTGGTCATCAGACCGATCAGCAGCGTGCCGCCGAAGTCATCGGTAAAGCCCTTGAACAGATCGCCCAGCTCCATGGGCTGGCCCTCCCGCGCCTGCTTGAGGAACATATAATTCAGACCGTATGTCAGGGGGCCGACCACGATCAGCGCGCCGATACCGACAATGACACTGGCTGCCGCGCCGGTGATCGCCGTGAAGATAAAGCAGGCCAGCAGTGCCATCATCCATGTATAGCCGAATAGCTTGTTGCCCAACTGTGCTCTGGCTCTTTCCTTAATTTCCTGTCTTGTCATGTTTTCTTTCTCCTTCACATTATGCTTTATTTTTTAATTTTTGAAGCTGCTTTTCAAATTCCTCCGGCAGGGGACAGGTCAGCTCCACCGTCTCCCCGGTACGGGGGTGGAGGAACCGCAGGCCCACCGCGTGGAGGCACTGTCCCGTCAGACCGGGCACCGGCTTTTTATTGCCGTACACCGTGTCGCCCAGAATGGGGTGGCCGATGTGCGCCATGTGGACGCGGATCTGATGCGTCCTGCCGGTTTCCAGACGGCAGCGCACATGGGTAAAGCCGGGGTAGCGGGCGATCACCTCCCAGTGCGTCACCGCCTGACGGCTGTTCTTCGCGGTAACCGCCATCTTCTTGCGATCCGTGGGGTGCCGCCCGATGGGGGCATCCACCGTGCCGCTATCCTCCCGGAGATTGCCCACCACGATGCACTCGTATGTTCTGGCAAGGGTATGGTCGGAAAGCTGTGCGCTGAGTCCCAGATGCGCCGCGTCATTTTTCGCCGCAATGATGAGGCCGCTGGTGTCACGGTCAATGCGGTGGACGATGCCGGGACGCTTCTCGCCGCCGATGCCGGACAGACTCGCGCCGCAATGGTGCAGCAGGGCGTTCACCAGCGTACCATCCGGGTGCCCGGGCGCGGGATGCACCACCAGACCCGACGGCTTATTCACCACGATGACATCCGCATCCTCATACACCACATCCAGCGGGATATCCTGCGCCGTCAGCTCGGTTTCCGTCACCTCCGGCATCGTTACGCAGACGGTCTCACCGCCGGAAAGACGATCATTCTTTGCCGCCGGTTTCCCGTTCACGGTGACAGCGCCCTCGCTCAAAAGCCGTGCCGCCGCACTGCGGCTGACGCCCTCCATGGCCGATGCCAGAAAGCTGTCCATCCGCGCACCGGCGTGTTCACTTGTCGCCTGCAGGGTCGTTGTCATGGTTTTTTGTCCTTTTATCGTACTTATCGTAAATCCACAGGTAGTAGACCGCGCCCAGAATGGCACCCACCACCACAAAGCAGTCCGCCAGATTGAACACGGGGTAGTTCATGAACATCAGATCGAACATATCCACCACATAGCCGTGGGCGATGCGGTCGATATAGTTGCCGATCCCGCCGCCTAAAATCAGCAATCCGGCGGTCACGCCCAACGGATGGCGCACGATCTTTTTCACCAGCAGCACCGCCACCGCCGCCATCAAAATCGTGGTGACCACCAGCAGCACCACCGTTTTGCCGGACAGGCTGGACCACGCCGCGCCGTAGTTATGCAGGCGGGTCAGCTGCACCAGCGGCGGCAGGAAAGCGGTGGTTTCGCCCAGCGCCAGATGCGTGACCGTCCAATATTTCAATCCCTGATCGGCGGCAATCAGCGCGGCCAGAATGATAAGATACAGCATAAGCTCCCTCGCATAGTATATTTTAATTATCATACCCCGCATCACACGATTTTGCAACTTTATTTCCTGCTGCTCCACACAAAAAGCCCGCCGACATCGGCGGGCTTTTAATGGGTATCTTATTTTTCCACCTTCAGCGCATAGTCCGCGCCGTCGGTGATGGCTGTGGTATCCACACCCGTCGCGGCATACTCGCCATTTACATAGAACGCCCAGTAGACGCCATCGGTGTCATAATCCGCCGTGATGCCGTTCACGGTTTTCACATACAAGCCGTAGTCGCCCTGCTCGCCTTGGATCAGTCCCAGATCCAGCAGCGCCTCACCCACGGTGGCATCATCCGTATGGACGGTGAAATGACTCTCCTTGCCGTCCTGCTCCGTCACCGTCAGTGCAAACGCCTTTTCACCCTGACCCAGCTCACTGCCGTCGGTATAGGTGATGGACGCGTCGCCGGGGGCGCTCTCCGTCTTGTCTGTGCATCCCACTGCCGCCAGTGCCATTGCCGCAATCAGCACCACGCACAGAAAAATGCGCAGCCATCTTTTCATGCCTGTCTTTTTCATCGCATTTTCTCCTTATGTTTTATATTCCTCCTGCGCCGGCGCTCGCGGCAAATGGCGGAGGTGTTTTGGTATGCAGATATTTCGGCTTTGAGCGGTGTTTGTCCGGCCTTCTCAGCAAACTGCCAATGACCTGTCCCCGCATGCGGCTGCGGGTAAGGACAACACACGGAAATGGCTCATTACGGCGACGGGCTCGCACAGGATTTGCACCTGTTTCCCTGCATATCCCTGCCATCTTACCATAATTTTTCCGGGGTGTAAATCATTACAAAATCTCTTTACGCGATTTTTGGTTTGTGGTATAATTATTTAGTTAAAGTAGAGTAGTGTCGCCATTTGTCATATCCGGCGGCCGGGAGGTTTATTTTGGAAAGAAAACAAGTCGTCCTGGACGAGAGCCAGATGGCCCGTCAAAAGGATTTTACCGATAAGATCAATGCACTCCACCGTCTGCGCGGCAAGCAGCCCCGGGCACTGGTGGATACCTTCGGCTGCCAGCAGAATGTGGCCGACAGCCAGCACATCATGGGTATGCTGGAGGCCATGGGCTGCACCTTCACCGACAAGGCGGAGGAGGCCGACATCATCGTGCTGAACACCTGCGCCATCCGTGACCACGCCGAAAAGCGGGTTTACGGCAATCTGGGCGCCCTGACCCACACCAAAAAGGCCAACCCGGAGCAGATCATTTGCCTGTGCGGCTGCATGGCGCAGCGCCCGGAAGTGGCGGAAAAGGTGCGCAAGTCCTACCGCCATGTGGATCTGGTGTTCGGGCCGCAGGCCATGTGGCGCTTCCCGGAGCTTTTGTATCAGGTCTATTCCCGCCGGCGCCGAGTGTTCTCCGTGGAGGAGGAACACGGTCAGATCGCCGAGGGGATGCCTGTTGTCCGGGAGGGCACCATCAAGGCGTGGGTCTCCATCATGTACGGGTGCAACAACTTCTGCTCATACTGCATCGTGCCCTATGTCCGGGGTCGTGAACGCAGCCGCGATCCGGAGAAGATCCTCTCCGAGGTGCGGGAGCTGGTGGAGGCGGGCTACAAGGAAATTACGCTTCTGGGGCAGAATGTCAACTCCTACGGCAAGGATCTGGACATCGGCTACGATTTTGCCGATCTGCTGTCCGCCATCGACGAGATCCCCGGCGACTATCTCATTCGTTTCATGTCGTCCCAACCCAAGGACGCCACCTACAAGCTGTTCGATACCATGGCCCGATGCAAGCACATCGCCAAGCAGCTCCATCTGCCGGTGCAGTCCGGCTCTGACCGCGTGCTGCGGGCCATGAACCGCCCCTATGACAGGGCAAAATATCTTGATCTCATTACCTATGCCCGCAAGGTCATGCCGGAGCTGGTGCTGACCTCCGATGTCATCATCGGCTTCCCCGGCGAAACGGAAGCCGAGGCCATGGAGACCGTGGCACTGGTGAAGCAGGTGGAGTTCGACGCACTGTTCACCTTTATTTTCTCACCCCGTCCCGGCACACCCGCCGCCAAAATGGACGACCCCGTGCCCCGAAAAGAAAAGCAGGTCTGGTTCGACCGCCTGTGCGACGCGCAGAACGAGATCTCTGCCCGGCTCCACGCGGGCTATGTGGGAAAAACCGTCCGCGTCCTTATCGACGGTGAGACCGACGATGCCCGTTGGCCGCTGTCCTCTCGCACCGCCGGCGGACGGCTGGTGCATCTGGTGGGGGACAAGTCTCTCATCGGGCAGTACCGTGATGTGACCATCACCGACAGCAACACTTGGGCACTGTTCGGCACGCTGGCATAAGGGCGCCATTGTCCCACATTATGTCAGCCATCTGTTATTACCATTTTTGGCCGGATTTTTAAAGAGGAAATCTGCGCTTTTCCACACTTTCCACAACTTTTTGCACAATTCTTTCGTAAAGGAGGCATTTCCATGGCGGAACTGACGCCCATGATGCGGCAATATCTGGAGATCAAGGAGCAAAACAAGGATTCCATCCTGTTTTTCCGTCTGGGTGACTTTTACGAGATGTTTGGCAGCGATGCCCGCACGGCGTCCCGGGAGCTGGATCTGACGCTGACCACCCGCGACAAGGATAAAAACAAGTCCTTCGAGGAAAAGGTGCCCATGTGCGGCATTCCTTACCACGCCAGCGATGCCTATATTGCGCGGCTCATTGCCAAGGGCTACAAGGTGGCCATCTGCGAGCAGACCGAGGACCCCGCCAAGGCCAAGGGACTGGTGAAGCGGGATATCATCCGGGTGGTGACCCCCGGCACGGTCATCGACAGCGCGTGTCTGGAGGACGGGCGCAGCAACTTCTGCGCCGGTATCTATCTGGACGACGACTTTGCCGCGCTGTGCGCCTGCGATATTTCCACCGGTAAGACCCACGCCACTGCTTTTGAAGGGCCGGAGCGATTGGAGCATCTGCTCAACGAGCTGGGACGGTTTTCTCCCGCCGAGGCCGTGGTGAACGAGGCCGCCTTTTTCACAGAGGAGCTTCACAGCGTGCTGGACACCAAATTTCATTGCCACATGGAGAAGCTGCCCGCCGCCCGCTTTCAGACGGAATACGCCGAAAAGCTGATCCGTCAGCAGTTCGGCGACGAGGCCTTTGCCCGACTGCCCCGAAACAATCCTGCCGCCGCGCTGGCGTTGGGTGCGCTGCTGGGCTATCTGCACGAAACGCAGAAAACCGATCTGAGCCACATTGACGATCTGGAATTTTACCGGGAGGGACAGTTCATGGAGCTGGATCTCACCACCCGGCGCAATCTGGAGCTGACGGAGACGCTGCGCTCCAAAGAGAAGAAGGGCAGTCTCCTCTGGGTACTGGATAAAACAAAGACCGCCATGGGCGCCCGTTGCCTGCGCTCCTGGCTGGAGCGTCCCCTGCTGGGGGTCAGCGCCATCTGCCGCCGGCTGGACGCGGTGAACGCGCTGGTCAGCCATACCGTGGAGCGGGAGGAGCTGATCCTGACCCTCAGCGGTATCGGCGATATGGAGCGGCTCATCGGCCGCATCGTCTACGGCAGTGCCGGCGGGCGGGATATGGCTGCACTGCGCACCGCCATGGAGAAGCTGCCGGAGGTCAAGGCGCAGCTGGCCGCATTCCCCAAAGGACTTCTGCGTGAACTGAACGAACAACTGGACGATCTCAACGATCTGTGCTCCCTCATCGGCATGACACTGGTGGATGAGCCGCCCTTCTCCATCCGGGAGGGTGAATTTATCCGCGACGGCTTCCATCCGGAGGTGGATCGCCTGCGGAGCATTCTCCATGGCGGCAAGAACATCATCGCCGAGATGGAGTCCACCGAAAAGGAACGCACCGGCATCCGGACGCTGAAAATCGGCTATAACAAGGTATTCGGCTATTACATCGAGGTATCCAACTCGTTCAAAGATCAGGTGCCCGAGACCTATATCCGCAAGCAGACGCTGGTAAACGGCGAACGCTACATCACCCAGGAACTAAAAAATCTGGAGAGCGACATCCTCTCCGCTGCCGACCGGGTATCGGCACTGGAATACGAGCTGTTCCAGACCCTGCGCCAGCAGATCGCTGACGCCGTCGGACGCATTCAGCAGACTGCCGCCGCCGTGGCACAGATCGACACGCTGTGCTCCTTTGCCGCCGTGGCGGTGAAGAACAACTACTGCTGTCCGGTGGTGGATGACAGCGGCGTGATCGAGATCCACGATGGGCGCCATCCCGTGGTGGAGGCCATGCGCAGGGATACCCTGTTCGTGCCCAACGACACCTACATGGGACAGCGGGAAAACCGGGTCGCCATCATTACCGGCCCCAACATGGCGGGTAAATCCACCTATATGCGGCAGGTGGCACTGATCACCCTGATGGCGCAGATCGGCTCCTTCGTCCCCGCTCACGATGCACACATCGGCGTGGTGGATCGCGTTTTCACCCGCATCGGCGCCAGCGACGACCTGAGCGCCGGACAATCCACCTTTATGGTGGAGATGACGGAGGTCAGCGACATTCTCCACGCCGCCACCGCCAACTCCCTGCTGATTTTAGACGAGATCGGCCGCGGCACCAGCACCTTTGACGGCATGAGCATTGCCCGGGCCGTGCTGGAATACTGCGCCGACACGAAAAAGCTGGGAGCTAAAACGCTGTTTGCCACCCATTATCACGAGCTTACCGCCATGGAGGACACCCTCCCCGGCGTGAAAAATTACAGCATCGCCGTCCGCACACGGGGCGAGGACATTATTTTCCTGCGCAAGATCATCCCCGGCGGCGCCGACCGCAGCTACGGCATTGAGGTGGCCCGTCTGGCAGGTCTGCCGGACACCGTGGTCTTCCGCGCCAAGAAGATCCTGCGGGAGCTGGAGCAGGACGCCGGGCGTCCCGCCGCACCTGTGACGGATGACAGCGAGCAGGTGTCCTTTGCCGCCATGGGCGAGGCAGAGGCCATTGATCAACTGCGCCGCGCTCAGGTGGACACCATGAGCCCTTTGGAGGCGCTGAACCTGCTGTACGAGCTGAAAGCAATGCTAAATGCATAATGCTAAATGAAAAGAGATATCGACGATCATATTATCCTTGATAAGAGCTTTCCGTTCGCTGTGAGGATTGTAAACCTGTACAAGCATCTGACAAAACGGAAACGGGAATATGTTTTATCTAAGCAAATTTTGCGAAACGAGCCGTCGAGGACGCCGACCTCTACATCGCAAACCGTTTTATCGAAATGATCATTTTGCATTGTGCATTTATCATGATGCATTAACTGAAGGGAGGTTTTCCCATGCCCGACATTCAACAACTTTCTTCCCATGTGGCGGATCTGATTGCCGCCGGCGAGGTGGTGGAGCGTCCCGCCAGTGTGGCCAAGGAGCTTCTGGAAAACGCCATTGACGCCGGTGCCAGCGCCATCGTGGTGGAGCTGGAGCGGGGCGGTCTGACCTATCTGCGCATCACCGACAACGGCTGCGGCATCGCCCCCGGGCAATTGCCCACCGCCTTCCTGCGCCACGCCACCAGTAAGCTGCGCACCGCCGACGACCTGGGCGCCATCGGCACGCTGGGCTTCCGGGGTGAGGCGTTGGCCGCCATCGCCGCGGTCAGCCATGTGGATATTTTCTCCCGGGAAAAGGGTGCCGCCTGCGGCGCCATGCTCCATCTGGATGGCGGTGTGGCCGGCGAGGTGCAGGATACCGGCTGTCCGGAGGGTACCACCATTGTAGTGCGGAATCTTTTCTACAACACCCCCGCCCGTATGAAATTTATGAAAAAAGACAGCGCCGAGGGCAGCGCCGTGACCGGCATCGTCACCCATCTGGCATTGAGTCATCCCGATATCTCCTTCAAGCTGCTGCGTGACGGCAACGAGGTGCTTCATACCCCCGGCGACGGGAAGCTGTCCTCTGCCATTTATGCCGCCATGGGGCGCGGCTTTGCGCTGAACCTGCTGCCTATCCGCGGCTGCAGCGGTGACATTGCCGTGGAGGGCTTCGTCACCAAGCCGCTGAACGGTCACGGCACCCGTGCCCGTCAGGTATTTTTCGTCAACGGGCGCTTTGTGAAGTCCCCGCTGCTCACCACCGCGCTGGAGGAAGCCTATCGCAACCAACTGCTGAAGGGGAAATTCCCCGGCTGTGTGCTGCATATCACACTGCCCGCCGGGGCCGTGGATGTGAATGTGCATCCTGCCAAGACCGTGGTGAAATTCCTGTCGGAAAAATCCGTATTCGATGCGGTGTATTACACCGTGCTGGACAAGCTGAACGCCGAGAAGCGTCCGGCGGCCGCAGAGCCGAAACAGGAGAGCTTTTATCAGAAGCTGAATGTGCAGCAATTTAAGGAAAAGACCGCCGAGGGGCAAAAATCCGCCACGCCTGTTGGTTCCTACACCACCCGTCCCGTGACCCCTGCCGTGCCCGTTCGTCCTGCCGCTCCGATTTCCGCCACGGAAAAGAAATCCGTGGTGCGGGATGTGATGCCGCATGACACAAACACCGTGCAGACACCGATCACGCTGCAGGGCAGGGAAGTAACGGTGGAGATCACGGCGCCGAAAGCACCCGACATTGCGGTACAGGAACCCCTGCCCGTGCCGGTACAGCAAACCATGGAGCCGGTGAAACAGGTGCCCTGGCGCATCGTTGGCGAGGTGCTGAAAACTTACATCATCTGCGAGGATGACGCAGGCTGCGTGTGGCTCATCGACAAGCACGCCGCCCACGAGCGCATCCGTTTCGATAAACTGAAGGAGAACACCCAGCCGCTGATGGCGCAGACGCTTCTGGTGCCGCTGACGGTGACATTAAGCAGCGAGGAATACGCCGCCGTGCTGGAAAATCTCACCACGCTGCGGCAGTTCGGCTTTGCCTGCGAGGACTTCGGCGACGGCACCGTTCTCGTGCGTGAAGTACCCGCAGATATCTGCGCCGAGGACGCCTGCGCCACGCTGGAGGAGCTGGCGGGCAAGCTGCTGTCCGGCCGCGCCGACCCGGAAAGCGCCCGGGACGAGCTGCTGCACACCATGGCCTGCAAGAGCGCTATCAAGGCCGGCATGACCACCGACCGGGCCGAAATGGCGGCGCTGGTGGAAAAGGTGCAGTCCGGCCAGATTCAATACTGCCCCCACGGCCGCCCGGTGAAATACAAGCTGACAAAATACGAAATCGAGAAAATGTTCAAGCGCGCATAAGGAGAATTTCATGGACAAAAACCAGTGGGCAAAGGCAAATTATCTCTCCGCCAATGTAAATTTTGCGGCAGGTACGCTGTTTCTGCTGAACTATACCGGCGTGCTTCCCCTTGATTTTGTCCCGCGCGGCCTGTTTCTGGCATTGACCGTTTCCTCCTACCTGTGCGCCGGACTGGATCTGCTGCGCTATGTGCGGGGAGGAAACAACAGCAACATGAGGGACGATCTATGACGCCGAAGATACTCTGTGTCGTGGGGCCTACGGCCTCCGGAAAAACCAAAATGGGCGTGGCGCTGGCCAAAGCGTACAACGGCGAGGTGGTCAGCGTGGACTCCATGCAGATCTACCGCGGGATGACCATCGGCACCGCCGCCCCCACCCCCGATGAGATGGAGGGCATCCCCCACCACATGATCGCCGTGGCCGACCCGGGCGAGAGCTGGTCGGTGGCGCGGTTCTGCGAAATGGCCGATGGGTGCATACAGGACATCCTTGGACGGGGCAAGCTGCCCATTTTGGTGGGCGGCACGGGACTGTATCTTGATGCACTGGTGCGGGGCACCGACTTTGCCTCCGGCAGTGCCGGCGGCGAAACGCGGACCATGCTGCAAAATCGGATGGCCCAAGAGGGCAGTGCCGTTTTGCTGGAAGAACTGCGCACCATTGACCCCACCGCCGCCGAAAAGCTCCATCTCAAGGATGAAAAGCGCATTATCCGGGCGCTGGAGGTCTATCTGGAGACCGGCATGACTATCACCGAGCATAACCGCCGCACCCGTCAGACACCGCCGAAATATGACGCCGTATATATCGGTCTGGATTTTGCCCACCGGCAGGATCTCCGCGACCGCATCGACCGCCGGGTCGATCTGATGGTGCAGCAGGGACTTTTGCAGGAGGTACGCACCTTGCTCTCCTCCGGACTGCCCCGCAGCGCCACCGCCCTGCAGGCCATCGGCTACAAGCAGTTTTTAGCCGTGGAGGAGGGGCTGATTACGGAACAGGAGGCCGTGGAGGAGGTCAAGCTCCGCTCCCGGCAATACGCCAAGCGCCAGCTCACCTGGCTGAGGCGAAACAAAGACATCCACTGGCTCTATTGGGAAAAAGAACCGATTTTTTCCCTGGCTCTCCAAAAAGCGACAGAAATCCTCACCGCCGAGGGATTACGATAACCTCCGGCGGACGAGCTGTCACCATGCTATCGTCCGCAAAAAGAGAAAAGGAGCAGACGATATGCAAAAGACAAACAATCTTCAGGAAATTTTTCTCACCCGTGCCCGCAAGCAGAATATGCCCGTGACCGTATTTCTGATGAACGGCTTTCAGCTGCGGGGCGTGGTCCACGGCTTTGACTGCTTTACCCTGGTATTAGACACCGACGGAAAGCAGCAGGTCATCTACAAGCACGCCATTTCCACCATTGTTCCCATGCATCCCATCTCACTGATGGAGGAGCAGGCATAGCGGCACCGCCTCCGGCGGATGGCCGCCAGAGAGGTAACCGATCATGAAAAACAGTCCTTTCAAATTTCTGTCCATCGCCATTTTGATTGGCGTTGTGGTGTATTTCGCCGCAGAGGGCTACCAGTACATCACCGACCCCTTTACTACCACACTGGCCTATCCCAGCCAATCCGCCGCGTCCATCGAACTGGACGGCTGGATGATCCGATCCGAGGAAACCTTTTCCTCCGGCGCCGTCACGCTGAGCCATGTTCTGGGCGAGGGTGCCCATGTGGGCGCAGGGCAGACCATCGCCATCGCCTATCAAAATGAGGATGCGCTGAAAACCGTCGGCGAAATTGAGGAGCAGGAGCTGCAGCTGCAGCAGTTGGAATTTGCCATGTCCACCTATTTGGATGCCGATGCCGCGCTGAAGCTGGACAGCTCCATCAATGACAGTATCCTGCAGCTGCAGGGCAGCGTGTCGCGGGGCGATTATTCCACCGCCGCCGATGATATTTCGGCACTGAAGGCCGCCATCCTCAAGCGCAGCCACACCTATTCCTCCAACGATGAGATTCAGGCCAATATTGATACCGTGAAGAAAAGCCTGCGCACGCTGCGCAATTCTCTGTCCAACGCGCAGAACATCACCGCGCCCAAGGCCGGCACCTACTCCGCCATCTGCGATGGATACGAAACCACGCTGACGCCCAAGATGCTCAAAAAGCTGAAGCCCTCCCGGCTGGACAAGGTAAAAAGCACCGACACCACCGCCAATGTGGGCAAGCTGATTTACGGAAGCACCTGGTACTACGCCGCCAATGTTACCGCGGAGCAGGCCCGACAGCTGACGAAGGGGCAATCCGCCAAGCTGCACTTTGCCAAGGGCTTCGAACAGGATATTCCCGTGACGGTCTATCGCATCAGCGCCCAGGAGGACGGACGACAGACGGTGATTTTGACCGGCAACCGTTACATTGCCCAAACCACCCAGCTGCGCCATCAGCAGGCGGAGCTGATCCTGGCCACTTACAGCGGCATCCGCGTCCCCGCCAATGCGCTGCGCATGAACGAAGAAGGGCAGGGCGGCGTCTACTGCGTGGTGGGCATGACCGCCCAGTTTAAGCCGGCGGAAGTGGTCTATCAGGGTGATGGCTACACGCTGATCAAACCCACCGCCGATGCCGCCGGTGAGCAGATCCTGCGCACCGGTGACGAGGTGATCATCACCGCCGCCGAGCTGGAGGTCGGCAAGGTCATTGAGCCGTAATTCTGACAGGCACGCGCCTGTTTTACCAGTCGATACACCCCCCCACAGAAAGGAAGGAATTTCATGTCTATTGCTGAAAATATTGCCGCCATCCGCACACGGATCGACGCCGCTGCCCGCGAAACCGGCCGTACTGCCGCCGACATCACGCTGGTCGGTGCCAGCAAAATGAACGATGCCGCCGCCTGCCGCGAGGCCATTGCCGCCGGCATTGATGTGCTGGGCGAAAACCGCGTGCAGGAAATGACGCAGAAGCTCAGCGAAAACGCCTACGAGGGCGCACCGCTGCATTTTATCGGCCATCTGCAGCGCAACAAGGTCAAGCAGGTGGTGGGAAAGGTGGATCTGATCGAATCGGTTGGCTCCGCGGAGCTGCTGCAGGAGATTGAAAAAGTCGCCGCAAAGCTGGACATCGTACAGGATATCCTGCTGGAGGTGAACATCGGCGGCGAAGAGGCCAAGAGCGGGTTTGCTCCTGAAGCACTGGCCGATGCCGCCGCGCTGGCCAAGACACTGCCCCATATTCGGGTGCGCGGTCTGATGGCTATTCCCCCGGTAGAGACTGAACCACACGGAAATCTGCCATATTTTGCGAAAGTACAGTCCCTTTTTGTTGACATAAGCGCAAAAATGTACGATAATGAGTGGGAATATATCTCTATGGGTATGAGCGGCGATTTTGAGGATGCCATTCGAGCCGGCAGCAATATGGTTCGCGTGGGCACCGCCATTTTCGGCGCGAGAAACTATACAAAATAAAATTTGGGAGGCTTTACCATGAGCTTGATGGACGAATTCAAGAAGATTATTCACCCCTACGACGACGAAGATTACGATTATGAAGATGAGTTGGAGCAGCCCAAGACTGCCAAGGACGCCTTCATTGAACCCAAAAAAGAGGATCGCAAGATCGAGGATCGCCGCAACAAGGTGGTCAATATCAACGCTACCGCTCAGCTGAAGGTGGTGCTGGTCAAGCCCGAGCGCTTTGAAAACGCCTCTGAGATCGCCGATCATCTGCGCGAAAAGCGCACCGTCGTGCTGAATCTGGAATCCACCAACAAGGATATTGCCCGTCGTCTGGTTGACTTCCTCAGCGGTGTCGCTTACGCCACCGAGGGCAAGATCAAGAAGGTTGCCGCCAACACCTATATCATCACCCCGTACTCCGTGGATATTATGGGTGATCTCATTGACGAGCTGGAAAACAACGGCCTGTATCTGTAATGACACAAAACATATCGGAGGGATAGCAAAATGTTTACACCCCAGGAAGTTTCCGAAAAGGTATTCCCCAAGGCCTCCTTCGGCGGCTACAACATGGCTGCCGTGGACGAGTTTCTGGACACTCTGACCGAGGACTATACCTCTTTGTACAAGGATAACGCCACGCTGAAGGCCAAGCTGAAGGTGCTGGCTGAGAAGATCGAGGAGTACCGCGCCACCGAGGACGCCATGCGCTCCACGCTGCTGACCGCCCAGAAGATGGCCTCCCAGCTGGTGCAGCAGGCACAGACGGAAAAGCAGCAGATCCTCACCGAAGCCAGAGAAGAAGCCGACAGAAAGACGGCTGCCCTTGAAGCTCAGACCCGCCTGACAGAGCAGAAGCTGGCTCTGGCACAGCAGAAGCTGAGCGAGTTTGTTTCCCGCAGTAAAGAGCTGTGTGCCGTTCAGGTTACCTTCCTAAATGCTCTGCCCGAGCTTGAGATGGAAGACCTTCAGGCCGACAGCGCCAAAGAGGCTGAAACCGTGCACATGATCGAGCAGGATATCCTGAAGGATATGCCCGCATTTGATACCGCAGAAGAAATATCTGATGTGGAGGAAGCACCCATTACAGAAGAAGCCGCTCCACAGCAGCCCGCTGTCGAGGAGACTCCCGTTGCGCAGGAAACGCCCACCATTGAGATGAATCCCGTGATTGAAGATCGTCCCACGGTTGAAGAGCAACCCGTGGTTGAAAAAACCATTTCTGCCGATTTCAATCTGGAAAATTTGAGATTCGGCCGCAATTACGGCAGCGATAACTGACCCATTTAAAAGAAAAAGCGGCTCTGCGGAGCCGCTTTTTTTCACCAAAGAGGAATTATTATGACTGAAAAGCCCATTATTGCCTTACTATACGACTTTGACAAAACGCTGTGCACCACTGATATGGAGGACTACGCCTTCATCCCGGCATTGGGAATGACACCGTCGGAATTCTGGCACATTGCCAATACCTTCGGCCGCAACAACCGCATGGACGGTCTGCTGGCCTATATGTACACCATGATCGCCGAATGTCAGGCGCGGAACATTCCGCTGACCCGTGATTTTCTGGTGAGCTGCGGAAAATCCATGGTTCTGTTTCCCGGCGTGCGGGAATGGTTTGCCCGCATCAATGCCTTCGGTGAAAGTCTGGGCGTGCAGATTGAGCACTATGTGCTGTCCTCCGGTCTGAAGGAGATCATCGAGGGCAGCGGACTGGCCGGTGAGTTCAAGGAGATCTACGCCTGTGAATTTTTCTATAACGAGCAGGGACTGGCTTCGTGGCCCAAGCTGGATGTCAACTTCACCAACAAGACCCAATTCGTCTACCGCATCAACAAGGGCATTTTGGATCTGGCCAAGGATAAGGAGCTGAATGACTCCATGCCCGACGACAGCAAACGCGTCCCCTTCACCAACATGATCTATGTGGGTGACGGACTCAGCGACGTGCCCTGCATGAAGATGATGCGCGCCTATGGCGGACAGGCCATCGCCGTATATCAGGAGGAAAACCGACAGGGCGTGGAGGAATTGCTGGCAAAGGGTCGCGTGGACTTCATTTTCCCCGCCGATTACCGGGAGGACACCGCGCTGGACAAAACCGTGAAAAATATCATCCGCAAGATGGTGATCACCGACGCGCTGGCAGAGGAAAATGCCGCTCAATTCCGTCAGATCGGCAAGGCCGGCCTGCCCTATCAGGCAAGTCTGTTTGATTTCTTTGAGTAAAACGCATAAAATATCCACTCCCCAAAAGGGAGTGGATATTTTTATGCTGCTCTTATGACAGATAGTTCAGCGGGTTGACAAAGGTGCCGTTCTTCATCACGCCGAAATGGCAGTGGTCACCACTGGAAATACCGGTGGAGCCCATGCAGGCGATTTGCTGACCCTGGAATACATGCTCTCCCTCCGACACCAGCAGGGAGCTGTTATGTCCATAATAGGTTTCATAGCCGTTGCCGTGGTCAATAATCACCAGATACCCATAGCCGCTCATCCAACCGGCATAGCTCACTGTGCCGCCGTCCGAGGCGCAGATGGGCGTACCGTAGGAGTCGGAAATGTCAATGCCCTCGTGGTAGGTAGACGCACCGGGGATCCCCGTATCACGATACCCAAAGTCGGAGGTAATGCCACCGGAGCAGGGCCACTGGAAATTACCGGTGGGCATCCAGGTAGGACGCTTCTTGGTGCCGCGGAGACGCTGCTCTGCCACCGGCTTGATCCGCGTGACAGATGCCACCACTTCCCGGTCGGTCTCCCCACCATTGATATAGGTGACATTGGCGGTGACATCTGCCTTGCCGTATTTGCCGGCAGATATGACCTTGTAATCACCCTCATACATGGACGAATCGTTCTTATACTTAATCTTATAGGGGATATCCTTCACATAGTTCTGGCGCTCCACATCCACAATGGTCAGATAGGGCACCGCGCGGGTAACTGTCAGCACATCACCAATGTGGATATTGTTAATATCGTAGCCCGGGTTCAACGCCAGAAGCTCTTTGTTGCTCATATCGTTGTTCTCCGCAATCTCCGACCATGCGTCGCCGGATTTCACGGTGTAGGTTACCTCATCCTGCTTGGTGTCGTTCAGCCGCTGGGCAATGTAGCCCAGATTGGTCATATAGGACGCGTCGATATACTCCTGACGGATCTCCACCGCTTCTTTGAAGTAGCAGTCCACCGTGTTGGGCGTGATATAGCCGGTCTTCATCTGTTCCAGCAGTTCGTCCAGCGCATCAGAATGCGGCGTGGCCGCAATGGGTTCGCCATCAATATACAGCACATAGCCGTAGGCCACCAGACCGAGCTGTCCGCATAGCCTGTCGCGGAATTCCTCGCCTGTTTCCAGCTCCTTCCGGGCCACCAGATGCCGCTGCGATTGCAGCAGGTCTGCATCCACCGCATAATCGGCATCATTCAGCGTGGTGCGGGTGATCTCCTCCAGCTCCGCTACCGCAGCCGTCACCGTCCGGCGGTTGGCCACCGCACCCAGACTGATGCCGTCATACTGCACCGTGACACCCACAGTATACAGGGACAGCGCCACAGCCAGCGCCGCCACCGCCAGCGCGCCGCTCAGAAACACCGCCGGATGCAGACGGAAGCGATCCAGCAGTGCCCGCCGTTTGCCGCCGTGGTCAATATGCCACTTGCGCCGCCGCAGCAGCTTTTCCCGCAGTTGTGCGCCGCGGCGGGGAAGAGATCCAATCAGAAACAGGAACAGCTGCGCCGCCCTATGCTCCGACTCCGGAAATTTATACGCCTTCTTCTGCGCTGACAGACGCCGCAGCTTCCCGGCTACGGCACGAATGCGACCCGCCAGCTTCCGAACTCCGGCCTGAATGTTCAGTGTAAAAAGATCCGGGTGTGCCTCGCAGCACTCACGCCACGCTTTTAACTTTTCTTTCCACGCTCTCAGCAGGCCGCCCGATGACCGGGACTTTTCCTGCGGGGACGCTTTCTTTGGTTCTGTCTGCATATTCGTGGTCCTTATCCAAAAGTTACAAAATCGTTACAATTTATCATACCGTTTTTTCTGTCACCCGTCAAGTGGAAATTGTCACCGCCTGTCGCAGAGGCATCTTTTGCTGCAAAAAAAGTACCATTATGCGGTTTTTTCGCGTGGTTTTCGCAGATACTCATTTACAAACAGTATAAAGTGCGCTATAATTTACTTCCTGTATTATATAGAAAGATTCGGGTGAGAAACCATGGCAACTGATTTTTCCCGCACCCTGAGCCTGCTGCGGCAGGAAAAGGGCATCTCGCAGCGGAAAGCCGCCGCACAGCTTGGCATCTCCCAGGCGCTGCTGAGTCACTACGAAAACGGAATCCGCGAGCCGGGTCTTGCCTTTGTGGCAAGGGCCTGCGACTTTTATCATGTATCTGCCGACTATCTGTTGGGCCGCACCTCCTCACGGGATGGCGCCATGATCGATGCCGACGAGCTGTATGACTCCAGCGGCGAAAAGGGTACGCTGAAGGGCAGTATTCTGGCTACGCTGCAGAAAAAGCTCATCGTCAACACCGCCAATGTGCTGTTCGATCTGCTGGGCAAGACCAACAACCGGCAGGCCATTACCGCCGCCGGCGATTACCTCAGCGGAGCGCTCTATCAACTGCTGCGGCAGCTCTATCGCCGCTGCGGCAGCAACGAGGACTTCTTTGCCATCGTACCGGAGGATTTCAACGCCGGCGTCGTGCAGGCAGACATGATGCTGTCCTCCATTACCTATACCCGGGCGCTGGATGCCTGCGAGAAGGAGAACTTTCCTCCATTCACATCGGAAAGTCTTGCGCAGAATTATCCCGGATTGAACCAAAGCGTCACACAGGTCTTTCACAGCACCGATGAGCGGGCAAACCGCCACATGGATGTACAGTAACCCCTATTTCCCCGGAAGGAGAGTTCATTATGTTTGATCAATCTAAAATCCGCAATTTTTCCATCATCGCCCACATCGACCACGGCAAATCCACGCTGGCCGACCGCCTGCTGGAAAAGTGCGAGGCCGTCAGCGAGCGCGAGATGGAAAACCAGCTTCTGGACAACATGGATCTGGAGCGTGAGCGCGGCATCACCATCAAGTCCCGCGCCGTGCATCTGCTGTATAAGGCGCAGGACGGCGAGACCTACGCCCTGAACCTCATCGACACCCCGGGTCATGTGGACTTCAACTATGAGGTGTCCCGCTCTCTGGCCGCCTGCGAGGGTGCGCTGCTGGTGGTAGATGCCACCCAGGGTGTGGAGGCGCAGACACTGGCCAACACTTACCTTGCCATGGAGCATGATTTGGAGATCCTGCCCGTATTCAACAAGATCGACCTGCCTGCCGCCGATCCTATGAAGGCCAAGCAGGAGGTGGAGGATATCATCGGTCTGCCTGCGCTGGATGCGCCGGAGATCTCCGCCAAGCTGGGTCTGAACATTGACGCCGTGATGGAGGATATCGTGCAGAATATCCCTGCCCCCACCGGCGATCCCAACGCACCGCTGCAGGCACTGGTATTTGACAGCCAGTATGACCCCTATGTGGGCGTGGTGGTGCTGTTCGCCGTGAAGCAGGGCACCATCCGCAAAGGCCAGACCGTGCGCATGATGGCCACCGGCGCGGAATACACTATCCTGGAATGCGGCTACCTCAAGCCGCTGGGCAATGAGCCCACCGAGTGCCTGCAGGCCGGCGAGGTAGGTTATTTCACCGCCAGCATCAAGAATGTAAAGGACACCCAGGTGGGCGACACCATCACCGATGCCGCCAGCCCCGCCGCAGAGCCCCTGCCCGGTTACCGTCCGGCACAGTCCATGGTCTACTGCGGTATTTACACCGAGGACGGCAGCAAATATCCCGATCTGCGTGACGCATTGGAAAAGCTGCAATTGAACGATGCCTCTTTGACCTTTGAGCCGGAATCCTCCGTGGCGCTGGGCTTCGGCTTCCGCTGCGGCTTTTTGGGAATGCTCCACATGGAAATCATTCAGGAGCGGTTGGAGCGCGAGTTCAACCTTGACCTTGTCACCACGCTGCCCTCGGTGATCTACCATGTTTACAAGTCCGACGGCACCATGGTGAAGGTGGACAATCCCCACAACTATCCCGATCCCGGCACCATCGAGCACGCCGAGGAGCCGTATGTGAAAGTCTCCATCATCACGCCGCAGGATTTCGTGGGCAACATCATGCCCATGTGTCAGGATCGCCGGGGTGAATTCAACGATATGCAGTATCTGGACACCCATCTGGTGGAGCTGCACTATCAAATGCCGCTGAATGAGATCATCTACGACTTCTTCGACACGCTGAAGGCCAACACCAAGGGTTACGCCAGTCTGGACTACGAGCTCAGCGGTTACCGCACCAGCGAGCTGGTGAAGGTAGACCTGCTGCTGAACGGCGACGGCGTGGACGCATTGAGCTTCATCGCCCACAAGGACAAGGCCTATCACCGCGCCCGCCGTCTGTGCGAAAAGCTGAAGGACAACATTCCCCGCCAGCTGTTCGAGGTACCCATTCAGGCCGCCATCGGCGGACGCATCATCGCCCGCGAGACGGTCAAAGCCATGCGCAAGGATGTGCTGGCCAAATGCTACGGCGGCGACATCAGCCGAAAGAAAAAGCTGCTGGAGAAGCAGAAGGAAGGAAAGAAGAAGATGCGGAATCTGGGTACGGTACAGGTACCCACCGAGGCCTTTATGGCTGTGCTTAAACTGGACAGTGATTGAGAATACGATAAAAAAAGAGACCGCGGTGCGGTCTCTTTTTTTATCATTTGTCTTACTTGATCCACAGAGCAATGCGGTAGCTGGTGTTGTTATAATCGCGGAACGGATTGATGGCGCAGCGATAGGAGATGGGGCAATTATAGCCATCGTAATAATAGTTGCCGCCGCGCACCACCCGCAGGGATCTGCCGTTCTCTTCCTGCGTCCATTCGTCCACATTGCCGGCCAGATCATAGATGCCGTTGGCGCACCAGTCCTCGCTGCTGCCCGTTGCCACAACGGTCTGGCTGCCGCCATCCGTGTTCCAATGGTTGCCCCATGCGGTAGAGTTTTCTACGATCAGCTCCCGGGACTTGGCGCCGGACTTGATGAGCCACGCCAGCACGGAGTCGTACTCTGCGCCCAACACCAGATGACTCTTGAGTTCCTCGCCGTTTTCCAGCAGGGCGGCGCTTGCCTTGGCCTCGTTAAAATTCACATTGACCTTGGGCATGACGCCCTTCACCGACTGCGGCGCACCCTCTGCACTCTCGGAAATGTTATAGCGGGAAATATAGAAGCCGCCGTATTTCTTCACACTCTCCAGCTGCTCCTGTACCTCGCCTTCCAGCTCCTCGTGGAACTCGCGCTTGGAGAACATATCGCCCTGATAGTTTCTTCTGCCGAACTTCTCGGAGAAGTTTTCGCCGTCCAGCGTGCCGTCTTCATCCAGACTGCCCACCGGCACCCACACAAACTGGCTGCCATCGGCATCGCGCTGGATGACAAAGCCGTTGTTCCACTCACCGCAGACATAAGTATATCCCGTTGGAATGGGGGGATTGACATAGTTTTGAGAATATACATTCACGGACAGCAGACGGTTCTTGGCGCGAATCACCAGTTCACGGCCCTCGCCCTCCATGATTTCAAAGATAATATCCTTGTCCGCTTCCAGCGTAAATTTGTCATAGCGATATTTCATGATTTCATCCTCCTCTTTCCTCTTCAGCGCAATGGATGCGCCCTGAGATCAGCTAAAGCAATCATATCGCTTTTCCCTATATATGTCAATAAATTCAACTTTTTTTCAATTACTATGTTTTCTTATTATGAAAAATTATTTGCCATTTGTTTCACATCAGTCCCATATAGCCCGTCAAGCTCCGCAATCATGGCGGCGATGGCGTCCTCCCAACAGTTGGGCAGGATATGAACCCCCGGCACCTGATGCACCGACTCGATGGCGTTTTGCGGGGCAAAGCCCACATGGGCAAATTCCAGCATGGGAATATCGTTGTTGTGGTCACCCACGCAATAGACATTCTCCCGCCCAATGCCCAGATCCGACGCCAGACACGCCACCATGCCGCCCTTATTGGCGCCGTGGGCGGTAATTTCCATCAGGCAATCGGCGGAAAGCACCACCTCGTAAGTATCCGCCCACGGTTGGCTGCGGATAAACTCCGCCACACGGGCAAGACAGGCCGGCTCCTCCTCAAGCAGTACCTTGGCAATGGGGGAGGGCGCCTCGTCAATATCCGAAATCGTCACGGTGGGGGAGTGGGTCAGGTGCTGATGGCTGCGGGTGATCGCATTGGGGTTGACCGCCTGAATGGAGTTGTCATCGTGGTAGATCTCAAACGCCAGATCGGGAAATACCGCCTGCACCTCATGGACATGGCCGCGAATGCTCTCCGGCAGAAACGCCGTGCGGAGATAACGGTCGGCAGAAAAATCGTAGATCGCCGCGCCGTTGAACAGCACCGTGGGACCGTTCATGGGGATTTTATCCGCCAGCGGCGCAAAGGCCGGCAGCGCACGGCCGGTGGCAATGGAAAAAATGCCGCCCTGCGCCATGAAATATTCTATGGCCTCCCGGTTGGTTTGGGATACCGGCGGCTGCTCCGTGCCGGCACGCAGCGCACCCTCGGTATACACCACCGTATTATCAAAATCACTGGCGATCAACACGCCGTCAAATTTCCCCATGGATCTTATCTCCTTACCGTCAAATCGGCCGCTGCTGCCGCAGCGGCCGAAATCGTTCTGTTTATTCTGCCTTCTTGGGTGCGCCGCCGCTCTTGCCGCCGTGGCGGCGTCCGCCACGATGACGGGGACGCTTATGGGCCGCAGCACTCTGCGCGCCGCTTTCCGCGCTTACGGGCTTGACCGCAACGGGCGTCGGCTTGGACTCGTCGCCGCGACCGCCCCGACGACGGGAACGATGCGCTCTGCCCTCGCCGCTTTTAACGGCCTCGGCCTTTTCGCTCTTTCGGCTCTCGCCCTTGCCGGATGCCGGCTCGCGCTTTTCCACCGTGACCACAGCCTTTTCGCCGTCACCGTTTCTCCGACCACCGCGATGGCCACGACCGCGGCGCCGTCTGCCGCCGTCACCGTTCTTCTCCGGCGTCGGCTCGTCCGTCTCAAAATCGGATACCAGCGTGGGGACCGGAATTACTTCCTCCACCGCCTCCTCCACAAAGCGCTCCGGGCGCTCCTCCGGCACCACGATCCCGTCACGGGAGCCCTTGCCGTTGCGTAGAATATTCAGCTCACAGGCATGATAGCGGCGAGGGGATTCCGGCTGATCGTCCAGACGGACGGTAGCCATCTCCTTGATGACATTCACATCCGTCACATTCCCCGGGCCATCCGGCGTCATGACGAAGGAATCATTCTTGGGCAGGCGCTTCAGCGCATCCTCGTAGGCGTCCTGTTCATACTTCAGACAGCACATCAGCCGGCCGCAGGTACCGGAGATCTTGGTGGGATTCAAGCTCAAATTCTGGGTCTTGGCCATCTTGATGGACACCGGCATGAACTCATCCATAAACTGGCTGCAGCAAAACGGTCTGCCGCAGATACCCAGACCACCCAGCATCTTGGCCTCGTCACGGACGCCGATCTGCCTGAGCTCGATCCGGGCGCGGAACACACCCGCCAGATCCTTCACCAGCTCGCGGAAGTCCACACGGCCGTCCGCCGTGAAGAAAAACAGGATCTTGTTGCCGTCAAAGCTGCACTCCACCCGCACCAGCTTCATCTCCAGCCCGTGCTGCAGAATTTTCCGCTGGCAGATGGTGAAGGCATCCTTCTCGCGGCTGCGGTTATACGCCGCCGTGCGGCGGTCATTCTCCGTGGCAACGCGCACCACAGCGCGAAGAGGCTGAACGACCTGGGTATCTTCCACCTCGTGGTTGCCCTCCACGCACTGGGCAAATTCAATGCCCTGCGCCGTTTCCACAATGACATTCTGACCCGCGGCAATCTCCAGCTCGCGGGGATCGAAAAAATAGGTTTTACATCCGCCGCGGAAGCGGACGGAAATGACAGTTGTCATAGGATTTCCTCCCATTCTGCGCAAACAGCCCCTAAAATGTGGCCGGCGCCTACATTATAATTACACTCCATGCTGTACTTTTTCAGCAGCTCCGTCAGGCGCTGAAGCTGACGGCGATTCAGACTGCGACTCAAATGCTCTGCACTTGCCGATGCCGCCGCTCCGCCGCATTGCGCCGCCAACGCCTGCGCCGCAATGCGCCAGGTATCCTGCAAAAGCTGCTGCACCTGCTCACGCTTCGGCTTCTGATTTTCCAGCGCCACCAGAAACGATGCCACCGGCAGCAGCTCTGCACCGGCCAGGGCCTTACACAGCGCGGCCACCTGTTCGCTCTCCTGCTGTGCATCCTCCTGCCGCAGCTTCAGTTCCACGCATCGGGAGCGGATGGTGGGCAGCAGGGTGGCGGTGCTCTCCGTGCAGAAGATGAAGGCAGCGTACGGCGGGCCTTCCTCCACAATTTTCAGCAACACATTCTGATCCCGCTCGTTCAGCTGCTGGCAATCGGCAAAAATATACACCTTCTGCTCACCCTCGTTGGGGTAGATATAAACATCCTTCCGCAGCTCGCGCACGCTGTCCACGCTCAGCTCACGGCGCTCGGTGTCCTGCACGATATGCACATCCGGGTGGATCTCCTGCGCCACCTTGCGGCAGGGGCCACACGCCAGACACGGGCGCTCCCGCTCATCACGGCACACCATGGCTGCCGCCAGAAACCGGGCGGCCGACAGCCGGTCGCCTGCGCCGGACAGGATCACCGCATGGGGCAGAACCCTCTGCCGGCTCAGCGCACAGATCTGACGCGCTAGGTCGCTGTCTTTTGCCAACATCTGTGCCATGCTCCCCCTCCGTTTCGGCGCGCGGAACTTTTTCCCGCTATCATCCCAGTGTACAGTTATTAGTTAGTATATCACAAAAGGAAACCCCGCGGCAAGTTTTCCGCAGACTTTTCCCGAAAAGTTTCTTGCGGAGAGTATAAAGTTTCCATTCTCTGCACAAAATATGGAAAATAACGAAGTTTCCCAAAAAATACTTGCATTTTGTGAAAATTTTGCCTATAATATATGGTGATAATTGATACCAAACATTCCAGACGAGTTGTTCCAAATGTACCATAATAATATCATTTCATGGAGGTTATCACATGAGTAAGAAATATTGCTATCTTTTCACAGAAGGCAACGCCACCATGCGCGAGCTGCTGGGCGGCAAGGGCGCCAATCTGGCCGAAATGACCAACATCGGTCTGCCTGTACCCCAGGGCTTCACCATCACTACGGAGGCCTGCACACAGTATTATGAGGACGGCCGTCAGATCAATGACGAGATCATGGCCGAGATCATGGAAAATATCAAGAAGATGGAGCAGATCACCGGCAAGAAGTTCGGCGACAAGGAAAACCCCCTGCTGGTTTCCGTCCGCTCCGGTGCCCGTGCTTCCATGCCCGGCATGATGGATACCATCCTGAACCTGGGCCTGAACGAGGAAGTGGTGGAGGTCATCGCCAAGCAGTCCAACAATCCCCGCTGGGCATGGGACTGCTATCGCCGCTTCATCCAGATGTACTCCGATGTGGTCATGGAAGTGGGCAAAAAGTACTTTGAGCAGCTCATCGACGAGATGAAGGCCAAGCGCGGCGTGACACAGGATGTGGAGCTGACCGCAGAGGATCTCAAGGAGTTGGCCGGTCAGTTCAAGGCTGAGTATAAGGCCAAGATCGGCGAGGAATTCCCCACCGATCCCACCGAGCAGCTCATCGGCGCCGTGAAGGCCGTGTTCCGCTCCTGGGACAATCCCCGCGCCAATGTGTATCGCCGCGACAACGATATCCCCTATTCCTGGGGCACCGCCGTCAATGTCCAGTCCATGGCCTTCGGCAACATGGGTGACGACTGCGGCACCGGCGTGGCATTTACCCGCAACCCCGCCACCGGCGAGAAGAAGCTGATGGGTGAGTTCCTGACCAACGCCCAGGGCGAAGATGTGGTGGCCGGCGTGCGTACCCCCATGCCCATCGCCCAGATGGCCGAAAAGTTCCCCCAGGCCTTTGCCGATTTCCAGAATGTCTGCCAGCTGCTGGAAAACCATTATCGCGATATGCAGGACATGGAGTTCACCGTGGAGCACGGCAAGCTCTATATGCTCCAGACCCGCAACGGCAAGCGTACCGCACCCGCCGCGTTGAAGATCGCCTGCGATCTGGTGGACGAGGGTATGATCTCCGAGGCCGAGGCCGTGGCTATGATCGATCCCAGAAATCTGGATACCCTGCTGCATCCCCAGTTTGACGCCGATGCACTGAAGGCCGCCTCTCCCGTGGGCAAGGCGCTGCCTGCCTCTCCCGGCGCTGCCTGCGGCAAGATCGTATTCACCGCCGAGGATGCCAAGGAGTGGAATGACCGCGGCGAGAAGGTGGTGCTGGTTCGTCTGGAGACCTCTCCCGAGGATATTGAGGGTATGAAAGCCGCACAGGGCATCCTGACCGTACGCGGCGGCATGACCTCCCACGCAGCCGTGGTGGCCCGCGGCATGGGCAAGTGCTGCGTGTCCGGCTGCTCCGCCATCAATATGGATGAGGACAACAAGTGCTTTACGCTGTCCGGTAAGGTCTATCACGAGGGTGACTGGCTGAGCCTGGACGGTTCCACCGGTAATATCTACGACGGCGCCATGCCCACTGTGGACGCTTCCGTGGGCGGCGACTTCGGCCGCATCATGGCATGGGCTGACAAGTATCGCCGCCTGAAGGTGCGCACCAACGCCGACACTCCCCACGATGCCAAGAAGGCCCGTGAGCTGGGCGCCGAGGGCATTGGTCTGTGCCGCACCGAGCATATGTTCTTTGAGGGTGACCGCATTTCCGCCATCCGCGAAATGATCTGCTCCGATACCAAGGAAGAGCGTGAGGCCGCCCTTGCCAAGCTGCTGCCCATGCAGCAGGGTGACTTCGAGGGCATCTACGAGGCCATGGAGGGCTGCCCCGTCACCATCCGCTTCCTGGATCCCCCTCTGCACGAGTTCGTTCCCACCGAGGAGGCCGACATTGCCGCTCTGGCCAAGGCACAGAACAAGAGCGTAGAGGATATCCGCGCCATTATCTCCGGTCTGCATGAGTTCAACCCCATGATGGGCCACCGTGGCTGCCGTCTGGCTGTCACCTATCCCGAGATCGCCGTGATGCAGACCCGTGCCGTCATCCGCGCCGCCATCGCGGTGCAGGCCAAGCACCCCGATTGGAACATGGTGCCCGAGATCATGATCCCCCTGGTGGGCGAGGTCAAGGAGCTGAAGTTCGTCAAGGATATCGTGGTCAAAACCGCCAACGAGGAGCTGGAGAAGGCCGGCGTGTCCATGAAGTATCTGGTGGGTACCATGATCGAGATCCCCAGAGCCGCTCTGACCGCCGACGAGATTGCCAAGGAAGCCGAGTTCTTCTCCTTCGGCACCAACGACCTGACCCAGATGACCTTCGGCTTCAGCCGTGACGATGCCGGCAAGTTCCTGCCCTCCTACTATGACACCAAGATCTACGAGAACGATCCCTTCGCCCGTCTGGATCAGACCGGCGTGGGCAAGCTGGTGAAGATGGCTGCCAAGATGGGCCGCGAGACCCGTCCCGAGCTGCATCTGGGCATCTGCGGCGAGCACGGCGGTGACCCCACTTCCGTGGAATTCTGCCACAAGGTCGGTCTGGACTACGTGTCCTGCTCCCCCTTCCGCGTGCCTATTGCCCGCCTCGCCGCCGCGCAGGCCGCAATTAAAGACTCGCGGAATTAAGCAAAAAAGCCAGTAATATCAAGGGTTTTCAGCATCGAAAACTGATGAAAAAACGGCTTCAAAAATTAGGCTTTCTCGCCTGAAATAAGTCCTACAAACGGGTATCTGTTCATTTCTTGATCAGATACCCGTTATTTTTTTGCTCATTTTTATTGCACCTCATCATTTTGATGTGGTGCTTTTTTTATTCGCTGGAGGAGCTCATGAAAAAATTTTTACAACTTTTTTTGGTCTACCCGCAATTTTTGGCCTTTCTCGCTGCCTACTCTTTGAGGAACAAAAAACCTCGATGCACTTTGACAACCGAATATACATTCATCAGGTACGTTCCTGTGCGGGGGCGAGAGCTCCAGCCGAATGAAGGTGCGCCAAGACCCTCCTGCCCATCCGGGTTATAACGGAAAGCAAGGTGGCGAGCGTTTCCGAACCATTCTGAAATATCCGACAGCTACGGATATGGCAATGAAACGCTACAGGGCTAATGATACTTCTCTACGGAGCTGGCGGAGAACCCGGCAGGGGTGAGATTCCCATGGACCCGATTCGCTATCGGGCGTCTGATGATTTCCTTTTTTGCACTTGGGGTTCGAGGAAAAATTAAGTGCAACCACTAAAGCCCCAAAGATTATCTTTGAGGTTTTAGTGGATCAGAAATGGTTCAAATAAAAAGAAAGGAGGATACCACATGGAAAACTGTAAAGTGATTGCCATCACAAATCAGAAAGGTGGAGTCGGTAAAACGACAACCGCAGTCAATCTCGGCGTGGGACTTGCAAACTCAGGTAAAAAGGTTTTGCTTGTTGACGCTGACCCGCAGGGTAGCTTAACGGTAAGCCTCGGAGTGAAGAATCCCGATGAGTTGGATGTTTCGCTTTCTTCCCTTATGCAGTCGGTCATTGATGATGAACAGCCGCCCGGTAATGCTATTATTACGCATCCGGAAGGTGTTGACTTGCTTCCTTCTAATATTGAGTTGTCCGGCATGGAAACCGGCCTGTTCAACGTTATGAGCCGCGAGTATGTTTTGAAAAACGCTATCGACGGCATGAAGAAGAATTACGACTATATCCTTATTGACTGTATGCCTTCTCTGGGAATGATGACGGTCAATGCGCTTGTTGCGGCAGACAGTGTGATTATTCCGTCTCAGCCGAACTTCCTGTCAACCAAAGGTCTTAACTTGCTTTTACGCTCTATTTCAAAGATCAAGCGGCAGATCAATCCGAGACTGAAGATTGACGGTATTTTGCTGACGATGGTAGATAACCGCACAAACAATGCAAAGGCGATTATCTCATCGCTGCGTTCTTCTGTGGGAGAAAACATCCGCGTGTTCAATTCCGAGATTCCATTTTCGGTAAGAGCTGCGGAGTGCAGTCTTTCCGGAGAAAGTATTTTCTCTCATGACAAGAACGGCAAAGTCGCGGCAGCGTATGAGGCACTCACGAAGGAGGTGACAGAAATTGAAGAACGTGCAAAGAATCGATTTGGGCCTGACCGGGTACGATGAGCTTTTTATGAATGATGCGGAGCGTAAAGAAAACAAGCTCCCCAGAATTTATGATGTGCCCATTTCGGAAATTGATGATTTCCCCGACCATCCCTTCAAGGTAAAAGTTGATGAGGATATGGATCAGCTTGTTCAGAGTATTAAAGAGCGCGGGATTATCACGCCAGTCACACTTCGTCCGAAGGATGATGGACGGTACGAAATCGTATCCGGACATCGCAGAAAGAAGGCTTGTGAACTTGCAGGACTTGATACCGTCAAAGCCGAAGTCCGGGAAATGACCCGTGACGAAGCGATTATCTTAATGGTTGAATCGAACTTGCAGCGTTCCACAATCCTTCCGAGCGAGAAAGCATTTTCGTATAAGATGCGTCTTGAAGCTATGAAGAGACAGGCAGGTAGACCTTCTCAAGAAAATTATTCCCCACTGGGGAACAATTCTTTGGGGACAAAATCTTCGGAGGAAATGGCAGAAGAAGTCGGAGAAAGCAAAAACACTATTTTTCGATATATCCGTCTGACCGAGCTTATTCCCGAATTGCTCCAGCTTGTTGATGAGAGCCGTATCGCGTTCAGACCGGCAGTTGAACTGTCCTATCTCAAAAAAGAGGAACAGGCTGCGCTGCTCGAAGAAATTTCCTACACGGATGCTACACCGTCTCTTGCCCAGGCAATCAAGATGAAGAAGTTATCAAATGAAGGAAAGCTGCCTCAGGAAGTGATCGAGTCGATCATGATCGAGGAAAAGCCGAATCAGAAAGAGAAGATCAACATCAAGTACGAAGAAGCGAGAAGGTTTATTCCTGCTAATGTTCCTTATGAAAAAACCGGTGATTATATTATGAAAGCGCTTGAGTATTATCATCGGTATCAGGAAAGGCAGAAAGACCGTGGCGAAGCAAGATGATCCTTACGCCAAGGGAGTAGTGTACCCTTTTATGGGCGGAGAATGTTTCTTCCCCCCTCACACTCCCCCCTTCTTCAAAACCAGCATACCTGCTCAAAAGGAGAAAATATAGGCGGCACAGTTGAAAGTACGACAGCGCATCCGTACAATTATAGGTGAAAAACCAAAGGAGGCTGATCCTATGAGAAAAACACTTATGATAATTACGGCTGCCCTGATCCTTTCCTTATGTGGCTGCGCAAATGATCCGCAGATATCGGATACACCAACCGAGCCCACTGTGAGCGAAACACTTCCAATTAAGAACAGTGAAGAAAACTCCCAAGAGACGGATGCACCCCAATCAAGCGTTGATATAGATTCCCCTGAAGAATCCGGTATCGCTTCTGAAACGACGGTGCCTGACGTTAAAGAAACGGAAAGCACTCCGCAGCCAAAGGAAGAAACGAGAGCCACAGGTGACAGCGTGACGCTTCCTTCTTTTGAGCCGGTAAAGCCTTTTTCCGAACCAACGGAAACGAAAACTCCTGAAACTGCTCCCGTAACAGAGAAGCCAAAGGAAACAGAAGCACCGAAGACAACAGAAGTTCCAAAGGAAACGGAACCGCCGGCTCCACCGGTTGAGCCAGAGCCGGAACCCGAACCGTCCTTTGATATAAACTACTGGATTTCTTACGCGCAAGGCGTTGCGGTCAGTAAGGGACTGACATTGGAGAGTTCCGCAGTCGATTGCTGGGACAATCCGATTACCGCCAACCCCGATTGCATTTATCTTGAAAGAGACATCAACTCCCGCCTGAACAGATACGCCGGGGATGAGGATATAACCGATGTCTGGATCTGGTACGAATGTGTCGGGACAAACAGTTATCTCATCTATGTGGGATACGCATAATCATCAATTCAATATTCCGAAATGAGCATCGTAGAAATACGGTGCTTTTTTCATGTCTAAAGGAGGACAAAAGAATGAAAAAGAAAATTCTCAAGCGCGGAATGTCGGGGCTGCTTGCAGTTCTTATGGCATTTACCGCGCTCATTGGCACAGCCACAACTGCCTTTGCAGCTTCCGAGACCGCAGAGGCATATTCCGTCGGCTTCCCCCGTGATGGAGATGCTAATCAGGTGTACAGTGAAGACCTTTGGGGTCATTCGGAAAAGCATTATATGAATGGCTGGGCAACAGAAGCAAGTACAATGACAACAATTCATTGTATGGAAAGCTATGACGGGCAGGTCGTATACTGCATCGAGCCCGGTATTACAAGAGAACTGGGCGAAACCTTCACCGGATATGGTGAAAACTTCTGGGACAACTATCCCACCAGTTATAACAAAACCATTGAGCCTGATACTATTAAGCTTCTGCTTGGCCGCATTATGCAGTATGGCTATCATGGCACAGTATCGACCTCTTGGAGAAGCCAGAACGCAGCGGATGCGGACAAGATCGCTTATGCCTATGCCACGCAGCTCCTCGTATGGAGACTATCGTTGGTGAGCGTGACGCCAATTTTAACCATGTAAGCACAGGTGGCTATGATGCTGTGAAATCCTGCGTTAGCACAAAGCATCCCCTGTATAGTGCAATCTGTTCTTACTATGACAGCATCGTTTCCAGCGTCCAGAACCACACCAAGATTCCCAGCTTCATGGCAAAAAGCTCTGCCAAGGCACAGGAAATCGAGCTCGAGTGGAATGGCAGCGAATATGTTGCTACTCTGACCGACAGCAACAATGTTCTTTCTCAGTACACATTCGCAGCTAATGTTACGGGGATGAACTTCAGTGTCAGCGGAAACAAGCTCACTATCACAGCAACGACTGCGCCGAGCAATACCGTATCAATCACCGCTACTAAGAGCCAGAAGCGCGCAGGAATCATTGTGTGGTCCGATGGCAATATCGGAGGTGGTCATCAGGACACTATCACTTATTCCGCCTCTGTCAGCGATCCTGTTAAGGCTTTCCTTAATGTCAAAGTCAGCTACGGCAGCGCGAAGATCATCAAGACTTCTGAAGACGGCAAGGTAGATGGGATCAAGTTCACCGTTGTCGGTGACGGCGTAAATCAGACCGTTACTACGAACAGTCGAGGCGAAATCCAGATCGACAATCTCATGCCGGGCACCTATACCGTAACCGAGCAGAGCTATGACAAGTATGTTCCGCAGGAAACCCATCGTGTGACCGTTCTCGCAGGACAGACCGCAACCGTTTCTTTCAATAACGTACTGCGCCGCGGTGATCTCACTGTCACCAAGACTTCCGAAGACGGTCTTGTTGAGGGCGTAAAGTTCCACCTGTACGGCACTTCTGTCAGCGGTCTTGCCGTCGATGAGTTTGCCGTTACGAACAGCAAGGGTGTTGCAACCTTTGAGGACGTGCTGATTGGCTCCGGCTATACGCTGGAGGAAGTCGATACGGCGGTTCGCTATGTCGTTCCCGCAAGTCAGAGTGCTGCGGTTGAATGGAACAGCGTAACGAATAAGAGCTTCTCCAATATTCTCAAGAAGTTCAATGTAACTGTCACCAAGAGTGATAAAAAAGCCGGAACTGCACAGGGCGACGCTTCCCTTGCAGGCGCGACCTACGGAATTTATAAGGGAGATCAACTCGTTGACACCTATGTCACCGACAAGAACGGCCAGTTTACCACTTCCTATTATGTCTGCGGCGACGACTGGAGCATCAAGGAAATCGAACCCTCCGAAGGCTATCTGCTGGATAATGCAACCTATCATGTCGGCGCAGAAGCAAAGCTCTACACCGTTGAGCGCAATTCTGCACCTGCCATTGACGTGACCGAACAGGTTCAGAAAGGCAATATCGCAATCATCAAGCACACCGACGATGGCGAGACCAAGATCGAGACTCCGGAAGAAGGTGCGGTATTCGCAATCTATCTGAAGTCTTCCGGCAGTTTTGATACAGCCAAGGAAACCGAGCGTGATTATCTCACCTGTGATGAGAACGGCTTTGCTCAGAGCAAGGATATGCCTTACGGCGTTTACACCGTCCATCAGCTCTCCGGCTGGGAAGGCCGTGAACTGATGCCCGACTTTGATGTGTTTATTGCTAAGGACGGTGAAACTTATCGCTACCTTATCAATAACGCAAACTTCGAGTCTTTCATTAAGGTTATCAAGGTAGATGCAGAAACCGGAAAGACCATTCCTTATGCCGGCGCAGGCTTCCAGATCTACCGTCCCGACGGCACTAAGGTGGAAATGACTTTCACCTATCCGGAAGTTACTACTATCGACACCTTCTACACCAACGACGCGGGTATGCTGATTACTCCCGAAAAGCTTGAATTCGGCAAGGGCTATTCTCTCGTCGAAGTATCTGCTCCTTACGGTTATGTTCTCAGCTCTGATCCCGTGAAGTTCGATGTTACGGAGGACAATTCCGCTGAGGACAGCGGAGTTAAGGTTGTAGAAGTAAAGTTCGGCAACTACGCCCAGAAAGGCATCATCAAGATTT
>JAGHUH010000032.1 GCA_018064925.1 Candidatus Cacconaster stercorequi | reverse complement strand
TGGCCGATGTGCAGATAGCCGTTAGGCTCCGGCGGGAAACGGGTGTGAACGGTCATTCCCTGGAACTGACCACCCTCTGCGATGTCCTCGTCGATAAAATTGTGGATAAAGTTTTTGCTCTCCGCTACCTCCTCGGTCTCGGGGGTATTGGTCTTCATTTCCTCGGTCATTTTCTCACACTCCTTAAAATTGAATGATTTTTGCATAAATGCAGCTAATAGTATAGCCTTTTCCGCATGAAATTGCAAGGGCTTTGCCTCCGTACGCCCTATTTTTTTACAGCAGATCTTCCTCCTCCGGAATACATCGTGCCAGCGCCGCGTTTTTCAGCCGCTTGTCTCCTGATACCTCACGAATGACGGTAATCTGCGGCGGCAGCGTAAAAACCTGCTCCTCGCAGGATAGCTCCACCTCCATCACGGCAATCTGCTCCCAGAAGGGATAGATGTCAATTTCAAACACCAGACCCTCGTGCATCAGGCAGCAGCGCGTTTTACAGATGGTGCGGCTGTCGCTGCGGCGGCGGGTAAGCAGGCACTCATAGGTTTCCCGGTCAACGCGCTTTTCACGCTCCACACAGGTCACCGCGGTGCGATGCTCCTTTTCCGTATAGAAAAATTCCTCCTGCCCGTCGTGGAAGCGGCGCCGGACACGGGCCGTGATACCCTCCGGTGCCGTTAGGTAGGTCTGTTCCATGGTGTAGGTCTGGGTCCCCGCCAGCACCGCCGGGTCGGGACGGCGGATCAGATATTTCCGTTCAATTTCCAATGGCTCTGTCACAGAGCATCAAACTCCTCTCGCGTCAGCAGCAGGTTCATGGCTTCCAGCATGGCATTTGGTGTCATGTGCTGGGGCAGATTTAGCTTTTCCAGCAGCGCCGCCCGTTTCTGTGCGGAATCGGGGCCAATCAACTTTTTCTCCAGCAACTCTGCCTTGGTGATGGCCGCAGAATGCACAACAGACGACTCACCCTCAAAGGTGGCTCCGGCCCGCCGCAGCGTCTCCAACAGCACCTGGGGTGTCATGCCCTCCACGCCCAGCTTGCCCTCCTTGCCGCTCTTGCGCTTGCGGCGCTCCTTGCCGGGGATGTCCGGGATATACGCCTGTTTCAGTTGCTCTTTTGGGATAGCGCCCTTGAGAAAATTGCGGATCACAAAACCTGCGCCGTCGCTGTCCGTCAGCAGGATGAGTCCCCGCTTCGCCGCCAGACGGCGAAAAAACGCCAGCTTTTCCCGGTCATTGAACACACCGAAGCCGCCGGTCTCCACAATGGTGGCGTCCACCACCTGGCTGAGGGCGTTTTTATCGTAACGCCCCTCCACCACGATCACTTCTCGAATTTTTGGTTTCATCTGCTTCCTGCCAATTCCATCAGAAACAGCTTCAGCTCTGCTTCGCTGTTGATATTCTTCTCACTTTTCATGCGGCGATCCAGTACCTGACACTGCTTCACCGCGCGGCGGCACCAATTATGATCTACCCGCCGGGCCGCTTGCATCAGCAGCTTCGCCGGATAGTCCGACCGCATATTCCATAACTGCTTGAGCCAGAAGCGATCCTTGCCGGCATCCAATGCCATGCGCGCCGTATACAGCCGCCGCAGCTCCTTGCCGATGGCCGCCAGAATGGCAATGGGTTCGGTCTGCATCCGCAGCAGGTCACCCAGAACACAGGCGGCATCGTCATATTCGCCGGCGGTGATTTTGTTGGTCATGTCAAAAATTTTGGCATCCAGAACGGGATCGGCCACCGCATTGATATCGGCAATGGTGACATTCTGCCCCTTGGCGTAGGCACCGATCTTCTCGATCTCCGGCACAAGATCCGTCATCAATGTGCCGCAGGTAAACAGCAGATGATCCGCCGTGGCACTGTCAATATCGTGGCCTACAGCGGCAAAGCGCCGCCGCACCCAACGCAGAAGCTGATCTCTGTCCTGCTGGGTAAATTCCACCTCCTGCACCGATCTATCCAGCGCGGCGGTGAGCTTTTTCATCTTGCCGTCGCGCTTGTAGGCGACAATGTCATAGACGAAGATCAGCGTGCAGTATTCCGGGAAATCATCCAGCAGCGCAATCAGCGCTGTGCGCTGACTCTCCTCCAGCTTGAAGACATCCATGTCCGTCACGGTCACCAGCGTATGCTCCGCCATCATGGGCATGGCCTCCACCGTTTCGCTCAGCTCCTCCACCGTCAGATTTTTTCCGGAAAGGCGGTGGAAGTTGAAATCCTCAAAGCCCGCAGGAATCAGCTTTTCTCTAATCTCCTCCAGATACCGCTCCCGAAGATAGGTCTCCTCGCCGTAGAAAATATATACATTGTCAAGCTGCCCCGTTTTCAGGGCCGCCCGCAGCCGGTCATAGGCCGCGGTGCTCTTTTCTGCTTTTCTGGCAGCCATATGCATCCTCTCCTCAATCCATATCACTTACCGTGATCAAAATATTTCCGCCCAGATCCGTGCGGTAGATGTCCGCGCCGGCGGCCAGCAACCGCGCCATGGCGGTATCCGACGGATGCCCGTAGCTGTTGTCGCCCACGCTGATCACCGCGGTCTGTGGCCGAATTGCTTTCAGGAAATCACGATCGGAACTGTAACGGGAGCCGTGGTGGCTCACCATCAGCACCTCCACCCGCGGCAGATCGTATTGCTCCATCAATGCCTTTTCCGTGGAGCCGGCCATATCGCCGGTGGTCAGCAGTTCAAAATCTCCCGCCTTGCACATGGCAGAAAGTCCCTGCTCGTTCAAGTCACCCTTGCCTACCGGCGGATAAACTGTCAACGCCGCATTGCCCAGGGGCACCTCCGTCAATTCTCTGACAAAAACGACGATTATCCCATATTTTTCAGCTATTGTAAGGAGTTCTTCCTTTACACCGTATTCGTCCTCGATATCCGGCAGATACATGGTCTCCACCGGGATATGGCGCAACAGCCGGCTCAAACCGTTGGTGTGGTCGGCGTGATAATGAGTCACCACCAGTGCCGAAAGCGACGAAACATTCATGGTGCTCAGCTGCATCTCCACCTGCTTTGCGGCATCCACATAGCGGTTGCTGCTGCCGCAGTCGATCAGTGCGGTCTGCTCGCCGCTGTGCAGCAAAATGCTCTCGCCCTGCCCCACATCCACCGCCACGGCGCACATCTCGCCGTAGCGATACTGCCGGGTATCAAGCCGCACCACGCAAATCAGCATTACACACGCCAATGCCGCCGCCACTGCATATTTGCGCCGCCGATCCGGCGTGCCCGCACAACCGATGAACATGGTGTAGCAGTAGAGCAGCCAGTATTTCAGCATCACATTATTGGTATACAGCGCGTGCCACGGCAGGCGTGTCAGCAAACCGCAGACCCACAGGATATCATGCACGCACCCATAGCACAGCCAGCCCAAAATCTTTGCCGCCGGCAGTGAGAGGAAGCTCAAAAGCACGGTGACAAAGCCGACGATAAAGTTCCAGCCGGCCACCGGCACCGCCAGCAGGTTGCTCAACGGTGAGATCAGCGTGAAGACATCGAAGTAGTACGCCGTCAGCGGGATAGTAAACACCAGCGCTCCCAACGATGCCGAAATATTAGCCGCGACAAACGCCAACGAAATGCGGAAAACCTTATTCTTTCCCTGATACCACGCCGTCATGGGACGGTACAGTCGCCCACTGACCGTGATCAGGCCAAATGTTGCAGCAAAGCTCAACTGCAAACTCACACTGGCCGCTGCAAAGGGATTGCACAGCAACAGGATGAATAGCGCGGCACTCAGGCTGGTCAGGCCATCACTGTCGCGGCGGCAGATGGGCGCTGCCAGCAGAAAAAGCTGCATGATACATGCCCGCACCACCGACGGCGAGCAGCCCACCATCATCATATAGAACAGCAGCACCACTGCTGCCGACAGGGCATACAGCCAGCGGCGACGGGGCGGGATCAGCAGTCCCAACAGCGTCACCAGAAAGGCACAATGCAGTCCCGACACCGCAAACAGGTGCGCCAGACCGACATCCTCCATCACTTCGATGTCGGCACTGTCCATCTGTGACTTATCGCCCGTCAGTTCCGCCATGGTAAATCCGCAGGTTTGGGAATCACTCCAGATCTGCGTCACCTTTTTCTGTACAGCCGCAGATGCACGCTGCGGCCAGTAGCTTATCTTGCGGGAATGATCCGCCACCACCGTGGGCGCATCGTGGCCATACAACAGTACATAGACGCCCCGTGCTGTAAAGGTATTTACCTTGCGTCCATGGATCACAGAAGCATCCTGCCAATAGGCCGTGCCGGAGATCTCCTGCCCCGGCTGCAGCGTCAGCACGGATTCGTCACCGTAATACACCGCCTTGGCGCCGAAATATCCCGACAGGTGTACGGTCACCTTGCCGCCGGAATCAGTAGGGATCGCCTGCTCACACACCGTGGCGGAAAATGAGTGGGCATCACCGCACTGCTGCGTGACAGGTTGGCAAATCACCTGCTGATAACCCCGAACATACAGCAAGCCCACCGCCGCAGCGCACAAAATCAACAGCAGGCGACGAGGGAGATTGGCGATACGCCGCTGCAGCCGTTTCCGGAATATCAACACCACCACCGCCAGACACAGGAGAGTCAGCGCTGCCCAGAACGACCATATTCCACCCGGCAGCAGCACCGCGCCGAAAACCGCCGCCGCGAAGGACAAGGCCAATGTTGCCAGCACGCGCAATGCTCTCTCCCCTTTCCTGTCGGTTATATGAATAATTTATTATAACAGACAATTGCTCACACCGCAAGGACGCAAAAAAATCCCCGCCGCAAGGCTACGAGTTGAGGAGGAAGTATTTTAAACAAAATCCGTCAACAGGAAAAATTCCTGTTGGCGGATTTTGTTTATGATCCTTTATATAACTTTGAAAGCAAAACGCGGTAACTTTATATTTCCAAATCATTGCAAATCAGTTCAATAACAATCCCAGTTGTATAAAACATCGGAAAAGTTGAGATTTTTCAAATCTTCGCTGTTGATAAAGAAGTTCGCTACACCGTCATCGCCCCACATGACATTGCCCAGGGAATCCATCTGGAAAAGCAGGGTGTCATAGTGTTCGATCGTGTTAGCCTTTTTGCCCTCCGGCACTTCCGCCTCCGGCCATCTCGGGTCACATTGGGTGAAGGCAGGATAGCCTAACATTTTATGCCCAAACGGGCTGAACGGCTCTGTCAGGTATGAGTATTCCTCCGTGGTAAGCTCGTGGTAAAGCGTACCGTCGAAGTTCCAACCGTAAAGCATGGACATAGCCTCTTTCATCTTGTCCTCAAATGCGTCGGAAATGTCGGGAAAGTAGTCTTTCGTCTTCACAAAGCGGATCGCATCCTCATGGAGCGTGGGCAGCATGGACTCTTTGAATTCCTGATCTGTATTGGCCTTGATACCTAACGCACGCATCTCCTCCACGCTGAGGGGTTCCTTGATCTCCGCATGATAGATCACGCGGAAGCCCGATTGATCGGTCGGGTCATCGAAGTTGGCGCCGCACAAATCCTCGTCCTGAACAAAAAACTGCAGGATACCGGTTTTGGGCAGCAAGTTGTCCTCCGGCGCCAGCTGCTCGAAATTAATCTGTGCCAGTAAGAACAGGTTCTCGCCGTTTGCCGCCGTGGGGTATTCTCTGTCCGCCGTCCAATAAGGATAGCCGCCGAACTTGGAATCGGTAAGTGCGACAGGCTCGTCCTTCGTCACTTCCTCAATGTGGTAGGACAGTATAGAGTCCTGTTCCTTGACATGGGCAATGATCGTATCCATCTTTTCCTTCTGTGCTGCGTCAAGCTCTTTCCGCTCCAGTCTTTTTACAGGAGTCGGCGCAGATCTTTTCTCTTTCCCGCCGATGAAGAAAATAACGCCCATCATGGTCGGGATGATACCCAGAATCAACCACATAGACCAGTCACCAAGTCTGAAAATCCGCAGCACAAGCGCCATCGCGAAAAGCAGCATGCCGATAGAGAGCAGGATAACACCCAGTTTACGCAGGCCGGTCATCTTTTTATTATCTTTCACGGCTTTCTCCTTTGCAGATATTGTATTCATTTAATTGATCCGAATAGTTAAATTTTCGTACAACCAAATCAACAATTTTATCTTTCCTTTATTTGCCTGCGGTGAAGTGTAATCAATTGTATGCCTTAAAACACTTCCCATTAGTCCTCATCTTTGGCGAGCATCGGATTTTGCCGTACAAAATCCGCCTACCAAAAAACTTCCTTATACATCCGTGTGCAAAGGGCGGGAACTTTTTCCTCTTATTTCTGCACCCGGGCAAGCTTCTCATTACACTTCTTAAAAAAGCGTTCGTTAGAAATGATGGCGCGGGTGTGAGTGCCCTCGCCGATGAGACCCTCCTCATCGTAGGCGGCCACCTTGAAGGTGACCATCTTGCCGTTTTCGCTGATGGCGGTGACCTCTGCTGTGGCGCGTACCTTCATGCCAACAGGGGTGGGAGCCAGATGGCTGGATTGAATATCCACCCCCACAGTGCCCTTGCCCTCCGGCAATTCCGGCTGGATGCACCACATGGCGGCGCACTCCATCATGCCCATCATAAAGGGCGTGCCGAATACCTCCAAACCGCCGGAGCCGACAGCTTTGGCCGTCATATCGGCAGTAACAACCTTTTCAATTTCATGCTTCATGCCAATGGTAATCATGCATTGTCTCCTTCTCAAATACCAAGCTGCGTCCACAGATCGTTATACAAATTCAGCGTATCTTGGGGCAGATTTTCGTACAGTGTGCAATTCTTCAAAACGCTATCCGGCGCAGCCATGACCTCGAACTGCGCATTGTCCAGCGCCTCGCCGTAGTTCTCCTCATAATAGGCGGGATATTGCGTCAGCGCCTCGCCGTTGGGTGAGGCGTAGCCGACATAGTCCATGTTGGCAAGATTGGACTCGGTGGAGGCGATGAAGTTGATCCACTCCTCAGCCTCAGTCTTATGCTGGGCATTCTTTAGCACGCACATGGCATCCACGAACCAGTTGCTGCCCTCCTTGGGTACCACATAGCGCAGATCAGGATTGTTCTCCAGCATGGTCAGATAGTCGCCTGCATAGTACATGGCGATGGCCGCGTTGCCGCCCTCCATCTTCTGGAACACCTCGTCCATAACGAACGCCTGATACACGCCGGCCTCCTTGGCGGTCTTCAGCTTTTCATAGGCCGCAGTAAGCTCTTTTTCATCGGTGGTATTGATGTTGTAGCCCAGATCCAGCAGTGCGGCGGCCAGTGCATCGCGGGAGTTGCGAATCATCAGCACATTGCCGGCATACTGGGGATCGAACATGGCATCCCAGGAAGTAATGTCGCCCTTGACCATCTTGCTGTTATAGATGATGCCCAGAGTGCCCCAGGTGTAGGGCACGGTATACTTGTTCTCGGGATCGTAGCTCAGACCCTTGTACTGCTCGTCGATCTTTTCATAGTTGGGGATATTGCTGTAATCCAGCTCCGAGAGCATATCCTCGGCGATCAGGCGACCGATCATATAGTCGGAGGGCACGATAACATCATAATCACCGGCGCCGGTTTTCAGCAGGGAGTACAGCGCCTCGTTGCTCTCCACCGTCTGATAGTTCACGGTGATACCGGTCTCACTTTCAAACTCATCAATCAACGACTCATCAATGTATTCGCCCCAAGAGCAGACATTCACGACACGCTCATCATCTCCGCCGCTGCCGCAGCCGGGCAGGAGCATCGTCATTGCCATTAACATGGCCAATACCAACGCAATCTTTTTCAATGATTTTTCCTCCCTGTTTTATAAATTGATACGGTTTTCTGCCGCTCGTTTTTCCTGCCGGGCTTCCCGGACATTGATAATCACCAGCAAAAGCAGAACCGCCGCAAAAAGCAATGTGGACACGGCATTGATCTGGGGACTGACGCGCTTTTTGGTCATGCCGTAGATGGTCATGGCCAGCGTGGACGCCGAGGAGCCAGCCGTGAAGTAACTGATGACAAAGTCGTCGATACTCATAGTAAAGGCCGTCAGCGCACCGGAAACGATGCCGGGTTTGATCTCCGGAAGCACCACCTTCCAGAACGCCTGCATCCATGTGCAGCCCAAGTCTTGCGCCGCGTCGATGAGGTTTTTATCCATCTGGCGAAGTTTTGGCCCCACGGACAAGATCACATAGGGGATATTGAAGCTGATGTGCGCAATCAGCAATGTGCCGAAGCCCAGCGTCAGACGGGTGGGCAGCACGATCACCGACTGGATGGAGTTCAGCCATCCGGCAAAGCTGCCCCAGCCGTTGAAAAATGCCACAAAGAACAGGCACAAACTGACGCCTGTGACGATATCCGCATTCATCATGGGGATATTGTTCACCGTCACCAGACTGTCACGCAGCTTGCGACGCATAGCGTAAAAGCCGATGGCGGCAAAGGTGCCCGCCACCGTGGCAATGGCCGTGGCCAGAAAAGACACAATCAGCGTGGTATACACACTCTGCATGATCAGGCGGTTGTGGAACAGCTTGCCGTACCACGCCAGAGAAAAGCCCTTCCACACGCTGGAGCTGTTTCCGGCATTGAAGGAAAAGATGATCAAAATCAAAATCGGCGCATAGAGGAACAGAAATACCAGCGCCATCAACAGGCGATTGCCGAAGCGGTTGCTCTTTTTCATAGCATCACCGCCTGTTCCTCGCCCTCACCGAAGCGATTCATCACCAGCATACATACCACCACGATCACCATCATCACCAGTGAAATGGCCGCGCCGAGCTGGGGATTATACGCGCCGCCCATGAACTGCTGCTCGATAAGGTCGCCCAACAGCAGTTCCGTGCCGCCGCCCAGCATCTGGGAGATGGCAAAGGTGGACACCGCCGGCACGAACACCATGGTGATGCCCGACAGCACACCCGGCAGCGACAGCGGCAAAATCACACGGCGGAATACCGTGGCGGAGCCGGCACCCAGGTCACGAGCCGCCTCAATGAGCGAGCCGTCCAACTTGATGATAACAGAATAGATGGGCAGGATCATAAAGGGCAGATAGTTATACACCATGCCCAGTACCACCGCGCCCTGGGTGTTCATCATGGGAAAGTAGGATAAATCTGCCCCCGTCATACGGTTATAGAGGGCGATCAGGCCAATCTTCTGAAAAAGCTGATTGAGCAGGCCGTTGTTCTCCAGAATGGTCATCCACGAATAGGTACGCAGCAGGAAGTTCATCCACATGGGCAGCATGATCAGCACCATGGCCATGCGCTGAAAACGGGGGCCCTCTTTGCTCATAAAGTAGGACACAGGATAGCCCACCAGCAGACAGATGGCCGTGGCGATCAGCGCCAGTTTGAAGGAGCGGATAAATACCTCGGCATAGGCACCCATCTTGACAAAATTATTCAGCGTAAATCCGCCGTTCGATGCGGAAAAGGCGTAAATCACCATCATGATGATGGGCGCCACCACAAAAAGCGCCATCCACACCACATAGGGTACGGCGAGGCGAGAGAGCTTATTCTTCATCCCCGCTCTCCTCCTCGTCCGCCAGCGTGGCATCAGCCAGCTCCTCGTATTCCTCGGAATAGGAGGAATAGTCACCGAACAGTCCGGAATATTCGCTCTTTTTCATAATATGGAAGCCATCGGGGTCGATCTTCACGCCCACCTGTGCGCCCACGGGGCTGTGGTCGGTGGTCTGGATCAGCCACTTGAAGCCGCCCAGATCCACGATGATATCGTACTGCATCCCCTTGAAGGTCACATTGGTAACGGTACCCACCAGCTGCCCCTCGGTAACGGGCACGATGTCGATATCCTCCGGGCGAATGACCACATCCACCGGCTCGTTGGGTGCAAAGCCCTTATCGACACATTGGAACTCCCGGCGGTACATCCGCACCACGCCGTCGCGCACCATGGTACCGTTGAGGATATTGCTCTCGCCGATGAAGTCCGCCACGAAAGCGTTTTTCGGCTCGTTATAGATATCCTCCGGTGTACCGATCTGCTGGATACGGCCCTTGTCCATCACCACCACGGTGTCGGACATGGTCAGCGCCTCCTCCTGATCGTGGGTCACATAAATGAAGGTAATGCCCATCTGCTGCTGAATCCGCTTCAGCTCATTCTGCATATCCTTCCGCAGCCGCAGATCCAGCGCACCCAATGGTTCATCCAACAGCAGCACCTTTGGGCGGTTCACCAGTGCCCGGGCAATGGCCACGCGCTGCTGCTGACCGCCGGAAAGCTGAGAGATCTGGCGATTCTCAAAGCCTTTCAGGGATACCACCTGCAACATCTCCGTCACGCGCCTGTCGATCTCATCCTTGGGCACCTTGGCAATGCGCAGGCCAAAGGCAATATTTTCAAACACATTCAGGTGCGGAAACAGGGCGTATTTCTGGAACACGGTATTGATCTGCCGCTTATGAGGCGGAACATCATTAATCCTCACACCATCAAAGGTGACGTCTCCCGATGTGGGCACCAGAAAACCGCCAATAATCCTCAGCGTTGTGGTCTTGCCGCAACCGCTGGGGCCCAGTAGTGTGAGGAATTCAGAATCGTTAATATACAGATTGATGTGGTCGAGAACCAGCTCGTCGTCAAACGCCATGCAAAGGTCGTGCAGGCGAATCAACTCTTTGGACATTTATCCTCCCCCGTTCGTAAAATAATACCCTCTTTTCTCTGTCAAACCGGGGGCTCCATGAGGCCCGCGTTGCCGCTGCCCCTCCGAGCCTGTATTTTTTCGTTGAAATTTGGTAGATACAATATATAAAAAAGACGCCGAAAAGTCAATAAAAATTGCAAATATTTTTATGCGGCGGAAATAAATTCCCACCGCATAGAATTCCATATATTTCCTTTTCACTTCTGCGGGAAATATTTTTCCCGAAATGGCACCGATTCCACCTGAAACATTTTACCCTGCAGATACGCCAATATTCCCGCATCAGTGGAAAAATCGAAGGTCAGTTGATAGGAATACAGCGCCTGCCGTGTCTCGCCGTAGCGTCTGTTCACATCGCCCCGGCCATACTTGCCGTCCCCCAGCAGCGGGCAGCCCAGATCGGCGAAGCTGGCGCGAATCTGATGGGTGCGGCCGGTTTGCAGCTCTACCTCCACCAAGCTCAGCTCACCGCGGCTCTCCAGCGTTTGATACAGTGTCACCGCCGTCTTGCCGCCGGACACAGGGCGGTGATACACCGAGACCTGCTTTTTTTTCTCGTCCTTCAGCAAAAAGCACTCGATCTTCCCTTGCGGCGGATTGGGCTTTCCCACCGTGATGCACAGATATCGTTTCTCGATCTCCCGGTCGCGGATCTTCTCGTTGATGATGCGCAGGGACTCGGCGTTCTTGGCGGCAATCACCAATCCGCCGGTGTTGCGGTCAATACGATTGCACAGCGCCGGGGTAAAGGCATTTTCCCACTTGGGATTCCACTCCCGCTTCTGGTAAAGATACGCCTGAATGTGGTTGATGAGGGTGTTCACCTTCTCCGTTTCATCGGCGTGCACCACAAGACCCGGACGCTTGTTCAGCAGCATGATATTCTCGTCCTCGTAGACGATATCCAACGCGGGCTTAAAGAGCGTCAGGAACAGATTATCCTCTCGGGGCTTTTCAAAAAACTCATCGTTGATGTATAATTGCAGCACATCCCCCTCACGCAAACGCTGGTCGCGTTGAGCGCGGGCACCGTTACACTTAATGCGCTTGATGCGGATGTATTTCTGCAGCAGCGGCTGCGGCAGCAGCGGCAGCGACTTCGCCACAAAGCGATCCAGACGCTGGCCAGCATCATTTTTCCCGATGGTAAATTCCCGCATAGGACATCCTCCGTTCTTTGCTCCCTCTATTCTATCCAATTTTTGAAAAAAGTCAAAATATTTGTAAGAAAATGTTTGACAAGCAGTCATTCAGATACTATAATAATAGCCGTGTCATTGCGAGGTGTACTATGCGTTTGAATGTCAACAAGCTGCTGCACACGCCTGAAGCCAGACAGGATTTCCGGTTTGAACTGGACCTGAGCGATCTGGAATTCGGCGGTGCGACCCCTGTTACTGAGCCGGTTTATGTGGAAGGCCGCGTACAGAATAAAGCGGGTGTACTGCTGTGTGATCTTTCGGCACATACGACGCTCCACTCCATCTGTGACCGGTGTACGGAGGAATTCCTTGAGGAGAAAACCGTCGACTACTCCTGTATTCTCGCGGAGGAACGGCAGTTTGACGAGGACGAGGATATCGTCCTGCTGGAAAACGATGAGGTGGATCTGGGTGACCTCGCCCGTACGGCGTTTATCCTTGGCATGGACACGAAAACTCTCTGCTCACCCGACTGCATGGGTCTGTGCGCAGGCTGCGGTGTGAATCTCAATTACGAGACCTGCCGCTGCAAAAAGCAGGTCGATCCCCGACTGGCCGCGCTGGCCAAGTTGTTGGAAAACAACGAGTGAGCAACTTATCATCATAAATTACTGCTTCGCAGTTAAAACCAAGGAGGTGTCAACATGGCAGTCCCTAAGGGAAAAGTATCCAAGCAAAGACGCAATAAGAGACGTTCTTCCGTATGGAAGCTGTCCACCCCCGCTCTGGTGGCATGCCCCAAGTGCGGTGCTCTGCATCTGCCTCACAGAATGTGCCCTGAGTGCGGTACCTACAATGGCCGTCAGGTCAAGGAGATCAAGTCCGTGGCCGCAGGCAAATAATGTGTCCTTGTTGGGCGGGAAGCGTCAGCTTCCCGCCTTTGCTTTTTTCCGCGGCAAATGTCAAGAAGAATTTAGACAAAAAGGGAAATTTGTAACACGATTAGATCTCCAGGATTGACGCCGCTGCAGAAAAATCGTGTTACATTACGCCGCCTGCGGGCGGGACGAGGGAGTGGCTGGCGTGGAACCAGCCACAGAGATACCAGCCGAAAGTAAAAATAGATGGAAAAAGGAAAGGCCTACCAAAGCAAGCGAGACCCTCACTAGGACGCGTCCCGTCGGGACGCGTCCTAGTGATGTCTTCGATACGATTCGGAATGGATGGAAAATCAAACAACAAGCGCAAAGTCGGCAGGGCAGCACCAACCAAGGATCTTGCGCGGATAGTGATTCATCCAGTGTTCAACGGCAGCAATGCGCTTTTTGCTAACACGGCTGAAATCGGTACCTTTCGGGAAGAAACGCCGGATCATACGGTTATGGTTCTCGTTGCTGCCCTTCTCCCATGCAG
>JAGHUH010000023.1 GCA_018064925.1 Candidatus Cacconaster stercorequi | reverse complement strand
CATTTTCTACACTCCTTCCTTTCTTACACCATACCCTCGAAGAACTCGATGGTCTTGGAATCCTGAGTCAGCTGGACATAAGCTTTCTTCCAGCTCTTGCGGGTGCCGGGACGGCCGGCGCCCATGCGCTTGGCCTTGCCATCATAGTTGATGGTGTTGACCTTGGCGACCTTCACACCGAAGATGGTCTCGATGGCGTTCTTGATCTCGATCTTGCCGGCAGTGGGAGCCACTTCGAAGACGTACTTCTTCTCGCCGGTAGCGGCCATGGAGCGCTCGGTGATGATGGGACGAATAATGATGTCGTATACGTTAGCCATTATGCGAACACCTCCTCGATTACTGCGAGGGCTTCCTTGTCGATGACCAGGTACTTGGCCTTCAGAATGTCATAAACATTCATCAGGTTAGCCATGGTGGTCTCAACACCGGGGATGTTGCGTGCGCTCTTGATCACGGTCTCGTTCTTGGCGGGGGTAACCACCAGAGCCTTACCGTCGGCCTTAATGGCATCCAGGAAAGCGCGGAAGTCCTTGGTCTTGATGTTGTCCATCTTGATGGAATCAACAACGATAATTTCGTTTGCGGCTGCCTTAGCGGACAGAGCGGACTTCATAGCCAGTCTCTTGACCTTCTTGTTCAGCACGTAAGAATAGCTGCGGGGCTTGGGAGCAAAAACGATACCGCCGTGGGTCCACTGGGGAGCACGGGTGCTGCCCTGACGGGCGTGGCCGGTACCCTTCTGACGCCAGGGCTTCTTGCCGCCGCCGGAGACCTCTGCACGGGTCAGAGCGCTCTGAGTGCCCTGTCTGCAGTTAGCCAGGTGATTTTTCACCACTTCGTGAACGACTGCTTCATTGGGCTCGATGCCGAAGATGCCGTCATTCAGTTCAACAGTACCGACCTCAGCGCCGGTCATGTTCAAAACTTTGATCGTAGACATTTACTTAAGCACTCCTTTCCTTACTTATTACGGGCAGATGCCTTCTGGGGATTACGGCCGGAAGCCTTCTGCGGGTTGTTGCTGATGCCGGACTCGACATTCTTGATGCGGTGGACCTTGACGGTGGTCTTCAGAGTGACCAGGCCGCCCTTGGGGCCGGGAATCGCACCGCGAACAGCGATCAGGTTCAGCTCGGGGTCGACCTTGACGATGTCCAGATTCTGGATGGTCACGGTGTCAACGCCCATGTGGCCGGCGCCGATCTTGCCCTTGAAGATGCGGGCGGGATCAGAGGTAGAGCCCATGGAACCGGCGTGACGATGGACGGGGCCACCGCCGTGGGTCATGCGGCCGCGGCCTGCGCCGTGACGCTTGATGACGCCTGCGTAGCCATGACCCTTGCTGGTGCCGGTCACGTCAACGAAGTCGCCTTCCTTGAAAGTGTCAGCCTTGATGATGTCGCCGATGTTCAGCTCGGCAGCGTTTTCCAGGTCGAACTCGCGCAGATACTTCTTGGGGGCTACTTCAGCCTTGTTCAGGTGGCCAAGCTCGGGCTTGGTCAGCTTGCGCTCAGGGACATCCTCAAAGCCCAGCTGAACGGCATTGTAGCCTTCCTTTTCGGCAGTCTTCTTCTGAACGACGACGCAGGGTCCGGCCTCGATAACAGTTACGGGGATGACCTTGCCGTTCTCGTCGAAGATCTGAGACATACCAACTTTCTTGCCGATGATTGCCTTCATGTATGATCCTCCTTAAAGGTTATTGGTCGACATAGTTCAGTTTCCCATTGGGAGGAAACCGCTTGCTCTGCCGACGTAACCCGTCCGTCTCACGCAAGTCGACGGACATTGGGTTGCAAGCATTTTTGTGTGCCACCGTTCCGGTGGCGGTGCGTGCTGTATATTATATAATGTATAACTTACAGCTTGATCTCGATCTCCACACCGGCGGGCAGATCCAGAGCCATCAGAGCCTCGACAGTCTTGGGATTGGAATTGGTGATGTCGATGAGTCTCTTGTGGGTACGGCGCTCAAACTGCTCACGGCTATCCTTATACTTATGGGTAGCACGCAGGATGGTGACGATCTCCTTCTTGGTGGGCAGAGGGATGGGGCCGGACACGGTAGCGCCGTTGCGCTTGGCGGTCTCGACGATCTTCTCTGCAGACTGGTCGATGACCTGATGGTCATAGGCCTTCAGACGAATGCGAATCATTTCTTTTGCCATTTTGTTTCCTTACTCCTTACTGTTTGTACGGTTTTGTTTGCTTTTGACCAATTCCGTACGGTGAGAGTTTTTCTTATACGCCGTTCCGTGCGTATCATTCCGGCTCATAAGAAACACCGGGCACATAGTTGTGGCCGGTGTCGCTCTGGCGCAGCGATCTACGCTGGCGTATCAGAACCCTCTCAGCCGCCCGATTATCGGACATACTCCCCGGAAGTTACCTCAGTCGCCTGAGCAATCTCCCGGTTCATCGCATTGCACACGCTTCCGGGTGTGCACCACCCATCACACGCGTACCCACATATAATAAAAGAAATTCCCCTTGTTGTCAAGAGGAATTTCTCACTTTTTTCTAAATATTTTCAGTTTTTTTCTACGCTTTTTACAAACGGGATCCCGCGCTTAATATGCCACGCCCCAGTAGATGTCGGTGGTGCATTCCTTGCCGCACACCACGCACTTGCCCGTGGTACCGGACTGCTTGAGGGGCATGCAGCGGCTGGACACACCGGCCTTCTCCTTCATGGCCAGCTCGCACTCCAGAGAGCCGCACCACTTGGTGCGGGCGAAGCCGCCCTTGCCCTGCGCCATCTCTTTGACTTCCTCCCAGGAGGTCATATCGAAGGTGTTGTCCTCCAGATTGCGGGCCGCCATATCGTACAGGTTGTCGTGGACATCCTTCAAAAGCTGCTCCACGGTGCTCTCCAGCTCATTCAGGGGCACGAAGGTCTTCTCGCCGGTGTCGCGGCGGGCGATGCAGCACTGTTCCTTTTCCATATCCTTGGGGCCGATCTCCACGCGCAGCGGCACGCCCTTCATCTCATACTGGGCAAATTTCCAGCCGGCGGATTGGTCGCTGTCGTCCATTTTCACTCGCAGGCCCATGGCTTCCAGACGGTCACGCAGGGCAGCGGCGGCATCCAGCACGCCCGGCTTGTGCTGAGCGATGGGCAGCACCACCACCTGAATGGGGGCGATGGCGGGAGGCAGCACCAGACCGTTGTTGTCGGAGTGGGTCATGATCACCGCACCGATGAGGCGGGTGGTGGAACCCCAGGAGGTCTGGAAGGGATACTGCAGCTTGTTGTCGCGGCCGGTGAAGGTCACATCGTAAGCGCGGGAGAACTTGTCACCGAAGTAGTGGCTGGTGCCGGATTGCAGCGCCTTGCGATCCTTCATCATGCACTCAATGGTATAGGTAGCCTCGGCGCCGGCAAACTTTTCCTTGTCAGTCTTGCGCCCCTTCACCACGGGCATGGCCAGCGCATCGCGGCAGAAGTCGGCGTAGCAGTTGAGCTGCTGCTCGGTCTCGGCCATAGCTTCCTCGGCGGTCTCGTGGATGGTGTGCCCTTCCTGCCACCAGAACTCACGGCTGCGCAGGAACGGACGGGTGGTCTTTTCCCAACGGATCACGGAGCACCACTGGTTATAGAGCATGGGCAGCTCGCGCCAAGAGTGCAGGATGTGGGACCAATGGTCGCAGAACATAGTCTCGGAGGTAGGGCGGAACGCCAGACGCTCCTCCAGCTTGTCGCTGCCGCCGTGGGTGACCCATGCCACCTCGGGAGCAAATCCCTCCACCAGCTCGCCTTCCTTTTTCAGCAGGCTCTCCGGAATCAGCACGGGCATCGCCACATTGACATGGCCGGTCTTCTTGAACATACCGTCCATGATGCGCTGAATGTTCTCCCAGATGGCGTAGCCATAGGGGCGCAGGATCATAAAGCCCTTCACGCTGGCGTAGTCCACCAGCTCCGCCTTCAGGCAGATATCGGTGTACCACTTGGCAAAATCTTCCTCCATGGAGGTGATTGCTTCTACATTTCTCTGGTCTTTGGCCATGATTGTTACCTCTATTTCCTCGTATTTTTACGAAATATTCCTAAATGATAATTGTATCGGTCATGAGGGAAATTGTCAAGGGCACGAGTGGAGAAATTGCCATGTTCCCCCGTCATCTCCCGCGCAAAACAGGCGCCGCGAAAGCGGCGCCTGTCATTTTTTACAGTTCCCGGTTTTCCATGGCGGCCAGGCCGAAGCGCACCGCCTGTTCAATGGTGGCTCGTTCATCCTCATCCGCGCTGTCGTATTTCTCCCGCAGCTTCTGCAAAAAAATCCCTCGCAGCGAGTCCTCGCCGCACTTTTCCCAGATATCCCTGCGCAGTCGGGTCTGATCCCGCAGCTCCAGCTGAAAAAAGCGTCCCTCCAGATCCCGTTCCAGCCGTCCCATGCGAATCGGCTCGTCCGTCTCTCCGGTGAGTACAATGCGGTAAATATCCGCCGTGGTGTCCTCCGGCAGCCGCTCCGTCACTGCCTCCGTGATCTCCCGGTGGGTGATATCCACCTCCAGCAGCTCATAGCGGTGCTGCGCAAAGGGCACAAAGGTCAGCTCCGCGCTCCCCTGCGCCACATCGCCCAGCAAAAATCCCTTTTCGCCGGTTTCATCGAAGCCCCTGCCTTCCAAACATCCCGAATAGGCATAGACCGTTTTTCCGGCTCGCTGTATGCCGCTGCAGGAGTGGATATGCCCCAGCGCCAGATAGTCCAGACCACTCGCCGCAATCTGCTCCGGAGAAATGGAACGATACCGGCTGTCCTTCACACCGAGATCCCCGTGCAGCACACCCAGATGCACCATGCCGTCTTCCGGCAAACTTTCCGGCAAGGCGCAATCCGATGCCTCCGGTGCTGTAAAGGCCGCACCGTATACGGTGCACCCATACTGTGGAAAATCAAATTGGCTCGACCGATCCTCCGTAAAGATATGTACATTTTCCGGCCAGCGGATCCTCACATAGGCACTGCGCGAACTGCAGCAATCGTGGTTGCCGGGCGCAATGACGGCGTGTCCGGCAAATCGGCGCAACGCTTGTGCCAGCAGCTCGCCCGTTTGGGCATAGATGTCGTCGGAGTCGAACAGATCGCCCGCCAAAAGTAAAAGCTGTACGCCGTGATCATTCGCATAGTCCACCATGCGCTCCACCAGCGTGCGGCTCTCCTGTCGGCGCTGCCGCGCCTGCGCCTCCGTCAGTGCACCGAAGGCGCTGTCCAGATGAAAATCCGCGGCGTGCAGAATGCGAACCATTATTCCTCGGTCTGCCAGCCCTTGCAGACATCCACCCACTCCACAAAGTTGGGGCCGCAGCACTTCTGCAGCTCATCGCAGGTGAGTTCGATGGCGCTGGCATCGCTGCCCACAGCGGGAAACACCGTTTCAAAGCGCTTCAGGGACACATCCAGATAGGTCTTTACATCCGCCGGCAGCGCGAAGGGGCACACGCCGCCTACCGCGTGACCGGTGCGCTCCACGGCCTCGTCATGCGTCAGCATCTTAGCCTTGGTGCCGAAGAAATGCTTGTACTTGCTGTTATCGACCTTGGCGTCGCCTGCGGCCACGATCAGCAATGCCTCCTCGCCGATCTTGAAACTCAGGGTCTTGGCAATGCGTGCGCCCTCCACGCCCACGGCGATAGCGGCCAGCTCCACGGTGGCGCTGGAAATCTCAAACTCCTGCATCCGATCCGCCACGCCATAGGGGGTCAGATACTCTCTCACTTTTTCAACAGACATGGTTTTTTCTCCTTTATACATTATTATAAATAAGTCATCTGATATCAATTCGCTCCACGCCGGTGCATAGTCTGGTGTCGCTGTCCAGCGTAAAAATGCACCCCTGCGCCTTGCACGGGCCGCCGGCCGGCCGGTAGCGTCCCGGCAGACCGCCCAGAAAGTTCTCGATGGATTGCTCCGCTCGGATGCCCAGCACTGACTCCACCGCGCCGGTCATGCCGAGATCGGTGATATATCCCGTTCCCTTGGGAAATACCCGCTCATCCGCTGTGGGCACATGGGTGTGCGTTCCCCACAGCGCGCTGACGCGCCCGTCCAGATAGTAGCCCAGCGCCAGCTTTTCACTGGTGGCCTGCGCGTGAAAATCCACCAGCGTGAAGGTGGGTTTTTCGTCGCGCTCCTTCAAAATCCTGTCCGCCGTGGTAAAGGGATTGTCGGCGCCCCAGTCCAAGTCACAGCGTCCGATCAGCGTCATCACCGCGATGCGGATGCGCCCGCAATCGTATACGCCGTAACCTCGTCCCGGCTTCCGGGGCGCAAAATTGGCCGGGCGCAGGATATAAGGGTTGTCCTCCAGAAAGTCCGCGATCTGCATCTTGTCGAAGGTGTGGTTGCCCAAGGTGATCACATCCGCTCCTGCGGCGAACAGGTCGTCCGCCTGCCGTGGTGTCAGACCCACGCCGGAGATATTCTCCCCGTTGATCACGGTGAAGTGGATGTTCTTCAGTTTCTTGACCTGCCGCAGATGCCGCGCCAGATGGGCGGTGCCATCCTCCGATGTCACATCACCGATGGCCAGAATATTGTAAAGCATGACCGCCCTCCTTTCTATATCACCATTTTATATAACTGCTTATAACATTAGTATACCACAAAACCCGTAGCTTGCAACTCATGCAAGAAAAAAAGACGCCTGTAAACCAGGCGTCTTTTTGTTTATTTCGCATATTCCACGACTTTCGTCTCCCGCAGAACATGCACCTTGATCTGGCCGGGATACTCCAGCTCGTTCTCGATGCGCTTGGCAAGCTCGCGGGCCAGGATGACCATCTCGTCCTCGCTGACCTGCTCGGGCTTCACCATCACGCGTACCTCGCGGCCGGCCTGAATGGCAAAGCTCTTGTCCACGCCGGGATAGGTACCGGTAATCTCCTCCAGCTTCTCCAGACGCTTGATGTAGTTCTCCAGATTTTCGCGGCGTGCGCCGGGGCGTGCGGCGGAAATGGCATCGGCCGCCTGCACCAGGCAGGCCACCAGCGTCTTGCATTCCACATCGCCGTGGTGTGCCTGAATGGCGTGAACGATGTCTTCCTTCTCGCGGTACTTGCGGGCAAATTCCACGCCCAGTGCCACATGTGTGCCTTCCATCTCGTGGTCGATGGCCTTGCCCAGGTCATGCAGCAGACCTGCACGCTTGGCGGCATGGACATCGGCGCCCAGCTCGGCGGCCATCAAACCGGCAATGTGGCTGACCTCGATGGAGTGCTGCAGTACATTCTGACCGTAGCTGGTGCGGTAATGCAGACGACCCAGCAGCTTCTGCAGCTCGGGATGCAGCCCGCGCACACCGGTTTCCAGCACGGCGCGTTCGCCCTCGCTGCGGATGACGGCATCCACCTCGCGGCGCGCTTTCTCCACCATCTCCTCGATATGGGTGGGGTGAATACGACCGTCGGCAATCAGCTTTTCCAGCGCCAGACGCGCGATCTCGCGGCGCACCGGCTCAAAGCAGGAAACGGTAATGGCCTCGGGCGTATCGTCGATGATCAGATCCGCGCCGGTCAGGGTCTCCAGCGTGCGGATATTGCGGCCTTCGCGGCCGATGATACGGCCCTTCATCTCGTCATTGGGCAGGGGTACCACGCTGACGGTGATTTCAGCCACATGATCGGCGGCACAGCGCTGAATGGCGGTAGCCACGATCTCACGGGCGCGCTGATCGGCCTCGTCCTTGGCGCGCGTCTCGATCTCTTTGATTTTCAGGGCAGTCTCATGCGTGACCTCGGACTCCACCTGTGCGATCAGGTAGTCCTTGGCCTGTTCAGCGGTAAAGCCGGAGATGCGCTCCAGCATTTCCGTCTGACTGCGCTTGATGAGGCGGATCTCCTCGTTTTCCTTGTCCATTGCCGCGTGCTTGGCGGCCAAAGACTCCTCTTTCTTCTCGATGTTCTCGAGCTTGCGGTCGATGTTTTCTTCCTTCTGCTGCAGTCTGCGCTCCTGCTTCTGCAGGTCGGCGCGGCGCTCCTTGACTTCCTTCTCGTACTCGGTGCGGCTTTTCAAAATCTCTTCTTTTGCTTCCAGGAGTGCTTCTCGTTTTTTGCTTTCAGAACTCTTGATGGCTTCGTTGATAATGCGCGTGGCTTCTTCCTCCGCGCTGGAGATTTCTTTTTCCGCTACGCCTTTGCGGTAGCGAATACCGAGGAGGAAAAAGATCACCGCCGCTACGACAAACGCAACCGCTGCTACGATGTAGCCCAGTGTTGTCATACGGTGTTACCTCCTATGTTGTTTTGTGTATAAAAACGGAATGCTCCGTCTGGATCAGAAAACGATCGATAGATCCCCTTAATCTATCCAATAGTTATCCTTTATAATTTTAAACGCAATGTGGCCGCCTGTCAAGAACAATTGCACAATATGTCCGCCATTTTTTGGTTATATCAACTGAATATAGTCCGCGGAGGCATATCCTGTCTGCCGCCCGTATTGTACCACATACCAGTTTTCATACTGCCCGTATACTGACACCTCCGTGCCGTTTGGAATCTGAGCGATGACATTCCCCGCCATAGAGGGATAGTCTCTCAAATTGAGCGCACCGCTCTGTGTTGTCACCCGCCCGCGAGATGCCGGGCCGGGATAGACAAAGGGAATGCCGAAATATTCCGCCAGCGACATCACCAGATTTTGGGCGATCAGGTTGATATTCCCCTCGATCCACCGGGCGTCGTTGATGTTGTCATGGTAGCCGATCTCGATCAGCACCGCCGGTGCGTTTGGCTGCCGCACCTCCCCCAGTGCCGTGGTGGCGCGGGTGGTGACCCGATTGGGCAGAGGATAGATCTGCCGCAGATTTTCCGCAAAGATCTCGGCACCCCGCCGTCCATTGGAGCTGGTAGGATAGTAAAAGGCGATGATTCCCCGTGCCGCCCCCTCGTTTCCCGGCCCGGAGGCATTGGAGTGCAGTGCCAGATAGAAATCGTAGTTGCCCCGATTGGCCTGCGCAATGGAACTGGCGGCAGTCATCTCCGGGGTATTGCGTCCATACTGAATGCCACTTGCCTGCAGATACGGAATCATGGCATCGGCGATGAGGTTCATAAAATATTCTTCTGATCCGTTCCCCGTGATATAGGGGTTATATTCCTGAGTGGAGGGGCTTAGGTAAACGCTGGGCATGAGAAATGCTCCTTTCGCATGGTTTTTCGATTCAGTATATGGCATTTCTCCGGCAGATGTGATAGTATAAATATTATGACAAATTTCGAAATTGCAGAGAGGCGGCGATCACAGATGAAAGCACAGCGACCCTATCCGCAGGTCACCATCACGCCCAAGGGCGAGGCAGCCCTCATCGGCGGGCATCCGTGGGTCTACGAGGGGGAAGTCACCACCGTGAACGATACCGTCACCGACGGCGAGTTGGTGGATGTTCTGTCCCGCAAGGGCAGCTATCTGGGCACCGGGTTTTATAACAGTCATTCCAAAATCCGCGTCCGCCTCCTGTCCCGCAACGCCAATGATAAATTTGATGCCGCCTTCTGGCATCGCCGGATCCAGTACGCCTGGAATTACCGCAAAACCGTCATGGGTAACACCGACAGCCACTGCTGCCGCGTGATTTTCGGTGAGGCCGATCACTTCCCGGGACTGACGGTGGATCGCTTTGAAAATGTCCTGGTGGCACAGGTATTGTCTCTGGGCATGGAGCGCATCAAGGATGTGCTGTTCCCGCTGCTGGTGCAGGTGCTGGAGGATGACGGGCAGGAGATCGCCGGCATCTATGAGCGCAACGATGTGGCCATCCGCCATCTGGAGGGCATGGAGGAGGGCATGGGTTGGTATCCCCTGCCGGATCGCCCCATTCCCGATGCCACCACCGTGGATATTACGGAAAACGGCATCGTGTATACGGTGGATTTTGAAAATGGTCAGAAAACCGGCTTTTTCCTGGATCAGAAGTATAACCGTCTGGCGGTGAGCAAGCTGGCCAAGGGTCATACGGTGCTGGACTGCTTCACCCACACCGGCTCTTTCGCCATGAACGCAGCGAAGGGCGGCGCCCACCATGTCACCGCCGTGGATGTCAGCGAGTTTGCCGTGGAGTGCGCCCGGGAAAATGCCCGGCGCAACGGTCTGGACGGCGTGATGGACTGCGTATGCGCCAATGTGTTTGACCTGCTGCCGCAGCTTGAAAAGGAGAGCAGCAAATATGACTTCATCATCCTCGATCCCCCGGCCTTTACCAAGAGCCGTAAGACGACAGCCCGCGCCATGACCGGATATAAGGAGATCAACTACCGGGCCATGAAGCTGCTGCCCCGGGGCGGGTATCTGGCCACCTGCTCGTGCAGCCACTTCGCCTCGGAGGATCTGTTCGTGAAGATGCTCCGCTCCGCTGCCAAAGACGCCGGCGTGCAGCTCCGGCAGATCGAGGCCCGCCAGCAGTGCGCCGACCACCCCATTTTGTGGGGTGTAGAGGAAACCAATTACCTGAAATTCTTCATCTTCCAGGTGGTGTAATATAAAAAAGTTCCAGAAACCCGTGGGTTTCTGGAACTTTTTCGCTTTCATTTCAATCAATCGCCGCTGCTGGGGATATGGGCGGCAATGGCGCCCGCCACGCTGGAAATGGGCATGGTCTGCAGCCAGATCTTACCGGGGCCGGTAAGGATGGTATTGAAGAAACCCTCACCACCCAGCAGCTTATTTTTGAGACCGGCAACCTGCTTGATCTCGATGTTCACGCTGGGCTCAAAGCCCGCCACATTGCCGGTATCCACCACAATGGACTGACCGGCCTTCAGCTCATACTCCACCAGTTCGCCGTCAATCTCCACGAACGCGGTACCCTGACCGCTGAGGCGCTGCATGATGAAGCCCTCGCCGCCAAAGAAGCCCACGCTGGCCTTTTTGTTAAAGTGTACCGACAGCTCCACACCCTTTTCCGCCGCCAGGAAGGCGCTCTTCTGCAAAATCATTTCGCGGCCGGGGCCAATCTCGATCGGCACAATTTTGCCGGGGAAGCTGGAGCCAAAAGCAATCATACCGTTGCCGTGGGCGGTGTAGATATTCTGGAACATATTCTCACCGGAGAACATCCGGGAGAACATCTTGCCCATACCGCCGCCGGAGGTCTGCATCTCCATGTTGGGGCTCATCCACACCATGGAGCCGCTCTCGGTAATCATCTTCTCGCCGTCCTGAAGCTGGCATTCCACCACAGGGAATACGCCGCCCTTGATCTCATACTGCATACCTTTTTCCTCCTTATGTGTTTTCTTTATTTGTGTTCTGCGTTACGCTGTATGCCTCCAGAATACCGCCCTCGCCCTGTGCGAATTTGACAGTCACGGTATCGCCGGGATTTAAAATCACCACGCTGCGGTCATCGGCGGCAGAAACCGCGTAATACACCTGCTCACCGTCCAGCCGCAGATAGTACCATGTGTTGCCGTCTATGACGGCGCTGCGGATCTCCGCGATCTTTCCGGTGCTCTCCCCCTGATCGGTGATGACCAACTCAGCATCCTCCTCGGAGATCAGGTGGTTGTTGGCCAGCATCACGCGATAGTTGCCCTCGCAGTCGGCCACATTGGTGCCGGTAGCCACGATCTGATACTGGCTGACATTGACCATGGCATACATCTTCACCAGCCCCGCCGCGTCCTTCAGCGCCATAAAGTAGGTGGGCTGCTCGGAGATATTCAGCAGCAGCGGGAAGGTGGCCTCATAGTGCATCTGCTGCACCTGACCTTGTGCGCTGTCCATGGCGGAGTACTCCTCGGCACCGGCCACGGAGTAGAAGTGCGTCTCCTTGGTGCGCTGATTGGACAGGATGAAGCCAATATTGCTCTCGTCGCTGACCACGGAGGTGATACCGGTGTACATATAGACATCGTCACCAATGGCAATATAGTTGTAGCCCTCAGTGGTCTCGGTGACCTCGCGCTGACCGAAGAGCGAGTTGATAAAGCCGTTGATATAGGTGCCGTGATAGTCATACTGCTGCACGATCAGATCCGCGGTGTACACATGATCCACCCACTGGGGCACATCGTCGGCATCGTAGTAGCTGCACTCGCCGGTAATGGCGTTCACCAGCACCGCGCCGTTGATATCCGTGCCGCCGAACAGACCGATGGTCTTGATGATGCGCGGGCACACCCAGTAGGGATTGCCCTGCTCGTCGATCTCAAAGGCGGGATCGTCAAACAGATAGGTGGGATAGTGGAAACGCAGATAGCGGTAGAGATTGCGCCCGAAATGCTCGGCGGTGGTATAGCGAATGCCGTCGTTCAGGCGCACTACATCCACCTTCTGGGTTACCATATCGATAATCAGATAAGCAGGCAGACCGTCGGCGCGGTTGTTGAACCACTTGATCACATCACCGTAGCGCAGGGATGTCACCCGCACCGGGCGGCCCTTGTAGTTGATCTGGGTGTAGTCATCCGCCACCTCGAACTGCGACACCATGTCCGCCAGCTCGCCCAGCTTGCGGTTGCCCAGCTTCATGGCGCTGTCCCGATCCAGCATGGGAATCTGGTCAAATGAGATCTCCTCCACCTCGGCGGCAAAGTCGCCGGTCTGTACATCCAGCAGATCGCGGTACGCGCCGGCGCGGAATACCTGCCAGCCGATCAGCGCACCTACCAGTGCCACCGCCACCAGTACCGCCGCCAGAATGGCCGGGATCTTACATTGCTGCTTTACAAAGCTGAAATAGCCCTTGGCGCCGGTACCCTGAAAGCCGGAGGTAAAGATGGCGCACAGCACATAGCACAGGCACAACAGCAGGACGAATACATAGAACTCCTTCGCCTGCAGGTTAAACGGCGGCAGCACCAGATAGTAGTAGATGGCACCGAACACCAGCGTCACCGCCAGATTGATCAGCGTCCGCCCCAACGGTGAGCCGATGGGCTTGCGCTCTTTTGGCGGCTTATTCGCCCTTTTACCAAAAGGGGTCTGTCCGGCAAAGCCCTCAAAATTGGGGTCATTCCAATTGATATTCATGGAAAGCTCCTTTCCTTTTATTTTGTTCTTCTCATTTACACATTTATTTTACCACAAAGTGCTCTCTTTTCTATCAACTTTTGGTTACAATTTACGGATTGTTTCAAATTTTTCCGCAACCTACAGTTTCCATGCAAAATAACCGTGCCGTTTCCGAAGAAACAGCACGGTTACTTGATGAGCAGTCGATTATTCTGCCTTCTTTTCCATGGCAACCTTTCCGTCGCGGAGCTTCACGCAGGCGATGTCGCCGCTTTGCAGCGTCCCTTCCAGCATCAGCTCGGCCACGGCGTCCTCCACTTGATTTTGGATGGCGCGTCGCAGCGGTCTTGCACCGTATTGGGGGTCAAAGCCCTCTCTGGCCAGCACCGCCACGGCCTCATCGTCGCTCTCCAGTGTGATGCCTTGGGTCGCCATGCGCTTGCCGGTCACCTCCAGCATCCGTCCGGCGATCTGCACGATATCCGCCTCCGTCAGCTGACGGAACACGATGGTCTCGTCAATGCGGTTCAGGAATTCCGGCTTAAAGGTGCGCCGCAGCTCGCCCATCACGGCCTGGCGGATGCGGTTAAAGCGCTCCGCCTCATCGCTCACTGCGTCCTCTGCGGAGAAGCCCAGCCGTGTTGTCTCGGCGGCGGTGATATTCTTGGCACCCACATTGGAGGTCATCACGATGACGGTGTTCTTGAAGTCCACCCGTCTGCCCTGGGAGTCGGTGACGATGCCGTCCTCCAGAATCTGCAGCAGAATGTTCCACACATCCTCGTGGGCCTTTTCGATCTCATCGAACAGCACCACGCTGTACGGCTTGCGCCGCACCTTTTCGGTGAGCTGACCACCCTCCTCGTGGCCCACATAGCCCGGAGGTGAGCCCACCAGACGGGACACCGTGTGCTTTTCCATGTATTCGGACATATCAATGCGGATCATGGCATTTTCATCGCCGAACATACACTCCGCCAGCGTCTTGCACAGCTCGGTCTTGCCCACGCCGGTGGGCCCCAAAAACAGGAAGCTGCCGATGGGGCGCTTGGGATCCTTCAGCCCCACGCGGCCGCGACGGATGGCCTTGGCCACCGCGGTAACGGCCTCGTCCTGTCCCACCACCCGGGCGTGCAGCGTCTCCTCCAGCTTCAGCAGTCTTGCGCTCTCGTCCTCTGTCAGGCGCTGAACGGGAATCCCTGTCCAGCCCGCCACCACCGCGGCGATGTCATCGGCGGTGACGCTGCCGTAGCTCTGCTTCTGCTGCCGGCGCCAGTTGTCCCGCTCGATCTCCACCTGCTCGGCGTAATCCTTCTCGATATCCCGGAGCTGTGCCGCCTTTTCAAAGTCCTGTGCGTCAATAGCCGCCGCCTTTTCGGCGTGGAGGGTGTTGATCTTTTCCTCCAGACTCTTCAGGTCAGGGGAAACGGTCTCCGCCGCCATACGCACCTGACTGGCCGCCTCGTCCATCAGATCAATGGCCTTATCCGGCAGGAAGCGGTCATTGATATATCGCTTGGATAGCTGCACCGCCGCCTCGATGGCCTCGTCGGTGATGGTCAGCTTGTGGTGCGCCTCATACTTATCCCGCAGGCCCTTCAGGATCTCCACCGCGTCCTCCGGAGTGGGTTCCCCCACGGTCACCGGCTGGAAGCGGCGCTCCAAGGCCGCGTCCTTCTCGATATACTTGCGGTACTCGTTCAGGGTGGTGGCGCCGATGACGCGGATCTCACCGCGGCCCAGCGCCGGCTTGATGATGTTGGCGGCATCCACGGCACCCTCGGCGCTGCCGGCACCCACAATGGTGTGCAGCTCGTCGATAAATAAAATCACATTGCCGGCCTTTTTGACCTCCTCCAATGTGTTCTTGATGCGCTCTTCAAACTCGCCGCGATACTTGGTGCCTGCCACCATGCCGGAAAGGTCAAGGGACAGGATCTTCTTATCCAACAGCTCCTCCGGCACATCGGCGCTGATGATGCTTTGTGCCAATCCCTCGGCAATGGCAGTCTTGCCCACGCCGGGCTCACCGATGAGCACCGGGTTGTTCTTGGTGCGGCGGGACAGGATCTGGATCACGCGGCGGATCTCCTGCTCGCGGCCGATCACCGGGTCCAGTTTCCCCTCTCGCGCCATCTCCGTCAGATCGCGGGTAAACTCGGCAAGCGTCTTGCCGCTCTTGTCTTCTTCCTTGTTGGGCGTCGCGCCGCCGCTGGTCACGGTGCGGGGCGCCTCGTTGATCTTTTTCATCACGCCGGCGTACATCTTCTTGGGATCCACGCCCACGGTACGCAGAATGCGCACCGCCATGTTGCCGCCCTCTCGCAGGAGCCCCAGCAGCAGGTGCTCGGTACCGATGTACCCTGCCCCCATGCGTCCCGCTTCACCCACAGCCAGCTCAATGGCGCTCTTGCAGCGGGGTGTCAGTCCCTGAGTGGGTGCCGTACCGCCCAGACCGGTACCCACGCTGCGCTGCAGGATGGAGCAGATCATCTCGTCCGTCAGACCGTGCTCGGTCAGGACGCGGTGCGCCATACCGTCCTCTTCCCGCATCAGCCCCAGCAGCAGATGCTCACTGCCCACATAGCCGTGGCCCAGCTCCTCGGCGGCCTCCTGCGCCAGACGCAGCGCCTCCTCCGCGCCGGAAGTAAATCTATTTTCATTCATATCGAAACACATCCCTTCTCTTTGCCATCGTTGCGGCGTTTCTTACTCCTGCGGCAGCTGTCGGATCTCGTCCCGCAGTTTGATCGCCGTTTCAAAATCCTCCCGCTCCACCGCCGATTTCAACTGCGCCTGCAGGGCGTTGCGGCGACATTCCCGCGTCAGCTTCTCCCGCTGTGCGCCGTCCAGCAGCTCTTCCTCCTTCTTCTCCGTCTCGGCGGCGTGGACGATGTCCTCCTCCATGGGGAACTCGGTCAGCATCCGGCTGCCGAAGCCACCCAGCAGACCATCCAGCAGGCCAAAGGGCCGGGTAAAGAACGCATCGTCGAACAGCCGCATGGGACGGAAGCTCTCCGTGTAGCCCATCTTTTCAGCGCATTCATGGCACAGATGCTTTTCCGTCACTCGTCCGTTGACATTGCTCTTGTAATAAAAGGTAGCTTCATTCTTGCCACAGTGTTCACATTTCATGATGTTATCCTCCTTATCCGAAAATCATACCAGTTGGATCAATACCTGTTTGAAAATGTCCGCTCGCAGCGCCGCCCGGTATTCTCTGGGCGCCGTGCGCAGCGCCTTATCGCTCATGGCCGACAGCAGCAGTTGTCCCGCCGCCGCCGGAATAGCCTCGGCGTCCACCAGATTTTGCACCATGGCGCGGCCGCTGGGCAAATCCAGCTCATCGCCCACGGAGTTGATCACATGCATCAGCAGCGTCTGGCGATCCACCTGCACCCGGGTGATGCGGATATATCCGCCGCCGCCCCGCCGGCTCTCCACGATGTATCCCCGTTCCGGAGAAAACCGCGTGGACATCACATAGTTGATCTGGCTGGGCACACAGTTGAACCGCGCCGCCAGATCGTTGCGCTGCAGCTCTAATGCGCCGCCCGCCTCCTCCAGCTCCGCCTGAATAAATCCGGCGATCAGATCAGAAATTCCCATACCCGTTTCCTCCCGTTCTTTTGACTTTGCCTTTCTTTGACCTTTGAGCGTATTATACCCCACCCGCGTCAAAAGTCAAGAGGTTATTTTTGACTTTCTTTGACCTTTTTGAAAACAAATTGTGAACGCGAAAAAAAGAAGGACCGCCGAAGCAGTCCTTCTTCATTCAAATCACCATCTCATAGGGGCCGAGATCGCTGACGGCCAGATACCGTTTCAAATCATAGGGTGAATAGATGCCCAGATCCGTCACGATGCCGGAGATCAGGCTGGGCGGCGTCAGGTCAAAGGCGGGATAGTAGCCCTTCACGCCGTCCGCCGCCGTTTTCACGCCCATGGCCTCCAGCGTTTCCGCCGGATTGCGCAGCTCGATGTGTACGCTGTCGTGGGTAGGATGTCCGCTATCGGGAATCCCCGTGATGAACGCCGGGATGCCCATATATTTTGCGGCAATGGCAATCTGGAGGGTGCCCACCTTGTTGGCCACATATCCGTCGCAGCAGATGGCGTCGGCGGCGCAGGTGAATACGTCCACCTTCTCCCGCTGCATCACATAGGCAGGCATATTGTCGGTGATCACCGTCACATCAAAGCCCATGTCGCGGCAAACCGTGGCGGTGAGCCGCGCCCCTTGAAAGAACGGGCGGGTCTCCGGACAGAACAGGCGAATGCTCTTGCCCCGCCGGCGGCACTCCCGCAGCATCATCCCCACGATGGTCTCGGCAAAGCATTGGGTCATGACGGTGCCGTTGTCGGGAAACAGATCCACCAGATATTCCGCCATCTTTCCCACCTTGTTGTAGCGTCGGTTGTTGGTGGCCACGGTGTAGTCCCGGATGCCCTCCGCCAGATCACCGATGCCCTCCGCCAGCGCCTTCTCCGCATAGGCAAGACAGCCGCCGGTAATGCGCTGCATTCTCCCCACGGTGGTGGGACGGGCATGGGAAATGGTGTCCGCCGCCTGTTTAAGATAAGTCATCTGCTCCGACGCCGTTTTGCCGCGGCATTCGTAAGCTGCCAATGCCATCCCCATGGCAGCAGCGGTAAAGGGCCCGGTGGATTGTGTCACCATGTCCCGCAGGGCCTGGGCCACCTCGCCGTGGGTACGGCAGGTAACGAATTCCACCCGTCTGGGATAGACCCGGCGATCCAGAATGCGTACCTCTCCCCGCTCATACCATGCCACATTTTCATATTGCAGCATAAAGGCAAGGTCTTTGTCCGCGCGATCCATCATCATTCCCTCACGCATAGAGTCGTTTCACCGCCGCTTTCGCCTCGTCCATGATCTGTTCCTGATCCAGCGTCAGATATGTGCCATTTTCATAGAGGATCTCACCGTCCACCATGGTCAACACCACATCGCTGCCCTGGGCGGCATAGGCCACCAGTCCGGCGGTGTCCAGATTTGGGAACAGGTGGGGCTGATCCATATCAATGGCAATGATGTCAGCCCGTTTTCCCACCTCCAGCACGCCGGTATCCATGCGTCCCTGCGCCTTGGCACCGTTCACCGTGGCCATTTCGATCACCTGTCGGGCAGGCATGATGCTGGCATCACTGTGCCGCCCGTTGTGGATCAGTGCCGCCAGATGCAGCTCTTCAAACATATTCAGATTGTTGTTGCTGGCGGTGCCGTCGGTGCCGATGGTAATGTTCACGCCGCTGGCCGCCATCTCCGGGATAGGGGCAAAGCCACTGCCCAGCTTCATGTTGCTGGTGGGATTGTGTGCCACCGTCACGCCGTGGCGGCAGAAGATCTCCCAATCCTCCCGTGTGGTCCACACGCAGTGTGCCGCGGTGCAGGGTACATCGAATACGCCCATTTTTTCAAACCAACCGGCGGGTGTCAGGCCGCCGTGCCGGGTCATGCACTCGGCGTGCTCACTTTTCGTTTCACTCAAATGGATGTGCATCCGCAGGTCATTGTCCCGAGCGAAATCCGCCACGCCCCGCGCCACATCCTCGCTAAAGCAGGTATATTCGGCGTGCAGGCAGGCGTCCACCCGGATGCGTCCGTTTCCCTTGCCGTGGAAGTTTTTATGCAGTTCCTCCATCCGCCGTGCCGAGGCCACCGAGCCGTAGGTATCTCCGGCATCAAATGCCTGCACATGCTGACAGATGTTGGCTTTGATGCCGCTATCAAGAATGGCCTGCGCCATGGCATCCGGCAGGAAATACATATCGCTGAAGCTGGTTGTGCCGCTGCGCAGCATTTCCAGCAGACCCAAACGCGTGCCGGCCACGATATCCTCCGTGGTCAGCCGCCCCTCCACCGGGAAGATCGTGTCGAACAGCCATGTCTGCAGCGGCAGATCGGTGCCCAGTCCCCGCAGCAGTGTCATGGGGGTGTGGGTGTGGCAGTTCACCAGCCCCGGCATCAGCAGCTTGCCCATCATGTCCTTTTCGCAGTCGAACGCTCCCTCGGGGCGCTCCGTGCCGATATAGGTGATCCATTCATTTTTCACCGCCAGATATCCGTTTACATCACCGGCAGGGGTATAGATCAGTGCATTTTTGAACAGCGTCGTCATTCCATCGCCTCCAGAACTTTTTTCAGATAGGTGCTGAACTGATCTGCCACCATCACGCCCACCTCGTTGACCTCCTCATCGGTGAGGGGACGGTCGGACATCCCGGCAGCCAGATTGGCAATTACGCTGAAGCCCAGACAGGGCAGGCCGCAGTGCGCCGCCGTCAGCGCCTCGGTGACGGTGGACATTCCCACCGCGTCGCCGCCCAGCGCCCGGATCGCCCGGATCTCCGCCGGCGTTTCAAACTGCGGGCCGGGCATAAAGAAGTAGACGCCCTCGTGGACGGTCAGCCCGCTGTCCGCGGCGCATTGTTTCGCCAGCTCTCGCAGCTCGGGGGTGTACATTTTCTGCACATCAAAAAATCGAGGCCCAAATTCCTCCACATTTTTGCCCCGCAGGGGGCTTGCGCCCATCAGCTTGATCTGATCGGAAATAATCATGATGTCGCCGGGCTTGTAGCTCTCGTTCACGCCGCCGGCGGCATTGGTCAGGATCACCGCCCGGCAGCCCAGACACTTGAACAGGCGCACCGGCGCAGTGAGCTGCTCGAAATCGTATCCCTCGTAGGAGTGGAAACGACCCGACATGCAGACCACCTTTTTCCCTGCCACGGTGCCGCAGATCAGCTTGCCGGCATGGGTGGGAACGGTGGAGCGCAGGAAGTTGGGGATCTCGGCGTAGGGGATCTCCACGCTGTTTTCAATTTGTTTGGCCAGTGGTCCGCAGCCGGAGCCCAGGATCAGTCCGATCTCCGGATCAAAACCAATGCGCCGGCGCACATAATCCGCGCTGAGGCGAAAATAATCGTATGTATATTCCAAGGCAATCCCTCCTTTTTTCTTCATTGGAATTGTAACATATCCCAAAAAAGATGTCAATTTGCGGAAAAATCAGACAATTTTCACCTTTCTGCATTTTTCACTGATTGGGTATTGCATTTTTTGATTTTCATGTTACAATAATCATACAAATCTTTATGGAGGTGCTCTATGGCTTATCAGATCGGTTCTGCTTGCGTCATGTGCGGCGCTTGCGCAGATGCTTGCCCCGTTGGTGCTATTTCCCAGGGCGATGCTTCTTATGTCATCGATGCAGGCGCATGCCTGGACTGCGGTTCTTGCAGTGATACCTGCCCCAACGGCGCTATCAATCCCGCTGAGTAATTTATCGTTACATAGCAAGCAAAAAACACCGGACAGCAGTCCGGTGTTTTTTCTTTTCGCTCCACCTTGCCAAAGAGGTACCTTTTATATTACAATAGAGCAAATATATGCAAAGGAGGGTTCCCTGTGGAAAAGTTGGATCAGTTGTGGCCGGACGGCTATCGGTTTTATTTTGATGATACCCTGTTCCAACCCTCCACGGACTCCTTCGTGCTGGGTGCCTTCCCCCGGCTGAAGCGCGGATTGCGCATCTGCGATCTGGGCAGCGGCAGTGGTCTGTTGGGTCTGCTGCTTCTTGCCCGTCAGGAGGAACTGAGCGTCACCAATGTGGAGCTTCAGCGTGCCGCCTGCAATCTATCCCGCCGCAATGCCGCGCTCAACGGTCTGGGCCATCGGATCATCACCGTGGAGGCCGACCTTCGCAGCCCCGCCCAACTGCCCCCTGCCGGCAGCTTCGATCTGGTGGTGTCCAATCCCCCGTACTTCCCGCCGGATGCCGGTCTGGTGTCCCCCGACGCCGCCCGCGGTGCCGCCCGCAGTGAGATTTGCTGCACCTTGGCGGATGTCTGCACCGCCGCGTCCCGTCTGCTGACCTACGGCGGGCGATTCTGTCTGGTGTTTCGTCCCGAGCGCATGGTGGAGCTGTTTCTCCTGCTGCGAAAGCACGGTTTGGAGCCAAAGCGTCTGCGTTTCGTGCATCACACGGTCTCGGCCGCACCGAAGCTGCTGCTGTTGGAGAGCCGCAAGGGCGGCCATCCCGGTCTGGCGGTGGAGCCGCCGCTGGTGCTTCGCAATGCCGACGGCACGGATACCGAGGAATACAACCAAATTTATTTCAGAAACAAAGCATAAGAGGTAAACGATATGTCAGGTCTATTATATCTGGTGGCCACGCCCATCGGCAATCTGGGTGACTTCTCCCCCCGCGCCGTGGAAACCCTGCAGCAGGCGGATTTTATCGCCGCCGAGGATACCCGGGTATCCGTCCGGCTGCTGAATCATTTCGGCATTAAAAAGCCGCTGGTCAGCTATCACGAGCATAACCGCGCCGCCGCCGGTCAGGCGATTTTGAATCGTCTGCTCTCCGGCGAGGTCTGCGCACTGGTCACCGATGCCGGCACCCCCGCCATCAGCGACCCCGGCGAGGATCTGGTGCGCCTGTGCGCCGAGAACGGCGTGGAGGTATTGAGCATTCCCGGCTGCTGTGCCGCCATCAATGCGCTGGCGGTATCCGGTCTGCCCACCCGCCGCTTTACTTTTGAGGGTTTCCTTTCCGCCAATAAGAAGGAGCGCCGGGAACAGCTGGAGCATCTGACGAGCGAGGAACGCACCATGGTGTTCCATGAGGCACCCCATAAGCTCCGCGCCACGCTGAGCGATATGCTGGCCATTCTGGGCGATCGCCCCATTGCCCTGTGCCGTGAGCTGACCAAACTCCACGAGGAGACCCGCCGCACCACCTTGTCCGGAGCCGTAGCGTATTACGCCGAAACGGAGCCCCGGGGTGAATTTGTTCTGGTGGTGGCCGGTGCCGAGCCCATCACAGCCCCCGCCCTCTCGCTGGAGGATGGCATCGCCATGGTTCAGAAACTGCGCGGGGATGGAATGCGGATGAAGGACGCCGTGCGTCAGGTTTCCGCCGATACGGGATTGAATAAAAATGAGCTGTACGATGCCGTGCTGAAGGCATGATCATAGATAAAAAACGCATATAAAAAAGAACGGCTTGCGCCGTTCTTTTTTATGCTTCGTTTTCTTGAAATACATCCCAGTTTTTGCTGAAATACTCCACGCCGGAGTACACCGTAGTCACCAGAATGACCGCCTGACACACAAGGTTCAGCCAATGGGGGATGCCGAACAAAATCAGGCAGATGCACACCATGGTGCTGGCGGTCTTGATCTTGCCGGACCAGGCGGCTGCAATCACGCGGCCCTTTTCCACCGCGATCAGGCGCATTCCGCTGACGGCAAATTCACGCAGCAGCACGGCCGCCAAAATCCATGCCGCCATGGATCCCTCCCGCACAAACATACACAGCGCCGCCATCACCAGGCACTTGTCCGCCAGCGGATCCATGAACTTGCCAAAATCGGAGATCTGATTGTAGTGTCGGGCAATATAGCCATCCAGCAGGTCGGTCAGGCTGGCGATGATGAACACAGCCAGCGCCGCATAGCGACTGCCGGGAAATCCCAGATACATGATGACCAGAAACACCGGGATCAGCACCACGCGGGCAATGGTCAGTTTATTAGCGGTTGTCATAGGCATTGGATCACGCCCTTTCTGTCAGCAATGGTAAAATCAATTTATTATACCACAAAAATCGGAAATTACCAGCTTTTTATTCTGTCGCTTCGCCCATCAGCTCGCCGTCCATGGTGTCCGTCAGGCGCACCTGTACAAAATCACCGGGGTTGACATCTCCCTCGGCGGTGAAATAGATCTGACCGTCAATGCCGGGACTCTCGGCGTAGCTGCGTCCCACATAGCTCATGGACTGGGCGTCAAACCCGTCGCACAGCACCTCCACCACATCACCCAGACGACTTTCGTTGAACTCGTCCATCACGCGGGACTGCACATCCACCACCAGCTCCGCGCGGCGCTCCGCCTCGGCGGTGTCCACGCGCTCCGCCATTTCGGCGGCAGGTGTCCCCTCCTCGGGGGAGTAGGGGAATGCGCCGGCGCGCTCAATGCGCACCTCCCGCAAAAATTCGCACAGCTCGTCAAAGGCGGCCTCGTCCTCGTAAGGCAGGCCGGTGATCAGACTGGTACGCAGCACCAGACCCGGGATCTTCTCGCGCATTTTCCGGTAGAGCGCCAGCAGGCCGTCCTTGGTCTCACGGCGGTTCATGGCGCGCAGCACGGTGTCGTTGCAGTGCTGGATGGGCATATCAATGTACTTGCAGATCTTATCCTCCGCGGCAATGGTGTCGAGAAGCTCATCGGTAATGGTGTCGGGATAGAGATAGTGCAGGCGGATCCAATGGAAATCCAGCTTGCACAGCTCGCGCAGCAGCTCGGGCAGCTTCTTCTCTTTGTAGAGGTCAACGCCGTAGCGGGTAATGTCCTGTGCGATCACGATGCACTCCTTCACGCCCTCGTCGGCCAGTGCTTTGGCCTCTGCCAGAATATCCTCCATCCTGCGGCTGCGGTATTTGCCCCGCAGGGAGGGGATCACGCAATAGGCACAGCGGTTGCTGCAGCCCTCGGCAATGCGCAGATAGGCATAGTGCGCCGGGGTGCTGAGGATGCGGGGCAGCTCCTCCACCGGCCCGTCGATGCTGTCGAAATGGCGGCAAGGCGTGCCGTCCGTCACTTCGCGGATGGCTTCAACGATATCGCCGTAGTTGGCGGTGCCCATGATGCCGTCCACCTCCGGCAGCTCCTCCGGTATCTCCTTCTGATATCGCTGGCTCAGGCAGCCGGTGACCAGAATTTTGCCCACCAGACCCTCGTCCTTCAGCGCACCCACCTGTAAAATGGTGTCGATGGCCTCGCTTTTGGCGCTGTCGATAAAGCCGCAGGTGTTGATGACCACCACATCGGCGCCCTCCGGATCGCCCTGCAGGGTCATGCCCTCCTGCACGCACAGTGCCATCATCTGCTCGGTATTCACCCGGTTTTTATCACAGCCCAGAGAAATAAATGAAACTTTCATAGCAATTGTCCTTACTCGTCAATCTCTTCTCCCATCCGGTTGAGGACGGGGCGAATGTCACTCCAGCCAAAGCCGCGGCGCAGCAGGGCGTCCGACAGCTTTTTCCCGGTCTGCCGATCAAGGGATTTCCCCTTCAGCTTGCTTCGGAGAAATTGCTCGATGGCCTCCTCCGGCGGTGGAAGCTGCTCCATGGCATCCTCCCACAGCTCCCGGGAGATGCCGCGGCGGAAAAGCTCCTGCCGCACACGGCCGGCGCCATATCCCATCCCCGCATAGTGGCGCACCACCACGCCGGCATAGGCCGCATCGTCCACCGCGCCCAGCTCCTCCAGCCAGTCAGCGGTATCGGATGCCTCGTCCTGCGCCACGCCTTTTTTCAACAGGCGCTCCGTCAGTTCCTTTTTGGACAGCATGCGGCTGCTGGCCATCTGTGCCGCGCGCGCCCGGACTTCGGAATGGCCGGCAGACTCTGCTAATTGTACCACAAGCTCGTCGGATAAGTCCATCCCCGGATATAAGCCAAATTGCAGGAGCTCATGGCCGGTGATCCGGAGGAGGTCGCCCCCCTCCAGAAACACCAGCACGCGCTCCTGCTTATGTTTTGACTTCTCTATTTTCGTAATCTTCATTCGTCGCTGTCGTCAAAGTCATCGGCGGAAACATCCACGGCACGACCGGCCGCGCGGGCGGCAATCTTGGACTGATTGCCCATCAGCTTGTGGAAGTTTTCTCGCACGGCGTTCTCCAGCTTTTCGGCCTCATCGGGATGATCCCGGAAATACTGCTTGGCGGCATCGCGCCCCTGACCCAGGCGCATCTCGCCCATGCTGAACCACGAGCCGCTCTTCTGCACCAGATCCAGCTTGACGCCCAGATCGATCAGCTCGCCCAGCTTGCTGATACCCTCGCCGTACATGATGTCAAACTCCGCTTCACGGAAGGGCGGTGCCACCTTGTTCTTGACCACCTTGGCGCGAACATGGTTGCCCACCATCTCACCACCGGCTTTCAGCGTCTCCACACGGCGCACATCAATACGCACGCTGGCATAGAACTTCAGCGCCCGGCCGCCGGTGGTAACTTCAGGGTTGCCGTACATCACGCCTACCTTCTCGCGCAGCTGGTTGATAAAAATCACGATGCTGTTGGTCTTGGCAATGATGCCGGCCAGCTTGCGCAGCGCCTGACTCATCAGACGGGCGTGCAGACCCACAAAGCTGTCGCCCATCTCACCCTCGATCTCGGCGCGGGGCACCAGAGCCGCCACGGAGTCCACCACTACCACATCAATAGCGCCGCTGCGCACCAATGCCTCGGTGATCTCCAGCGCCTGCTCACCGGTATCCGGCTGGGAGATCAGCATGTCCTCAATATTCACGCCCAGTGCACGGGCATAGGTGGGATCCAGCGCATGCTCGGCATCCACAAAGGCCACCTCTCCGCCCTGCTTCTGCGCCTGCGCCAGGATGTGCAGTGCCAGCGTGGTCTTACCGGAGGATTCCGGGCCATAGATCTCCACAATGCGTCCCCGGGGCACACCGCCGATTCCCAACGCCAGATCCAGCGCCAGTGAACCGGTGGGGATCGCCTCCACATTGTTCACCGTACCGTCGCCGTAGCGCATAATGGAGCCCTTGCCGTACATTTTTTCAATCTGCTGCATGGCGGTCTCCAGTGCTTTTTTCTTATCGGAAATCACAGGGGCTGCTGCGGAAGTTTCTCTCTTTGCTGCCATAGGAAGTTCCTCCTTTGTATCGTTCTGTTGTCATTCTATTCGGTAAACTGTCCGGAAATCCGGACTGTCAAATCTCATCGCATCGGGTACCGAACACCACGCGGGGAATGCCGGCGGTGTCCTCCACCACCTGAATGTCACCGAAGCCGGCGCTGCGCATCAGTCGCAGCACCGCATCCGCCTGACCGATACCCACTTCAAAATAGAGTCGCCCGGCCGGCCGCAGTGCATCATGCCACATGGCAGAGATGTCCCGGTAAAAATCCAGACCGTCCTCGCCGCCGTCCAGCGCCATCATGGGCTCATACTCTCGCACGGAGCGATCCAGCCCCGCGATATCGCCGCGGGGAATGTAGGGCGGATTACTGACAATGCAATCAAATTCACCCAGTTGTGCCGCCGGCTTCTGTCGGGCATCTACCTGATAGGGCATCACCCGGGCGCTCAGACTGTTGCGCCGCACATTTTGCCGGCAAATCCGCAGCGCGCCCTCACTGAGCTCACCCAAAACGACACGGGCGGAGGGAACATATTTGGCAACAGCCAACCCCACGCAGCCGCTGCCGGCGCATAGATCCAGTACCCGGCAGTTCTCTCGGCCCTGCAGCCATGTGATGGCCTGTTCGGCCAGTACCTCGGTGTCCACCCGGGGGATCAGCACGCTTTCGGAGATGTCCAGCGGCATCCCGTAAAATTCCCATTCGCCGATGAGGTACGCCACCGGCTCGCCGTCCAGACGGCGCTGCACCAGCGCCCAGGTCTTTTCCTCCACCTCGCCGGACACATACAGTCGTCCGTCGCGGCTCAGGGAATTGCGATCCTTGCCCGCGGCAAAGCACACCAGCTCCCGTGCCTCCAGCGTGGCGCCCTCGACGCCTGCGGTGCGCAGCTTCTTCCGGACATCCATATAGAGATTGTTATATGTTATCGCCATGGTACGCTCCTCTTTTTACCACTTATCCTTGCCCTTTTCCTCCGGCAGTACCAGACGCAGCGCCTCGATAGCCACCTCCAGCATGGAGTCATCCGGCTCGTTGGTGGTAAAATTCTGCAGCCACATACCGGGTGCCGACAGAATACGGGTCAGCCTGTTGTCATGGCCGCCCACCCAGCGGTTGAACTCGTAGGTCACGCCGATAATGGGGATCAGCAGCAAAAGATGCATTCCCACGCGCACCCAGAAACTGCGCCAATTGACAAAGGTGAACACCACGCTGGACAGCAGAATAGACACCACAATGACCACGAACAGGAAGCTGGTGCCGCAGCGGGGATGATGCTTGGGTTGACTGCGGGCATTCTCCACGGTCAGCTCCAGCCCCGCCTCATAACAGAAGATGGTCTTATGCTCGGCACCGTGATATTGAAACACGCGGGCCACATCTTTTTGCTTGGAGCACAAGATCAGGTAGATCAGGAACACAGCCACCTTCACCACGCCCTCGATGAGGTTATGAAGAGCGGCGGAGTTGATATAGGGATCCACAAAGCCTGCCAGAAAGGTGGGCAGCAGCATGAACAGCAGCAGCGTCAGACCCAACGACAAAATCACCGAAAACCACACCAGCACGGTCTGCAGCTTTTCCTCCGGGATGTGCTCCTCCAGCCACTTATCCAGCTTGGACGGCTCGCCCTCTTCCTCCTCAGGGAAGTAGTCCGCCGAATACATCAGCGCCTTGACGCCGTTGAACATGGAGCTGATGAACACCACGGCGCCGCGGATGATGGGCAGACCCAAAACAGGATATTTATCTTTAATCAGCTTCAGTTCCTCCACCTTGGTGACCAGTCCGTCCTTGGAGCGCACCACGATGGCCTGCTTCTCCGGGCCACGCATTAAGATACCCTCGATCAGCGCCTGACCACCGATAGATGTGCGGAACACTTCTTTTTTCTCCATTGCATGAGATCCTTTCTGCACAAGTGTAACACAGCTTTCTCAAAAATGCAACACTTGTTCTATTTTTTATTCCTCCGTACGATGCTCCATGGGCAGACGGATGGTGACGATGGCACCGCCGTCCTCGGCGTTGCCGATATCAAACTGGCCGCCGTGGAGATTGATGATCTCATCACACACTGCCAAACCGATGCCGCTGCCGCGAGCCTTGGAGGAGCCCTTATAGAACTTCTGCTTCACATAGGGCAGCTCCGCCTCGGGAATACCGGGGCCAAAGTCCCGGATGCGAATGACATAGTCATCCTCCTCCTGCTTCAGCGAGGTGATGATGCGCTTACCGGAGCCGCCGTGCTTGGCGGCGTTGTCCAGCACATTGCAGAGCACCTGCTTGAGGCGCTCCGGATCGCCGGAGATGGGATCGGTATACAGCTCACCGGCCTCCTCATATTCCAGCGTGATACCGTCCTGCTTAAACAGCTCCCGGTAGGTATAGATGGCATCCTCCAGCTCCGCCTGCAGGTCCATCTCCTCCACCTGCAGTGTGAAGCGGCCATCCTGCATTTTGGAGAACTCCAGCAGCTCCTCCACCATATTGGCCAGACGGCGGGACTCCTTCAGAATGATCCGCAGACCGCGCCGCAGCTGGCGAATATCGCCGGAATCGTCCCCCAGCAGCGTTTCACCCCAACCGTTGATAGCGGTCAGCGGCGTGCGCAGCTCGTGGGACACCGAGGAGATGAACTCCGTCTGCATCTTTTCACTCTGGCTGATCTTCAGCGACATATCGTTGATATTATCCACCAGCTCGCCCATTTCATCGGAATATTTATTGGGGATCTGGATACCGTAGCTGCCGCCCGAAATGCGTTTGGCCGCCTCGGTCACTTCTGCCACCGGCGCCACTACATTGTTGATAAAAATCAAGTTGGAGATGATCAGCAGCGCAATGATCAGCAGCGTTATGGCCGCAATGATCAGCACGGTGACCAGAGCCTGCCGGTCCAAATTGCGCGTGGATGCCACATAGCGCATAACGCCGACAATGCTGTTATTGAATTTCAGCGGTGCCGACACCGCCAGGATGGATTCATTGGTGGACGGATCCCGTCCGCTGTAAGCGGTAAGCTCGCCGCTGTTCAGGGCGCGCTGAATCTCCGGCGTGTCCGGTGATGCACCGGCGGTCAGGCCACTGCTGGCGGTTTCAATCCGACCGGAACTGTTAAGGAACTGCAGCTCGATATGATCCACTGCGTCAAAATTTGCCGTATAGAGCATGGCGCTGCGATAATACTCGCTGTAATTGCTCATCACATATGTATTGAAATAGTCCGCACCGGTCTTGGCCTTGGTCTCCAATGTAGACTGGGCGCTGCTGTAATAGCTGCTGACGATGCCGGCGCATACTGCCGCCGCAATCAGCACCAGCAGCAGGATCACCGGCGCCACGCTGGAGATCATCCAGCGCTGCCGCAGACCGCGAACCTTCAGGCGATTTTTCATCCCGGGGCGCCCTCCTTTCTATCGGGTAAAGCGTTTTTTCTCAAAATCCCCATTTATATCCATAACCCCAGACGGTGGTGATATAAGTGGGATTGGTGGCGTTGTCTTCGATCTTCAGCCGCAGTCGGCGGATGTTCACATCCACAATCTTCAGCTCGCCGAAATAGTCGCGGCCCCAGACCAGATCCAGAATTTCCTCGCGGCTCAGCGCCTTGCCGGGATTTTCCATAAACATCTTCATGATGGCATATTCCACCTGCGTCAGCTTGATCCGTACGCCATCCTTTTCCAGCGTGCGGTTGCGGGTATTCAGCAGGAAGGGCGGTTGGCTGATCTCGCCGCTGTGCTCCTCCAGGCCACCGCTGCGGCGCATCAGCGCATCCACACGGGCGGTCAACTCGGCAGGAGAAAAAGGCTTTGTCACATAGTCGTCCGCGCCGGTCATCAAGCCGGTCACCTTGTCCATCTCCTGAGAGCGGGCAGTGAGCATGATGATACCGATGCGGGAATTGCTGGCGCGGATCCGGCGGCATACCTCGAACCCGTCAATTCCGGGCAGCATAATATCCAGCAGTGCCACGCGGACATCGCTGTTTTCCTTCAATTTCTCCAATGCTTCCTCGCCGGACTCCGCCTCGATGACATCATAGCCGGCGCGGCGCAGATTGATCACGATAAAACTGCGGATGCTGGACTCATCCTCCAGTACCAGTACCTTTTTCATGAAATAACTCCTTTCAATTATCCGCTGAGGCCCATGTCCCCATGATCAGGTTAAAATTCTCCCGCAGGAAATTCTCGTCCAATCCCAGTTCCTCACCGCCGGCCAACAGCTCACCGGCAAAGATCACCGCTGTCTGCCGCCTTAAGATGAACCGGTTGCCCTGCGTCGCGCGGTTTTCCCGATTATCGCCGGAGATGGTATACAATACCGCCACGGCTTCGCCGTCCACATACCATGTGACCCGGGATTCCGCCGCATTGTCCTTGGCAGTGGCCGTTATCCGATTGTGCCAATCATTATCCAGTGTAAAATACCAGCCATCGGACAGACAGTGATAGGTATCCTCCACCCAGAATGCCTGACCGTCACTATCATAGCGGCGCCAGGAGATGATGCCGTCATTGGTTTTTCTCTCCGTTCCCTGCCGGGAATCGGGTGTTTCCACCACACCGTCACCGTTGATATCCTGCGGCATGATCTGGCAGTAAGGATATGTTACGCTTGACAGCCCCGTTCTGCTGTTGGCCACAACATTGGTCAGCGCACCGTCCTTACAGACCAGAATATCTGTAACGGCCTGATTGCGGTCATTGACGCCGGTAACATATAATCCCCTCGTCCGATCGTCGATATTTCCCGCCGTGATGCTGCCGCGGTTTAACTCCGCCATGGTGGATGACAGCGCACAGGTGGAGCTCACCGACAGGCTGTTATCCTTCCATTGGTAAAGCTCCGCCACACTCTTACCCTCCACGGTGGAGCGCAGCACCACCAGATTGGCCGGTTCGGTGGACGATGCAGCATCCATAACTTGCACGGTAAAGCGAGTGTATCCGCTGCGCATCAGCGTTACCGGCTTGGCGGCGATCTCGTATACCGCCACGGTCTGCACATCCGTACCGATTTTCCAGCCGACGATCAGCTCCTTGGTGCCGTCACCGGTCAGATCCTGATAGGATACGCGCTCTATATCGGTGCCGCTGCTCTCGATGGTACAAATCCGGCGATAGGTATCCTCCTCCGGCCAGAACACAACGATCTTCAGCGGTTTTTCATCCTCACTCCTGCGGAAGAAGGCCACCGCCTCCTCGTCACCGTCATTGTTCAGATCCACCATCTGCACCGATTGGATGTTCTGCCCGCTGGTGGGCGAGGTGTACTCATATCCGCCGGCGATCAGGCTGTCGATCTCTTTGGACAGGCCGGTATACTCCAGCGGCATCTGCGGCAGTGTCAGCAGATCCTCCACGGAGGCGGTAAACTGACAGCCGCCCAGCAGACAGACCGCTATGGTCAGCATAAGCAGCAGCATGGTTTTTCGTAAATACCGTTTCAAAGGCTTCCGCCTCCTTTTCTGATTGTATAGATATTCTCGTGCTTTTATATCATACCACAGTTCCCTATCATTTGGTAGACCCACTTTCCATCTTTTCCGGTCAGCAACTTGTCCGATTTGTAAATTTTCTCTTGAAATTACCATTTGTCTGGGGTATAATAAGCAAGTCAATATGCCGGTGTGATGGAATTGGTAGACGTAGTGGACTCAAAATCCACCGCCAGCGATGGCGTGCCGGTTCGAGTCCGGCCACCGGCACCAATACCGCTGTGAACGAAATGTTCACAGCGGTATTTTTATTTTGGACAACGCCTCATATCCCGCCGTTCGGCGCATATACTCGGCAATAAGAAAGTGAGGTATGATGCAAATGGTGCAATCCAATTCTTCGCCCCTGACCCCGGATGAGGCACAGCAGCAGTTCCGGCTTGCGCATCCCGGCCGGGGCACGCTGCGCATTCAGGTATCCACCGCCGGCGGTGCGTTTCCCGTTCCCCAGGCCTCCGTTGCCGTCAGCCGCGCCTTCGGCGGCGTTTCCCGCACGCTGTATCGGGGCGTCACCGATATCTCCGGCATTTTAGAGGGCATCTCCCTGCCGGCGCTGCCGGATGCCTATTCCCAGAGCGCCGCCACCGCCGCCCAGTCCGGCACGGACTATCAGGTTTCCGTCTATCACCCCGACTTCGTTCCCGTCAATGCCCGACCCGTGACGATTTACTCCGACATCGAAACCATTCTGCCCGTGGTGTTGGAGCCCATCACCCGGATATAGGAGGTTGCCATGCCATATCCTGTCATTCCGGACACCATCGTAGTGCATCTGGGCCCACCCAATCAGGAGGCGGAAAATGTGACCGTGCCCTTTGCCGACTACATCAAAAATGTCGCCTCCAACGAGATCTATCCCACCTGGCCGGAAAGCGCCATCCGCGCCAATATGCTGGCGCAGATCTCCTTTGCGCTGAACCGCGTCTACACGGAATACTACCGCAGCCGCGGCTATGATTTCGACATCACCAACGCCACGCAGTACGATCAGGCGTATGTGCCCAATGGCGATGTATTTGAAAATATCAGCCGCATCGCCGACCAGATCTTCAATAACTATATTGTCCGACAGGGGAATATTCAGCCGCTGTTCGCCCAATTCTGCGACGGCGTCAACACCCAGTGTCAGGGCCTGTCCCAATGGGGCAGCGTGGATCTGGCGCGGCAGGGGCTGGTACCCTATGAGATTTTGCAGCGCTACTACGGCGACAACATCGATCTGGTCTACAACGCGCCGGTGGCGCCCAATATCCCCTCCTATCCCGGCATCCCCCTGCGCCGCGGCTCAGCGGGCGCGGATGTGCGGGCATTGCAGCGGGGGCTGAACCGCATCGCCAAAAACTATCCCGCCATCCCGGTCATTTCCGATGTTTCCGGTTTCTATGACATCCCCACGGAAACCGCCGTGCAGGCGTTTCAGCACATCTTCAATCTGGCCGCTGACGGCATCGTGGGCAAGGCCACATGGTATAAAGTGAAGGACATTTACAACAGCGTGAAGGGGCTCTCCGAGCTCATTGGCGAGGGGCTGACCATCACCGAGGCGCAGCGCGTCTATCCTCGGGTGCTGCGCTTCGGCGACACCGGCAACAGCGTGCGGGTCATCCAGTATTATCTGGCCTTTTTGGGCTTTTTCTATCCCGAGCTGCCGCCCATTGCCGTCACCGGCGTTTTTGACGAGGCCACCCGGGACGCCGTGTTCACCTTTCAGGAGCAGTACGGTCTGTCGGTGGACGGCATCGTAGGCCGCGATACATGGAACCGGCTGCAGCAGGTCTACGAGGATACGCTGCAAAATCTGCCGGAGGAATATCAGACCTACGCCGAGGAGATTTTCCCCGGACGGTTTCTGGTGCCCGGCGATACCGGCGCCGCCGTCACGCAAATTCAGGCCAACCTGCGGCGCATTGCCCAGAGCGATCCCTCCATTCCCGCCGTGGAGGTCACCGGCACATACGACACCGCCACGCAAAACGCTGTGCGCGTCATTCAGCAGCAGGCGGGTTTCGAGCCCAACGGTGTGGTGGGGCCTCTGACCTGGCAGGCCATCATCACCCGTGGCCGGGGATTTTAGCGCAAAAAAGTGCCTCATCCGTTGGACGAGGCACTTTTTACTGTTTATTTCCCACTTCTTCTCTGGAAGAACTTGACGATCTCCACCACAGGGATCACCAGAACGGCCAGACCCAGCGCGATGGCATACTCCGCCAGGCTGACAGAGGTAAAGCCAAAGGCATTGGCAATGACAGGCACCTCCAGCACCAGCGTCACCAGCACCAGAGAACCCAGCATAGCAGCCCACAGCACCTTGTTCTGACTGGGCAGGGTGAACACGCTCTTGCGCCGCGAGCGCATATTAAAGCTGTGAAAGATCTCGCACATATTCATGGTCAGAAACGCCATGGTCATGCCGTCGGGGGAAATGCCCTTGGGCATCTCGAAATAGCCCACCTCCATGCAATGGCCGATGATATAGGAGGCCAGCGTGATCAGCGTGATCAGAATGCCCTGATAGGCGATATCGCCGCCCATGCCGCCGGCGAAGATGCCGTCGTGGCTGTCCCGGGGCGGACGGCACATGATGTCCGGCTCCTCCTTCTCCAGACCCAGCGCCAGCGCCGGGAAGCAGTCGGTGATCAGGTTGATAAACAACAGGTGCACGGGATTGAGCAGCGTAAAGCCCAGAATGGTGGCAAAGAACACACCCAGCACCTCGCTCATGTTGGAGGCCAGCAGGAAGCCGATGGCTTTGCGGATGTTGTCATAGATGCGGCGTCCCTCGCCCACGGCGCTGACGATGGTGGCAAAGTTATCGTCCGAGAGCACCATGTCCGCCACATTCTTGGTCACATCGGTGCCGGTGATACCCATCCCCACGCCGATATCGGCGGATTTGATGGAGGGTGCATCGTTGACACCGTCGCCGGTCATGGCGGTGATGGCACCCTTGCGCTTCCATGCGTTGACAATGCGCACCTTATGCTCCGGCTGTACGCGGGCATACACGCCGTAATTCTCCACGGCGGCGTCCAGCTCCTCATCACTGAGACTATCCAGTGCGCTGCCGGTAACGGCCTGCTGGGCACTTTCGATGATGCCAAGCTCTTTTGCGATGGCCACGGCGGTGTCCTTGTGGTCGCCGGTGATCATCACCGGACGGACGCCGGCACTGCGGCACTCCACGATGGCAGCCTTCACCTCGGGACGCACCGGGTCGATCATGCCGGTCAGGCCGATGAAGCACAATTTCTGCTCCAATGAGGCAGGGGACACATCCTCCGGCAGTTCGTCATGGTAAATCCGTCCGGCGGCGGCCAGCACACGCAGCGCCTTGTCGGCCATGACTTTGTTGGCGCGCAGAATTTCTTCGCGCTTTTCATCCGTCATGGAACGCACTTCACCGTTTTCGATATATCTTGTGCAGCGGCGCAGCACCTCGTCAGGTGCCCCCTTGGTATACTGCACGAAGCCGTTGTTCGTCTGATGAATGGTGGACATCATCTTGCGCCCGGAGTCAAAGGGTGCCTCGGCCACACGGGGCTGATCGTCCTCCAACTGCGGTTTGGGCAGCTCGCAGGCCGCGCCGAAATTCACCAGTGCCGCCTCGGTGGGTTCCCCCTCTGCCACGCCCGCATCGTTCAGATAGGCGTCGTTGCATAGCGTCATGGCGGTGGCCAGCAGATTGGTGTCGCCCATATGCTCCACCACGGTCATCTTATTCTGGGTCAGGGTACCGGTCTTATCCGAGCAGATGACCTGGGTGCAGCCCAGCGTTTCCACGGCAGTCAGGCGGCGAATGACGGCGTTGCGGTGGCTCATATTCGTCACGCCGATGCTCAGCACCACGGTCACCACGGTGGCCAGCCCCTCCGGGATGGCGGCTACCGCCAGCGACACGGCCACCATGAAAGTCTCCAGCACGGTCTCCAGCGTAAAATCACCGGCAAACACCAGATCGAATATGAAGATAAACACGCAGATGCCCAGCACCAGCTTGCTCAATGTCTTACCCAGCTCCGTCAATCGGCGCTGCAGCGGCGTTTCCTCGTCCACGGTAGCAGCCAGTACGCCGGCGATCTTGCCCATCTCGGTATCCATACCAGTGGCGGTGATCACCGCCCGTCCGCGGCCATAGACCACGGTGGAGCCCATATAGCACATATTTTTCCGGTCGCCCAGCGCCACATCAGCGCCATCCATGCCAAGCACCTCGATGGCCTTGTTCACCGGGACGCTCTCGCCGGTCAGGGCGGCTTCCTCGATCTTCAGCGAGGCACTCTCCAAAAGGCGGCCATCGGCAGGCACGGAATCACCGGCCTCCAGAATGACGATGTCACCGGGCACCAGTTCGCTGCTCTCCAGTGTTATCTGATGGCCGTCGCGCATGACCTTGCAGGTGGCGGCGGTCATGGTCTGCAGCGCCTCGATGGCGGCCTCGGCCTTACTCTCCTGCACCACGCCCAGAATGGCGTTCAACAGCACCACCAGCACAATGATGAATACCTCGGTCATGCTCTCGCCGGCCAAGGCGTTGGTCACGGCGGATACCACCGCAGCAGCCATCAAGATCAGCAGCATGGGATCCTTCAACTGCTGCATGAAGCGCTGCAGAATGGTAGGCTTCGGCGCCTCCTTCAGCTTATTGGGCCCGTACTTCTCCCGGCGCTTTGCCGCTTCTTCCGATGTGAGTCCGCATTCACCGGTTTCCAGCGCAGACAGTATTTCTTCCGCGCTGCGGCTGTATACTTTCTCCATTTGATCCTCTCCTTATCTATCCACAACATATTTGTCCGCAGCAAAAAAGACTCATACGCAGACCGATCGTGTCAGCGTATGAGTCTCATTCTTTCAAAGCATCCCGGGTGCGTTCGCACCGTTCTGACGAGTATGCTTCGCCCCGCAAGGAACGCGGTGCGGAATTACTCCCTCAATACAGGTACTCTTTTTATATCTCATGCCATGCCATTTGTCAAGGGAAAAATTTCCTCATTCCGTCTGCGAGGCGATGATCTCCGCAAAGTAGCGGTAAAACGGCATCAAACGCAGGAAGCCCTGCAGCACATCGTCTGCCAACTCCGGGGAAAAGATACGCTCGTCCAGCGGGCCTTCATGGTGAAGGTTGATGGATTTTTTCTGGTACCACGGACGCAGCAGCTCGCTGACCTCACCCTTGCTGCGGACATAGTCCGCCCCGGCCAGCACAAAGGTATTCTGCCGGTTGAAATCCTCCACCAGCGCCGTCAATTCCCGGGGATCGCGGTCGATGCGCTGACGATACCGCTGCATCGTGGCGGCCTTGGCGCACCAGAAGCCCATGCCGTAGCTGTAATACTCCGGGGCAATCTCAAAATAAAAGGTGGGACGACCTGTCCAATCCTGATCGCCTGTGCGAATGGAAAACCACAGGTGATCCTTATACGGCCCCCGTCCGTGGAGTCGGCGGGCATCGCGGTAAATCCGGGATACCTTTACCAGCAGCGGCTCGTCGGGAACCGCCGCATGGACGCCGTCATAGACCTGCGCCGCCAGTTCCTTTGTGGGCTGGAGCAGATGCTGCTGATAGATCTCCTTGCGGGGCAAAAACCACTCCCGCTCATTGTTGAAGCGGATCCCCCACATGAAATCCACCGTTTCCTGCGTGTATCCCTGAAACATGGCAGCGCATCTCCTTCTCCTGCATTTACCCATAGTGTACCCGCTTGATACCGATTTTGCAAGATGCAAAACAGCACACGGCGCATCACAAAAAATAACGCTGCCCGAAGGCAGCGTTATTTGATAAAACAAATAGATTGCGCCGATTAGCGGGCGTTGTAGGCAGCGATGCCCTTGGCCAGCAGATCCATAGCACGCTCCAGATCGGCCTGCTTCAGGACATAAGCCAGACGGACTTCGTTCTTGCCTCTGCCGGGAGTGCCATAGAAGCCTTCGCCGGGAGCGAACATGACGGACTCGCCGTTGTCATCCCACTCCTCCAGCAGCCAGTACTGGAACTTTTCAGCATCGTCAACAGGCAGAGCGGCCATGACATAGAAAGCACCCTTGGGGCACTTGCAGATGACACCGGGGATCTTCTCCAGGCCGGCCATAACAGTGTCGCGGCGCTTCTTGTACTCCTCGCGGACCTTGGCGAAGTACTCGGGGCCCACATCATACAGAGCGGCGGAAGCCAGCTGGTCGATGGTAGGAACGCACAGACGGCACTGGCAATACTTCATGATCTGATCCAGCAGCTCGTGGTTGCGGGTGATCACGCAGCCGATACGGGCGCCGCAGGCGCTGAAGCGCTTGGACACGGTGTCGATCACGATAACATTCTCGGCAGCATCCTCGAACTGACCCAGAGACTGCAGGGGCTCACCGGCATAGACGAACTCACGGTAGGCCTCGTCACCGATGATGAACAGGTCATGCTCCTTGGCGATGTCGACCATCAGGCGCATCTCTTCGGGAGTCAGGACAACGCCGGTGGGGTTGCCGGGGTTGGTGACCATAATGGCACGGGTGTGCTCATTGATCTCGGCCTCAATCTTGGCACGATCAGCATAGTGATAGCCTTCCTCGGGAGTGGTGGGGATGGGATGAATGCTGGCACCACACAGGTTGGCCATGGTATCGTAGTTGGGATAATAGGGCTCGGGAATCAGGATCTCGTCGCCATCGTCCAGGATAGCAGCCATGACCATCAGCAGGGCCTCGGAGCCGCCGGCGGTAATGTAGATCTCGTTCTTCTCGAAATGCATATCCAGATTGTCATAGTACTTCTGGATGGCATCGATCAGCTCGGGCACGCCCACGGAAGGAGCATACTCCAGAACAGGCTGGTTAAATGCTTTGGCCGCCTCAAAGTAGGCGGGAGGGGTCTCGATATCGGGCTGGCCGATGTTCAGGTGATACAGCTTGATGCCACGCTCCTGAGCAGCCACTGCATAGGGGTGGAACTTGCGCATAGGGGACAGACCGCACTTTTCAATCTTCTTGGAAAACTTCATTCCGACTTCCTCCTCATTATTTTCATGGTTTTTTGCAATTCCTTATTCCTTCCTTCTTATCATATTAGTCTTTTTTTCCAAAAAGTCAACCGTAATTTTATAGTATATTGTTCAATCCTCCGATTATGTTGCATTTTACCTTGGTTTTGTGCAAAAAATTTTAATTTATTGTAATAAAAAATTATTATCTCGCTGCAAAAAAGAAACCGCCCAAAAAGCGGTTTCTTTTCCAATGTGTTTTTTCAGTTCATCTGCTTGCGACGGCTCAAATTGACCGTGCCGTCCTGCATATCATTCACGCTGTCCAGGCTCTTGCCGGTACCCTCCGCCACGCAGGAGATGGCATTCTCTGCCACCATAGTGTGAATACCGGTGCGCGCCTCGATCAGCTTATCAAAGCCCTCCACCAGACTGCCGCCGCCGGTCATCATGATGCCGTTGTTGGACACATCGGCCACCAGCTCGGGAGGCGTACGCTCCAGCACGCTGTGGATGGCTTCCAGAATACGCTCCACGGGCTCCTCAAAGGCCTCCATCATCTCGGTGGAAGTAACGGAAATGCTCTTGGGCAGACCGGTCATCAGGCAGCGGCCCTTGATCTCCATGCTGGACTCCTCTTCCTTGGGGAATACGCAGCCGATTTCCATCTTCATCAGCTCGGCGGTACGCTCACCGATGAGGATATTGTGTTTGCGGCGCATATACTTCACGATGGATTCGTTGAACTGGTCGCCGGCGATCTTGATGGACGAGCTCTCCACCACACCGCTCAGGGAGATGACAGCGATATCGGAGGTACCGCCGCCGATATCCACCACCATATGTCCATCGGGCTTGGCAATGTCGATGCCGGCGCCGATGGCGGCAGCTACAGGCTCCTCAATCAGATAAACGCGGCGTGCGCCGGCCTGAATACCGGCATCCACCACGGCGCGCTCCTCCACCTCGGTAATACCGGAGGGCACGCAGATGATCACACGGGGCTTGAACAGCTGGAAGCCGCCGGCCACCTTGTGGATAAACTCCTTAAGCATCCGCTCGGTCATATCATAATCGGAGATCACGCCCTCGCGCAGGGGACGGATGGCCACGATATTACCGGGGGTACGACCCAGCATGGCCTGTGCCTCGGCACCCACCTTCAGCAGACGGCCGGTGTTCTTATCAATTGCTACCACGGAGGGCTCGTTCAGCACAACGCCCTTACCCTTTACATAAACCAAAACAGATGCGGTACCAAGGTCAATACCGATATCTTTTGCCAATGCACACATATTCAGCACCTCATTTTTCGTTGAATCTTATGGTATAGCGGCATCCACCGCCGAAACTTTTCTGAATGTATATTATACTGGGCGTTTTTTCATTTTGCAAGAGGATTTATCGCTTTTTCCGGACGATCATGATATGTTTACAAAATCTCTGCCGTCGGATGCGGTTATATCACCCTCATCGGTAACTATGAGTTTACATAACCCAAAAACTCTGTTGCATCCGATCAACACAGCGTGTGGGTGTGAAAAAAATGCTTCTCGGCGCTTTTCGGTCAATCCTCTTTCCGCACCACGGCCAGCGTCAGACACATCACATCCTGCGCGCCCGCCTCCTTCAGTACCCGGACGCATTCGGCGAGTGTGGCTCCGGTGGTCAGCACATCGTCGATCAGCAGCCAGCGTTTTCCGGCGATCTCCGCCGCGTTCACCGCCTCGTAGACCCCCAGCACATTGGCTCGGCGGGCGGCGGCATCGGTCAGACCGGACTGCGGTGGGTTGTCCACCACCTTTTTCAGCGTTTCCACCGGGGAGACATGCCAGTCCACGCAGGCACTGCCCGCCAGAAAACGGGACTGGTCAAAGCCGCGCTTTTTCAGGCGCTTCTTACTCACCGGCACCCATGTGATGGCATCAAACTCGCCGGAATACTGCTCGGCAGCGCACTGCGCCAGCATACTGCCAAAGCAGTTCAGGCCGCCCAGCTTGCCGTGGAATTTATAATCCAGCACAGCCTTCCGCACGCCTTCCTCATAGAATAGCGGCGAGGCGCACCGTCCATAGCCCGCGCCGCGGCGCAGCGCTCTGTCCTGCGTATAGGGCAGCTTTTCCTCGCACTTTTCGCACAGAAGCTCCCGTCCCACCGGTTTGCCGCAGAAGGGACACTTTCGGGGAAACAAGAAATCCATCACGCCGCGGCTGACTTTATTCAATCCGTCGTTTACGCTCATGTCGCCTCGCCTCCCTGCTTCAAGCGGCGGCGCAGGCCGCTGTATCGGCGCTGCTGCCGGTCATTGGCCGCCATTTTTCCGGGCACCACATCGTCACCCACCACGATCAGCAATTCTCTGGCACGGGTGATGGCGGTATACAGCACGCCCCGTACCATCAATCCCGGCGCCGCCGGCGCGGACACCAGCACCACGGCGCGATATTCGCTGCCCTGCGCCTTATGTACAGTAATGGCATAAGCCAGCTCCAATTGACTGAGGAGATCCACCGTGTACACGCTGATCCGGTCCTCAAACCGGATGGTGATCAGCTCGCCGCTTGGGTCGATCTCTTGTATGATACCCACATCGCCGTTAAAGATACCGGTACCCACGGTGCCGTCGTCTTTTTCCCAGATCACATCGTAATTGTTTTTGGTCTGCATGACGCGGTCGCCCTCCCGGAACACCGTATCGCCCCAGACCTTCTGCTGCTTTCCCCGGGCAGGCGGGTTCAGTGCCGATTGCAGGGCGCGGTTCAGATTGGCCGTGCCGCACTCGCCCTTCCGGGTGGCCGACAGCACCTGAATACTCTCGGCGGGAATGTTCATATTCTGCGGCAGTCGCTGTGCCACCAGCTCCACCACGGTCTGCACCAGCCGCTCCGGTGACCGGCGGCACAGAAAGAAGAAATCCTCCTGTCCGCCGCCCAAATCGGGTGCCTGTCCACCGTTCACCGCATAGGCATTGCGGATGATAGCGGACTGCTGTGCCTGACGGAAGATCTCCTTCAATGCCACGGTGGGCACCACACCGCTGCGGCGCAGATCGGCAAATACATTGCCCGCCCCCACGGAGGGCAGCTGATCCGGATCGCCCACCATCACCAGCCGACAGCCGGGACGCAGCGCCGTCAGCAGCGAGCGCATCAGCTCCAGATCCACCATACTCATCTCGTCCACGATCACGGCGTCCGCCTCCAGCGGCTCCTTGCCGTTCTTGCGGAAGGTCACCTCACCGGTGAGTTCGTTATAATTCATACCCAATGCCCGGTGGATGGTCTGCGCCTCCTGCCCGCACAGCTCACTCATGCGCTTGGCCGCGCGTCCCGTAGGCGCCAGCAGCAGCACCTCCAGGCCCATGCGCTGCAGCAGCGTCACAATGGCCTGTACGGTGGTGGTCTTGCCGGTACCGGGGCCGCCGGTCAGCAGCAGCACGCCCTCCCGGGCTGCCATCTCCACCGCCTGCTTCTGTTGGGGCGCATAGGTAATGCCCCGCTTTTTTTCGATCTCCGCAATGATCCTGCTGACGCTCCCCGCCGTTTCAAAGGGGTTCTTCCGCATGGCAAGCAGCTTGGCCGATACATAGGTTTCCGCCTCGTACATTCTCCGGAGATAGCAGCCCTCCACGCCGGCAATATGCTCCTGCACCACGGCCTTGCGCTCCAGCAGCGCATCCAGCGTGATCTCCACCTCGTCCTGCGGAACGCCGATAAGCTGTGCAGTGGCCGCCAGCAGCTTGTCCCGGGGCAAAAACACATGACCGTTGCCCAGATTATAACTTAATTCATAGAGAATGGCCGCCTCGGTGCGGCAGGGGCTGTTTGCCTCAAAGCCCATGCTCAGGGCGATCTCATCCAACGCGGAAAACGCCACGCCGTACGCCTCATCTGCCAGCAGGTATGGGTTGTCCTTCAGCCGCGGCAGGGCGTCGGCGCCATAGGCGCGGTAGAGGCGCATGGCCATGGTCACCGGCAGATCGTACCGCGCCAGAAATTCCATCACGCGGCGCAGTCCCGTCAACTGACGGAACGCCACGGAGATCTCCATGGCACGCTTGGCGGTAATGCCCTTGATGGTCTGCAGCCGCTCCGGCTCGTCCTCCAGCACCGCCAGCGTATCGGTACCGTAGCGATCCACCAGACGCTGTGCCGTGGCCGGGCCGATGCCCTTGATGATGCCGCTGGCAAGGTAGGCGGCGATCTCCGCCTCACTTTCCGGCATCCGCCGCTCCACCGACTCGGCGGTCAGCTGCTGTCCATAGCTGGGGTGGTTCGTCCACACGCCAGTGACCGCCATGCTCTCGCCGGGTGCGGCGCAGGGGATGCAGCCCACCACCGTGACCAGCTCCCCCTGCTCCGTCAGGAGGCACAGCACCGTGTAGCCGTTTTCTTCATTTTGAAAGACGATGTTCTGTACGGTGCCCATCACCGTGCTGCGCTCCCCCATAGCTTCTTCCCTTTCAAGTTCGTTTCCAATATTCTGTCAATTCATCGGCTGTCAGCAGTACAACACCCTCGTACCGCTTCGTCAGCCATTCCGCCCGCCGGCGATCCTCGTCACTTAATCCGCGATCCAGCAGTACGATGGCCGCATCACTGCCCAGACGGCGGCGCTGTGCCAGCAGGGTCTGCAGATCGTACTCCACCGCCGTGCCGCACATGGGCAGCACCACCACCGCGGCGCTGTGCCCCTCCCGTTTCCGGAAAATCAGCTCTGCCGCTCCCCACAGGATCACCGTCAGCCCAATCGCCGCCAACAGTGCGATCACTCCGTCACGCAAAAGCATCACTGCCATCACCTCATACTATCCTATGCCGGTGAGGGTGGAGTGGTTATTTCAGAATTTTTTTCAGATAGCGGCCGGTGTAGGATTCCTTCACCTCTGCCACTTGCTCTGGCGTACCGGTGGCCACCACCGTGCCGCCGCCGCTGCCGCCCTCCGGCCCCAGATCAATGAGGTAGTCGGCGCATTTGATCACATCCAGATTATGCTCGATCACCAGCACCGTGTTGCCCGCCTCCACCAATCGCTGCAGCACGATCAGCAGCTTTTTCACATCGTCGGCATGCAGGCCGGTGGTGGGCTCATCCAGAATATAGATGGTGCGGCCGGTGGAGCGCTTGGAAAGCTCCGTGGCCAGCTTGACGCGCTGCGCCTCGCCGCCGGACAGCGTGGTGCTGGACTGCCCCAGCTTCACATAGCCCAGACCCACCTGGCACAAGGTGCGCAGGCGGTCGGCAATTTTCGGCACCGGTGCAAAGAACTCCGCCGCATCCTCCACCGTCATATCCAGTACATCGGCGATGGATTTGCCCTTATATTTCACTTCCAGCGTCTCGCGGTTGTAGCGTTTGCCCCGGCACACCTCGCAGGGGACATAGACATCTGCCAGAAAGTGCATTTCGATTTTTAAAAGTCCGTCACCGCAGCAGGCCTCACAGCGCCCGCCCTTGGTATTGAAGGAGAAGCGACCCATATTGTAGCCCCTGGCCTTTGCCTCCGGCGTGGCGGCAAACAGGGCACGGATATCGTTAAACAGGTTGGTGTAGGTGGCCGGATTGCTTCGGGGCGTGCGGCCGATGGGACTCTGGTCAATGCTGATGACCTTGTCCAGATGCTCCATGCCCTCGATGGCGGTAAACTTGCCGGGATGTGCCTTCATGCGGTTCAGCTCCACGCCCAGCTTCTTGAAGATGATCTCGTTCACCAGACTGGATTTGCCGCTGCCGCTGACACCGGTGACGCAGGTCAGCGTGCCCAGCGGTATCGACACATCAATATTTTTCAGGTTGTTCTCTCGTGCGCCCCGCACCGTCAGCCATTTGCCGCTGCCCTTGCGGCGGCAGACGGGAATGTCAATTTTCTTTTTGCCGCTGAGGTACTGTCCCGTCAGACTGTGGGGATTGGCCATGACCTCCTCCGGCGTGCCGGCGGCCACCACCTCACCGCCGTGACTGCCGGCGCCGGGGCCAATGTCGATGAGGTAATCCGCCGCACGCATGGTGTCCTCGTCATGCTCCACCACGATGAGGGTGTTGCCCAGATCGCGCAGGTGCTTCAGCGTTTCAAGCAGCTTGTCATTGTCCCGCTGATGCAATCCGATGGACGGCTCATCCAGAATATACAGCACGCCCATTAGGCTGGAGCCAATCTGGGTGGCCAGACGGATCCGCTGGCTCTCGCCGCCACTCAGCGTACCGCTGGAGCGGCTGAGGGTCAGATAATCAAGACCCACCGACTGCAAAAAGTGCAGACGGGAGCGGATCTCCTTCAAAATCTGCGCGGCAATGATCTGCTGGGTATCGGTAAGCGTCAATTCGTCAAAAAATGCCAGCTCTTCATTGATGGGCAGCTCCGTCAGGCCGTGGATGGACTTGCCGCCCACCGTAACCGACAGCGCCTCCGGGCGCAGACGGCGCCCCTGACAGGCGGGGCAGGGACACTCCGCCATGCGCTCCTCGATCTCCTTTTTGGACGCATCGCTCTGGGTCTCCCGATAGCGGCGCTCCAGATTGTTGGCGATGCCCTCAAAGGGCTGATATAAAACGCCCTTGCCGCGGGGCTGGTCATAGGTCAGCTCCAGTTTCTCTCCCCGGGTGCCGTAGAGGATAATATCCTTCACCTGGGCTGTCAGATCCCGCCACGGCGTGGCAAGGGAGAAATGGTATTTCTTGGTCAGCGCGTCAAAATACATCCGGGAGATGCCGTCAGAGCGGATGGAGTTCCAACCGCTGGCGGTGATGGCGCCGTCCAGAATGGATTTGCTCTCGTCCGGTACGATCAGCACCGGGTCAGCCTTGAGCTGCATCCCCAGCCCGGTACAGGTGGGGCAGGCGCCGTAGGGATTGTTGAAGGAAAACATCCGGGGCGTCAGCTCCTCGATGGAGATACCGCAATCGTCGCAGGCGTAGTTCTGGGAAAAGGACAAGTCCTGCTCCTCCCGCAGCAGATTGACCACCACCAGACCGCCGGTGAGGGCACAGGCCGTTTCGATAGAGTCCGTCAGCCGCTGCTGAATATCGCTGCGAACGATCAGACGGTCCACCACCACCTCAATGTGGTGCTTGAGGTTTTTTTCCAGCCTAATCTCCTCGCCCAGATCATAGAGGTTTCCGTCCACCCGCACGCGGACATATCCGCTGCGGCGGGCATCCTCGAACACCTTGGTGTGCTCGCCCTTGCGTCCGCGGATCACCGGCGCCAAAATCTGAATACGGGTGCCCTCCGGCAGAGAAAGCACCTGATCCACGATCTGGTCGATGGTCTGCTGACGAATTTCCTTGCCGCACTTGGGGCAATGGGGCGTACCCACCCGTGCCCACAGAAGGCGTAGATAGTCATAGATCTCCGTCACCGTGCCCACAGTGGAGCGGGGATTTTTCGAGGTGGTTTTCTGGTCGATGGAGATGGCCGGGGATAGACCGTCAATATAGTCCACATCCGGCTTGTCCATCTGGCCCAAGAACATCCGGGCATAGGCGCTCAGACTCTCCACATACCGGCGCTGTCCCTCGGCATAAATGGTATCAAAGGCCAGCGACGATTTGCCGGAGCCGGAAAGCCCCGTCAGCACCACCAGCTTGTCGCGGGGGATGGCCACATCAATATTCTTCAGGTTGTTCTCCCGCGCACCCTTGATGAAAATTTCCTTTTGCATGGTATTCGCTCCTGTTCATACTGTCTTGCGGACGGCCGTCCTGCGGACAGTATGGTACAATCATTTTATTATGTCAACCAATAGTTTTAATCTACAATAATATCCGCCGTTTTGCCCCCCACAAGGTTCAGCAGATCGGCAGGACGACATTGCACCTGAAAACCGATCTTCCCCGCCGACACCATAATGCTCTCCAGCTCGTCGGCGGTCTGATGGAACACGGTGGGAAACAGCTTCTTCATTCCCACGGGGCTGCACCCGCCGTGGACATAGCCGGTCAGGGGCAGAAGCTCCTTCTGGGCAATCATGGCAATGGATTTTTCCCCCACCGCTTTGGCTGCCTTCTTCAGATCCAGGTTTTCCGCCACAGGGATGTCAAATACATAGTAGGCACCGGATGTCCCCCGGGTCACCAGCGTTTTGAACACGGCGGCAGGGTCCTGCCCCAGATACGCCGCCACGGACACGCCGTCCACGGCGCCGCCGTCAGCGGGATAGGTATGAGCCTGATAGGGAATTTTCTTCTGCTCCAATGCGCGCATCACATTGGTTTTTTCCTCTTTCTTCTTCGCCATGGATGGTTCCTCCTTCGCTACGATATATATTGCGTCAGAATGCCGAGAAGTAATAGATGCACCGGGTAAAACACATAGCAGGTATATTGAATGACTTTGTTGCGGGGGCCGGACTGCCCGTTATAGAGCCAGATAGGGAGCAGCGCCAGCATGGCAAGATAGCAGATGCCGCCGCCCAGCCATGCGCAGAGCGCAAACATACCGATGACCTGACACAGCGCACCGCCTTTTTCCCGGCGGCAAAGCCAGAACAACAGCACCATGGCCACGCCTTCACCGCCGTAATCCACGCGCAAAATCTCGCCCGCCAGCATTCCCAGCACAAGGGCCGCAACAATGGCGACTTCCTCCCAATCCGGGAGCTTCTCCCTTGCCCAGCCAATCCCGCGGAGCAGCAGCAGTGCCAGACAGAGCGTCCACATCACATTCTGTTTCTCCCAGCACAAAATGTGTCCGCTGCACGCCAGATTAAACGGGATCTCCGCGAAAACAGCAAACACCGCCATGCGGGCAAGATACTTCCGGAAATTGCGGGTATAGGCAAAGCCCTCCGCTGCCAGAAAGGCGAAGACGGGGAACGCCAACCGCCCCACGCAGCGCAGCCAGAGCACATCCGGAAACAGCGTCATACCTGCATGATCCAGCAGCATGGCCGCCATGGCCACGCACTTCAGGGTCAGGCCGTCAAGGCACCGATATGGCCGCAGCTTTTCCGTCATGGGTTATCTCCCTTTGCCAGAAGCACCGCCGCTGTCAGCACCAGTATAATGCCCAGCACCGTCCAGATGTTCAGCGTTTCGTTGAAAAAGATGACGCCGGTCAACGCCGCCACCACCGGCTCTACATTGGCGATCACCGAGGCGACGCCGCTCTCCACGCCCTCAAGGCCCTTGGTATAGAAGATGTACGGCAGCACCGTGGCGATGACCACCAACCCCACGGCACCGATGATGCCGTTGGGCTGACGCAGGGTATCCGCCATGGCCGGGGCATCCAGAAACACCAGCGAGGCAAGGCCCGCCACCAGAAAAGTCCAGTAAATCATGGTCAGACTGTCATAGTGGGCAAGACCGTAGTGGGAGAAAATCGTATAGCTGGCATAGCACAGCCCCGCACCGATGCCCAGCAAAATCCCCGGCACCGATGCCTTTACATCGCCGCCCACGATGCCGCTGACCAGCGCACAGCCGCAAAGTGCCAACGCAAGCGCAGCGATCTTTCGGCGTGTCAGGGGCGCCTTCCACAAAATGGCGCTGCCGATGACCACGAAGGACGGCGCCAGATACAGCAGAATGCCCGCCACCGCCAATGAGCACATCAACTGGCAGGAGAAATAGGTCCACCCCAATCCCACCACGCTTAATAGACCGCTGCCCAGAAAGAGGGGCAGGTGCTTTTTCTGAATGTGAAATACCTGCGGATGGATGAAGGCAAACACCACTGTCATCAGCAGCAGCGAGCCGAAATTGCGGATCAGCACCCGGTTTCCCATGGTGATCCCGGTGGTGGCCAGAATGCGGTTGAATACGCCGATAAAACCCCAGCAGGCCGCACCCAGCACAACATAGATATAGGAAATATATTTTTTCATCCGCTTCACCTCGTTACTTCTCGTTCCGCAATTCGATGATCTGATCACGGAGCAGAGCCGCAACTTCAAACTCCAGCATCTTGCTGGCCTGTTTCATCTCTTTTTCCAACCGGGCAATGGTGGCCTGCCGCTGGGCATCCGTCAGCTTCTTCTTCGTCAGCTTCGATGCCTCCTGGGCGGTATGGCTGATCTCCACCATCTCCCGCACGCTCTTGCGGATGGTGCGGGGCACGATGCCGTGCGCCTTGTTATAGGCATCCTGCTTCTTCCGGCGGCGCTCCGTTTCGGTGATGGCCGCTTTCATACTGGGCGTCACCGTGTCGGCATACAGGATCACCAGTCCCTCCGCGTTTCGTGCGGCGCGGCCGATGGTCTGGATGAGGCTGGTCTCACTGCGCAGAAAGCCCTCCTTATCGGCATCCAAAATGGCCACGAGGCTCACCTCCGGCAGATCCAGCCCCTCACGCAGCAGGTTGATGCCCACCAGCACATCAAATTCACCCAGACGCAGGTCGCGGATGATCTCCATGCGCTCCAGCGCCGCCACATCCGAGTGCATATACCGCACGCGGATGCCCAGACCCTTGAAATGGTTGGTCAGATCCTCCGCCATGCGCTTGGTCAGCGTCGTCACCAGTACCCGCTCGTTGCGCTCCGTGCGGCGGTGGATCTCCTCCACCAAATCGTCAATTTGACCCAGCACGGGCCGCACCTCTACCACCGGATCCAGAAGTCCCGTGGGGCGGATGACCTGCTCGGCCACGGCATCGGCGTTGGTCTTTTCATACTCGCCGGGTGTGGCAGACACGAACACCGCCTGATGGAAACGCTCCTCAAATTCCTCGAATTTCAAGGGGCGGTTATCGTAAGCGCAGGGCAGACGGAAGCCATACTCCACCAGACTGTTCTTCCGTGCATGGTCGCCGTTGTACATGGCCCGCACCTGGGGCAGCGTCACATGGCTCTCATCCACAAACAGCAGAAAATCATCCGGGAAAAAGTCCAGCAGCGTCATGGGCGGGGAGCCCACAGGCCGCTGCCCGATGATGCGGGAATAGTTCTCGATGCCGGAGCAGTAGCCCAGCTCCATCATCATCTCCATGTCGTATTCGGTGCGCTGGCGGATACGCTGGGCCTCGATGAGCTTGTTCTCGCTCTCAAATCGCTTCACCTGCTCCTCCAGCTCTTTCCGGATCTCCACCATGGCCGCGTCCATCTTCTCCTTGGGCGTGACATAGTGGCTGGCAGGGTAGATGGCCACATGGTTCAGCGTGCAGTTGGCCACACCTGTCACGGGGTGAAATTCGGTGATGCGGTCGATCTCATCGCCGAAAAATTCCACGCGGATGGCGCGGTCTTTATAATAGGCGGGATATAACTCCACCGTGTCACCCCGGACACGGAACATATTGCGGCCAAAGGCGATATCATTGCGCTCGTAGCGATCCTCCACCAGACGGCGCAGCAGCTCGTCACGGTCCATGGTCATCCCCGTGCGCAGGGAGATCATCATCTTCGCAAAGTCATCCGGTTCGCCCAGACCGTAGATACAGCTCACCGATGCCACCACGATCACATCTCGCCGCTCCAGAAGAGACGCCGTGGCGCTCAGGCGCAGGCGGTCGATCTCCTCGTTGGTGGAGGCGTCCTTCTCGATATAGGTATCGGTATGGGGGATATACGCCTCCGGCTGATAATAGTCGTAGTAGGAGACGAAATACTCCACGGCGTTGTTGGGGAAAAACTCCCGGAACTCCTCGCAGAGCTGGGCGGCCAGCGTCTTATTATGCGCCAGCACCAGCGTAGGGCGCTGTACCTTTTCGATGACCTTGGCCATGGTATAGGTCTTGCCGCTGCCGGTCACGCCCAGCAGCACCTGAGAGCGCAGACCGTTCTCGATGCCCTCGGCCAGCGCCGCAATTGCCTGCGGCTGATCACCGGAGGGCTCATATTCAGAAACCACCTGAAAAGCAGGCATACTGTGTTCTCCTTACTTCTTATTGGATCATTGGTCGGTTGTAAATTATTGGATCATTGGTCGGTTGTAAAACGAGGCTTTACAAGGGAAGCAACAGGTCGCCGCTGGCGGCCATGGAGACGAAATCTCCGTCCGCCACAACGATATGGTCGATCAGTGTAATCCCCATCAAGCGCAGCGCATCCCGCACCTGCAGGGTGATCTGGCGATCCTCCGCCGAGGGCAATGCCACGCCGCTGGGATGATTGTGCGCCAAAAGGACGCCGGTGGCATCGCTCAGCAGCGCGTTTTCCGCCACCCGGCGCGCATCCAGCACCGCCAGATCCACGCTGCCCTCCGACAGGCGGCAGCAGTTGATGATCCTGCCCTTTCTGTCTACACACATCTGGTAGACCACCTCGCGGCGCTCATGGCGCAGCAGCTCGGCAAAGTATTCCCCTGCCTGATCGGTGGACTGCAAAATCTTTTCCGGCATCCGTGACTGCCGCAGACGGGTGTGCAGTGCCGGAATCAGCTTCAGCAGCAGGGCGGAATTTTCTCCGATGCCCGGCACCTTCTCCAGCTGTCCGATAGGCGCCAGCAGTACATTTTCCAGATTTCCGAACTCGTCGATCAGAGCGTGGGCCAGATCGTTGGTATTCCGGCGGGGAATGGCGTAAAACAGCAGCAGCTCCAGCACATCGTAATCGGACAGCCCGTCCAGTCCGCCGGACAGAAACTGTGCCCGTTTGCGCCGCCTGTGCTTGTCGTGCATCCCCATATGTCCTCGCTCCTCTCCCGCCGAAATGCAGTAATTTAGTAATGGATTATTATATCACAAAACGCCGTTTTTCACAAGCAATAATTCCCCCCTAACTTTTGCTTTTGCAAAAAGGAAAGCCGCTCGGATGAGCGGCTTTTCCGTTATATTCCCAACAGATGCGAAGCAAAGGTAAAGTAAATCAGCAGCGAGGTGGCGTCCACGATGGTGGTGATGAAGGGGCTGGCCATGACCGCCGGGTCAAGGCCGATCTTTTCCGCCAGAATGGGTAAGCTGCAGCCCACGCACTTGGCAAAAATCACCACGAACATGATGGTCAGGCACACCACCGCGCAAACCGGCAGGGTCACCGCCGCATTCCCCAGCAACAGACGATCCACCAGCAGCATCTTGATGAAGTTGGCACCGCCCAGACACACGCCGCACAAAAATGATACCCGCAGTTCCTTCCACAGCACCTGCAAAATATCGGAGAAATTCACCTCGTCCAGACTCAAGGCGCGGATCACGGCAACGGATGCCTGGGTGCCGGAGTTGCCGCCGGTACCGGACAGCATGGGGATATAGGCATTCAGCACCAGGCAGGCAGCCAGCGCATTTTCATAGTGGTTGAGGATCATGCCGGTAAAGGTAGCCGACAGCATCAGTACCATCAGCCACGGCAGACGGGCACCCCAGGTTTCGCATACGCCGGTGCGCAGATAGGGCTTGTCGGACGGCAGCATAGCGGCCATCTTTTCGAAGTCCTCGGTGGTCTCCTCTTCGATAACATCCATGGCGTCGTCAACGGTGACGATACCCACCAGACGCTCCTCCATGTCCACCACGGGCATGGCCACGAAGTCGTATTTGCTCAATGCCTGAGCGGCATCCTCTTTATCCTCCATGGTGTTGATGGCCACCACATTGGGGTCCATGATCTCCTCAATGAGATCCTCCTCCTCGGCCAGCAGCAGATCACGCACCGACAGCACACCCAGCAGATGGCGGGTGGGATCGGTGACATACAGAATGCTGATGGTCTCCATCTCGCCGCCCACGCGGCGAATCCGCTTGAAGGCATCGGACACGGTCATATCCTTTTTCAGGGACAAAAACTCCGTGTTCATGATAGAGCCGGTAGAGTCCTCGGGATACTTCAGAATTTCGTTGATGGATTTGCGCATCTCCGGCGTGGCGCGCTCCAGAATGCGGATCACCACGCTGGCGGGCATCTCCTCCACAATGTCGACCGCATCGTCCAGATACAGCTCATCCAGCACTTCCTTCAGCTCGGTGTTGGAAAAGCCCCGGATCAGCATTTCCTGCGAGTCGGATTCCAGCTCCACAAATACCTCTGCCGCCAGCTCCTTGGGCAGCAGGCGGTACAGAATGGGCATCTTCTCCTCGCCGGACTCCTCCAGCAGCAGAGCGATGTCCGCAGGCTCCATGGGCAGGAGCATGTCACGCAGCTCGGCGTAGCGTTTCTCGCGGATCATCTCCTCTATGGTTTCCAGATATTGATCCAACTGCTCTTCATAATCAAACATGACACGCTCCTCCTTCCTGCAAAAATAAAAACTCCGCAACAGCGTTCGGTAGAACACCCATTGCGGAATAATCCTGAAAGGCCACGCAAACCGTGACCTGACCACCGTAACAAGCTTTAGCATCGCTGGGCGGTGAAACTGCATTAGATGATACCTTGGTTTCGATATCGCCTGTTCAAACCCTCTTATGGTGTCTCCACCAGTTCGCGGCAGCAGTCCATATCCCTGCGGTAGCCTTACCTACCGGAGTATAATTTATAATCTTTTTTTAGGATAATGCAAAATAATTTCGCTGTCAACCCCGGAACAGAAAAAACAAAATTTTTCCTGCCCTGCCGCATGTTTTTCCGCGGATGTGCCGCATAGTTCGCCGCCCATGTGACACACTAACGACAGGCAAAGCGCCTATTTCATCACTTTATCAACAGGAGGACACGACTATGAACAAGACCTGTACCAAGGACGGCTGCAACTGCACTCCCAATTCCGCCATCAAGTGCACCGTCACCAGCTGCGCACACCACTGCCAGGACACCAACTACTGCGGTCTGACCAGCATTCAGGTGGGTACCCACGAGAGCAATCCCTCCATGGATCAGTGCACGGACTGCCAGAGCTTCAAGCAGTTCGGCTGAGCCTGACGCTTTTCCTCGGGCGGCATCCGCAGCCGCCCATACATCAAAGGAGGCAGAGCATGGACAACAAACAAAAGCTGCCCCTGTGCGGTATCGCCGCCGGCACAGTAAACGGTCTGTTCGGCGGAGGCGGCGGCATGGTGCTGGTCCCCATGCTGACCGGATGGTGCCGCCTGGAGCAAAAGCGCGCCCTTGCCAACAGCGTGGCGGTGATCTTTCCCATCTGCATCATCTCCGCCGGCATTTACCTTTTCCGAACGAAGCTGGATCTGATGATCGCCCTGCCCTATCTGGTGGGCGGACTGGTGGGCGGGTTCATCGGTGGTCGTCTGTTCCCCTCTGTGCCGTCGGTCTGGCTGCGCCGGATCTTTGCTGCATTTTTGCTGTACGGCGGTGTGAGGTACCTGCTGTGAGGGCGTTTCTGTTGCCGGCCATGGTGGGCTTAGGCACCGGTATTCTGTCGGCCTGGGGCGTGGGCGGCGGAACGCTTCTGCTGCTGATTATGACGCTGTTTCTCGGCGTAGATCAGACCACCGCGCAGGGTATTAATCTTCTCTATTTTCTGCCCACCGCCGGCATGGGACTGCTCTGCCATCGAAAAAACGGGCTTCTGGATCGCGCTGTCCTCCACTCCGCCGTTCTCTGGGCCATTCCCGCCGCCATTCTCGCCGCATGGATTGCCACAGGAGTGGATCCGACGCTGCTGCGCAAGCCCTTTGGCATTTACCTGCTTCTGGCCGGTTTGACCACACTGGTCAGACGGCAGTGATGATAAAATGGCTGTCAGGCGTACGCCTGACAGCCATTTGCGTTCAGGATTTCTTATCCGAGTACAGCACCACATCCACATCGAAGGTCTTATCTCCGCGTTGAATGGTCAGCGCGACCGTATCGCCGATCTCGTGCGTACGCCGCACCAGCAGCAGATCGTCGATCTCCGAAATTTCCCGACCGTCTGCCGCCAAAATCACATCGTCCGGCTGAATGCCTGCCTTTGCCGCACCAAAACCCTCCAACACCTCGTAGACCACCACCTGCGTGCTATCGTCCGCATTCTTCGCAATCACCGTTATGCCAATGGTGGGTACGCCCCGGAACTTGCCCAGCGCAATGAGATCATTGACCACAAAGGCCACCGAGGTGATGGGCAGGGCAAAGCCCAACCCCTCCACAGAAACCTCCGCGCCCTCGACATTTCCCATTTTCAGGGTATTGATGCCGATGACCTGCCCGCATTCGTTAATCAGCGGGCCGCCGGAGTTGCCGTTATTCAGCGCAGCATTGGTCTGAATTACAGACATGGTCTTGCCGTCTATCTCCACGCTGCGGTCGATGGCGGAAATGATGCCATCGGTCATGGTACCGCGCAGCTCCACACCCAGCGGGTTGCCGATAGCATACACCGAATCACCCACCAACGCCAGATCAGAGTTGCCGAACTCCGCCGTGGGCAGATCCTTGGCATCGATCTTCAGCACAGCCAGATCCTCGTCCTCATCCATGCCCACCAGCATCGCGTCATAGGTCACGCCGGTAGACAGTGCCACAAGGCATTCATGGCCGCCGGAGATGACATGGGCATTGGTGATGATATAGCCGTCATCACTCATGATGACGCCGGTACCCACCGAACCGCCATCGCTGTCCGTGGCGACCACAATGACCACCGCCGGATTGACCTTGGCATAGATCTCCCGGGCAGTCATGGTATCGCCGTTCTCCTCCGCGCATACAAGGCGCACAGAGGGATCACCGTCACAGTGGGGAATGGTCGTCTTTTTACTGTCCTCGAAAATATCAATGATGCTGCTGGCGGAATCATCCTCATCCGGCAGTTCCTGCTTTCCGCCGCTGCCGAACAGATCGCCGCCCCAGCCGACAATGGCGATCACGGCAAACAGCAGCGCCACGCAGGCAATGAAAATCCATATGCCGCGGCGGCGTTTCCTTTTCTCCTTCGCAGCAGCTTCCTTCCACACATTGTTGGGCAAAGGCACAGGGTCAGCATCGTCTTCCGTTTCCTGCGCCGCATCACCAAAATCACTCCCCGGCACCGCCTCGATGGGTTCTTCTTGGGGGATGGTTTCCTCCCGGGGGGCGGGTTCCTCCCCGAGGGTGGGTTCCTCCACCGGCGGTTCATCAGGCATGATGTCTTTTTTGTTTTCCTCAAGCATACTGCATTATCCTCTCATACCGTTTCCGTCACCGTACAGTGCCGAAGCCGCCGTCTGCACGGTAAAGCTGAAGGCCGTTACGCCGTTTTCGCTCGTCACAGTAATCTGTTCCTTATGCTGGCTCAAAATGGTCTTGACCACATACAGGCCCAGACCGTAGCCTTCCTTATCCTCGCTGCGGGACTTGTCCGTCTTATGAAACCGCTCAAACAGCAGCGGGATCTCCTGCGCCGGGATGGTATTGCCCTGATTGCGCACCGTCACCACCGCCTTGTCATGATTGCGCTGCAGTCCCAGATACAGCGTGGATTCCGGTGAGGCGTACTTTGCGGCGTTCTCCAGCAGATTATAGATCACCTGCGTGATCAGATCATTGACGCCCAGCACCATCACCGAATCATCGGGAATATCGGCCTCCACATCCAGACCGCGATCCAGAATTTTCTGTTCCATACTCAAAAGCGCCAGACGCATACTCTCGCACAGGTCAAATTCCTCTTTCTTCATCTCCTGGGACTGGATCTGGGAGATGTCCAGCATACGCCGCACCAGACGGCTCAATCGCCGGCTCTCGTCCGAGATGATTTGCAGATACTGCCGCTCCTTCTCCGGCGGAATGGTGCCGTCGAGGATACCGTCGGTATAGCCGGCAATGGTGGTCATGGGTGTTTTCAGCTCATGGGAGATATTGGCAATAAAATCGCGGCGCTGTCGCTCGGTCTCCATCAGGGAATCGGCCATATCATTGAACGACGCCGCCAGCTCGCCGATCTCGTCGCTGCCGCTGGGCTGCATCCGCACATCAAATTCGCCGGCGGCATAGGCGCGGGTAGCCTGCACCATCTCCTGGATGGGCTGGATCTGCCGGATGGCGGTCAGCCAACTGGCCACAAAGGCGATCAGCAGGATGATGGCGGAGGTCATGAAGAACAGCCCGATAAACGAGCGCCACATCTCCATCAGCTCCGTGCCGTCCATGACGGCAATCACCATACCGATATCGTTGCTGCTGCGGTCGAACATGGGCACGCCCACCACGAACTGCTTCTGCTGATAAATCCCCATGGTGCTGCGGGCCTCGTAGCCGCCCTGGCCTACCTCGCGGCAGATCTCCTCCGGAATGGAGATCACGCGCCCCACAAGACTCTCATCGGAGGTGAGGATCACATTGCCCTGATCATTGCAGATCAGGAAATCCACATCCGTCATCATGGCTGCCATATCGGCCAGACGGCGCAGAGAATCCTCCTGCTCCGAAATGCTGTCCTCGCCGGCGGTCAGATAATCAATGGACATCTGCGCGATCAGATTGGCCCGGTCACGCATCTCGCCGCGTTTTTCCGTGACGGTATAGTTATAGCTCAATGCGTAAAAGGATACGCCCAGCAGCAGCAGTGTCAGCAGCACCATGCCGGCAGTCAGCGCAAACTGTTTCCAGTATAGACTGTGAAACCACCGTTTAATCTGTCCCTTTTTCATTTCACTTCAAATTTGTAGCCCACGCCCCATACGGTCTTGAGCGCCCACTGATCGGACACATTTTCCACCTTTTCCCGCAGGCGCTTGATGTGTACATCCACCGTACGGCTGTCGCCGAAATAGTCAAAGCCCCATACCTCGTCCAGCAGCTGGTTGCGGGTATACACCCGGTTGGGCGTGGCAGCCAGATGGTACAGCAGCTCCAGCTCCTTAGGGGGCGTGTCGATCTTTTTCCCATCCACCAGCAGCTCGTAGCTGTCCAGATTGATCACCAGCTTGTCGAAGGTCAGCTTCTTCTTGGTATCATCGGGAATTTCGCTGCGGCGCAGCACCGCGTTGATGCGGGCCATCAGTTCCTTCATCTCAAAGGGTTTGACCAGATAGTCATCGGCGCCCATTTCCAGACCGGTGATGCGGTCATTGACCTCGCTCTTTGCCGTGAGCATGATGATGGGCGTTTTCGCCTTCTCCCGGATGCGGGCGCAGACGCTCCAGCCATCCATTACCGGCAGCATGATATCCAGCAGCACCATATCCGGCTCCTGCTTTTCAAATTCCTCCACGGCCTTCCCGCCGTCGTAAGCAATACGAACCTCAAAGCCCTCTTTTTCCAGATACATCCGAATCAGATCGGAAATGTTATGATCGTCTTCCACAACCAGAATGTTACGCGCCATAGGCCTAAACCTCCCACTCGTTGTTTTTTCTTCTGTATTTGGCTCTATTATACCTGTACCGCCAACCCATTCTGCGAATAATCTGTAAATTTTCCGTCCGGCGGTGCGGTGATTCTTTAATGGTTTATTTTATCATATCTCTTCTGATTTGTATAGTCCCGTTCACCCGGCATAATCGGCAATGGTCACATCGGTATAGTACCAGTGCAAAATATCCTGCCAGCTTTTCCCCTCGGATGCCAGCTCATTGGCACCATACTGGCTCATGCCCACGCCGTGTCCGTAGCCGGTGACATGGAAGGTGATTTCCCCGCCGGATACCTCAACCGTAAAGCAGGTGGAGCGCAGAGAAAAGATCTCCCGCAGCTCCGTGCCGGATACGCTGACGCCGCCGATCTCTGCTGTTTCCACGCGGTCGGAGCCACTGCGGGAAATGCCGCCGATCCAGTTTTCCGGGCTGCCGGACAGCTCCGCCTCCGGATGCGATGCCAGAAACGCGGTGCGGAATTCATCTGCTGAAAAGGTATTGACGCTGTAATAATTCGGCACATTGTCCGCCGTTTCCGGACTTTTCACACTGGTCAGGTATGGTAAATCGGACACCCATACATCGCCGCTGCCGGCGGTCACCCCCGCCGAGGAGGAGTGAAACACCGCCAGAATCGGCGCGCCGTCATAGAGCATTACCTTGCCGTCGGTGCTCTGCACCGCCTGACGGATCTTCTTTTCATAGGCATCGGCATTTTTGCCCCAGTTCTTCCTTGCCTGTTTCTCCGAGACCCAGGCGTTGCAGCAGGTGTGATCCATGCAGATATCCGCGTCCGGGTGGTTGTCCTTTCGCCCGCCGGCCATCTGATAGTAAATGTATGTGCGCTCCGCCACCGCCTGCGCCGCCAGCGCCTCCGGCTCAAAGGAAGCGGGCATCTCACCCCGCACCACGCCGGGCAGATACTCCGCCATGGTCATTTCCACCGTTTTTTTGCCGTTCCATACCCGCAGCGTCACCTGCTCGTCCGCTGTGGTTTTCGCCGTCTTTTTCTGCGTTTTTGACTGTGCTTTCGGCGTATCCTTCGTCTGCTCCGCATCGGCTGACAGACGGGCGGGCTTCTCCGTTTCCTCCGGCTCTGCGTCCTTCACCATGAGCCACGGCCCGCCGAACAGCAGCGCCACCATTAAAAACGCCGCAGCGACGATTTTTCTCATACCGTACATCTCCCTTCCCTTTATCCTATGGCCGTTCTGTCCGAAACATACCGTCCGGCCAAACCCAAATAACGCATAAAGCGGAGAGCCGTTGGCTCTCCGCTTTATATGGTAGGAAGATTGATGAAAAAAGTTCTCTTGTCTCTTGCAAGGATAGAATACCCTGCGGTTGTTACAAATTATCGGGGATAAGTATTAAAAAAGTATTAAATCCCGTTTCCATTCAGCGCAGTCCCCGGAAGAAGTCCTGCAGCACCGTCCGGCACTCCTCCGCCAGCAGACCGCCGACAAGCTGCGGACGGTGAGGAAAGCGCTCCATGAACAAATTCAGCACGCCGCCGCAGGCGCCCATGGCCTCGTCCCGGACGCCGTAATAGACCCGGTGGATGCGGGCATTGATGATGGCGCCGGCGCACATGGGGCACGGCTCCATCGTCACATACAGGATGCAGTCGTCCAGACGCCAGGCGCCCAACGCCTCATTGGCCTGCGCCATGGCCTCCATTTCCGCATGGGAATGCACCGCCTGCTTTTCCTCCCGGCGGTTTCTGCCCCGGCCGATGATGACCCCATCTTTAACAATGACGCAGCCCACCGGTACCTCGCCGTGCGCGGCGGCCTCCCGCGCCAGTAAAAGTGCCTGCTGCATATAGTATTCGTGATCCATTCTCTGCTCCTTTCCGGAGATTTTTTTGCTTTCGCCGTTTAGGATCCGGCATATTCGTCCAAACTAACCGTACATATAAGAATACAGGCATTTGCCGGAAGGAGTCGCTATGACAAAACAACGCATCACCGAGTATATTCCCACATCCGAGGAGCTGCACCAGGAACTGCGTGAAACCGCACAGGAGCTGCGCCTGGCCTATGACCGCTTCAACTATGTCAGCGAGCCGGAACTGGTGGAGTCCAGCATCTATGCCATCGATTCGCTGAAAGCCAAGTACAGTTATCTGCTGCGCCGCATCAAGGAGCTGAACGGCGCCCCGGTGCGCCGAAGCGTGGTCATTCGTTCCACCAAACCGGACTGCGTTGCCGCGTCCGCCATGGAGGGAGGTCCTATATGTCCATTATAGAAAAAGTTTCATTCGTGCTTGTGGCCCTGTTTTTGATAGTGACCTGCGTGCGTTTGTTCGCTGCGCCGCTGAAGCTGATTTTGCGGATTCTGTTCAACTCCGCGTTGGGCTTTGGCGCACTGTGGCTTTTAAACCTGACCAGCAGCTTTACCGGTCTGCATCTGGGGCTGAGTCTGTTCAACGCGCTGACCGTCGGCATTCTGGGTGTGCCGGGGTTTTTCCTGCTGCTTCTGACGCAGTGGGTCCTTACATAAAATACGATGAAACTGTATCCCCGGATCGCCTGCGGCGGTTCGGGGCATTTTTTTATCGCTCCTCTGCCTCCAGATTCCAACCGTACAGCGGATAGCGCTGCATACTGCCAAACAGCTTCTGCTTGATATCCGGGTATCGCTGCTCCAAATCCGCAATCAGTTCCTTGACCTCCTGCCGACGGCTGGAGCCGTCGGCGGGGCAGGAATTGTGCACCACCGGCAGGTGCAGCTTTTCCACCGTGCGGGCGATCTCATCCTCATGGCAGTAGAGCAGGGGTCTGATCTGCGTCACGCCGGTGCGATCCAGATAGGTCACCGGCTGAAAGCTGCCGATGCGTCCCTCAAACAGCAGATTCATCATCAGCGTCTCGATGGCGTCATCGTAATGATGTCCCAGTGCGATCTTGTGGATGCCCCGCTCCGTCAGGGCAGTGTTCAGACTGCCGCGGCGCATTTTGGCGCACAGGGAACAGGGATTTTTCTCCCGCCGCTCTTCAAATACGATCTGATAGACCGGCACCTCCAGGCGCGTATAGGGCACCTCCAGCTTTTCGCACAGCTCCGCCACGGGGGAAAAATCCATGCCGGGCATCCCCATCTCCAGCGTAATGGCCTCCAATGTAAAGGGAATGGGATAGAATTTCTGCAGCCGCGCCAGTGCCGCCAATGTCATCATACTGTCCTTGCCGCCGCTGACGCCCACGGCGATCCGATCACCCGGCGCAATCATGTGGTAGTCCTCGACACAGCGCCGCGTCAGTCCCAGAATATGCTGCATAGGGAAACCCTCCCGGAAAAATAAATTTGCGTTTTGAGAAAACAAGAGAAAACAAAAGAAAACAAGAGAAAACCATAGATGTTTATATCGTAAATTAAAATGATATTGACAAGGTTGACAAGGTATGATATAAATATCCTTGCGCGTTTGCCGCGCACTTGTTTCCCTTCGATTTTAGCAAGGGAAACCAAAAATGTAAAGCAAAAATACATTATATAAATTTGGAGGAAAAACACCATGTCCACTTATATGGCAAACAAGGCCAACATTGAGCGCAAGTGGTATGTCGTTGATGCCGCCGGCAAGCCCCTGGGCAAGACCGCTGTCATCGTCGCCGACCTGCTGCGCGGCAAGGGCAAAGTCACCTACACTCCCCACGCTGATTGTGGCGACAATGTCATCGTCATCAACGCTGCCAAGGCCGTTCTGACCGGCAACAAGATGGAGCAGAAGTACTATCGCACGCACTCCGGTTGGGTCGGCGGTCTGAAGGAGACCAAGTATCGCATCCTGATGCAGGGTAAGCCCGAGCTGGCTATGCGCGTTGCCGTTCGCGGTATGATGCCCCGCAACATCATCACCAAGGACTCCCTGAAGCGTCTGCACATCTATGCCGGCGAAAATCATGAGCATCAGGCCCAGAAGCCCGAGCTGATCAAGTAAGGAGGAAACGAAGAATGTATCAGTCTAAGAATCCCTATATGTACGGCACTGGCCGTCGTAAGTCCTCCGTGGCTCGCGTTCGCGTGTTCCCCAACGGTACCGGTAACATCACCATCAACGGTCGTGACATCGAGGAGTATTTCGGTCTGGAAACCCTGAAGATGGTCGTCCGTCAGCCCCTGAACGCTACCGAGACCACCGGTAAGGTCGACATCATTGCTACCGTCGAGGGCGGCGGCGTGTCCGGTCAGGCCGGTGCTCTGCGTCACGGTATCTCCCGTGCTCTGCTGCTGGTCAATCCCGAGTTCCGTCCCATCCTGAAGAAGGCCGGTTTCCTGACCCGCGATCCTCGTATGAAGGAGCGTAAGAAGTACGGTCTGAAGGCTGCCCGTCGCGCACCCCAGTTCTCCAAGCGCTGAACGCTTACAATTTCAAGAGCACTCACTTCGGTGGGTGCTCTTTTTTTGCAACGAGCGGCCTTTGCATTTTCGCCTTCTTGCCGCCATACCGTTGAGTAAAATCATTTTGCAGGATTTTTGCAAAAATCTGCCACTCGTCAGCGCCTTGCGCAGAGCCGTCTTGCCCACCAAGTTTTCATGCAAAAAATATTTACATTTTTCCGGCCCCGTGCTACCATGTTGACAGTACATCTCATTTATTTTAGGGAGGAACTGCCATGAAGGATATTCAGAAAAATCTGCGGGTGGCTCTGGTGCAGGCCACCCCTGTGATGTTCAACAAGGATGCCACCATCGATAAGGTCTGCGCGCAGATCCGCGAAGCGGGCAAAAACGGCGCCGAGCTGATCGTATTTCCCGAATCTTTGATCCCCTGCTACCCCTACGGTCTGACCTACGGCTTCACCGTGGGAAGCCGCACGGAGGAATGCCGGGACGACTGGAAGATCTACTATGACAACGCCGTGGTCTGCCCCAGCGCCGATACCGACAAGATTGGCGAAGCCGCCCGGGATGCCCACGCCTATGTATCCATCGGCTACACCGAGCGCGGCGTGGAAAACGGCACGCTGTACTGCGCCAACATGATCTTCGGGCCGGACGGCAAGCTGCTGTGCAACCACCGCAAGCTGAAGCCCACCGGTGCCGAGCGCCTTGTGTGGGGCGATGCCAACCGCGATTACTTCCCCGTGGTGGAGACCCCCTGGGGCAACATGGGCGCCCTGATCTGCTGGGAGAACTATATGCCTCTGGCTCGCGTGGCGCTCTATATGAAGGGCGTGAGCCTGTATCTGTGCCCCAACACCAACAACAACCCCGAGTGGCACGACACCATCAAGCACATCGCCATCGAGGGCAAGTGCTATGTGTTCCATGTCAACCAGTACTTTACCAAAGATATGTATCCCGCTGACTACCACGGCCCCGCCGCCGATGAGATCGCCAAGCTGCCGGTCGCACCCTGCAACGGCGGCAGCGCCATCATCGACCCCTACGGCCACTATGTCACCGAGCCGGTATGGGACAAGGAGTGCATCATTTACGCTGACATCAACCCCGACGAGGCCGCCCGCGCCCGGATGGAGTTCGACCCCTGCGGCCACTACTCCCGCCCCGATGTCACCGAGCTGATCATCCACGAAAAGTAAAACTATATCTTGAAAACAGCGCAGTTCACAATGAACTGCGCTGTTTTTTTATGAATTGGCAAAATTTTTCCTCTGTGGAAGCAGAAGCTTTGTTCAGTCCACCAATGGACTTTGTTATATGCTAAATATATAATTAGTTATAGATTTTATGAAAGGACGCACCATATGAAACGCTTTTTGATGAACTGCATGATGTGTATGCACGCATATTGCTACGCTCAAATCAATCATACGGCTTTCAGCAGCGACTCCCCCATATAGGGACACTCGTTTCATATTCAGCAGAAGGCGTGTGATGCACTTTCTGCTTATTTTTATGCCCGAAAATGCGTTGCATTTCCTTGTGCCACAAGAAAGGACAATTTTTATGCACATCTATCACGCCGTCGACCGGCTTGTGGGGCACACACCCCTGCCGGAAGCACGGAATTATCGCCGAATGCGCGGCATCCCTGCCGCCATTTACGCAATCCGTTGAGATTTCCAAAAAACATCTAACACAAAGGAGAATACCGACATGAATCAAAAACCGAACGCAAAGGGTATTGCCCTGTTGCCTATCGCCGTTTTTCTGGTGCTGTATCTGGGACTGGGTATTCTGTTTGAATACATACTGCATATCGAAATGGGCTTTTACCAGATCCCCATTGTGGTAGCGTTTCTGGCCGCCATTCTGGTGGCCTGTTTCCAGAACCGCACCGTAACATTTGACGACAAGCTGGAGCTGATGGCCAAAGGTGTAGGTGACAAGAACATCATGATCATGATCTTGATCTTCCTGACCGCCGGCATCTTCGTAGGCGTCACCGGACGCTCCAGCGCCGAGGCCGCCGCCTATTTCCTGCTGAGCGTAACACCGCCCCGTCTGGCCGTGGCCGTACTGTTCGTGGTGGCCTGCTTCGTATCCGTGGCCATGGGTACCTCCGTGGGTACCATCACGCTGCTGACACCTATCGCCGTGCCGGTGGCTATGGACTCCGGCTTTTCTCTGCCGCTGTGCGTAGCGGCGGTCATCGGCGGGGCCATGTTCGGCGACAATCTGAGCTTTATCTCCGACACCACCATCGCCGCCTGCTCCACCCAGGGCTGTGAAATGCGGGATAAGTTTCGCGCCAACTTCAAGATTGCCCTGCCTGCCGCTCTGGCCACGCTGGCACTCATTCTGGTCATCTCGTTCCGCGCTGACGCCACACCTGTGGCCGCCGTCGAGCACAATATGCTGCTTCTGATCCCCTATGTACTGGTGCTCATTGGCGGCATTGCGGGGCTGAATGTGTTTATCGTGCTGCTGCTGGGCATCATCACCGGCGCCGGCATCTCGATTGCCACCGGTCAGATGACCGCTCTGGATGTGCTTGCCGGCATGGGCAGCGGCGTATCCGGGATGTTTGAAACCATTATGGTCACCATTCTGGTGGCCGCCCTGTGCGGCATGATCCGCGCCTACGGTGGCTTCGAGGCACTGCTGAACTTTATCCGGCGGGTATGCAAGGGCAACCGCGGCGGACAGCTGGGCATTGGATTGCTGGTGGGGCTGATGGATATTGCCACCGCCAACAACACCGTGGCCATTGTCATGGCCGGCCCCATCGCCCGGGAGGTCAGTGCGGAATACGGCATCGACGCCAAGCGCTCCGCCTCGCTGTTGGATACCTTCTCCTGCATTTTCCAGGGCATTATCCCCTACGGTGCCCAGATGCTGGTCGCCATCTCCGCCTGCGCCACGCTGGGCTACAGCGTCTCCGCCTTCGAGATCATTCCCTTCCTGTTCTACCCCTTCCTGTTGTGTGTCAGTTCCCTGCTGTTCATCGTTCTGGGGAATAAGGATCGCTAATCGAAATGCACCCCTGCCGCGGCAGGGGTGCATTTTATTCCTCGTTTTCCAGATCATCCTTGTCGATGGCCATGTTCTTCCACTTCCCCGGCAGACCCGGTCCGATCAGCGGAAACACATTTTCCGTATTGGTGGTGGGCTGAATATTATAGGTGCCGTACTGATTGACCACATCGAAGCAGCTCTCCGGTACGCCGCGAAAATTGTGGATATCCGGCGTGGCATCATGGGGAAACCGTTTCTTTTGCATGAAAATTCACCTCCCGCAGGTGTAGTATGCCCCGGCAGGTGAAATATGTTGCGCGATGTGGTATAATCCTATTATTGCATCAACAGGAGGTACTCTCATGGCAGAAAAAAGTGTTGTGCTGGCAGGCGGCTGCTTCTGGGGCATGGAGCGGCTGTATCGCTCTCTTCCCGGCGTGCGGGATGTCACCGCCGGCTATGCCAACGGAAACAACCCTGAATACGCTAACTATCAGGATGTCTGTTCCGGTCTGACCGGATTCCGGGAGGCGGTGCGCATCACCTACGATCCGGCGCAGATCTCCTTGAAACATCTGCTGTTCGCCTTTTACGCCGTCATTGATCCCACCATGTGGCACCGTCAGGGCATGGATATGGGCAGTCAATATCAAACCGGCATCTACTGGGAAAACGCCGAGGACGAAGCCATGATCCGCGCCGTATCGGATATGGAAAAGCGCGCCGTTCTATCGTTCTTTGTGGAACTGAAGCCGCTGAAAAACTTTTACGCGGCGGAAGAATACCACCAGCGCTATCTGGAAAAAACGCCGGATGGCTACTGCCATATTGCGCCCCGACGCATGGCAGTCATCGCCGCGTATCCTTACACGGACGCGGTGTATATACGCCCCGCCCGGGAGCTGCTGGCGGCGCAGGAAGCATAAAAACACCCGGAATTCTCCGGGTGTTTCTGCTCTTATTCCGCAGCGCCCATGATTTTTTTGAGCTTTGCAAATAATTCGGCGCGGCTGGAATAATAGTGAACGGAAAATGCCGGATCTCCCGCCAGCATGGCCGACAATCGCCCCTCCGGCCCGCCATAGAAGATGTGCACCGGCTTGCCGATGGCCTCGGCATAGGCCACCTCATACCCCACACCCAGCGACGGATGAGAGCACTCGGCAATAACGATGTCGCACTCCCGCAGCCACGCGGTATCCCGCTGCCAGATGAATTCGCTGGTCCCATCGCCGCCCTTGTCCGTCAGCGCCGGGTCACCTACATGCTCGGTCAGCACGCGGCCATACTGTTTCAGTTCCTCAATCATTTCGCGATACAGTGCCGCGTCGTCGCGTCCGCCCCGGATGGAGCCGCAAAAGTAGATCTTCATCTCCCGCACCTCATTCCTCATTTTTCTTTAGTATGCCACATTCGGCTGAAAATGCAAGGGGCAAAATAATGCCCCGGCAGTCGGTGCTTTTTCTCCTCAATGCCACATATAGTGGCAGTGTAAGACTACATCATTGGGAGTGGTAAGCGATCAAAGGGAATATGGAACAGCGGGCCGAGGATCTGGCCCTTTACCTGATAGAAAACCGCACCACCGTCCGGGCCGCCGCCAGGCAGTTCGGTGTCAGCAAATCTACCGTACATATAGTCGTAATCAAATAGAACGGTATATTTGGTTAATAAAATAGGCACACATATCAGCTAAACCTTTGCACATAATGGCGCAAAATTGAAAGTGCACTTACAAAAATGACCCGGATCAAATCCGGGTCATTTTCTTATGCTTCAATCATGGGCTGCATACAGTCACCGCACAATATATTTACCTTTTTTGTGGCTCGTACCGATTGACCGCAGATGGGGCATATCAGCTTTCGGGTGCTGCTGGTGCGTTTTCCGCCTGCGGTATCACCCTGCTTTATCCCGCCTGCTGTTCCTGTACGGATAGACGGCAAGCCTGTATTACGGCCTATTAAAATTTCATTCCAGCCTCTATTTAAGGCATACTCAACCAAATTGTCGCCCGGTGTGGTATTCCAGCCGTACTTTCCACACGGAATACAGGTTAAGCCGTGGCTTTCGGCAATTTCCTTAAATCGCTTATTGTGGTATGTCCCGTTTCGACTCACCTCTTTGATCCCGCGCTCTCGGCAATACAGATGTACCATTTCATGTAACATCGTATCAAGTGTTTCCTCAATGGGGAAGTTCAGCACCTCGGCTGCAATGTTAATTTCGTAGGTATCTTCATTTTTTCGCTTCCAAATCTTTGCGGTACTGCTATGACCGTAAGTGCCCGGCTTAGACTGCACGGTAATAATCGGCGTTTGCAGTTCCCCATCAAAAAAATCCGTGTTAAGTGCATTGTAGATGTGTTCCAACTGGCTAACAGCTCGGCTCATTTTTGTGGTTTGCTTCATCATTCGTTCCTCCTAAAATTATTTGATGCGTAGCATGTTGCTTATGCAACTGCTTGTCTGCCAAACAAACGGCGAAAAAACCACCTGTCAACTTGAACCGTGGAATAATTCAGTGCTCACACTGTTTTATGCCGCGAAAGTCTGGTTGACAGATGGTTTCCGTCGTTTAGGAGATATCGTCAGATATCAGTAAAAAGCGGCTGATCAGCCCATTAAAGTAGGCTCGATTCAGTCGCTTTCGTCTTCCACATATTCGATAATGTCAGATACACTACATTTGAGAATAAAGCATAGTTCGTTCAAAGTCTTTGTGGTAATAACCTGCCCATGCTTCATTCTGTGAATCGTGTTCGCAGAAATTCCCTCCTTGAAAATAAGATCATAGGTAGACATATTCTTTACATTCAACGTGTTCCAAAAGGGCGTGTAAGAAATCATAGTGAGCAAGTCCTATCATTGTGATGCAATTATCGTATCATGCTTAATATCTTGACTATGCCTAATATATTGAGTATAATAATATGTAGCCCGATATATGTATATATCGTTAAAAATCAGCTAAAAGAAAGGGGAATTATTATGCAACACAAGCGCAAAACATGTCTGCTATCAGCAATTTTGATGCTGATGCTGGTACTGACATTGGTGCCCGCCACAGCATTTGCCGCCACCGTAGTGGACAGCGGCAGCTATGAAAGCCTTACCTACAAGCTGACCGATGACGGCATTTTGACAATCAGCGGAAAGGGAGAAGTGCGTAATCCAAACGGCTACAATACGCCGTGGGCAGAGAAGGCATCGCTGATTAAGCAGGTGGTAATCCAAAAGGGCGTTACCGGTGTCGGCGTTGATGCGTTCAGAAACTGTAAAAATCTAGAAAAGGTAACATTGCCGGAGGGCTATGCCCGAATCGATGTTGAGCAGTTCAGCCTTTGCAGCAAGCTAAAGGAAATTACCATTCCCAGTACGGTGAAATATATTGGCGCATTTGCTTTTAGCAATGACAGCGCATTACGCACAGTTAAGTTCTTGGGCAATGCACCTACCTTTAATGGTCCTACAGATTTGGGAGAGCTGAAAAGTGATTCGCCCATTATCTTTTATGGTGTCACCGCCACGTGCTATTATCCTGCAGGCAACACTACATGGACATCTAGTGCCCGTAAGAATTACGGCGGCACGCTGACATGGAAAAAGGCCGCAATGAGTGCACCCGCTGTATCGATAACGATTAAGGCCGACAGCGGTAAACCGCATCTGACATGGCCTGCAGTAAGCGGTGCAGCCAAGTATGAAGTCTGGCGTGCCACCAGCAAGAGCGGCACGTACACCAAGTATTACACCACTACGGGAAACAGCTATACCAATACCTCGGCGGTAGCGGGCGACACATACTACTATAAGGTACGCGCCATAGACAGCAACGGTAAGGTCGGCAGTTTCAGCACCATACATTACATTACCTGCGATTGCGCAAGACCGACCGTGATCATTTCCACGGTTGCCTCTACGGGCAAGCCTCATTTGAAGTGGCAGGCGGTAAGCGGTGCGGGCAAGTACGAGATTTGGCGTGCCACCAGCAAGAGCGGTAGCTATTCCAAGTACTACACCACCACATCGACCCAGTTTACCAATATCTCTGCCGTGGTGGACCATACTTACTACTATAAAGTCAAAGCGGTCTGTACCAAGAGCAGCTATGGCAACAGCGCATTTAGCAGCATAAAGAGCATTACCTGCGTCAAGGCGAAATAACAACAAAGACAAGATGCCTACGGGCATCTTGTCTTTAAGATATAGATAAGGAATCAAAAGATAGATTAAGCTGGAGGGAAACAGAAATGGAAGACAGAGAACAGCTGTTGCGCAATCTACGTAAAATCAAAGCGCAACTACAGCGTATTTACGCTGCCATGGAGCGTCAAGCCGAGATTGTGGGACAATATCGCGAAAAACAGGTCGGTATATCCACAGACGGCGCAAAAAACAAGATGAAGTTGGTTGCTGCCGTCTGCTTGGGTATCACCCTTTTTATACAATCTTTAGTGTTTGGAATTGGCCACGGAGACTGGACAACGACGATAATCCTTGTGGTATGCATCAGTATAATTGTGCTTTTACGGGATAAGAAATCTAAGTGGAAAAATTTGGCCTATATCGTGTTGGTGCTGATTGTGGGTGTCCTTCTATATGATTTGATTCGCTTCAGGGAGTTTCTTCTCTTAGCGTTTTCTCTGATCGTTGTGATTCCCGTCTTGTTCCTCTCCATCCGCACAGTCAATAAGCGGGTCGACATAAAAAATGAAGAGATTTCACATTTTAATCAGGATTTGCAACGACAGTATGATGAAACGGTGGAAGAGATTGACGCACTGCGTGAAGAGTTGTGGCAAATGTCCGGCAGTTGGTTTCCGAAGGATTACTACAGCATAGAAGCTGTGAATTCTTTCATCAGCGATCTGGAAAATCACCGGGCGGATAGTATCAAAGAAGCCGTCCTTCAGCTGGACAACAGAGAATATCGCAAGCGAATGCTGGCAAGCCAGCAGGCTATTCTTGACATTGAGCGGAAAGAACTAATCAACATGCAGTCTATGAGACAGGAACTGCGTTATGCCAATCTGCTGTCTCTTGGACAGATTGCATTGCAGGGATCTATCTTGGGCGCGGTACAAAGCAACACCAATGCTGTCCGCTCTGTTGCCAATCAGCAGCGAATAACCAACCACCTGTTAAAGCGGCGGTAGTATTTGCATGATTTACATAGCAATAATCCAAGACAATACAATATAGGTAAGCAAACTAAGGAGAAGATGGGATGAAAATACACGGCTTATGGTGTTGCTTGTCTATTAGAAAATGTTAATTTTCTGTGAACAACTCAAGAAGGCGCGTCCTTTTGTAAAAAACGCCTCATAAACGAGCAGTTTTTGAAAGAGCGAAAAAGTTCAAAGATGCCGCACAAGAGTTGACAAATAGTGCACTTTTTGCTATGATATGTTCAGAAAACAAAATATAGCTACTTGTTAAGGTAATTTACGTTTTAACCAAAACGGTGCACTGTGGTAAAGTGTCATCGGGTTGCAACCTGCCTCCAATATGTTATTAACAACGGCGAAATGAGTATCAATTCATTTCGCCGTTGTTATTTTTTACATTAAATTTTTGCGGAAAGGAGATAAGAACTATGGCGGAACAAATGAATAACCATCTTGAAGCGATAGAAGAGCTGATGGTCGAAATTCTTGCTGACTATGGGAATACGGCCTATTTGCGGCTGACACAAGATAATCAATTTGAATTGGCGCGCAGTTCTCCGCTCTGGGGACTCTGGTATGCAGATGATTACTTGAGCGTTAGGAATATGGAGAGACGCTATGAGAAAGTCAAGCACAACGAGTACTCTGGACACGAATTGTACAAAGAATTGCTTGATTTAAGGGACAAACTTAATCAGCAGTTTTTTGAAATTGAAAATGAATTTCGGAGGTAAGGAAATATGTCATTAGTAAACACATTCAAATTTGTTCGTACAGTCATCGATTGGGAGTCTCTTGCGAAGGCTACCCACAATATGTATAGGGTCGTTTCTGTGCGTCCTTATACAGACAAGAAAGGTATGCTGCCTGAAGGGTATACCTTGACTCTGATGGTGTTAAAGGATGATTTCGATTACGGGGTAACCAAGGATGGCGTTCAGCGTGAGAACAATGTTTTTCAGAACTTTGACGTAACGGTGTTGTCTCGCAATGCGCCTGTGCGGAAGGGCGATATGGTGCGTCTGAAAGATTTTGATGCAGAACACTCTTTCGCCGTGGGCTTTGATCTGATTCTTCGTTTCCGCGACTATGAGGTTGTTCCTGCACAGGCAAAGGGCAATGCGTAAGCGTCAAGCAGAAAGGCTGACGCTGCTTGCAATCAGTTTAACATTCTTTGCCCTCGGTTTGGGGGCAAAGATATTAAACAGGTCGTTTCAGATGGCGTTAATGGATAAGGCAACGCTGAATCTCTGGGCTATGAGTGCTCTTGTGATTGCTTTGATGATTATGGCAATTCTCATTGAACATCACATCTTCAAAGGAGTTCGATATTTCTGGTATCACTGGATAATACTGAATTGCCTTGAACGGCAAATGATAGATGCAGGTATCATGGTTCGACATGGAAATATCATTGTGACACCGAAGATACAGCTTTCTTTCTCCAAAGATTTGAACTCTGCAACATTGCGTATTCGAAATGCGTTGAAGTACAACAAAGTGCTCGATGATGTTGTAATGTCATCCGCTCTTCGCAAGTTTGTTGTGGAAAGGCATTACAGCACGGACGATGGCAACTGGTATATCTATGAACTTGTAGATGGATCTGTATCATTCAAACAGACATATAACTCTCTCGATGAGTTCCTACAGTACAGCAAGACGATTTCAACATACAAGCTTTTTCTCGACAGCCGTTCAACGCCCCGATTGCAGCATGCCATTTTGGTAGGCCAAACAGGCAGCGGAAAGACCTACGCTGTTTATAGTCTGCTGATGCAGATGCTGTATAAGGACGTGCCTTATCACCTCTATTTTGCCGATCCGAAAGGGTCTTCCCTTGCTGTAATTGGTCAGGAGATTGCACCGGAGCGGACAGCATCAAGCGTGGAGGCAATTATCGAATCACTTGGGCAATTTGTTGCTCTTATGCGTGAGCGGAAGACAGAACTTCGAAAAAGGTTAAAGACAAGGATTGACGCGGACTATTCTGATTTTGGGATGTCGCCATATATCTTCATCTGCGATGAGTATGCGTCCTTTGCCTCTGTCCTTGCATCCAGCGATAAAAAAACAAGAGATAAAGTAAAAGCACTTCTATACGAAGTAATATTGCAAGGGCGGCAGCTTGGCTTCTTTCTGTTCATTATCATGCAAAAATCTGACGCAACACTCATTGATACGGCACTCCGAGATAATATTCCGCTGAAGATTGTTCTGGGTAACTCAGAACAGCAGACTTATGTGACAGCATTTGGAGCGGGTGTAGACATCCCAAATAGACATTACAGCGTTGGGGAAGGAGTATTTACAGAGCCTGTATTAGCCCCTGAGCCTAAGTTAGTTCAGTTTCCATACTGTAATTTTGATATCCTGCAAGCCTGTAAGCAAGCCTCCGTGGTGTAACCACGGAGGTTCCAGAAAACAAAACTTACTATTGTTATCGTAAATCAACAAATGTTGCAGGAAAGAGAGGGTGATGCAAAATGATTGAGCTTGGGGTCGATGAGCTGACATTGGTTTTACAGCTTCCCTTATCTGTCAAGGCAAAAATGGACCCGTCCGACTGGCCGTGTCTGGCTGAATACATGATGAAACGCTTTATCTGCAAGGCAAGGTTCGAAGGCATTTTTGGGGAAATTCGTCCTGAGTGCCGCCCCCCGATGGGATATGACATTGGTTTCAGCTTCGGTGAGCACAATTTTTTTCTGGCTATCGCCTACCACCAAATCCGTGGTGATATGGGCGTCGCGATTAAGTTTAGCGCACAAGCACTTGATTATTACACAGAAAAATCCGGCATGAAGGTCTATGAGTTTCTGAAAGCCGTTCAGGACAAGGCATATACAACACGGCTGTCCAGAGTTGATCTGACTGCTGATTATATAGATGAAGACATCGACGTAACAGATATTTACCAAAGCTTTATTGACAACAAAGCGGCCGTCTTCCGCGAATTTAGGAATAAGAAAACTGGCGAGAAGTCATACCGAAGATGTGATTTGGAGTATCAAGGTTTTCTAAAGGGTCAGGAGGTACCTACGATCTACTTAGGGTCAGCACAGAGCAATTCTCGTCTCCGTATCTATGATAAAAAGCGTGAGCAGATAGAACGAAATGGTACCAAGTTAGCAAAGGCACGAGCCTGTAAGAACTGGGTTCGCTTCGAAGGTGTCTTTCGTCACGAATTTGCTCATCAAATCGGTGAGAACCTTTTGACAGTGACAAACGATAACGAATACGCGAACTTGATTGCAAATATTATGATTCAGAAATTCCGAATCATGGTAATTGATAAAGGCGTGATTGAGGATGATACGGAATACATCAAATTGCTGATGAGTTATATCAGTAATCAGACATTTATTCTGAAGGCTCCTTCCTCACGAAACTATGATATTGCAAAGAGTCTAACTCACCTCTTTTTTGGAAGTGGAGCAGTATCAACGCTCTATAAGATAAGAAGCATCTGGGGTGAAGAAGCCGTTAAAAAGGTTTTGGACTTCATATACGACTATCTGAAAGAATACGAACCAAATGATGATTGTCGCTATTGGCTTCGGAAGAACGCAAATGATTATCGGATAAATTATCCCAGCTTTGATTCCTTTATGCGAGAGAATATTGCTCCAAGATTATAAGTAAGGGGCATTGGACGAATGGCAAATAATACAGTATAGTAAACCATGTTTTGGAATTATTACAGTGCTATTCTGCTCTCAGCCTTCATAGAATGAGCAAGACCCTTAACGAAAGGAGGCGCATGCACCGCTATGAAAAAAACACCTTTGAATTACCGATTTCATAATCCTAATTCCGCGGCTGCATCCGCCGATTACATATTAAAAGTCTTGCTGGAAGCAAACGCGAAGAAGGTAGAGTCAGCAATACAAAAAGATGCAAATGCAGTTCGTAATGTTGAAAAAAAATCCGAAGATGGGCACTCTGCGTAGGCAGTGTGTCCTTTTTTTATTGCAAACCAAATCGTCATATGCTAAAATGAAGAGGTAACAGAACGATTTGAAAATAACAGAGAGGTTACACTATGAATATAGCCGCATATTGCCGTGTTTCTACGGACAAGGCCGATCAGCTCAACAGTTTGGAAGCACAGAAGGAATTTTTTTCAGAATACACCCAGCGCACTGGAAACAACCTTGTTCGGTTGTATGCAGACGAGGGTATTTCTGGTACGAAAATTAAAAATCGAAAAGAGTTTCTGCGCATGATGGCCGATGCTGAGCACGGTCTCTTTGACATGGTCGTGGTGAAAGATATCTCACGCTTTGCACGCAACACAGTGGATCTATTGCAGAATGTCCGCAAGCTTAAAGCGTTGGGGATTGAAACACAGTTTTTGACCGCCAATATGACCAGCATGGGCAACAGCGAATTTGTATTGACAATCTTCGGAGCTTTGGCACAGGAAGAAAGCGCCAACACCTCAAAGCGTGTGAAGTTCGGTAAAAAAATGAACGCGGAAAAAGGTCGTGTCCCGAATATCGTTTACGGATATAATAAGTCGATTGGAGATTATTTTAACCTTACCATCAATGAAGAAGAAGCGGCTGTTGTCCGGCAAATTTACCAGTGGTATATCAAGGACGGATATGGTGCTGCGAAGATTTCAATCTTCTTAAATGAGCGTGGTCTGCGGACAAAGCGTAACTGCCAGTGGAGCCAGAACGGGGTTTGCCGCATTCTTACCAACGAACTTTATACGGGAAAAATAATCAACGGCAAACAGGAAGTGTCCGACTTCCTGACCGGGCAGAGAATCGACAAGGACGAAACAGACTGGATTGTTGTAGAACGCCCGGACTTGCGGATTATTGACCCAGAAGTTTTTGAACAGGCGCAGCAGATTATGAAAGCCCGCGGCAAGACCTTTAAGGTGGACAAAGAACGCCAGAGCAATAAGTATCTGTTTTCTACACTTATCAAATGCAAAGAATGTGGTTGGTCATTTCGTCGAAATGTTCGCACCTATAAAAACACCTATGTCCGCTGGGTATGTTCAGGGCATAATGGGCGCGGAGCAGATAGTTGCCCTAACGCTGTAACCATAGATGAAGATGAACTAATTGATGTTTTGCAGAAATACTTTGCCGAACTGCTGAAAGCAAAGAAGAATGCAATACGCTATGTTGTGAATGAATTTCAGCGAGTTTACAAAGCAAAGGACGAAAATCTGAATTATGAAAAGGAATTGAACGCGCAACTTTCCAAACTGCAAAAAACAAGGCAGAAATACATGGATATGTATGCCGATGACCTTATCAGCCGTGAAGAATTGAATGATAAAATCGGTGGTATGCGAAAGGAAATTGAGCGACTGGAAAATGAGCTAAAGATTGTATCCTATCATCTGACAAAAGGCGAACAGTTAGAAGGTGTCCTTGAGCGTACATTCAAGGAAATTGAGGATATTGCCGATGTGCGCCAAATGACCAACGCCCAATTAAAGCGTATCATTCAGAAAATTGAAGTAGACAAGGACAGAAATGTGGATATTTACTTGCGCCTGTTTAGTGATTTGGGTTTAGACGAGACCGTTCTAATTCATCACGACGAAACATAAGGATCTTAGCGAGCGTCTGCCGCAGTATAACCGGGCGCTCTACCTGCAGGTCAAGGAAATTCTGGAGGAAAACAAGGCCCAGCGGCATATTCGCGGCGGCATGGCCACACGCCGGAAATACAAGGGTCTGTAAAGCTATTGACGAGGGCGGTATAATAGAAAAGAAAGATATTACAAGGAGAACAGCCCTATGGATAATGACCAGCGACAAGCACTGTACCGCACCATTATGCAGCGCGCCAATCTGCCCGGCACCTTCACCGCCGAAAACGGTATCTCCATCACCGCCGTAGGTGACGGCTGGGCCGAGGGCGAGCTGCAGGCAGACAGCCACCACATGAATCCCATGCAGATCGTCCACGGCGGCTGCCTTTGCACCATGATGGATCAGGTGGCCGGTGCCGCAGCCTGCACCCGGGGCAGCACCTGCCGCACCATCAACTGCGACATCCGCTATCTGAATCCCGGCCCCGCCGGATGCCTGCGTTCCCGGGCCGAGGCCATCCACATGGGTCATGGCACGGCGGTATTCCACGCCCGCGTCACCGATGAAGCCGGCAACATCTGCGCCGACGGGATCTACACCTTCCGGCTCAAGCAGGGTGCATACCCCATTAATCCATAAAAAAAGAGGTTCGGTATACCGAACCTCTTTTTTGTCTTATTCCCGATAAAGGGGAGAATCAAAGTCCCGGACGATCTCCTGGCGCTTGGTATCCTGCACATAGACATTGTTGGTCTCGTCAAACGCCAGACGCATGGCAAAATCCTTGGCCTCGAAAATATCATTGGTTTCAAAGAAGACACGGTACTCGTCAGGGGACTGGTTTACCTTTTTCTGCATGATGTGAAAACGCATCGTTATCCCTCCATATCAATAGTGGCGTATTGTTTAGTATACCCTATTATCTGTCAAATTGCAACGGTGCCTTTTTACGAAATATACCGCGGATCTTTGGCAATATTTTCTGCCGGAAAATGTGAAAAACAGCTTTCTTTCCCATTCGACTCGTTATATAATAAATTGGTTAATTATTGAGAGTGAGGGGGAGATCTTTGTGGCAAAGATCGGTTTTGATAACGAAAAATATCTGGCGCTGCAGGCCCAACACATCCGGGAGCGCCGGAGAAGCTTCGGCGATAAGCTATATCTGGAGTTCGGCGGCAAGCTGTTTGATGACTATCATGCGTCCCGTGTACTGCCCGGCTTCCAGCCCGACAGCAAGGTTCGTATGCTCAGCACCATGCGCGACGAGGTGGAGATCCTCATCGCCATCTGCGCCGGCGACATTGAAAAGGGCAAGGTCCGCGGCGATCTGGGCATCACCTATGACGAGGATGTGCTGCGGCTCATTGATGTATTCCACGGTCTTGGCTTCTATGTAGGCAGCGTGGTCATCACCCAGTATGCCGGTCAGCCTTCCGCCGATGCCTTTATCAAGCGTCTGACCGCGTTGGGTATCCGCAGCTACCGCCATTATCCCATTGCCGGTTATCCCTCCAATATCCGCCACATCGTCAGTGACGAGGGCTTCGGCAAGAACGACTATATTGAAACCAGCCGCAGCGTGGTGGTGGTCACCGCTCCCGGCCCCGGCAGCGGCAAAATGGCCACCTGCCTGAGTCAGCTTTACCACGAAAACAAGCGCGGCATCCGCGCCGGCTATGCAAAATATGAAACCTTCCCCATCTGGAATCTGCCGCTGAAGCATCCGGTCAATCTGGCTTACGAGGCCGCCACCGCCGATCTGAACGATGTGAATATGATTGATCCGTTCCATCTGGAGGCCTACGGCAAGACCACCGTGAACTATAACCGCGATGTGGAGATTTTCCCGGTGCTGAGCACCATGTTTGAGAAAATTCAGGGCCACTGCCCCTACAAATCCCCCACGGACATGGGGGTAAACATGGCCGGCTTCGCCATCGTGGACGATGAAGCGTGTCAGGCCGCCAGCCGCATGGAGATTCTGCGCCGGTACTACGCCGGTATGGCGGACAAAGCCCGCGGCAACTGCGACGAGATCGTGGTAACCAAGCTGGAGCTGGTGATGCAGCAGGCCGGCGTGAGCACCGATATCTGCCCCGCCATCGCCGCCTGTCAGGCCAAAGCAGAGGCCACCGGCAAGCCCGCCGGCGCCATGGAGCTGCCCGACGGCACCATCGTCACCGGCAAGACCTCCTCCCTGCTGGGCCCCAGCGCCGCGCTGCTGCTGAATGCGCTCAAGCACATGGCCGGCATCGACCACAAGCTGGAGCTGATCCCCTCGTCGGTCATCGAGCCCATCAGCCACATGAAGACGGACTATATGGGCCACCGCAATCCCCGCCTGCACTCCGACGAGGTACTCATTGCCCTGGCGATCTCCGGCGTGACCAATCCGCTGGCCGCGCTGGTACAGGAGCAGCTCACCCGTCTGCGGGGCTGTGACGCTCACTTCTCGGTGATCATCTCCGAGGAGGACGCCAAGCTCTACAAGCGTTTGGGCATCAATGTCAGTTGTGAGCCGAAATATGAGGTGAAAAAGCTCTATCACAAATAATGCCATCTATGAAGCATATAAAAAATCTCCGACCCATGGGTCGGAGATTTTTTTATGTAGTTTTGCTCTTACATGAAGCGGCGCATTTCCTCGGTGGCAGTGTCCTCGTCAGCGCTGATGGTCACGGTGAACTTCACCATGTTCTTCTCGCTGAAACGATCCAGCCAGTTCAGGAAGTTCTCCACCGACTGCAATTCCTTGTCGCCGGCGATCTTGCAGATGTTATCCACAAACACATGGGAAATATCGTAATTGCCTGCATACAAGCCACTCATGAAGCCACGCAGGCACTCAAAAGAATTCACATTGTACTCACTGGCATTGACCAGACGGACATTATAGCTGATGTCGTAGGTCATGTCTGCATTGGGTTCAATACACACGACACTGCCATTCTCGTTTTCCACAGCGGTGTGAATCAGTTCAATCAGGCGCTTGGTCTTACCGGCACCGTTGGAACCCATAATCAATCTAACCATTAGAATCACTCCTTTATCAAAAATGGTGTACTATCCCATATAGATACCATATCATATCTCACGGAAAATGGCAATGAATAAAAACAGATTTTCTGCGATAAATCCATTTCAGTGCAATTTTTCCGCCAGTTCGCGGTGAAGTTCCTCATAACCGGGCTTCCCCAGCAGCGCAAACATATTCTTCTTATATGCCTCCACGCCGGGCTGATCAAAGGGATTTACATCCAGCAGATAGCCGCTGAGGCCGCAGGCGTACTCGAAAAAGTAGATCATCTCGCCCATGGTAAAGGCACAGTTGCTGCCAAGGCACAGCATGATGTTGGGCACACCGCCCTCCACATGTGCCAGAAGTGTGCCGTCCATGGCCTGCTGACGGATAAAGTCCATGGAGCGTCCGGCCAGGAAGTTCAGGCCGTCGCCGTCCTTTTCGTCGCGGGGCACGACCAACTCATGTTCATCCGGTGCAAAGCGCACCACCGTTTCAAACAGGTGCCGCTCACCCTGCTGAATGTACTGCCCCATGGAGTGCAAATCTGCCGTAAACTCCACGCTGGCGGGGAACAGGCCCTTGTTCTCCTTGCCCTCGGATTCGCCGTAAAGCTGTTTCCACCACTCCGCCATAAAGCGGAAGCAGGGGGCAAAGGACGCCAGCAGTTCGATCTTCTTTCCGGTACGGTAGAGCTCATACCGGGCGCCGGCATACTGCCACGCAGGATTTGCGCCCATGTCGTCCTTCCCGCATACCTCCATCATGGACGCGGCACCGGCCATCAGCTCGTCGATGTCCACGCCGGCCACGGCAATGGGCAGCAGGCCCACGGCGGTCAGCACGCTGTATCGTCCGCCGATATCATCGGGCACCACAAAGGTTTCGTATCCCGCCTCATCGGCCAGATTTTTCAATGCGCCGCGCTGACGGTCTGTGGTGGCGTAAATGCGCCGTGCCGCCTCTTCGCGGCCATAGCGATCCTCCAGCAGCTTGCGGAAAAAGCGGAATGCCACGGCGGGCTCGGTGGTGGTGCCGGATTTGGAGATGACATTTACAGAGAAGTCCACGCCCTCCAAAAGCTCCATGACCTCCTCCATGGCGCGGGAATCCAGCCCGTTACCCACGAAGTAGATGTTGGGAGTCTCCTTTTTCTTCAGGTTATAGTTCGGCGAGCACAGACATTCGATCACGCCTCGGGCACCCAGATAGGACCCGCCGATGCCGATAACCACCAGCGCCTCGGAATTTTGCTGAATACGGCGGGCCGCAAGCTTGATCCGGTCAAATTCCGCCCGGTCATAGTTCTCCGGCAGACGGACCCAGCCGGTAAACTCGCCGCCGGCACCGTCGCCTTTCTGCAAGTGGTTGTGGGCAATATGCAGTCGCGGTGCCAATGCCGCCTCATAGGGCAAGGGCATAAACTGCTGAATGTTGGGCAGATTGACCTGAATCATATCGTGTACCTCCCGTGCAGGTTCGTTTTGATGCTGTTGCCTCTCATCTTACAACGATTTTTCCGCAAATACAAGGGGAACGGTGTCTTATTTTGCCAGAAGCGCCATGCGCAGCAGCCGTTCGGTCATCTGACTCCATGTCAGCTTTCCCACCGCCTGCGCCGCCGCAATGGGCACCTCCGCCAGCGCAGTATCCCCGTCGTACACGGTCAGCGTCCCGATCTGCGCGCCTTGCTCCACCGGGGCCTCCACGCTCTCCGGCAGTTTGAGCTCCTGCCGCAGACCGGCGGCGTGGGACTTCTCCGTCAGCACGGCGCTGTCCCCTGCCAGCGTCAGCGGCACCGTGTCTGCCTCTCCCAGCACCACCGGCAGTTCCGGCAGCGGCTCACCGGGTGTGATGTCGGTGAGGGCATAGGTGGAAAAGCCGTAATTCAGCAGCGCCTTGGCGTCCTCGTTGCGGCTGGCAGAGGTCTCGCCCTTCATAATAACGGCAATCAACTCCATGCCGTCTCGCTCTGCCGTGGCGCTGATGCAAAAGCCCGCCGACGAGGTGGAGCCGGTTTTCAGCCCCGTAGCGCCGTCATAGAAGCGAATCAGCTTGTTGGTATTGCTGAGCCCGAAGCTGCCACCTCGGATGGTGTCCATCCAAATGGTGGTAAAGCGGCGGATGTCCGGATGCTTCAAAATCAGTTCCCGGCTCATCAGCGCAATGTCATAGGCGCTGGTCACATGACCCTCTGCCGGGAGACCCGTGCAGTTGGCAAAATGGGTATCGTTCATGCCCAGCTCACCGGCGCGATTGTTCATCTGCTCCACAAACAGCTCCGTCACCCCTGCCACCTTCTCCGCCAGCGCCACCGCCGCATCGTTGCCGGAGGACACACACACCGCCTTTAATAGCTCCTCCACGCTGATCTGCTCGTTCTCCTTCAGATAGACCTGACTGCCGCCCATAGAGGCGGCGTAGGCGCTGACTGTCACCATATCATCATAGTGGAGTCTGCCCTCGTCGATGGCCTCCATGGTCAGCAGCAGTGTCATGATCTTGGTCACGCTGGCCGGCTCACGCTGCTCGTGTTCATTTTTGGCATAGAGTACCTGTCCGGTGGATTTCTCCATCAGCAATGCCTCCGGAGCCGCCAGCGGCAGCTCCACCGCCTCCACCGGAACGACCAGCAGGCACAAAAGCATCATCAGCAACAGCGGTACCGTTTTTTTCATAGCAATTCCCCCATTGTCTTTTTCCCACCCTATGCGCAGGCGTAAAAAAACATGCCCCATTCGACAGAATTTCCGGTTGCAAAATCAGCCGCGCACTGTTATAATATTTTCGTATGCAGGATTCGTACATCGGTAGTACATCGGCTTCCCAAGCCGAGGAGGCGGGTTCGACTCCCGTATCCTGCTCCAGAATACGCACCTTTGTTCCGGCAAAGGTGCGTTCTTTCTATGCAAAGCAATCACAGGAGGCACTACAATGGAATTCAGATACGCAGAAAGAAACGATACCGCTCTGATCCTGCAGTTCATCAAAGGTCTTGCGGAATACGAGCATATGGCGGACGAAGTCGTCGCAACGCCGGATGTGCTGGAGGAATGGCTCTTTGAGCGAAAAAAGGCCGAGGTGCTCTTTGTACTGGAAGATGGTACGGAGGTGGGATTTGCCCTGTTCTTCCACAACTTTTCCACCTTTTTAGGCCGCGCGGGCATCTATCTGGAGGATCTGTTTGTGCTGCCCGCGTACCGCGGCAAGGGATATGGCAAGCAGCTTCTCACAAAACTGGCGCAGATTGCCGTGGAGCGAGGCTGCGGGCGGTTGGAATGGTGGTGTCTGGACTGGAATCGGCCCAGCATCGACTTTTATCGCTCCATGGGTGCCGTGCCCATGGACGAATGGACCGTCTATCGCATCACCGGCGACACGCTGCAAAAACTGGGCGCACAGTAAAATACAAAAGTTCCTGTCTTAAGGGCAGGAACTTTTTGTGTTTTTTTGTGGAAAAAATGCATAATCTGTGCTATGCTGAAGAAAAGGACTCTGTTCGCCGGGAGGAAACATACTATGAAGAAAATTCTGATTATCGGGACGGGCGGCACCATCGCCTCCAGCCCCACCGACAACGGTCTCGCCCCCAGTCTAACCAGCGCCGAGCTGCTGAACGCCATTCCGTCCATCCGGAATATCTGTCTGGTGGACTGCGTGCAGCCCTTCAGTCTGGACAGCACCAATGTCCGTCCGGAGCACTGGCTGATTGTGGAGGAAACGATCCGCGAAAACTATGACCGTTACGACGGCTTTGTCATCTCCCACGGCACCGATACCATGGCCTATACGGCGGCGGCACTCAGCTACCTCATTCAGAACAGCGCCAAGCCCATCGTCCTCACCGGCGCCCAGAAGCCCATCGGTGAGGAAGGCACCGACGCCAAGCGCAATCTCACCGACGCGCTGATCTATGCCTGCGATGAACAAAGCCATGGCGTGGTGATCGTGTTCTCCGGCGCCGTCATCTGCGGTACCCGCGCCCGCAAAAACTTCTCCAAGCGCGCCGCCGCCTTCGGCAGCATCAATTTCCCGGAGCTGGCCCGGGTGCAGGACAACCGGATCATCCGCTATGTGCCGGAAGCCGTCACCGGAAGCGCGGTATTTTACGACTATCTCAACCCCAATGTAGGACTTTTGAAACTGACCCCCGGCATGAATAACAATGTCATGCGCTACGCCATTGACACCTACGATGGTCTGGTGATCGAGAGCTTCGGCGTAGGCGGTCTGCCGGAGTATTCGGATTTTTATATGCAGATCAAGCGCGCCGTGCAGTATGGCAAATGTATCGTCATGACCACCCAGGTGCCCAACGAGGGCAGCGATCTGTCCGTATACCGGGTGGGCAGCGTGCTGAAAAACAGTCTGAATGTGCTGGAAGCTCACGACATGACCAGTGAGGCAGTGCTGTGCAAGCTGATGTGGCTTCTCGGGCAGACCCGCGACTTTGACAAAGCAAAAGAGCTGTTTTACCGCCCCGTCAACCACGATATTCTGTGCCTGTGATGCAAAAAGGAACGCCCGGCAGGAGCGTTCCTTTTTTTGTTGTATTTCCTCCCCCGTCAGACTATAATAGAGGCAAATACACTGCAAAGCCGGAGGTTTTTATGAATACGACCATTCCCGAAAGAAAAGATGTACCCCGGGAATTTACCTGGGACCTGAGCGATATCTTCCCCTCTGACCAGGCGTGGCTGGCGGAATACGAAGCGCTGAACGCCTGCGCCGAAACGCTGAACGCCTTTCGCGGCACATTGGGCCAAAGCGCCGAAAACCTGCTGCGCTGGTATCGGCTGGACGATGCGCTGTCCGTGCGCCTTGAAAAGCTCTACGGCTACGCCAACTGCAAGGGTGACGAGGATACCTCCAACAGCTTCTATCAGGATATGCGCGCCAAGGCCGTCAGCACGCTGGTGGCCATCCAGAGTGCAGCGTCCTTTGCCACGCCGGAGATCATGGCCATTGACGATGATACGCTGAACCTGTTCTATACTGCGCAGCCGGCGCTTAACGCCTATCGCCGCAGCATCTATCAGATCCGCCGGCGCAGGGAGCACATCCTCACCCCCGCCGAGGAAAAGCTGCTGTCCGCCGCCGGCGAGATGGCTGACGCTCCCGACCGCATCGGCAGTACCCTGCGGGATGCAGACATGATCTTCCCAGATGTTACCGATAGTCGCGGCGCTTCCCATCAGCTCACCGACGGCACCTTCGTTCCTCTGCTGATGCGCGAGGATCGCGTGCTGCGGAAAAACACCTTCGACACTTATTACGCCCGCATGGGAGAGCTGAAAAACACCATTGCCGCCACGCTGGACGCCCAGTTCAAGCAGTTGAAGTTCTTTGCCTCCGCCCGCCATTATGACAGCACCCTGCAGCGGGCACTGGACGGCACCGAGGTACCCGTTCCCGTCTATCTCAATCTGATCGACGCCGTGCACGGCAATCTGGACAAGATGTACCGCTATGTGGCGCTGCGCAAAAAGATTCTGGGCGTGGAAGATCTGCACATGTACGATGTCTACACCCCCATCGTGGCGGATGCCGACCCCGTGATCCCCTACGAGCAGGCCAAGGAAACGGTGCTGGAGGCTTTGAGCGTACTGGGCGAGGACTACACCGATCTGCTGAAGCAGGGGTTTGACCACCGCTGGATCGATGTGTATGAAAATATCGGCAAGCGCGGCGGTGCCTATTCCTCCGGCAACAGCTATCCCCACCCCTATGTGCTGCTGAATCACAAGGACAATCTGGACAGCCAGTTCACGCTGGCTCACGAGATGGGTCACGCCCTTCACAGCTACCATTCCTGCAAGCATCAGCCCACCAACACCGCCGACTATGTGATCTTTGTGGCGGAGGTGGCCTCCACCTGCAACGAGGTGCTGCTGATGCGCCATCTGCTGGAGAAAACCACGGACAAAAAGGAACGGGCTTACCTCATCAATCATTTTCTGGATCAGTTCAAGGGCACCGTGTACCGCCAGACCATGTTCGCCGAGTTTGAGCTGCAAATGGGCCAGATGGTGGAGCGGGGCGAGGCTCTCACCGCCGATGCCCTGTGCGAAAAGTATCTGGCGCTGAACAAGCTCTACTTCGGCCCCGATATGATATCCGACCCCGAAATTGCGCTGGAATGGGCGCGCATCCCCCACTTCTTCTACAATTACTATGTGTTCCAGTATGCCACCGGCTTCTCTGCCGCTGTGGCCATTGCCAACCGCATTCTCACCGAGGGCGAGAGCGCCGTGGCAGACTATAAGCGTTTCCTGTCCGGCGGGTGCAGCACCGATCCCATCTCCCTTTTGAAGATCGCCGGTGTGGATATGTCCTCCCCCGATCCCGTCAACAGCGCCCTGCATCTGTTCGGTGAGCTGGTGGATGAACTGGAAACACTCCTCGCATAACGAAAGACAGACGGCAATTTTGCCGTCTGTCTTTTTATGTAAGTTACAGATTTTCTTTCTTTTTCAGTCGGAAGTAGCAGATCAGCGCCGCCGTCAAGGCAATGGTATCCACAATGGGCTGCACCCACATACAGCCGTACAGCGGCAGCAGGCCGTCCATCAGAAACAGGAACGGGATATCCAGCACACCTTTCCGCAGCAGCGAGCAGATCAAAGATTCCCGCACCTTGCCCATGGCCTGGAACTGGATGATCAGTGGGTAGCAGGCCGCCATCAGCGGCATGGCCAGCACCATGCGCCGCAGGAAGCCGGCAGCATAGTGCACGGTAGCGGCATCCTTAATGAAGAAGCCTGCCAGCACAGGGGCAAAGATCTCATAGAGCACCAGACAAAACAGGGCAAAGCCCACCGACACAAAGGTACCGAAGCGGAACGCGCCTCGCCGCCGCTCCTGATTGCCGGAGGCATAGTTATAGGCCAGCAGCGGCAGCAGACCGCTGGAGGTACCAAGGGCAAAATAGATGGGCAGATTGTCCAGCTTTTTGATAATGCCCAGTGCCGCAACAGCCTCGGTGGCATATTGGGCAACGAAATGAGACTGTGCCGCAATCGCCACCACCGTCAGCGCATACTGCAGTGCCGAGGGAAGCCCCACCGACAGCACATTGTGTAAATGCTGGCGGGTATAGCGCAGCAGCCCCGGCTGAATGGACAGCACGGCATTGTCACGCCGGCGCAGCAGATACAGCAGGAAGAACACCACCGACGCCAGATTGGACAGCGCCGTGGCAAGGCCGGCACCTGCCGCGCCCATCCCCAGAAAACGGGGCAGAATAAACAGCGGGTCCAGAAAAATATTCAGCACGCCGCCCATGGACAGTCCCCAGGATGCCACGCTGGCGCTGCCCTCGGCGCGCACCAGATTGGCCAGCAGCATACTCATAATGCTCACCGGGCCGCCCCAAACGATGGTCCACTTGGCATAGGCCACGGCCACTGTCAGCGTTTCTCCCTTGCCACCGCACAGCGCCAGCACGGGAGAGGCCACCAGACCGAACAGCAGGGAAAACACCAGTGATACCGCCAGCCCCAACCAGAAAGACATGGCGGAAATCTGTCTGGCCCGTTCATTTTCCTTCTGTCCCAGCGCACGGGCAATGGCGCTGGCGCCGCCTACGCCAAACAAATTGGCAATGGCTGTCAGCATCAAAAACGGGCCGTAGGACACCGTGACCGCCGCCGTCTGTGCCGGCGCGTTCAAAAGGCCGACAAAATAGGTGTCGGCCCAGTTATAGATCAGGCCGATCATCTGGCTGGCAATAGCGGGCATGATTTGCCGCAGTACTGCCTGCCGCACCGGCATGGTTTCAAAAATCTCCGTCCTGCGCTGAGCGCTCAGCATGAGTATCATCTCCTTAACAACTTTGTTATTATACGCCTCCTGTCGGAAAAGCGCAAGGGATGGCTTGCTTTGTCCGGCGACAGATGGTAAAATTGAATATTAAAATCTTTCTTTCGGGAGATGGCATCGTGAACGATCAGCAGCAGCAAAAATACATTCGCATGACCACCGAGCCGGTAGGCCGTCTGGTGTGTCAGTTGGCTGTGCCCACCATTATCAGCATGATGGTCACCGCCGCGTACAACATGGCCGATACCTTCTTCGTGGGAATGCTCCACAGCAACAGCGCCACCGGCGCCGTGGGCGTGGTCTTTTCCCTGATGGCCATTATTCAGGCGGTGGGGTTCTTCTTCGGACACGGCAGCGGAAACTATATCTCCATGGAGCTGGGACGGAAAAATACCGAAAATGCCTCGAAAATGGCCGCCGCCGGCGTGACCTACGCCTTTCTCACCGGTGCTGTTATTCTGCTTTTGGGGCAGATTTTCCTGACGCCGCTGGCGCGTCTTCTGGGCTCCACAGAGACCATTCTCCCCTACGCCCGGGATTATCTGCGCATCATCCTCATCGGCGCGCCGTATATGACCGCCTCCTTCGTGCTGAACAATCAGCTCCGCTTTCAGGGCAGCGCCACCTACGGAATGATCGGCATTGTGGCGGGCGCTATTCTGAATGTCGGGCTTGACCCGCTGCTGATCTTTGTCTTTGACCTCGGCATCCGCGGCGCGGCGCTTGCCACCATTATCAGCCAGTTCGCCTCGTTCTGCCTGCTGCTGGTGGGTTGTACCCGCGGCGGCAACCTGCGCATCCGTCTCTGTAATGTGGAGTTCCGACCCTTCTGGCTGGGCATGATCTGCAAGGGCGGCTTTCCGTCGCTGTGCCGTCAGGGGTTGATGTCCGTGGCCACCATCTGCCTCAATCGCAGCGCCGGTGTCTACGGCGATGCCGCCATCGCCGCCATGAGTGTGGTGCAGCGCACCATGATGATGGCCAACTCCGCCCTGATCGGATTTGGTCAGGGATTTCAGCCGGTATGCGGCTTCAACCACGGCGCCAAGCTGTACGGGCGGGTCCGGCAGGGCTACTGGTTCTGCGTCAAGTGGGCCACGCTGGGTCTGGCCGTATTGGGTGCGCTGCTGTTCTCCTTTGCCCCCCAGATCATTGCCGTGTTCCGTGACGATCCGCAGGTCATCGCCTTCGGCACCGTGGCCCTGCGGTTCCAGAGCGTCACCATCGTGCTCAACGGTTTCAACATGATCTCCGGCATGACCACCCAGACGCTCAACCGCGTCTTCTCGGCATCGTTGCTGGCGGTGGCGCGGCAGGGTGTATTCTTTATCCCCATCGTGCTGATTGCCCCCCACTTTCTGGGCGAGCTGGGGATCCAGATAGCGCAGTCCGTATCGGATGTGTGCTCCATGCTGCTGACGATCCCTCTGATTGTTCCGCTTCTGCGGGAGCTGCGGGAAAATTCCTCGGAAAACGGCTTTACAGAGTAAATTTTTTCAGATATAATAGGATAGTTATTGAAATAATGTGATAAGGAGACACCTATTATGGCAGTCATTGAATACGATGAGTACAAGCAAAAGCTGTTAGCGCTGGAGCCCACACTGGGCGAGTTGGAGAAGGCGCTGGGCATTCCCAAGGCTCGCGAGGAGCTGGCCGCTCTGCAGAAGGAAACTGAGCAGGAGGGTTTCTGGAACGATCTGGAGCACAGCCAGAAGGTCTCCCAGCAGGTCAAGCGTCTGGAAAACCGCATCAAAAAGCAGGACCGTCTGGCCGCCGATTGGGAGGATTGCCTGACGCTGTGCGAAATGGGTCAGGAGGAGGACGACGCCTCCTTGCTGGAGGATGTCATCAGCGGCTATGAGTCTCTGGAAAAAGAGATCAGCGAGCGCCGTCTGGCCGCCCTGCTCAACGGCGAATACGACGCCAACAATGCCATTCTGACCTTCCACGCCGGTGCCGGCGGTACCGAGGCACAGGACTGGGCAGAAATGCTCTACCGCATGTATACCCGCTGGGCCGAGCGCCACGGTTACACCTATCAGCTCATGGACTATGAGGCAGGCGACGAGGCCGGCATCAAGTCCGCCACCATCCTCATCGAGGGTGAGAATGCCTACGGCTATCTGCGCAGTGAAAACGGCGTGCACCGTCTGGTGCGTGTCAGTCCCTTTGACGCCAACGCCCGCCGCCAGACCAGCTTTGCCGCGCTGGAGGTCATGCCCGAGCTGCCCGACGACGGCGACATTGAGATCCGCAGCGAGGACATCGAAATGCAGGCCTGCCGCTCCTCCGGTGCAGGCGGCCAGCACATCAACAAGACCTCCTCCGCCGTGCGTCTGACTCACATCCCCACCGGCATTGTGGTGTTCTGTCAGACCGAACGCAGCCAGTTCCAGAACCGCGACAACGCCATGAAGATGCTGCGCGCCAAACTGGCTGAGCTGAAGATCCAGCAGCACGCCGAGAAGATCAGCGACATCAAGGGCGTGCAGATGAAGATCGAATGGGGCAGCCAGATCCGCTCCTATGTATTCATGCCCTACACCTTGGCAAAGGATACCCGCACCGGCTATGAAATGGGCAACATTCAGGCCGTGATGGACGGCGATATCGACGGCTTTATCAACGCCTATCTCACCGCCGCCGCCAACGGAGAGCTGAAGAAGTAATGCTAAATGCAAAATGCTGAATGAAATATCCCTATGATAAAAAGGACTGCCTGTTGGCAGTCCTTTTTTCATTATAATATGCGTTTCACATTATGCATTACATATCCGTCACGGTGCCCATGAACAGCGGCAGCAGATTCCCCGTGTCCACGATCATGTATACAAACGGGCGATCCAGAATGACCCGGGGCGGCTCCTCCATGATGGGAACGGCGGCGGAATCCTTTGTCTCCACCGCCGTCACGGCGGCGGCACGGGTGCCTGCCTCGTTCACATCAATAAAAGTCTTGTGAATGACGCGGGACACGGACAGGTTCCCCATTTCAGAGGTGCCAAGCCCCGAAAGATCCGCCTTTTCGCCGTCGAACAGATCCGTTATGCCCAGGTCGGAAAGCGTCTGCGCCAGGTCGAAGCTGCACTCTCCGGTAAACTTGGGCAGCGCCGTTTCCACCGGGGAATATGTTGAATTTTCCAGAATGCTCCGCAGCTTTGCACCATCCAGAGATGCCACAAAATCGCTCACGCTCATGCCCTCCTCCGGCAGCAGGGCAACAAAGGCGTAGCCATCGTAATATTTCATAAAGCCCGTGGCGTGGTCACCTTGTAGATAAACACGCTCCGTGCTGTGCATCATTTGGCAGTCCGTGTCACCTTTTGCGCCGTGGAAGGTGCCGTCCCGCACCTGATCTTCCTCGTAGGGCGTTTCCCATTTTCCGTCAAAACTCAAGGCATTCACCAGATAGGCCACCGCCTCCACGGGAATCTCGTCCAGCAGCTTTTCAATCATACCGTCGGTGTGCTCCTTTGTCCAGCCGTTGATCTCCTTTACGGTGCTGCTGTCAAACGGTGCGGAAAAAATTTCGGCATTGTAATAGTTCACGCAGGTCTGCAAAAAGTCCGGCTCTACATGCAGGTGGTCTGCCTCATCCCGCAGCCACAAAGAGTTGGCCAGATGGAGGGCGGAATTTTCTTCAGCCGGCAGATGCTTCAGGTATTCACTCAAAAAGGCGTTGAGTTCCTCCCTCGTCATGCCCAGCGTCGCTTCCATCTGGGCAAGGGTGTCGCCTTTTGCACCGTTGACGGTCAGCGCCAACGCGTACAGCACCGACACCGGCGACAGCAGCACGCTGTCCTCGCCGCACTCCGAGCGCATCAGCGCCACGGCAAAATCCGATGCGGCGACGCTCCCCTGATGCAAATCGGCAGTAAGTACCGCCGCCTGCCGTGCCGTATAGCCGGCAGCAAGATTGACGGCGGTGCTCTGCGGTGCGTTGCCGCAAGCCGTCAGCGACAGGAGCATACAAACCGCCAGAAGCAGCGATACCATTCTCTTTTTCATGTTCTTTCCTCCTTACAGCACACTTTCCAGAACCCGGATGAACTCATTCTGCGTCAGGTTTTTTCCGATTACTTCAAAATGCGTCCCGCCCAGCATAAAGCGCGCGCCGTAGTAGTCGGCCTTCTGGAAGGTGTAGTGATATATCAGCGCTTCCACGCCGTGGATGGTGGAGAGCTTGCCCTCCTGCGCCGCATTTTCCGCATTGCCGATGACAACATCGTAGAAAATGGGATGAGCCTTGGCGGCGGTGACGGTGAGACTGCGGCCATGGGCCACGGCGGCCTCGAAATCCGCCTTGCTGATGAATTTTCCTTTTTGCAGGTTCTCCTCTACCGGATCGGTGTAGCGCAGGCTGTTCTGGTCATAGTAGGGGGTACCGTCGTAATCGTCACGCTCAGGGTTTTCATAGATGCCGCCGTAGAGCACAGTTTCGCCATTCAGATCCTTCGGCATCCATCCCGGACGCAGGGAAGCACCGTAGTAGTCCTCCAGCTCCCGGGTGGTCATGGCGACGTAATTCTCTGAAACGAGGCCAATGTCCGAGGAGGACTGCGCAGGCTCTTTTCCCAATTCAAAGACTACGATCCGGCTCTTTTGCTCGCCGGGGACAGCGCTGGCATCCGCGGTGCAGTCCTCCGTGTGCTGTACGGTGCTGCTATTAGCGGATTGCTCTGCGGTTGCCTTGTCGGCACCGGGGAACAGGAAGGTACGCACTGCCAGCACGGTAACAAGACACAGGCAGGCCGCTATCAGAGCAAGCGGCTTCCAATACCACTTTTGAGTGGGTTTTTCGCTTCGTTCCAGCAATTCATCCTCCACCTCGCCGATGGCGGTGAGCAGGGTATATTCAGTCATGGTATTCCTCCTCTAAATACGCGCGCAGCTTTTTGCGGCTGCGGCTCAAATCCATCCCCACCGCGCCCACGGTCATGCCGTATCGCTTGGCGATGTTGTCCGTGCTGTCCATGTAAAAATAACGGCGCAGAAAAATATCACAGCTTCGGCGGGGCAATGCGTAAAGAAAGCGGTTGATGACACCACTCAGCTCCTGTGCCAGCACCGCGTCCTCTGCGCTGTCACCGCCGCTGACGCACTCGCTCAATTCCTCCAGCACTGCCGGCACCTCTCCGCCGCCGCGTTTTTGGGCATGGGTCTGCTGAAAGCGGCTCAGGGACAGGTTGCGGGTAATTTTGACGAAAAATGCCCGCAGACAGTTGGGGCGTTGGGGCGGCATGGCGTTCCACGAACGCACCCAAGTATCGTTGAGGCATTCCTCGGCGTCCTCCGGGTTATGTACAATGTTTCGGGCGATACCCAGACACAGGGTGCCGTATTTTTCGTCCGATGCCCGGATGGCCGCCTCGTCCCGCGTCCAATACAGGTCAATAATTGCTTTGTCATCCATGGCCGCCACCTCCCCGGGGAAAAGATCTTTCAATGATATAGACGGAATACCGCTGCCTTTCTAACATCAGTATAGCAATTTTTTCATCTCTCACAAGATTTTTTGCCCCAAAAAAGAGATGCCACTATCAAAGTGACATCTCTTTTCTGTTATTTCCCGATATATTCGTCGGGATTCACGGTGGCACCGTCCTTGCTGACCGAGAAGTGCAGATGCGCGCCCATATCGGTTTCGGCGGCGGCGGTATTCCCCACCGTGCCGATAATATCCCCCGCGGAGACCTGCTGTCCCTCGCTGACGGGGGGATTTTCCTGCAAGCTGCTGTAGGTGGTGGCATAGCCGCCGGCGTGCTCAATGACCACGGTGGTACCCATCAGCTCGTCGTTCTTCACGGAGGTCACCTTGCCGTTGGCAGCAGTCTTGACGGAGTCGCCCTCCGCGGCCTGAATATCCACCCCATCATGCGTCCGCCAATCTGCCATGGTCTCATCATACATCAGTTCTGTGGTGCTGAACACCGTGACCGTGGTGCCGTCCAACGGAGACATAACCTGAGGCAGCAGATCCTCCACCTGGGGTGTCGTCTCCTCCGGGGCGGTTTCCGGCTCCGGCTCCGGTTTCTCCTCCGGCTGCTGCACCGTCACCGTAGCCTGCTGCTGTGGCTGCTGCACCACCGGAGCAGGTGACACAGTCTGGCTCACCTGACGAATGGGACGGAGAATGGTGAAATAGCCAATCACGCCGGCTGCCACCAGGCAGAAGGCAAGGGCTATGTAAAAGCCCCGGCCGCCGAACGCAGATTTCGTTTTGTTGTCGTTAAACTTGCTCATAGTCGCCTTTCCGAGGTCGGGATGGCCCGACCGCCGCGCTTATCCGGCCCGCGGCTGGCCGAAATGCTGAAAAAAGAACCTCTGAGGTCAGTATGAACACTCAGAGGTTCTTTTAAACATTTTGATTGAAATTTTCTTATCTTTCGAACTCCAGCTTCAGATCGCGGTTCATGAGACCCCGCAGCATCTCCCTCGGCTCGGCATTTTCGTACAGCACCTTGTACATTGCCTGACAGATGGGCAGCTCCACGCCGTATCGCTGACCCAGCAGCAGCATGGCCCGGACGGTATAATAGCCCTCGGCCAGATCGTGGTACTCTCTGCCCTGCACGAATGACTCGCCGAACTGGCGGTTATGGCTGTACGGTGAGAACACCGTGGCCTCATAGTCACCCAGATGGCACAGACCGTAGGCGGACAGCTCGTTGCCGCCCATGGTACGAATCAAGCGCGCCACCTCGCGAGTGCCGCGGCTCATCAGCGGGCCCTTCAGACTGCTCAAATGCAGGCCGTCCAGCATACCGGCGGCAATGCCCACCACATTTTTGGCGGCGGCGCCCACTTCGTTGCCGATCATGTCCATGCCGTAATAGAAGCGGATCAGGTCGCTGGAGAACTCACGCACCAGCATCTTGCGGGTGTCATCGTCGTAGCTGTCGATGACCATGCAGTTGGGAATGCCGCGGTAAAACTCCTGCACATGGCCCGGGCCAAGCCACACGGCCACATGGTTGCTGCTGTCCAGATTATCCAGAGCAATCTGGGACAGGCGGCGGCCGGTGCCGATCTCGATGCCCTTCATGCACAGAACAATCGTCTTGTCCTTTATTGCATACGCCTTCAGCTCGTCCATCAATGCCTGCAGGCCCTGGGACCCGATGGAGATGATCACCACCTCCGCATCCTCCACGCAGTGAAGATCCGTGGTCAGGGCAATGCTCTCCGGCAGCGTCAGCAGATCGTTCTGCCGTGTTGCCAGAAAGGTCTGCATCCGTCTGGAGCCCGCCCGGCCGTACAGCGTTACCTGATGGCCGATATGATCCAGATACCAGGTAATCAGAGAGCCCCAGCGTCCGCAGCCGATAACGGTAATTTTCATGTTACTCCACCTCCAGTGGGAATTCCGAAAAAACTTCCCGGAGCGGTCGCACCCCGGGAAGTATCGCATCATCAATCAGAAAGGGGAACTTTTTCCGGCTGCATTGTCTGCTGCCGAAACAGTATATTTATTTGACGATCAGCGTTTTGCCGTCCATCTCCGGTGGGCAGGCAAGACCCATCACATCCAGAATGGTCGGGGCAATATCCGCCAGACGGCCGCGGCGCAGCTCAGTACCGGCACCGCACAGGATAAAGGGCACCGGATTGATGGTATGAGCCGTCATGGGGCTGCCGTCCGGCTGCTGCATCTGCTCGGCGTTGCCGTGATCGGCGGTGACCATGGCGATGCCTCCCATCTCCAGTGTGGCATCCACTACGCGACCCACGCAGGTGTCCACCGTTTCCACGGCCTTCACCGCGGCATCCAGCACACCGGTGTGACCCACCATGTCGCAGTTAGCAAAATTCAGGATGATCACATCATACGCACCAGAACGAATACGCTCCACGCACTTGTCGCACACCTCCACCGCGCTCATCTCCGGCTGAAGGTCATAGGTGGCCACCTTGGGAGACGCCACCAGCACGCGATCTTCGCCGGGATACTGCGTCTCCACGCCGCCGTTGAAGAAGAATGTCACATGGGCGTACTTCTCCGTTTCGGCAATACGCAATTGGGTAAGGCCCAGAGAGTTCAGGTATTCGCCCAGGCCGTTCTCCACACGGATGCGGGGCCACGCCACGGTGACATTGGGCATGGCAGCATCGTACTCGGTGTTGCAGATATAGGTGGTGGGGAAAAACTCACGCTGAAATCCGTCAAATTCCTGATCCACGATGGCGCGGGTGATCTCGCGGGCGCGATCGGGACGGAAGTTGAAGAAAATGATGCTGTCGTTATCGGAGATGGTCCCCTCGTCATCACAGACCACCGGCTCCACAAATTCGTCGGTCACGCCGTTGTGGTAGGAGTCCGCCACGGCGGCCACAGGGTCGCTGTTCTGAATTCCCTCTCCGTACACCATGGCATCATAGGCCAATTGCACGCGCTCCCACCGTTTGTCGCGATCCATGGCGTAGTAGCGACCCATCACCGTGGCGATCTTACCCACGCCCAGCGTGGCACACTTTTCCTGCAGCTGTGCCACAAAGTCCTTGCCGCTGGTGGGAGACACATCGCGCCCATCCAGGAAGCAGTGGACATACACTTTCGTCAGACCTTTGTTTTTCGCCATTTGCAGCAGCGCATACAGATGGTCAATATGGGAATGTACACCGCCGTTTGACAAAAGGCCATACAGATGCAGTGCCGTTCCCTTGGCAAGGCAGTCGTCCATAGCCTTGTTATAGGCCGGATTTTCAAAAAATGTACCATCCTCAATGGCCAGACTGATACGGGGCAGATCCTGAAACACCACCCGACCGCCGCCGATATTGGTATGACCCACCTCGCTGTTGCCCATCTGGCCCTCGGGCAGACCTACATCCAGTCCGGAAGCCGACAATTCCGTGTGGGCATACTCCTTCAACAGCTTGCTCAACACCGGCGTATTGGCCAGAGCGACGGCGTTGTCCCCGCTTTGCTGCGTCAGGCCAAAGCCATCCATAATAATCAATGTGGTAGGGGCTTTATTCATAAAGATCCTCGATTCTGTCACGGTACTCTTACTCTCAACCCTGGTTGGCGGCGTTGATGATCTCCACAAAATCGGCTGCCTGCAGGGAGGCGCCGCCGATGAGACCGCCGTCAATATCAGGCTGGCTCAACAGTTCAAAGGCATTGGTCGGCTTCATGGAACCACCGTACTGGATGGTAATGGAGCGAGCAATGCGGGCGCCGTACAGATGGCGCACAGTAGTACGAATAAAGGTGCAAACCTCGGCTGCCTGCTCGGCGGTGGCGGTTTTGCCGGTGCCAATGGCCCAAATGGGCTCATAGGCGATAACACACTTGCGCAGCTTTTCAGCCGGGACACCTGCCAAAGCGGACTTGACCTGCAGCGCAATCAGCTCCATGGTCACGCCCAGCTCGCGCTGCTCCAGACTCTCGCCCACGCAGATGATGGGATGCAGGCCGGCTTCCAATGCGGCCAGCACACGCTTGTTGGTGGTATAGTCGGTCTCGCCGAAATTCTGGCGGCGCTCGCTGTGACCGATGATCACATACTTCACGCCCAGATCCTTCAGCATATCGGCGGACACCTCGCCGGTATAGGCACCGGATTTTTCAAAAAACACATTCTGTGCGCCGATGGACACTCGGACATCTTTAAATGCTTTCATAGCGGCAGGGATGTTCACCGTGGGAACACAGATCACCACATCGCACCATTTTGCCCTGGGCATGATTGCCTTAAACTCCTCGGCAAACTTTTTGGTTTCGCTGGCAGTTTTGTTCATCTTCCAGTTGCCGGCAATAATCGTCTTACGATATCTGCGATTCATAAAATATTCCTACTCCTCTTTTCCTTCATATATGTGAGAGCGGAGTGTGCTCCGCCGTTTTTTACTTATCCAGCAGGCAGGCAACGCCGGGCAGCTCCAGACCCTCCAGGAATTCCAGAGAGGCACCGCCGCCGGTGCTGATATGGGTGATCTTGTCGGCAAAGCCCATCTGCTCCACGGCTGCTGCGCTGTCGCCGCCGCCCACGATGGTCACGGCGCCGCTATCCGCCAGGGCCTGCGCCATGGCACGGGTGCCCTTGGCAAATGCCTCAAACTCGAATACGCCCATGGGGCCGTTCCACACCACGGTGCCTGCGTCCTTGACAGCGTCGCAGAACAGCTCGATGGTCTTCGGGCCGATGTCCAGACCCTCCATGTCCTCGGGGATAACCATGGTATCCACCACAACGCCCTGGGCATCGGCAGAAAATTCCTTGGCAGCCATGGTATCCACGGGCAGCAGCAGCTTCACGCCCTTGGCCTTGGCCTTTTCGATCATTTCCAGTGCGTAGTCCAGCTTATCGCTCTCGCACAGGCTCTTGCCGATGGAGCCGCCCTGTGCCTTGGCAAAGGTATAGGCCATGCCGCCGCCGATAATGATGGTGTCGGCCTTCTCCAGCAGATTGTTGATCACGCCGATCTTGTCGCTGACCTTGGCGCCGCCCAGCACAGCCACGAAGGGGTGCTTGGGATTTTCCAGTGCGCCGCCCATGATCTCCAGCTCCTTGGCCACCAGCATACCGCTGACGGCAGGCAGATAAGCTGCCACGCCGGCGGTAGAGGCGTGGGCACGGTGCACGGTGCCGAAGGCATCGGACACATACAGCTCGGCCATGGAAGCCAGTTCCTTTGCGTAGCTGGGATCGTTCTTCTCCTCGCGGATATCAAAGCGCAGGTTTTCCAGCAGCATGATCTCGCCCCCCTTGAGGGCAGCAGCTTTGGCTTTGGCATCCTCGCCCACCATATCCTTGGCGAAGATGACCTCCTGACCCAGCAGCTCGCTCAGACGAACGGCCACGGGAGCCAGACTCAGTTTTTCCTTCCACTCGCCCTTGGGCTTGCCCAAATGGGAGCAGGCGATCACAGCGGCGCCCTTTTCCAGCAGATAGCGAATGGTGGGCAGAGCCGCCACAATGCGCTTATCACTGGTGATCTCACCGGTGGTCTTATCCTGAGGAACATTAAAGTCGCAGCGCAGCAGGATCTTCTTGCCGGCTACATCCACATCCAGAATGGTCTTCTTATTATAGTTCATATCGACATCTCCCTTTCATTTCACAATATGCTGATAAGAAATTAGTTTACTTACTTTTTACTTACTTTTTATATGCCATTTCACCCTGACCGCTCAGGCCGGGAAAGTTGTTCTGCCGCAGGGCTTCATAGGTCAGAATGGCAACGGAGTTGCTCAAATTCAGGCTCCGCGCCTCCTCCCGCATGGGCAGACGGATGCAGCGGTCATAGTGCGCCATGCGGAACGCTTCCGGCAATCCGGCGGTTTCCTTGCCGAAAAACAGCCAGCAATCCGGGTTGAATTGTGCCCCGGTATAATCCTGCGGTGCCTTGGTGGTGGCCAGCCATAGGTCCTCCTTTGCCTCCGGATGGACGGCAAAAAAAGCATCCAAATCTTCATAGTCCTGTACCTGCACCAGATGCCAGTAATCCAGACCTGCGCGCTTCACCGCCCGGTCGGAAATGTCAAACCCCAGCGGACGAATCAGATGAAGCCGGCTCCCCGTGGCCGCACAGGTGCGGGCAATGTTGCCGCAGTTCTGTGGAATTTCCGGCTCCACCAGCACGATGTTCAGCATAGGTCTGCATCTCCTTTTCCTGTTTCAGGCAGCAATTCCAAAATAAATATGCCCGATTATTGTAATGCAAAGCCCCGGTAAATTCAACTATAAATTATAAAATCTCCTGCTTTTTTCTTGAAAATACAATTTTAACATGAGAAATTTGCAAAGAAACTGTATTTTTCACCATCCTCCGACAGAAATTCTTCTTCCCCGTTAGTAAAAAAGCTGAAAAAAGGGCATCTTAAAAATTATTGCCGAAAAAATCTTCAAAAATACTGGATTTTCCCGTCGACTCTGCTATAATGGAATCAGCAAACTGTGGGGGAGGGATTTCCAATGGAAATCAATACCGTTCTTCTTGACCTTACGGGCAATTCTGCCCCTGCCGATAAACCGCTGATGCTGCACTCTGTCCTGTTCTGTCCGGTTCTTAACTGGGTATGTCGGGAATTATTGTCCTGCGGCGCCCAGCGGTTTTTTATTGTCTGTAACGCATCGTGGCAGGAGGAGGCACGCCATGCGCTGCCCGACGGTCTGGCTGTGACCTTCTATGATACCGCCTCTGATGCGCTCCGTGACTGTAGCGGCGAGGTGCTGGTCATCCCCTCCGCTGTTTTACCGGTGATGGCATTCGGCGAGAGTCCCATCTATACCGCCGATGCCGATGTTCTGCGTCAGATGCAGGAAAACGGCGTGGCGCTGTCCGTCCGTCCTGCCCAGGGGCAGGAGGCCATGTTCTGGCTTCCCATTCACAGCGCCGTGGAGCTCAACCGTGCCATGCCGCTGTGCCGTGATGCGCTGCTGAGCCGACACATCGAAAACGGCGTCACAATTATCGACCCCATGACCACCTACATTGATCCCCGAGTCACCGTTGCCGCCGGCACCACCATTCTGCCCGGCACGATCCTGCGGGGTAATACCTCCATCGCCGCCGGCTGCGAGATCGGCCCCAACGCCATGATCCGCGACAGTGCCATCGGCGAGGGCACCACCGTCAACGCCTCCCAGGTCAACGAGAGCACCGTGGGCAAAAACACCACCGTGGGGCCCTTCACCTATGTCCGCCCCAACTGCACCATCGGTGACGGGTGCCGCGTGGGGGATTTCGTGGAGGTCAAGAACTCCGTCATCGGCAACGGCACCAAAATCTCCCACCTGACCTATGTGGGTGACAGCGATGTGGGCGAAAAGGTCAACTTCGGCTGCGGTACCGTAACCACCAACTACGACGGCAACAAGAAATATCGCTGCACCATCGGCGACAATGTATTTCTGGGCTGCAACACCAACCTGATCGCGCCGGTCAGCGTGGGTGACGGCGCCTATACCGCCGCCGGCTCCACCGTGACAGTTGATGTGCCCGCCGACGCGTTGGCTATCGCCCGCAGCAAGCAGCTCAATAAGAACGGCTGGGCCGCCCGGTTCCGTAAGACATGGAAAAAGTGAGGATCAGCCCCCCGGCTGTCTGATATAAACTGTATTCACAAAAATTTTTGAATTTTTAGGAAAGAGAGTGTATACCAAAATGATTTCTCATGGCAAGGACATCAAGATTTTCACCGGTAACTCCAACCCCGAGCTGGCAAAGGAAATCTGCAAGATCATGGGCACCCAGCTGGGTGACGCCGAGGTCAAGCACTTTGCTGACGGCGAGGCCTCCGTATCCCTGTACGAGACCGTCCGCGGCAGCGATGTATTCCTGATCAACTCCACCTGCAAGCCCGTAAACGACAGTCTGATGGAGCTGCTGGTTATGATCGACGCCTGCAAGCGCGCCAGCGCAGGCCGTGTTACCGCCGTTATCCCCTATTTCGGCTATGCCCGCCAGGATCGTAAGGCCAAGAGCCGTGATCCCATCTCCGCCAAGCTGGTGGCCAATATGCTGGTTGCCGCCGGTGCTGACCGTGTCCTGACCATGGATCTGCACGCTGCCCAGATTCAGGGCTTCTTTGATATTCCCGTGGACAACCTGTTCGGCAACCCCGTGTTCGTGGATTACTATGCCAAGAAGTTTGGTGAGAACTGCGAAAACATGGTAGTTGTGTCCCCCGATGTCGGCTCCGTGGCTCGTGCCCGTACCTTCGCCCAGAAGCTGCACATGGGTCTGGCCATCGTGGATAAGCGCCGTCAGAAGGCCAACCAGTGCGAGGTCATGAATGTCATCGGTGATGTGGCCGGTAAGGACTGCATCCTGTTCGACGATATGATCGACACCGCCGGCTCCATCTGCAACGCCGCCAAGGCCATCGTGGAAGTAGGCGGCGCCAACAGCGTGTATGCCTGCGCATCCCATGGCGTGCTGTCCTCCCCCGCTCTGGAGCGTCTTGAGAACAGCGTCATCAAGGAAGTGGCTCTGCTGAACACCCTGCCCGAGGAAATGGGTGCCGGCTGCGACAAGATCAAGTATCTGTCCGTGGCTCCCATGTTCGCCGAAGCTATCGAGCGCACCTATCAGGAAATTTCCATTGCAAAGCTGTTCAACTAATTAGATTTGTGATATGATAAGGGGACTGCCTTGTGCAGTTCCCTTATTTTTTTATTGACAAAGCGTTTCATGAAGGATGTGACCGATATGTTTTTCAATCGCAATAAAGGCGGCATCACCTGGCTGGTGGTGGGACTGGGCAATCCCGGCTCCAAGTATGAATCCACCCGCCACAACATGGGATTTCTGGCAGTGGATCTGCTGGCGGAAAAGGAAAAATTCAAGTTCAACAAGCTGCGTTTCCGCGCCTGGACGGCGTCCGTGGAGCTGGGCGGTGAAAAGGTCCTGGTAATGAAGCCCCAGACCTATATGAACCTCTCCGGAGAAAGCGTCGGTGAGGCCGCCCGCTTTTACAAGATTCCCGCCGACCATGTGATCGTGATCTCCGATGATATCTCCCTGCCCACCGGCAAGCTGCGCATCCGCGCCGGCGGCAGTGCAGGCGGTCACAACGGCCTGAAAAATATTATCCAGCATCTGGGTACCGATCAATTCCCCCGCATCAAGGTGGGTGTGGGCTCTCCCCAACAGGCCGGTTACGATGTGGTGGACTGGGTCATCGGCAAGCCCATGGGCGAGGATCAGAAAACGCTTCTGGACACCCTGGGTCGTGCCGCCGATGCCGTACCGGTGCTGATTGCGCAGGGCGTGGATAAGGCCATGAATCGCTTTAATTAAGAAATTTCAGGTATATTTCAGAAACTTCGGATAATATGTTTTCAGGAAAGGAGGGGGACACATGGAGCATCTGCTGCGTGAGATCATACAGATGAACGAGGCACAGGAGCTGCTGCAATACATCGCACAGGGTGACTGTCCGGTCTCCGTTACCGGTCTCGGCCCGGTGCACCGCGCCCAGATGGCCGCCGCGCTGGCCAAAAGCACGGCCCGTCCCCTTCTGATGCTGTGCAGCGACGAAAAGGAGGCCGCTCGTCAGGCGGCTGATCTGACTCTGCTCACCGGATGTGAGGCGGTGCTGGTGCCGGAGCGTGAGCGGCAGCTTCGTCCCGCCGTTGACACCAGCCATCAATGGGAACATCGCCGGCTGCAGGCGCTGTACTGTCTGTCGCAGGGTGAGGGGCAGGTGGTGGTCACCACCGTCGGTGCGCTGATCCAGCGCTGTATCCCGCCGCAGGTGCTCACCCGTGCCGTACAGAAGCTGGCCGTGGGGATGCAGTACGATGTATCCGCGCTGTGCCGGCAACTTTCCGCCGCGGGCTATTCCCGCTGTGATCAGGTGGAAGGCCCCGGGCAGTACGCCCTGCGGGGCGGCATTTTAGATGTCTTTTCCCCGGGGATGGAGCAGCCCATCCGCTGCGAATTTTTCGATGACGAGATCGACTCCATGGGTGTTGTGGATCCCGCCACCCAGCGTCGTATATATAATTGTAAGGAGGCCCTGCTCCTGCCCGCCGGTGAAGTACTTCCCGCCTGCGGCGAGGGAACGGCTCAGGCATCCGCTCAACGGCTTGAGGACATTATCAAGCGCCTTGCCCGCAGAGAAAACACCGACGCGCTGATACACACGCTGCAAAGTGACGCGGACGCGCTGCGTCAGGGCGTCATTCCCGGCGGCTGTGACCGCTATATGGCCGCCGTCTATCCCGAAATGACCACGGTGCTGGACTATCTGCCCCCCGATACGCTGGTATGTGTCAGCGAAAGCGGACGCGTCAGTGAGACACTTAAGGCCGCGCTGTGGCAGGTGAAGGAGGATGTATCCGCTGCCATGGAGGACGGGCATCTATCCGGTGAGCTGGCCGCGCTGACACTCAGCGACGGTGAACTGGCACAGCGCCTTTCGCAAATGACGGTGATACAGATGGAGAGTCTGCCCACCAGTCGCTTTCTGCTGCCGCCCCGGACCCTTTTGCAGATTTCCGCCAAGCAGTTAAGCTCCTACGGCGGCTCACTGGAAACTGCCGCCACCGACATGACGCACTATCTCACCGCCGGCTACCGCTGTGTGGTGCTGTGCGGCGGCGAGGTGCGCGCCCGCAATATGCGGCGTCTGCTTCACGATAAAAAAATTTCCGCCGTGCTGGATCTGACAGGGGAAAAAGCCCCGGAACGAGGCAGCGTACTGATTTCATTGGGCGCTTTGAGCGCCGGCAGCGAATACCCCGCGCTGCGCCTGGCCATTCTGACGGAGGGTCAACTCACCGCGCCCGTCAGCGGCAAGGTCAAAAAGCCGCGCCGAGTAAAGGACAGCAGCCGCCAGAAGCTGCAATCCTACACCGACCTGACACCCGGCGATCTGGTGGTACATACCCACCACGGTATCGGCCGCTTTGTGGGCATCATCCGGATGCCGGTGGACGGGGTGGAAAAGGACTATATCAAAATTGCCTACGCCGGCAGCGATTGCCTGTATGTCCCCGCCACCTCGCTGGATCTGGTGAGCAAATATATCGGCAGCGGCGGCGAGGACAGTGAGAAGCCGGTGAAGCTCCACAAGCTGGGCGGCACCGAATGGGCCAAGGCCACCTATCGCGCCAAAAAGGCCGCCAAGGATCTGGCCAAGGGGCTCATCGAGCTCTATGCCCAGCGGCAGCGACAGGAAGGCTTTGCCTTTTCGCCGGACAGTCCATGGCAGCAGGAGTTTGAAGATGCCTTTGACTATGAGGAAACCGACGATCAGCTGACGGCCATCCGGGAGATCAAGCACGATATGGAGCGTCCCGTTCCCATGGATCGCCTTTTGTGCGGCGATGTGGGTTACGGCAAAACGGAGGTGGCCCTGCGGGCGGTGATGAAGTGCATTCTGGACGGCAAGCAAGCCGCCATTCTGGTGCCCACCACCGTGCTGGCACAGCAGCATTACGCCACCGCCATGAGTCGTTTCCGCTCGTTCCCCGTGAATATCGAGGTGCTGTCCCGGTTTCGCACCCCCAAGCAGGTCAAAGAGATCCTTCAGCGCACGCAGGAGGGCAAGATCGATCTGCTCATCGGCACCCATAAGCTGCTGCAGAAAAATGTCACCTTTAAGGATCTGGGGCTGCTGATCATCGACGAGGAACAGCGCTTTGGCGTAACCCATAAGGAAAAGCTCCGGGAGCGTGTGCGTCAGGTGGACACGCTGACCCTCAGCGCCACCCCCATCCCCCGCACGCTGAACATGGCACTCAGCGGCATCCGCGACATGAGCACCATCGAGCAGCCGCCGCAGGACCGCCAGCCGGTGCAGACCTATGTGCTGGAGCACGACTGGTCGATACTAGGAGACGCCATGCGTCGGGAGATTTCCCGGGGCGGGCAGATCTACTATCTGCACAACCGGGTGGAAAACATCGAGTCCACCGCCGGTCGATTGCATCAGATGTTGGGCGAGGATGTATCCATCGGCATCGCCCACGGTAAAATGAGTGAGCGTGACTTAAGCCGTGTGATGCAGCAGATGTCCGACGGTGAGCTGCAGGTACTGGTATGCACCACCATCATTGAAACCGGTATCGACATTCCCAATGTCAACACGCTGATCATTGAGGACGCCGACCGCATGGGGCTTTCCCAGCTCCATCAGATCCGCGGACGCATCGGGCGCTCCTCCCGGCGTGCCTATGCCTATCTCACCTACCGCACCGGCAAGATTTTGTCGGAGGTGGCCAACAAACGGCTCACCGCCATACGGGAATATGTGGCCTTCGGCTCCGGCTTCCGCATCGCCATGCGGGACTTGGAAATTCGCGGCGCCGGCAATCTGCTGGGTCCGGAACAATCCGGCTACATGATGTCCGTGGGCTACGATATGTATCTGAAACTTTTGAACGATGCCGTGCTGGAGGAACAGGGCAAGAGCGCCGAGATCCGCACCGACTGCTCTGCCGATATCACCGTGTCCGCCCACATTCCCGAGCGGTATGTTTCCTCGGCGGCACAGCGGATGGATCTTTACCGCCGCATTGCCGCCATCCGCACCACCGATGACAGCGCCGACCTGCTGGACGAGATGATGGATCGCTACGGCGATCCGCCCAAAAGCGTTCTGGCGCTGCTGGATGTGGCACTGCTGCGTGCCGCCGCGGCGCAGGTGGGCATCAGCGATATCACCCAGCGGGGCAGTCAGATCGTATTCAGCTTTCAGGAAACCATTGACCTGCCGGCTCTGATGACCGTGTGTGCCATGCCGTCATATCGCAGCCGGCTGCTTCTCTCCGCCGGTGAACACCCGCATCTGACACTGCGCCTGTCCCCTCGTGACAATGTATTGCAAGCCGCGTCCTCACTGATTGAGGAGCTGCGCCTAAATCAAATGAATGCCGGTGATCCAGCCGGCGAAGGAGGTAATTTATGAAACGCTTACTTGCCCTGCTGATTGCAGTTATTCTGTTGGTCAGCGCGGGCATCGCCGCCCTCGAAAACCACGGCGGCAGCCGCAACGACGGCCTGTACTACGCCGCCACAGACATTCACCCCGATGCCAGATTGCTGCAGATCAACGGACGCGACATCAGCGCCGAAGAATACCTCTACTGGCTGGCCTACGACTGCGAATATCTGACTTCCACCACCAAAGAACTGGATTGGAACAGCGAGATTGCCAACGGCATAACCTATGCCCAGTATGCCAAAACCGATGCATTGGAAACCGTAAAGCTTTACACCGTTGTCCGCCAGTGGGCGGAGGATGCCGGTATCACGCTGAGCGATGAGGATCAGGCACAACTGGAGGCACAGCGTCAGCAGTATGTCGCCTATTACGGCAGCGAAGATGCCTACGATCAGCAGATCCAACTGTTGGGCATTGGCAAGAATGCATTAGATAGCATCAATGCCGTCTATTTTCTGTACGCCCATGTACTTCAGCAGTTCTGCACCAAGGGCAGCGCACTTTATCCCGGCGATGATGTCCTGCAGGGCTTTGCCGACGAGAACGGCTATCTCACCGTTAAGCTGCTCTATATTCCCACGGATGGTCTTGAAAATCAGGCAGCTATCGATGCGCAGAAATCCACCGCCATCAAATATGCCGAGGAGCTGCAGAAGGCGAAGGATGTGGATGCCGTTTACGATAAGCTGGCCAAAAAGCTGAACTTGGAATATCCCGAAAATGGTCTGACCATGACCGCCGACGACGCCTCTCTCGACGCAAAGCTGATGAAAGCCCTCGCCGCCATGAAGGAAGGCGAGGTCAGCGATGTGATCTCCTGCGACAACGGCTACTATGTGGCTATCCGTATGCCGCTGGATCAGGAAGCCGTGGCGGCTGATTACTTCGAAATCCAGCTGCAGGCTGCCCGTGACAGTGCTACCGTCGGCTTTAACGAAAAGCTCTATGACAGCATTGATGCCGGCACCTTCTATACCCATCTGCAGGAGCAGCGCACCGCCCTGCAGGAGGCATTCGACGCTGCCACCGAAACCGATGAGGGCACTTCTTCCCAGCAGCCCCTTACCAACATCATCCTGCCTGCGGAGTAAGTGTACACATGACGGCGTAAAACTGCTTATATCTTTCGTCAAAGTGACGGAAAAAGCCCCGTTTTCATGCCCGTAATCACAATTTTTTGAAATCCGCATTTTTTGTGGCATTTACCTGTTGACTATTGTTAAAAAATTGACTATTATAATAGTACCTTTAAAATTGGATTATCCAAATTATCATTAGGAGGAAAATATTCATGAAAGAACTGTTTGTCGTCAATTGCTGCCGTACCGCTATCGGCTCCTTCGGTGGTTCCCTGAAGGGTGTTCCCGCTCCCGAGATGGGCGCTATCGTCGTCAAGGAAGCTCTGAAGCGCGCTAATGTCGCTCCCGAGAATGTTGACGAAGTGATGTTCGGCTGCATCCTGACCGCAGGTCTGGGTCAGAATGTTGCCCGTCAGGTTGCTGTCAAGGCTGGCATCCCCTTCCAGGTTCCCGCTTACACCGTCGGCATGGTCTGCGGTTCCGGCATGAAGTCCGTCATCGAGGGTGCTCGTTCCATCCTGGCCGGTGACTCCGACATCGTTGTCTGCGGCGGTACCGAGAACATGAGCGCTGCTCCCTATGCTATTCCCGATGCTCGCTGGGGCGCCCGCATGAGCGACAAGAAGCTGGTCGATACCATGATCAAGGACGGCCTGTGGGATGCTTACAACAACTACCACATGGGCACCACCGCTGAGAACATCTGCGACGTTTGGGGCATCACCCGCGAAGAGCTGGACGAGTTCGGTCTGAATTCTCAGCTGAAGACCGAGGCTGCTCAGAAGGCCGGCAAGTTCGACGATGAGATCGTTCCCGTTCCCGTCAAGGTCAAGAAGCAGATCGTGGAGTTCAAGGTTGACGAGTTCCCCCGCGCCGGTGCTACCGCTGAGGGTCTGGCCAAGCTGAAGGGCGCTTTCCCTGTTGGTCCCGAGGGTGTTGAGGATGAGATCGTTCATACCTTCGATCTGACCGAGGTTCACGAGGCCGATACTAAGAAGCATGTCCAGCGCGTCACCGCCGGCCAGGCTTCCGGTATCAATGATGGCGCTGCTGCTATCATTCTGGCTTCCGGTGAGGCTGTTGAGAAGTACGGTCTGAAGCCCATGGCTAAGCTGATCGGCTGGGGCCAGGGCGGCGTCGATCCCAAGATCATGGGTGTTGGCCCCGTTCCCGCTTCCCGCGCTGCTCTGAAGAAGGCCGGCTGCACCATCGACGATATGGATCTGATCGAGGCCAACGAGGCTTTCGCTGCCCAGTCTGTTGCTGTTGCCCGTGAGCTGCACTTTGACATGAGCAAGGTCAACGTCAACGGCGGCGCTATCGCTCTGGGTCACCCCGTGGGTGCTTCCGGTGCTCGTATCATCGTCACCCTGCTGCACGAGATGCAGAAGCGCGCAGATGCCAAGAAGGGTCTGGCTACCCTGTGCATCGGCGGCGGTCAGGGCGTTGCTACCGTGTTCGAGAAGTGCTAAACGACTTACCGAACGGTATATTGATCGCATAATAAATCGGCTCCGGATTTTTCCGGAGCCGATTTTTTTGTTCACGGCGAAGGGGTAAAAAACTGCATCTTGTAAAGTGCAAAATATTGGTATATAATAATATGCGTTGAATTTTGCACTGAAAAGGTGGATAAAAAATATGGAAAGAATGAAAATTGCAACCATCTTTGCCGATCAGGAAACTCTGGGCGGCAAGGAGATCACCGTTTGCGGCTGGGCACGCACCATCCGCGATATGAAAACCTTCGGCTTTATTGAGCTGAACGACGGCTCCTGCTTCAAAAATCTGCAGGTGGTCATGGATGCCAATGTGCTGGAAAACTACAAGGACATCGCCTCCCAGAATGTGGGCGCCGCCCTCATCGTCCGCGGTACCGTGGTTCTGACCCCCGAGGCCAAGCAGCCGTTGGAGGTGAAGGCTGCCTCCATCGAGGTGGAGGGCAAGTCCACCCCCGACTATCCCCTGCAGAAGAAGCGCCATAGCGTGGAATTCCTGCGCACCATTCAGCATCTGCGCCCCCGTACCAATCTGTTCTCCGCCACTTTCCGCGTTCGCTCCGTAGCTGCTTTTGCCGTGCATGAGTTCTTCCAGAACCGCGGCTTCGTCTATGCCAACACCCCCATCATCACCGGCTCCGACTGCGAGGGCGCCGGAGAGATGTTCCAGGTAACCACGCTGGATCTGGAGAATCTGCCTCTCACCGAGGACGGTAAGGTGGATTATACCCAGGACTTCTTCGGCAAGAAGACCAGCCTCACCGTGTCCGGCCAGCTCAACGCCGAGAACTTCGCCATGGCATTTGGCGATGTCTACACCTTCGGCCCCACCTTCCGCGCTGAAAACTCCAACACAGCGCGCCACGCCGCCGAGTTTTGGATGATCGAGCCGGAAATGGCTTTCTGCGATCTGGACGGCGATCTGGAGGTCATGGAGGCCATGGTGAAATATATCATCACCTCCGTACTCGAGAAGTGCCCCCAGGAGATCGACTTCTTCAACAGCTTCGTGGACAAGGGTTTGAAGGCTCGTCTGGAGCATGTGGCCTCCTCCGACTTCGGCCGCATCAGCTACACCGACGCCGTGGAGATCCTGATGAAGAACAACGACAAGTTCGACTATAAGGTGGAGTGGGGCACCGACCTGCAAACCGAGCATGAGCGCTTCCTCACCGAGCAGATCTTCAAGCGTCCTGTGTTCGTCACCGACTATCCCAAGGAGATCAAGGCCTTCTATATGCGCCTCAACGACGACGGCAAGACCGTTGCCGCCGCCGACTGTCTGGTCCCCGGCATCGGCGAGATTATCGGCGGCTCCCAGCGTGAGGAGCGTCTGGACATTCTGGAAGCACGCATCCGCGAGCTGGGCATGAATCCTGAGGATTACTGGTGGTACTGCGATCTGCGCCGCTACGGCTCCTGCCGTCACGCCGGCTTCGGTCTGGGCTTTGAGCGCATGGTTATGTACCTGACGGGCGTCAGCAACATCCGCGATGTGGAGCTGCATCCCCGTACCGTGGGCAACGCTGATTTCTAAAAAATAAGCACAAAATGACACCATCCTGCCGGATGGTGTCATTTTTTATGATCCTTTTTGCAAAACTTTAAAAAGCAGGTGGAAATCGAGCCGCACCAGTGCTATAATGTATGCTGTAATAAAATCGGTATAATATTTGCATGATTAGAAATATTCTCTTTGATTGGAGATTTTAATATGAATACCACAAAAAAATTTGGTGATCGCCGGGACGGCAAGCTGCTGCGCGATCTGGACTCCCTGCACTTTATCACCGGTATCATTTACCCCAACCGCTGCGATAACGAGGCGTATATTTCCCAACGGGTGGATCTGACCGCCATGAAGGATTACATTGCCGAAAAAAACGAAACAGCGGACTTTAAGTACACATTTTTCCACATTGTGGTGGCCGCTCTTATCAAGACTATCACCCTGCGCCCCAAGCTGAACCGCTTCATTGTCAATGGCAATTTCTACCAGCGCAATGAGATTTCCGCCTCCTTCGTGGTGAAAAAGCAGTTTTCCGACCACGGTGCCGAGGCGTTGGCCATGCTCCACGCCAAGCCCGAGGACACCGTGGAGAGCATCCACAACTACATCCGTGATCAGGTGATGGACTGCCGCAGCGAAAAGGCGGATTCCTCCACTGAGAGCATGGATGCCTTTAACAAGCTGCCCCGCTTCGTCAGCAAGGCCGGCATCAAGTTTGTCATGTGGCTGGATAAGCATGGCTGGGTCCCCCCCTCCTTCATTGAGACCGATCCCTACTACTCCAGCGTGGTCATCTCCAATCTGGGCAGCATCAAGCTGAAGTCCGGCTATCATCATCTGACCAACTGGGGCACCTGCTCGCTGTTCTGCATCATCGGCGAAAAGAAGATGTCCCCCTTCTACGGTCCCGACGGCAGCGTAGAGATGCGGGAAACGCTGGATCTGGGACTGACCATCGATGAGCGTCTGGCCGATGGATACTATTATTCCAAGTCCGTTCGTCTGCTGAAGTATCTTCTGGAGCATCCCGAGGAATTGGAAAAGCCTATGAGTGAGGAAGTTGACTATGAGTAATACCGCCGTGAAAACGCCGTGGGCACCCTATGTGGGTGATGTTCCATTGCACCTTGACTATTTTGACGGCTCTATGTTCGATGCCGTGGAGCACATTGCCAAAAAATATCCCAATCAGGTGGCCTTTGACTTTATGGGTCGCTCCACCACCTACCGCACCATGGTGCAGGAGATCGAAAAGTGCGCCAGAGCGCTGAAAACTATCGGCATCCGCCCCGGTGACAAGATCACCATTGCCATGCCCAACTGCCCTCAGGCCATCTATATGTTCTATGCCGTCAATCTGGTAGGTGGCATTGCCAATATGATCCATCCCCTCAGCGCGGAAAAGGAGATCGAATTCTACCTCAATGAGTCCGGCTCCGTTACCGCCGTCACGCTGGATCAGTTCTATCACAAGTTTGAACGCGTCCGGCAGAACACCGGATTGGTGAATATTATTATCGCCAGCGTCAAGGACGCGCTGAGCCGTCCCATCCGTGCGGGCTATATGCTCACCGAGGGACGCAAGATCCAGAAGATTCCCTCCGATGCGCCGGTGATCCGGTGGAAGGAATTTATGGATCTGAGCCGCTGCTGCTTCTATAAAAGCTACCGAGCCAAGCGCACCGCCGACGATCCCGCCGTGGTGCTGTACTCCGGCGGCACCACCGGCATTTCCAAGGGCATCGTGCTGACCAACGGCAACTTTAACGCACTGGGTCAGCAGATCGTCGCCACCAACCCCATGTTCCGTCCCGGTGACCGGATGCTGTCTGCCATGCCGCTGTTCCACGGCTTCGGACTGGGTGTGTGCATCCACTCCATGCTGTCCCAGGGCGGCCGCTGCATCTTGATTCCCCGCTTCACCGCCAAGAGCTACGCCAAGCAAATCGTGAAGTATAAATGCAACTTCATCGCCGGTGTCCCCACGCTGTACGAGGCGCTGCTGCGCCTGCCCAGTATGGAGAAGGCCGACCTCTCCAGCTTAAAGGGCGTGTTCTCCGGCGGCGACAGTTTGAGCATCGAGCTGAAAAAGAAATTTGACAAGTTCCTCTATGACCACAAGGCCGTCATTCAGGTACGCGAGGGTTACGGCACCACCGAAACCGTCACCGCCTGCTGCCTGACTCCCAGCCATATGTATAAGGACGGCTCCATTGGCCTGCCATTTCCCGATACATACATCAAGATCGTCCAGCCGGACACCGATATTGAGGTGCCCTACGGCACCGAGGGCGAGATCCTGCTCTCCGGCCCCACAGTAATGAAGGAGTATATGAACCACCCCGAGGAAACGGCAAAAACGCTGCGTACCCACGCTGACGGACTTACATGGGTCTATACCGGTGATCTGGGTACCATGGATGAGCAAGGCTTCATCTATTTCCGCGGACGCGCCAAGCGCATGATCATCTCCTCCGGCTACAACATCTATCCCGGTCAGCTGGAGAATATTCTGGACGCCCATGAAAAGGTACAGATGAGCTGCATCATCGGTGTGCCGGACGCCTATAAGATGCAGAAGGTCAAGGCGTTCGTCACCCTCAAGCCCGGCATTCCGGCCAACGATGCCACCCGCACCGAGCTGTTGGATTACTGCCGCAAGCACATTGCCAAATACGCCATGCCGTATGACATCGAATTCCGGGAAGAGCTCCCCAAGACGCTGGTGGGTAAGGTGGCCTACCGCGTACTGGAGGAGGAAGAGTTGAGCAATCTCGCCAGATCGGCCAAAGATAACACATAACGGATACTTAAGGGAGGACAATTATGGATCGTGAACTGAAGCGCCATTACACCCTCATCGTGGATTTTCTGGGTCACATTCTGGGGCAGGATTATGAGATTGCCCTGCATGAGCTGAATGATGACTCCAACCAGATCATCGCCATCCACAACGGCGAGCTGACCGGCCGTCACATTGGCTCACCCTTGAGCAATAAAATGCTGGAATTCATTACCGGGCGGCTGTATGAGACCAAGGACTATGTCCTGCGGTTTGAAAGTATCAGCGCCAACGGCAAGAAAATGTGCTCTAATTCCATGTTCATCAAGGGTCGCAACAATGAGTTGGCAGGTCTGCTGTGCATCAACTTCGATGCCAGCCGATATGAGGAGCTGTCCGCCCGCATCATGGATCTGTGCGGCGGCGCATTGAAGCCGAGCATCCCCAGCGGCACCCGTCTGATTGCCGACGACGCTGACGCCACTGCCGAAACGCCTGTCCACGGCTACCCCACCTCCATTGCCGGCGCCACCGCCAGCATCGTTTCCGCCGTGATATCCAACTATCCGGTGGCGGTGGATCGCCTGACCCAGGACGAAAAGATGGAAATCATGGATATTCTCAACCGCAAGGGCGTATTCCTGCTGAAGGGCTCGGTGAGCTATGTGGCTCGCGAGCTGCACAGCAGTGAGGCCAGCATCTATCGCTATCTGGGCAAGCTGAACAGCAAAAGCGCCGAAACGCTGTAAAAATTTTTAACAGGACACCCGCGCGATGTCCTGTTTTTCCTGCGAAATGTAGGCTGTTCCCTTTTCATTTTCATCCGTTTGGGATACAATAGGGACAGAACATTATCTATTTTATCAAAGGAGACCTTTTTGATGGCTATTATTCATGTCACTACCGATAATTTTGAGGAATCCGTTCTCCGCGCCGATGAGCCGGTGCTGGTGGACTTCTGGGCCGCATGGTGCGGACCCTGCCGGATGCTGGCCCCTGCGCTGGAGGAATTTGCCGATGAGGTCACCGTTGCCAAGGTGGATGTGGACGAATGCCCGGAGCTGGCCATGCAGTTCGGCGTGGCCAATATCCCCACGCTGCTGCTGTTCCGCGACGGCAAGGTGATCAAGCGCTCCGTGGGGCTGATCTCCCGTTCGGAGCTACGCGCCCTGCTGGCGTGATTTTCCAAAAAGAGGCCGCCCGCGCGGTCTCTTTTTCTTTTTTCCCTCCCTTGCAAAACGGAGGCGGGTATGATATATTCGGACGGATAGAACAGGAGGCGACCGCGCCATGACCGAGATCACCCTGCAGGAGCTCAAGCAGATCGAACTGAATATTCTGACTCAGGTGCATGAGGTCTGCACGGCGCAGGGGCTGCGCTATTCCCTGTGCGGCGGTACGCTGCTGGGTGCGGTGCGCCACGGCGGCTTCATCCCGTGGGATGACGACATCGACATTCTCATGCCCCGCCCGGACTACGAGGCGCTCATCGCCTACTGTCGCGCCAACGAAACGCCCTTCCGCTTGGTATCCCACCAGACAGACGCAGACTACCACTACCTGTTCGCCAAGGCCTGTGCGCCCGATACGCTCATTGTGGAGGAAAACAACAATCGCAACAGCACCGACATGGGCGTGTACATCGACATCTTTCCCATTGACGGCCTGGCCGAAAGTGAGGAGCAGGGACGCCGTCTGCTGAAGTCCCAGCGCTTTTCTCTGGAGCTGCTGGTAGCCTACGCGTGGCGCAAATTTCTGCCCAGCCGCACCCGGGCATGGTACTATGAGCCCATCCGCTTCGTTTTTTACGCCATGAGCCGCCTAATCGATCCCAACCGCTTCATTCGCAAGATCGAGCGCCGCGCCACGGCCGTGGCATTTGACACCGCCGCCTATGCCGGTTCCTATGCCGGCGTGTACCGCTCCCGGGAGGTGCTGCCCGCCGATGTCTACGCGCAATGCGATGATATGGTCTTTGAGGGGCGCACATTCCGTGCCATGACGCAGTACGATGCCTACCTGAAGTGCCTGTACGGCGACTATATGCACCTGCCGCCCAAAGAGCAGCAGGTGTCCCATCACCTGTTCCACGCCTACCGACGGTAAGATACATCTCCCAGATAAGAAAGGTGATTTCCTTGAAAGAACGCATTGCCCTGTGGGACAATCTGCGGCTTGTGCTGATCCTGAGTGTCGTGGTGGGTCACTTTACAGAACAGGTCATCAGCAGCGGCGCCGCAGACGCCCCGTTTCGGAGTATTTTCCTCTTTATCTATGCCTTCCATATGCCCCTTTTTCTCTTTGTGTCGGGTCTGTTCCACAAAAACGCCCACATCGCACAGAAGGCATTTGCCTATGTGGGCATCGGCATGGTCTATAAAATCGTGATCTATGTTGTTCGCCGCCTCACCGCCGGTGAAGCATCCTTCCACCTGTTGTGGGAGGACGGCATTCCGTGGTTTATGTTCGTGCTGGCGGCGTGCGTGCTGCTGACATGGCTGCTGCGAAGCTGTGATCCCCGTCTGGTGCTGGTCACGGCGGTGGCAGTGGCGTGCTTTGCCGGCTACGATGATGCCATCGGCGATTTCCTCTGCCTCAGCCGCATTGTGGTGTTCTTCCCCTTTTACTTTGCCGGCACCATGGTCAGCCGGGCCAAGCTGGAGCAGTTGTCCCGTCAAAAGGGCATGAAGCTGCTCGGCGCCGGAGGACTGCTGCTCTGGGCGATCGTATGCACCGCCGCATTGGACAAGGTTTATCTTCTGCGCCCCCTATTGACCGGGCACAATCCCTTCTCCGCGGCGGGACTTCCCTGCGCCTGCCTTTTCCGGCTGCTGTGCTATGCCCTGTCCGCGTGTCTCGGCTTTGCGTGGATCATGCTGATGCCCGCCCGGCGCACGCCGCTCACCGTTATCGGCCAGCGCACTATGCAGATCTACTTCTGGCACCGCCCGGTGCTGTATCTATTGGTCAATCTGGGGCTTGCCGGACACCTCACCGCCACGCCCGCCGGTCTGGCGATCTGGATGGCTTTGAGTGTGATCACCACAGCTGCGCTGGCGTGGAAACCGCTGCGCTATCCCACGGAGCTGTTTTTGCGCTTCCGCAGCCAACCGGTGCCTCATGCTCCCGTAGAATTATGACAAAAAAGAAGTCTGACTTTCGTCAGACTTCTTTTTTATTTCGTATCGAGGAACCACTTCTGCACTCGTGGTGTAAGACGCTTTCCCAAGCGGAAAAAGCCATACGCCAGCGCGATATTCACCACCAGCAGCAGAAGGTATCCCGCCGCGCTGGGAGTATCCGGATCGTAGCACGGCAGCAGGCGGTACAGACGGATCAGGATAATATTCAACAGGTAAAGCTCCAGCGACATATTGCCCAGAAAGCGGAACACCGTGTGGAGCGGCCGCCACTGCACCGCGTGGAACAACCACGCCAGCACCACCGTCAGCGCGATGCCCCCCGGCAGATAGAAGTAACGCCTCCACATTCCGTGGAGCACATCCCACTCCAGTACGACGATGACTGTGCAGAATACCGCAGCGCACACCGGGATAACCCATGGCGGCAGTGGATGGCGGTCATAGACACGGCGCCCTAAAAAGCAACCCACCAAAAATACCGGCAGGCGGGTCAGCGCAACGGCGGTAGCATTGTAAAAATCGGGATCGGATGCCTGAATGAGCACCGTCACGCCCACCGCAAGGAGCAGTAAAAGAAGTAAAGTCCTGCCCTTATGCGCACCGTCAAACAGGGCATGATATACATAGGGGTACAGGAAGTACGCCAGCATCAGCAGCGACACAAACCAGATCTGATTGTCACCGGTGAGCCATAAACTCAAGGTGAGATAGTTGGCCGCCAATCTGCCCAGCGCCCCCACCGTGACACCGCCGCGAAACAGCTCAAACAGCCAGTACCCCGTACAGATCAGCACCATGGGTACATAGAGCCGCACCAGACGCCGCTTTAAAAAAGGGATCGTCCGCTCGTCGCCATGGTAGGAGAAGTAGAGGCAGATGCCGGACAGGAACAAAAAGATCTCGCATCCCATGTTGCCATAGGTGATAAGCCGCCCGACGATGGTGGGGAAATACACATTGCACAGGTAGGAGTGAAACACGATGATCCACAGCGTTGCCACGCCGTAGAGCTCCTGTCGGTTTTCGGTAAGCAATCCCAGAGAAAATGCCTCTCGTTTCGTATCTTCCATATCAGTTCGCCTCGGCTTCATCCAAAAAGGCAAAGTGCTTGTGCCGGATGGCCATGGCCTCTGCCCGCTTCTGTTCCAGCGCAGCGCGGTACGACTGTGGCAGTTCGTCCAGAATGAGCCAGTCAATGACGCGGTCGCAGTTGTGGGTATCGGTATGGTCGAAATGGTGCTGAATATATGCCTCCAGCTTCTCGCTCTGGAAATCCTCGTTGGCGATAGCGTCCAGCAGCTCATCGAAGGTGGTACAGACCCTGCCGGGTACATTGCTGTCATAGTCCCGGTGGAAGCCGCGGGAGGCGGCATACTGCACCTTGTCATACACGAAAGCAAGCATCGGCTTGCGCATCAGGGAATACTCATACATACTGGACGAGTAATCCGTGATCAGCAGATCGGTGACATAGAACAGCTCGTTGATATTGGGATAGCTGTTCATGCTGATAAAGCGGTCGGCGTGCTCGGGGCGGATGGGCACCTCGCCGGGTACCCACGGGTGCATCTTGAACAGCACCACGGCGTCCTTCTGACAACAGAGTTGATAGAGCCGCTCAAAATCAATCAGTTCGTAGGGATAGTAGGCGTTCATGCGGTTGCGTCCCCGATAGGTGGGGGCGAACAAAATCACCCGCCGACCGTTGATGGCCGGGTAATCTCTCCGCAGGCGCCCGGTGACCTCGGCACGGTTCTTCTCGTCCAGATACTCGTCCATCCGGGGCATACCGGTGGGGATCACCTGCTCATCCAAAATGCCGAACTGCTCGGAGAAGAAGTGGCTGATGGGAGTGGAGCCGGAGATGGAATAGGTATACTGGCGGTGGCAGCTAAAAGGACCGGGGCATCCGTGGTGTCCCCAGCGGCTGTAGCCCACGCCCTTGAAGCCGGCGCCGGCGTGCCAGATCTGAATGACTCGGGTGGCCTTGTCCAGCTCCATCCAGTCGAACAGCGGAATATGGTCATCCACCACGATGATATCCGCCCGTGCCACGCACAAAAGCTGGTGGATGCTGTTTTTCACGGTGCGTCCGCCGGAGGTGGCACGACGCAGAGAATAGTGGATGTCGAACTGCTTGTCCACTCCGCGCTGCGCCATTCGTTTCAAGATGGCCTGCATATTTAAAGCCAGCTTGTCATCCTGCTCAGACATAAACAGCAGATAGTTCCCCGGCTTGTGGTGGCGGCGAATGATGCGATAGACCCGTTCCTTCCAGCGGTGAAGTGTCCGGCGCATCCAGTCCTTCCCCTTGGCGCGGCACTTTTTGCGCACCCGCTGTCCGAAGCTCTCTTTCTCCCCATTAGGAGGCATATGGCCGATATTGCGCATAACGGCGTTATAAAACAGGAGCTGCAGCTCCGTTTCCTCGCTGTACTCATCCAGCATAAAGGCGATGGTATACACGCCCTTGTTGCCCAGATAGCGGAAGGAGCGGCCCCAGCCCTCCAATCCGGCGGCGGTGCCACGATAACCGGCAACGCTGTATACGCTCTCCTCATCAGTCAGCAGCAGCTTGTAGGTGCCGTTTTTCACGCAGCGATTGATGCCGCTGTTGGTCACATTCAGCTTCAGCTCCACGCGGCATCCGTCACGCCCTGCTACCTGAAAGGCGGCCTCGGCATTGTTGCCGTCGCCGATCAGGTAGAATGCGGTATTTTCCGGCACCGCCTCCGCCGTCACCAATGTCAGCGTCATGTGGATGCGCTCCCAGGAAACACGCTCCACATACGAGTCGATTTTTTTCATCATATTTCAATCATCTTCCTTTATTGCAAGCGGTGCATAACCCACCGGGATACACAGAGGCATTATAGCAGAATGCTGGACAAGATACAACGGAAAATGTGCGGAATCTACCGTTTTGTCCGCGTGGTATGGGCATTTCGTGTTGACTTGCCATGCAAACAATGATAAAATTTTAGGATTGGATATGCTGGTTTTCGTATTGCCGTGCCGGTATATCCCACCATTTCACTTCAGGAGGTGCGCGATCTGTGGAAGGAACGCTCCGCTACAAGGTCAACCGAATTATTGCGGAAAATCAGTTCAGCCGCTACTTCTGGCGAACGGTCTCGGATAAGATCGACGGTGCGCTGGGGCAGTTGGCCCGCAACCGGCTCAGCCGCACCTCCCGTACCGAGAGGCGAAAGGTGCTGTTTATCACCTTTCAGGGAGATTACACCTGCAACCCCAAGTATATCACCCAGGAGCTGCTGCGCCGAAAGCTCGACCTCGACATCGTGTGGGCCGGCTCCAAGCGCTCCGTACAGACGCCGGACGCTTTCCCCGACGGAGTACGCCGGGTGGAACTTTATTCCTACGCCATGATGCGTGAGCTGGCCACCGCCTGCGTCATCGTGTGCAACAGCGTGGAATTTGAGAAGCTGCGCCTGCCCATCCGCCCCGACCAGACGGTGATCCAGACCTGGCACGGCTCACTGGGGCTGAAGCGCTTTGACCGGACGCACAACGACAACTGGGTCTGGGTCAAAGCCGCCGACTACTGCGGCAAAATCACCCGCTACTGCCTGTCCAACAGCGCCTTTGAGGACGGCGTGTACCGCGAGACCTTCTGGCCGAATGCCGAAATTTTGCCCTACGGTCACGCCCGCAATGATCTGCTGCTGCAGACGGATTCCCCCCGCGCCCGGGAGATCACAGAGCGTCTGCGTCAGGATCTGCACATTGCCACGGATACCCGCGTGGTGCTGTACGCCCCCACCTTCCGGGACTCCCACAACTTCTCCTGCTACGATATCCACCCCCGCCCCCTGCTGGACGCTCTTTCGGCGCGTTTCGGCGGCAAATGGGTCATGCTGCTGCGCTATCATCCCTCTATCCGGGAGCACAGCGTGGGGCTGATGGCATCGCCGGACATCGTGGATGTGTCTATGTACCCGGATATTCAGGAGCTGATGCTGCTGGCCGATGCCGCCGTCACCGACTATTCCAGCTGGATCTATGATTACCTGCTGACCGGCCGTCCCGGCTTCATCTATGCCACGGACAAGGATAAATATAACGACGAGCGCGGCTTTTATTTCACCCTAGAAAGCACCCCCTTCCCCATTGCCGTGAACAACGCAGAGCTTGGCGCGTGCGTGCGCGCCTTTGACGAGGAGCTGTACCGCCGCCGCACCGAGGATTTTCTGCACGCACGCGGCTGCATAGAGGACGGTCACGCCGCTCAACGCGCCGCGGATAAAATTTTGGAACTGATGGGAGAACACGCATGAACATCTTACTTCTTATGATGGGTGGCTCCGGTACCCGTTTCGGCGCCGATCGCCCCAAGCAATATACCATGCTGGACGGAAAGCCCATTTTCGCCTATATTCTGGAGGCTTACCAGAACCTGCCCGACATCGACCGCACCGTCATCGTCACCAACGGCGACTGGGTGGATTTTGTGAACGAATGGGTGGCAAAGATGCCCCGCCGGGAGATCATCTCCGTCACCGTGGGCGGTGCCAGCCGCTCCGAGTCCGTGCTGAACGGGCTGAAGGCCGCCTCCGCCTTTGCATCAAACGATGACAATGTGCTGATCCACGATGCCACCCATCCCTATGTGGATGTGGAGGGTACCCGCAAGATCGTGGAGGCCCTGAAGGAATACGGCGGTGCCACGCTGGGCGCCTGCCAGTACGATACCTGCTACGAGATGGATGAAAACCAGGTTATCCGGCAGGTTATTCCCCGCCAGAAGCTGGTATCCGGTGCCTCTCCCGAGGCATTCCACTTCGGCGATATTTACCGCATTTACACCTCCTCCACCAAGGAGGAGCTGGACGCCATGACCTCCGCCGGCGCCATTGCGCTTCACAACGGCATCACCATGAAGGTCATCCCCGCCAATGTGCTGAATTTGAAGATCACCTATCCCGGTGACATGGAGCTGTTCACCGATTTGTGTCATACCTATTTTTTCCGAAAGTGAAAGGAGTCCATTATCATGAGACAAAACCCTCTGTTGGATATGGTGCGTAAAAGAAAGCTGGGCATCCGCTGCGGCATCCCCTCCTTCTGCTGCGCCAATAAGCTGGTCATTGAGGCAATTTTAAATCAGGCACAGCGTTTTGACGACACCGTGCTCATTGAGGCCACCTCCAATCAGGTCAATCAGTATCGCGGCTACACCGGCATGATGCCCCAGGAATTCTCCGACTTTGTCTATAATATCGCGGACAAGATCGGCTATCCCCGGCACAACATCATTCTGGGCGGCGACCATCTGGGGCCCCTGCCCTGGGTGGATGAGCCGGAGTCCGTGGCCATGCCCAAGGCCGCCGAGCTGGTGCGTTTGAGTGTACTGGCCGGCTACCAGAAGATCCATCTGGACACCAGTATGCGTCTGGGTGACGATCCTGTGGATCAGCCTCTGGCCACTGCCACCATCGCCCGCCGCGGCGCCTATCTCTATCAGGCTTGCGAGGAGGCGTATCAGCAGCTTCTGAAAACCGATCCCGAGGCGGTACATCCCGTGTTTGTCATCGGCAGCGAGGTACCCATCCCCGGCGGCATCCAGACCGACGAGGCCGGGATGCAGGTGACCCGCCCCGAGGATTTCGAGGACACCCTGCTGACCTACCGCGAGGAGTTTGCCAAGCTGGGTCTGAGCCACGCATGGCAGTATATCATCGCCGTGGTGGTGCAGCCGGGCGTGGAGTTCGGCAACGAGGAGCTGGTGCACTACGACCGTCTGGCCTCCCACAAGCTGTGCGAGGCGCTGCGCCGCTATCCCGACATCGTGTTCGAGGGGCATTCCACCGACTATCAGGCACCTGCCAAGCTGAAGGAAATGGTAGAGGACGGTATCGCCATCATCAAGGTGGGCCCCGCTCTGACCTTTGCTCTGCGCGAGGCGCTGTTTGCCCTGAGTCATATGGAAAACGAGCTCATTGACGACCCCACCCAGCGCGCCAACTTCCCCGCCGTGCTGGAGGCCGCCATGATGAAAAATCCCAAGCAGTGGGAAAAGCACTATTCCGGCAGCCAAAAGCAGCTCTATCTTCAGCGCCAGTACAGCTTCTCCGACCGCTGCCGCTACTATCTGGCACAGCCCGAGGTGGACAATGCCATTGCCAAGCTGTTTTATAATCTCGATCAGGTGGAGATCCCCATGGGGATGCTGCACCAGTATATGCCCCTGCAGTATATCAAAGTGCGCGATGGCCGCCTGGAGATGAACGCCAAGGCGCTGGCCGAGGACAGCGTTGTCACGCTGGTGGAGGATTATAACTTCGCCGTAAAGTACAACTATGTCACCAGCAGCGTGTTCGTTCGCTGAGGAGGGTACCGCCATGAAAGCTGCCGTTCTCTGCGGAAATGAAGATCTGATTTACCGCGACATCGAAACCCCGCAGGCCACCGCCGGCACCGTACAGATCCGGGTCGCCGCCTGCGGCATCTGCGGCTCCGATGTGCCCCGTGTGTTTGACCACGCGGCACACAACTATCCCCTGATTTTGGGCCACGAATTCTCCGGCATCGTCTCCGCCGTGGGCGAGGGCGTGGAGAATGTAACGGTGGGTGACCATGTGGTGGCCGCGCCGCTGATCCCTTGCATGGATTGCCCCGACTGCCGAAAGGGCAACTACTCCCTCTGCAAGCATTACAGCTTTATCGGCTCCCGCCAAAATGGTGCCATGGCCGATTATATTGTTGTCCCCGCCGCCAATGTACTGCGCATTCCGGAGCATCTCTCCATGGAACAGGCCGCCACCATCGAGCCGTCCACCGTGGCGCTCCACGCATTGCGCATCTGCGGCTACACCGCCGGCAAGCGGGTGGCTGTGCTGGGTTGCGGCATCATCGGCCTTTACGCCGTGCAGTGGGCACATCTTTTGGGGGCGGAGCACATTACCGCCATCAGCCGCGGCAGGCGCGGATTGGACGCTGCCCTGACCATGGGTGCGGACGACGCCATCACCACCGACGGCACCATGGCCGACGCGCTGGAGGATGCCGCCAAGGCCGGATACGACTATGTATTTGAATGCTCCGGCTCCGAGACCACCATGCAGCTCTCCCTGCGTCTGGTGGCCAACAAGGGCACCGTCTGCTTCATCGGCACCCCCAAGAAGCCGCTGTGCTTCACCGTCCCCCAGTTTGAGCAGATCAACCGCAAGGAGTGCATCGTCACCGGCTCGTGGATGTCCTACTCCGCGCCGTTCCCCGGCAGCGAATGGACGGACACCATCGCCTATATGGCCGACGGGCGCCTGCAGTATCTGCCCGGCCTGGTACACGGCACCTATCCCATGGCGCAGGCCATGGATGCCTTCAACGAAATTCGCAGCGGCAGCGCCAAGGGGCGCGTGCTGCTGCTGAACAACATCTGAAAGGGTCATTCACCGCCTGATGCGCGGAGATAAGGAATGAGCACATGAAAGAGAACCTGCTGAAATACAAGTTCCTGTTTGAGGAGCTTGTCAAGCGCGATTTCAAGAAGAAATACAAGGGCACCGTGCTGGGCGCGGGCTGGAGCGTTTTGTCCCCCCTGCTGTCGCTGCTGATCATGAAGCTGATCTTCACCAACTTTCTGGGGCGCGACACGCCGCACTACACCACCTATCTGTTCTGCGGCAACCTGATCTTCAGCTATTTCCGCGAGTCCACCAAGATGGGAATGTCCTCCCTGCGCAGCAACGCCAGTATCTTCACCAAGGTCACCGTGCCCAAATCGCTGTTTCTGTTCTCCCGCAATGTGCAGACGCTGATCAACTTCGGTCTGACGCTGCCCCTCTTTTTCCTGTTCTGCATCCTTGACCACATCACCTTTACCTGGAAGTTCTTCCTGCTGCTCTATCCCATCTGCACCATGGTGCTGCTGAATGTGGGCGTTGGCCTGATCCTATCGGCGCTTTATGTGTTCTTCAAGGATATGGACTATCTGTGGAATATCTTTTTGACGCTTTTGAGCTATATGTCCGCCATCTTCTATCGGGCGGATCACCTGTCCCCCGCCATGCAGAAGCTGCTGTATCTCAATCCGGTGTATCTGCACATCAATTATTTCCGCTGCATCACCATTGACGGCGTGATCCCCTCGCTGGCGTATCACGGCGCTATGCTGGGCTATGTGGGGGTTATTCTTCTGATCGGTGCACTGATCTACAAGAAGTACAACCACCAGTTCCTGTACTATGTGTAAGGGGGAAAGTGCGCTATGAGTATTCTGCAGTTGGATCATGTGTCTATCCGCTACATCACCGGCGACTTCAAGGACATCGGCCTGAAGGACTATGTGGTGCAGCACCTGCGGGGCAACTATCATGTCAAGGAGTTCTGGGCGGACAAGGACATCACCTTTTCCCTGGAGCGGGGCGATATGCTGGGCATCATCGGCTCCAACGGCGCCGGCAAGTCCACATTGCTCAAGGCCATCTCCGGCATCATGGAGCCTACCGGCGGCACGGTATACCGCGAGGGTACGCTGGCCGCGCTGCTGGAGCTGGCAAGCGGATTTGACGGCGAGCTGACCGTCCGGGAAAATACCTATCTCCGAGGCGCTATGCTGGGCTATACCCGCAAATTCATGGATGAGATGTACGACCAGATCATCGACTTCGCCGATCTGCGTGAATTTGAGGAGCGTCCCTTCCGGCAGCTCTCCTCCGGTATGAAGAGCCGTCTGGCGTTCTCCATCGCCGCGCAGGTGCGGCCGGATATCCTCATTCTGGACGAGGTGCTGTCCGTGGGTGACGGCGCCTTCCGCAAAAAAAGTGAGGCAAAAATGAAGGAGATCATCAACGGCGGTGCCACCACCATTCTGGTGTCCCACTCCCTCAATCAGGTGCGCAGTATGTGCAGCAAGATTTTGTGGCTCCACAAGGGGCGGCAGATCGAATTCGGCGATGATGTACAGGCCATCTGCGACCGCTATCAGGAATTTCTGGACGGCAAACGGAAGCTCTGAATTCCTGCCATCCATCGTAAATACAACGGTGCCGCCCCGCAGGGCGGCACTTTTTTTGTCTGCTGCGGGACAAATGTGGTTATACTTGTACTTCCGATGTGGGTATGCTATAATTTGAAAAATATGGAGTCTCATATCGCTATGGGCAGAAATTGATCTCTTTCTGCCGCGTGTATCACGGGAAGTGTTTTTGATATGTTCAAATTTTCCAATATGACGCCGGGTGAGGTGCGCCGCCTGACGCGTACCTTTATCATCATGGTGATGGATATTCTGGCCGTTGCTGCCTCGTTCTTTGTGGCGCTGTGGGCCCGGTTCGAATTCCGGCTGAGCGCCATTCCCGCCCACTATCTGGCCACCTTTCTGACCATTATTAAATGGTGGATTCCCATCTGCATCGTGGTGTTCTGGCTGTTCCATCTATATAACAGTCTGTGGAGCTATGTCAGCATTGACTCGCTGTTCTGGATCATTCTGGCATACAGCATGCTGCTGATCCTCGGTGTTGCCTGCGTCAAGCTGTTCGGCATCCATATGCCCCGCTCGTTTTATTTCGTGGGATACTTCCTCAGCTTTCTGTGTACGGCGGGCATTCGCTTTTCCTACCGCATTCTGCGGCGATTGCGGCAGCTATTGGACACCTCCGGTCGCCGTTTCCAGAAAAATGTAATGATCATCGGCGCCGGCGAGGCCGGTTGCCAGTTGATCCACGAGTTTGCCGTCAGTCCCCAATTGGGCAGCCGCGTGGCCTGCCTCATCGACGACAACCCCGGCAAGAAGGGCCGTAATCTGGAGGGCGTGCGCATCATCGGCGGACGCGAGATGATCGTCAGCGCCGTGAAGCGCTACAACATTGACAAGATCATTTACGCCATCCCCACCAGCAGCGGCGCCACAAGACGGGAAATTCTGGATATCTGCAGTACCACCGGCTGTGAAATTCAAGTGGTGCCCGGCATCTTCCAGCTGGTAAACGGTGAGGTTCGCATCAATGCGCTGCGCAAGGTCTCACTGCTTGACCTGCTGGGGCGCGATCCCGTGCAGGTCAACCTGCAGGAGATCTGCCACTATATCACCGGCAAGGTGGTCATGGTCACCGGCGGCGGTGGAAGCATCGGCAGTGAGCTGTGCCGTCAGATCGCGGCCAGTCATCCCCTTCAGCTGATCATTTTCGATATTTACGAAAACAACGCCTACGACATCCAGATGGAGCTCCACCGCACCCATCCGGAGCTGGATCTGGTGGTACTGATCGGTTCGGTGCGCGACCCCCGGCGTCTGGACGATGTGCTGGGCCAGTACCGCCCGGAGTTGGTATTCCACGCTGCGGCGCACAAGCATGTGCCACTGATGGAGAGTAGCCCCAACGAGGCCATCAAGAACAATGTTTTCGGCACCTACAAAATGGCCCACGCCGCCCGGGAGTTCGGCGTGCGGAAGTTCATCCTCATCTCCACCGACAAGGCCGTCAATCCCACCAACATCATGGGTGCGTCCAAGCGCCTGTGCGAGATGGTGGTGCAGATGCTCAGCCGTCGGGGTGGCACTGAGTTTGTGGCTGTGCGCTTTGGCAATGTGTTGGGCAGCAACGGCAGCGTGGTGCCGCTGTTTGAAAAGCAGATCGCCGAGGGCGGCCCCGTCACCGTCACCCATCCGGAGATTACCCGATTTTTTATGACCATTCCCGAGGCCGTGTCTCTGGTGCTGCAGGCAGGTTACTACGCCAAAGGCGGCGAGATATTCGTGTTGGATATGGGTAATCCGGTGAGGATCGACGATATGGCCCGCAAGCTGATCCGCCTGTCCGGCTTTGAACCGGATGTGGATATTCCCGTGGTATATACCGGTCTGCGGCCCGGCGAAAAGCTGTATGAGGAGCTGCTGATGAACGAGGAGGGACTGCAGGAAACCGCCAACTCCATGATCCACATCGGCAAGCCCATCGAAATGGACGATGCCGCCTTTGCCCTGCAGCTGAAGGCATTGGAGCAGGCCTGTGAGGAAAATTCCCCCGACATCTGCAAGCTGGTGGCGGAAATCGTGCCCACCTATCATCCCGGCAGTCATTGATTTTGGAGAGGAGCGCCATGTATCGAAACTGTATCAAGCGCGTGCTGGATTTTCTGCTGTCCTCTGTGGGCATCGTGGTGCTGTCACCGCTGTTTCTCATTCTGATCATCGCCATCAAATGCGACGACCCCGGCCCGGTGTTCTTTCGCCAAAAGCGGGTGGGGCTTCACAAGTCCCATTTTTCCATCATGAAGTTCCGCACCATGAAGGTGGATACGCCCCACGATATGCCCACCCATCTTCTGGAAAATCCCCAGCAGTATATTACCCGCGTGGGCAGTTTTCTGCGGAAAACCTCGCTGGATGAGCTGCCCCAGATCTTCCAGATCTGGACGGGGAAAATGGCTGTCATCGGCCCGCGTCCCGCCCTGTGGAATCAGTTCGATCTGATTGAGGAGCGGGACAATTACGGCGCCAACGATGTGCGTCCCGGATTGACCGGCTGGGCGCAGATCAATGGCCGCGACGAGCTGGAGGTGCCCGTCAAGGCCCGCTTTGACGGCGAGTATGTGGAAAAGCTCAGTTTTCTTTTCGATTGCAAGTGCTTCTTCGGCACCATCGGCAAGGTTCTCCGCGGCGATGGCGTGGTGGAAGGCGGCACCGGGCAGATGAAGGGGGACGGACAATGAGATCCATTCTTGTCACCGGCAGCAGCAGCTATATCGGCACCGCTTTCGCCCGCTATATGGCGCCGCTCTCCGACTACCGCGTGGATCGGATCAGTCTGCGCAGCGCGGCGTGGCGCGATGCCGACTTTTCGCAATACGATGTTGTGCTGCACGCGGCGGGCATTGCCCACATCCGGGAAACGGCGGAGAACGCCCCGCTCTATTACGAGGTCAACCGCGATCTGACCGCCGATGTAGCCCGCAAGGCAAAGGAAAGCGGCGTAAAGCATTTCATTTTCCTCAGCTCCATGAGCGTTTACGGATTGGTGGAGGGCACCATCACCGCCGCCACCCGTCCTGCTCCCAACACCAATTACGGCAAGTCCAAGCTGCAGGCGGAGGAGTTGATCGCACCGCTGTGCAGCGGGCAATTTGCGGTGTCCATTCTTCGGCCGCCTATGGTCTACGGTCCCGGCTGCCGGGGAAATTACCAGTCGCTGGTCAAGCTGGCCAAGATTGCCCCTCTTTGTCCGGACTATGAAAACCGCCGCAGCATGGTGTCTATCGACACGCTGTGCGCCTATCTCAAGGCGCTGATTGATAATCCCCGCAGCGGTATCTTTTTTCCACAGGAGCTTGCATATTGCTGTACCTCCCGCATGATCTGCGACATTGCCGCGCAAAATGGGCGCCATCTCCGGCGCACGCGGCTTCTAAAACCGGCGGTATTGCTGTTCAAGGCCACCGCCACACGGGGCAAAAAGGCTTTCGGCAATCTGATCTATCAGGATCTCACGGAGCTGCCCCTACCCTGATTAGGAGGAACCTCACCATGCCCACCGTCAGCGTTATTATGCCGGCCTACAATGCCGCGCGCTATATTGAGACGGCCATCACTTCCGTGCTGCGCCAGACCTATACGGATTGGGAGTTGATCGTGGTGGATGATTGCGCCACCGACGGAACAGCGGATATTATCCACCGTCTGGCGGCGCAGGATACGCGCATCGTTTTCCTGCGCAACGCGGTCAACCGCGGCGTGTCCTATACCCGCAACTATGCCATTTCGCAGGCCAGAGGGCAATGGATCGCCTTTTTGGACAGCGACGATCTGTGGCGCGAGGACAAGCTGGAAAAGCAGCTCGCCCTCACCCAAAAGCATCCGGACGGCGTGCTGTTCTTCACCGCCTCCGGCTTCATCACCTTTGACGATCAGCCCCTGCGCTATGTGATGCCCGCCCCGGAGCAGGTCACCTACCGGGATCTGCTGCGCCGCAATTTGCTGTCCTGCTCGTCGGTGCTGGTCAAGCGCGAGGTCATGGCGCAGGTGAAAATGGCCCGGGACGATATGCACGAGGATTACAGTGCGTGGCTGACCATCCTGCGTCAATATCCCTGCGCCTATGGCGTGAATGAGCCGCTTCTCATTTACCGCTTCTCCCCGGGCTCCAAATCGGCCAACCGCCTGAAATCCGCCAAAATGCTCTACCGTTCCTATCGCTATGTAGGCTATCATGTCTTGTCCGCGGCGTACATGACCTGCCGCTACACCGTACACAGCGTCAGCAAACGATACAAAATTGCTGCGACAAAATAAAAATTCGGAGGTGCTACTATGAACATTGGATTACTTGGCTTCGGCGTCGTCGGGGGCGGCGTGTACGATCTGGCAAAGGATCGCACCGACCTCCATGTCACGCGCGTGTTGGTGCGCCGTGAGATCCCCGAAATTGCCGACATTGCCACCCGCGACTGTAACGATATTCTCACCGACCCCACCATTGACACGGTGGTGGAGGTGCTGGGCGGTCTGCATCCTGCTTACGAGTTCGTCAGCGCCGCACTGGCGAACGGCAAGAATGTGGTCACCGCCAACAAAGCCCTGATTGCCGCCTATTACACCGAGCTGACCGCGCTGGCCCGCGAAAACGGCGTGGCACTGCGCTGCACCGCTGCCGTCGGCGGCGGTATCCCCTGGCTCATCAATCTGGAGCGTTGCCGCCGGCTGGACAACATCTGCGAGCTGGGCGGTATCATGAACGGCACCACCAATTTCATTATGGATGCCATGCACACCTCCCCTGTCAGCTTCCCCGCCATTTTGAAAAAGGCACAGGAGCTGGGCTATGCCGAAGCCGATCCCAGCGCCGACATTGACGGCGACGACATTCGCCGCAAGCTGACCATTTCCGCCAATGTTGCCTTTGACGCGCTGGTATCCGAGGAGGACATCCCTATGTTCGGCATCCGCACCGTTACCGATGGTGACATCGCTTCGGTGAAAAAGCGCGGCTTCGTGTGCAAGATGCTGGCCACCGCACAGAAGAATGAGGACACCTTCACCGCATTCATCGAGCCCACGCTGGTGGACTCTCACGAGCTGGAGGCCGCCGTGCCCGCCAACTTCAATCTCATCACCTACACTGCCGAAAAGATGGGACGCCAGAGCTATTTCGGTCAGGGCGCCGGCCGCTACCCCACCGCCGGCAATGTGGTGCAGGATTGTCTGGACATCGTGTGCGGAAAGACCGCTTTCTATACGGACAAGGCAGAACCCACTGCCGTGGATTGCAGCGTGGTGGCACACCCCTACTATGTCCGCACCGCCAAGCCCGACGCGTGGCTGGAGCGTATCACCGTGGATCACTGGGAGGAAGGAATCATCACCTCCGCCGTATCCGTTGGTGAAATGCTGGGCTGGGCCAAAAAACAGCTGGAGATTGATCCCAGCTGCTTCGTTGCCGGCATTCGCTAATACCGCAATATGAATCCCACCTGCGTGTATTTCGCAGGTGGAATTTTTTAATCAATTCTTAACGCCCCGTTCAAAATTTTCTGTGAAAAATATGCTATCTTGTCCTTACTCTTCCGAAAGTGAGGCGCACCATGAAGAAATCCGCCCTGACTCCCAAACAGAAAAAGTGGATTGCCGCAGCCGCCATCGCCCTGTACCTTGCGCTGACAGCATTCTTGTGCATTTTTGTAGGGCGACCCATGGTACATTTTGCCCGCCAGCCGGAGCTATTCCGTGATTGGGTCTCCGCTCACGGTTGGAGCGGACGATTGGCCTATGTGGGCATGGTGTTCTTGCAGGTGGCGGTTGCCATTATCCCCGGTGAGCCGCTGGAGATCGCCGGCGGCTACGCTTTCGGCGCGGTATGGGGCACGGTGCTATGCCTGCTGGGCGCGGCGCTGGGCAGCGTGACCGTGTTCGCCCTGGTGCGCCGCTGGGGCATGACGCTGGTGGAGGTATTCTTCCCTGCGAAAAAAATCCGCTCCCTGCGTTTTCTGCAAAGCACCCCCCGGCGGGATGCACTGTTCTGTCTGATTTTCACCGTGCCCGGCACGCCAAAGGATCTGCTCAGCTACTTCGCCGGGCTAACCGATCTTGGCTGGCGCAAGTGGCTGCTGATCTGCACCGTCGGTCGTTTGCCTTCGCTCCTCACCTCCACGGTGGGTGGCGATGCATTGGGTCTGCAGGACTATCGCTTTGCCATTCTGGTCTTTCTGATCACGCTGGCAATATCCGGTCTAGGCTGGCTTTTCTATCGTTTTATCATTCTCCGCAACCGCTAGCCCGTATTGCATAATGACATCATAAAGCCTCCTGCGTTATGCTGTGGTTTGATGACCACCATCATAACGCAGGAGGCTTTTTTCTCCATTATTGCAGCAAAAACGCAACGGCAATGCCCAGTGTGCCGCCTGCAAAAACCTGCAGCGGGGTATGCCCCAGCAGTTCTTTCAATTTTTCCTCCGGCTCACGGTCACTGTCCAACAACTCGCGTAACTCGTTCAGCGCCTGAGCGTGCTTTCCCGCTTCCAAGCGTACTCCCATAGCATCGTGCATCACGATAATGCCCAATACCGTTGTGATGCCGAAATACGCCGACGATACGCCGTATTCCAATCCCGCCGATGCAGCCAGCGCGCAGACTGTGGCGGAATGGCCGCTGGGCATCCCGCCATCGCCCATCAGGCGACTCCAATCCACTCCCCGATTGGAAACGGCAAAGATAATGGTCTTGAGCACCTGTGCCGCCGCCCAACCGCACAAGGCGCTGAGCAACAGATGATTGTGTAAAAGCTCCGTGACAAATAACATATTTAACTCCGTTTCAGTTCCTTATTCTGCTGCGATCACCGGCAGACTCGCCGCCGCAACGGCCTGCCCCACCCGGCGTGTCTTTTCATCCGGCAATCGAAGATCCAACGCAGACAGCATCGGATACTGCTGCGCCAGTATCGCGCGGCATTCTTCCAGTAGCCACAGGCCTCCCTGCCCGGACACGACACGCCCCAGCAGCAGGATATGCTCCATCTGATAAAAATGGCGGTAAAGCCCCAGCGCGTGGGCCAGATACCCGCCCATGGTGCGGAAAATCTTCTCAGCGCGGGGATCGTTCTGCTCCGCCAGACGCTGCACCGCCGTCAGTTTTTCCGCGGGGGTCAGTTCCTCCGGCATAGAAATTCCCACCGCAGACGCCAGGCGAATCACCGCCTCCTGAGAAAAATACTGGCCGCCCACGCCCCGGTCGCCGGACCACTCATCCATAGACGCATTTAGCTGCAAATCCACCGGTGCAAAGGCCAGCTCATTGAGCCAACCTGTCAGGCACCCGTCTGCCGTCACATAGCCCGCAGCCTGACTGGTGCCCATGGCAATACCCAGCACCGCCCCACACTGCAAACTCATGCTGCCTGCCAGCGCCGTCACATCGCCGTCATTGGCCACCGCCAGCGGCACATCGCCGCATACCTCCCGCGCAGCACGCTGATAGATGCTGTGTACCTCCGCTATCCGTTCTTTTGGCACCCTGCGAAACAGCGACGACACCATGGGGCGATGGTCGATGATGACCCCTGCCGAGCTGACGCCCACCGCATCTACACGCGGCAGATGCGCCGCCGCTTCCCGCAATGCGGACACGATGCCGTCATACTGATACTGTGGGTTCTCCGACAGCTTGGGATGCCAGACCACTTCCCGGGCAAACACCGTTTCTCCGTCCACCACGGCAGATACCTTGCGGTCAGAGCCGCCAGCATCAAAGCCAATGCGGCAGCCGGACAGATGGCCGCCCACCGCCACAGGCGCCTCGTGTGCCGTGGGAAAATTCTGTTCATCACAGTATATGACGGAAAAGGGCCGCTGATATACCCGCTCCATAAACGCGGCGTCAAACTGCCGCGCACCGCCGGGAGCATAGGCGCGGCAAATTGTCTCGGCCTCTGCGTCACAGCCGCACAGATACATGCGCCAGCCACCCGCGCTCCACAGGGCAAATTTTACAAACCGCTCCAGAAATCGCTCATTGGCCGCAGCAAACTCTGCACCGCGCAATTGGGTGCGAAATACCGACACGCAGCCGTTGCCGCGCTCAATCGCCACGCGCACCGGACGCGTCGCCTGTGCAAGATAGGCATCCATCCATGCCCCGAAGGGCACAAACGCCTGATCTGCTGCCAGCGGTTGGTATTCCGTTTGGATGCCCAGATAACTCATGTTCGCTCCCTTCTCCCACATGGCGGGGCAAAAAATCTTTTTCTATTGTATCAGATTTTTCCGCGTTTTCAACATGCGATGCCTGTGCCGCCCATGGAAAAATCAAGCAAATTTCCCTTTGCATAGAAGAATTTTGAAAAGCCGATACTATCCATGTAAAATCTGCTTTGACTGGAGGAATTTCATATATGAAAGCAACAGGTATCGTGCGCCGGATCGACGATCTGGGACGCGTGGTGATCCCCAAGGAAATCCGCCGCACCATGCGGATCCGCGAGGGCGACCCGCTGGAGATCTACACCAGCCGCGAGGGGGAAGTCATTTTCAAAAAATACTCTCTCATCGGAGGGTTGGAGGATTTCGCTGCCCAATTTTGTGACACATTGAGCCGCAGCACGGACTTCACCGCCGCTGTCACAGACCGCGACGCCGTTATTGCCATTGCCGGTGCCGGTCGCCGGGAGCTGATGGGGCGGCAAATCTCCGCCGAGCTGGAGCATGTGATGGATCAGCGCAACATCTATCAGTACACCGGCGGCGAGCGGATCATCCTCGCATCCGACAGCACCGATCAGTTTGCCGTGGCAATCGCCGCCCCCATTCTGTGTCAGGGTGATGTGCTGGGGCTGGTGCTGTTTGTGTCCAATGACCGCCGCGTTCCCGGTGAAACCGAGTACAAACTGGCGCAAACCGTGGCCGCCTTTCTGGGCAAGCACATGGAAAACTGAAGCAAGGCACCCTGCAAAAAAGCAGGGTGCCTTATTGGATGCGTTATTTTTTCATGGCAGCGGCAAAGCGGAACATATTTTCCGCCGCGGCACGCAGGTTTTCTTCGCTGTCCTCCATGGCCTTGGCGAGGGTCATGGGACGCGGGCAGATAGGAAACACACCCGTCACACCCTGATCATACACCTGCTGCCATTCTCCCCGGCAGCCACCCACCAACGCCGCCACCGGCACACCCAGCTTTCTGGCGCGACGCGCCACGCCGACAACCACCTTGCCTCGCAGACTCTGGCCATCCAATTGCCCCTCGCCGGTAATTATCAGATCCGCGCCAACGGCCATCCGATCAAAATCCGACACATCCAGCACGGCCTCGATGCCCATTTGCAGCGCGGCACCGAAAAAAGCCACACTACCGGCGCCCATGCCACCGGCCGCGCCGCCGCCGGGCAAATGCAGCACATCCATCCCAAGATCCTTTTGGATCACCCATGCCAGATTGTAGAGTCCCTCGTCCAATCGGCGCACCATGCTCTCATCTGCGCCTTTCTGCGGCGAAAATACCGCGGCGGCGCCGTTTGCCCCGCAAAGCGGGTTATCAATATCGCACATGGCCACCACGGGAATGTCCTTCAACTCCGGCAGCAGGCCCCTGGTTTCAATATGCTTCACCCTGTGTAATGTCCCACCGGTGGGGATAAAGGACACACCCTGCTCCGTCAGAAACCGTACGCCCAGCGCCGCGGCAGCACCGCAGCCGCCATCATTGGTGGCACTGCCTCCCAGACCCAGCACCAGACGCTTCGCCCCGTGTACGGCGGCGTGCGCCATGATCTCACCCACGCCGTAGGTGGTGGTCTTTTCCGGGTCGCGGTGGCCACCCACCAGAGGCAATCCTGCCGCGGCAGCCATCTCCACCACTGCCGTGCCGTCCGGCAGCAGGCCGTAAAAACCGGTATGTTCCTCGCCATAAGGCCCATGGCAGGGCACGGTGACCAGCTTGCCGCCCACCGCGGTCAGAAAGGTCTCCACCGTCCCCTCGCCGCCGTCGGCCACCGGAATGGCGCAGACGCGGCAATCCGGCTCCACTGCTCGCGCCGCCTCCTCCACAATGCGGCAGATCTGCCGAGCGGACAGACTACCCTTAAATGAATCCGGTACGATGATGTATTTGCTCATTGCATTGCCTCCTTGAAAAAAAGCGGCAGACGGAAAGCTCCTGTCTGCCGCTTTTGGCTTTTACCGATGTCTGCCGCCAAAGCCGCCACCACCGAAACCGCCGCGGGAACCACCGCTGCGGTTGATGCCGCCGCGGCTTCCGCCGAATCCGCGGGGACGGCTGGGCGCGCTGGGACGCCGTGCCGGCCTATTGGGCGCCGTGGGACGGCTCTGAGTGGGGCGCGGGGGACGCGTCGGTGCATAGCCGCCACTCTGTCCCACAGGACTCTGCGGGGGACGGGGGGGCGCCGGACGGGATGTCCGACCCCAAAAAATGGGGTAGTATGTCACCACAGGAGTGACCACCGTGGGTCCCATGTACCGCCGACGATAGCGGTTATAGCGCAGGCGATCCAGAATAATCCACACCACAAAGAAAGCGATCAGCATCACGATCACGCCGCCCAGATGGATCCCGGAATCTGCGCTCTGCTGGGCTTGGGGATAGTAATCCTCGTATGATTGGTCACCACTCCAGCTTCCGTTGCTGCCGCCCAGATTGGTCTGGCCGTAGAATACATCCGCCTGACGGTAGAATGCAGTGACCGCCTCGTCATATTTGCCGCTGTAAAACGGCTTGTCGATGGCCTGCTTCAATTTCATCTGCTGCACATCGGTCATGGTATTATTCACATTATCGCCCACGGCCACATACCACACCGGATCGTCTTTGGTCACCAACAGCAACAGCATATCATTGGCGCCCAGACCCCACTTGCTGCCCAGCGCCGCGGCATAGTCCTCGATCTCCCAGCCGGAGACGGACTTCACCGACGCCACCGCCACGATACCGTAGTAGCGGCTGTCCCATGTGTCGTTGTAATCTACCACAACGCTCTCTGTCTTGCCGGACAGCGCATTGGCATCGTCGCAAATCCACTGCTGATACTTCACATCCAACAGCTCGGCGTGCTGCGTGGGGGTGGTTTCTGCCGGCTTGTGGCTGATGCCCCAGTATCCAGCAAACAAAATCGCCAAAATCAGAACGATCAGCGCACAGCCGCGTTTTTGGTAAAACTTCATATCGCTGCTCCTTTCAAGGAGATGTTCTCGTTTTTCAGCCGCGCAGCTCCAGCAGCTTCTGCTTCAACTCGCCCTCGATGCGGCCCAGTTCGGCCTCGGCTTCCTTGCGCTTCTGGGCGCCCTCCTGCTGGATGCGGGCCACCTCGTCCAGAGAGGAGATCAGCTGCTGATTGGTGTGCTGCAGCGTCTCAATATCCACGATGGAGCGCTCGGCCTCCTTGGCGGTAGCGATGGTACCCATCTTCAGCTTGTCGGCGTTCTCCTTGAGAAGCTGGTTGGTCATCTCAGTAACGGCATTCTGGGCAGCGGTAGCCTGCTTGCTGTGCTCCAAACCCAGTGCCAGCACCATCTGACTCTTCCACAGGGGGATGGTGTTCACCAGAGAGGACTGGATCTTCTCGATCATCAGCGTGTCGTTGTTCTGCAGCAGGCGGGTCTGGGGACCCATCTGCACAGACACCATGCGCGTCAGCTCCAGATCGTGGATCTTCTTTTCAAAGCGGTTGCACAGATTGACCAGATCGTTGTAGGCCTGCGCATCCTCGGCCAGGCCGGTCTTTTCAGCCTTCTGGCGCAACTCCTCCACCTCACCGGCACGCACCTCGGCAATGCGCTTCTTGCCGGCCAGAATGTACATGGTCAGTTCCTTGTAATACTTCAGGTTCAGCTCGTACATCTGGTCGAACATGGCCACATCCTTCAGCAGCGTGATCTGGTGGTTCTCCAGATTTTCGGCGATCTTGTTGACATTGGCCTCCACCTTGCTGTACTGCGCCTTCATGGTCTCCAGACGGTTGCCGCTCTTGTGGAACAGACCTGCCAGACCCTTCTTTTCCTCACCGGCGCCAAAGCCCTTCAGCTCCACCACCAGCTTACTCAGATCCTGACCGATTTCGCCCAGATCCTTGTTTCGTACATTGCTCAGGGCGTTCTCAGAAAAGCCTGCCACATTCTTCTGTGCGGCGGCGCCGTACTGCAAAATCATGTTGGTATCGCGGATGTCGATCTTGTGAGAAAACTCCTCCACGGCCTTCTTTTCTTCCTCGGTCAGCAGCTTGTCATCCATTTCCACCGGCTCGACGGCGGGCTTCTCCTCCACCTGGGGCACAGCGGGAGCGGTGGGCTCCAGCGTCAGCTCCGGCATGGCGGCAGCGGTGGCGGCGGGTTCCAGTGTCAGTTCGGGCATCATATTTTCAGTCATGGCGATATATCCTTTCTTTTCAATCATTTCTCAAAGCTCCAACTTAATGCCGCCGGAGGTCGTTACGGAGTCATCAATTTCCTGTCCCTGCGGCGGGAAGGTCTCCCCCTCCGCTTCGTCAGGCGTATCGTCTGCCGCAGACGAAGCCGGGGCAGCGGGCTGCGGGTCGGTCTGCTGCGTCTGATGGATGGGATCGTCGCTGAGTCCCTCCCGCGCCATCATGTTCTCCAACACGGTAATATCGGTGGAGATATCCAGTGCCTGATCACCGAAGAGACTATCCAGCTGCTTTTCAAAAGCGGTGACGATGGTGCTCATCATGTTTCTCACTCGCTCCATGGTGCCGGTGATATTCTCGCCCTCCACGCCCTGATCACTCATACGGTCGTAGGCATTCAGCAGTTTCAGCGTCGTGGGCAGGTAGTAATTCATAAACTTGCGGATCTGGGGCAGCTTGGCAGGATTGCGTTTGACCTCGGCAAAGATCTTGCTGCTGAGTTCCTCCAGCCGGACGATCTGCGCGGAAATGGTGGTGTCCTCAATGTTCTTATCCAGCCGCACCATCTCGCGGAGTGCCTTGTCACCGTCCACCAGCATCTCATCCAGCGCCGCGTTGCCGGTGGTCTCCGGTTCCTCTGGCACCTCCTCCACCACATCCTTGCAGAATGCACTGGCAATGCCGTAAACCACAGCGGATGCCGCCGCCGCCACCAGGAAGTGGGAAACGCGGTAAAGCGGAAACAGCAAGGCATACAGCACCCACACCACCGCCGCCGCATAAATGGGAACAGCCGATTTGTGCACGATTTTCTTCAATCCTATCGCCTCCGATCGGTGAATTCGCATCATGGTATAGATAGTAATATTATATATCATACCCATTCTGCGGTCAAGAAAAAAGAACCGACTTACCGTCGGGGTAAGTTTTAATATGAATTTGGACAGGTTGTAAGCCTGTACTTTGTGCAGCGGCATAGACCGCAGGAAGGAAGGTTCTATATGAACGATAATTACATTGTACTCGGTTGGGCAAAAGGACGCTTTAAGCAGGATAATGGCGAGATGCGCGATTATGCCAATTTGTATATCTGCTCTCCTGTATCTGATTACAAGTCGGATGATTATTC
>JAGHUH010000020.1 GCA_018064925.1 Candidatus Cacconaster stercorequi | reverse complement strand
TGGATCCCCACTCCCGATCGTAAGGAAGATATGCCCTTCCTGATGCCCGTTGAGGACGTCTTCACCATCTCCGGTCGTGGTACCGTTGCTACCGGCCGTGTTGAGCGTGGCGTGCTGAAGCTGAACGAGAAGGTCGAGATCGTCGGCCTGCAGGATGAGAAGCGCGATACCACCGTTACCGGTATCGAGATGTTCCACAAGCTACTGGACTACGCTGAAGCTGGCGACAACATCGGCGCTCTGCTGCGTGGTATTGCTAAGACCGAGATCGAGCGCGGCCAGGTTCTGGCAGCTCCCGGCTCCATTCATCCCCACACCAAGTTCACCGGCCAGGTGTACGTTCTGACCAAGGACGAGGGCGGCCGTCATACCCCCTTCTTCAACAACTATCGTCCTCAGTTCTACTTCCGTACCACCGATGTTACCGGCGTCATCAATCTGCCCGAAGGCACTGAGATGTGCATGCCCGGCGATAACGTCGACATGAACGTTGAGCTGATCACCCCCATCGCTATCGAGAACGGTCTGCGTTTCGCTATCCGCGAGGGTGGCCGTACCGTCGGTTCCGGTGTTGTTATCGACATCCAGGAGTAATTGATACTCATTCATAAAAAGAGACAGCCGCAAGGCTGTCTCTTTTTTTATTCGTCTGCTTTGTCCGGAAATGCCAATCCCTGTTGGAAACCGCCCTCGCCGGTGGCAATGATGTCACCGGCAATGATCTGCTCTCCACACACATAAAGATTGGCCTGCACGCCGCGCTCGATGTTTGGATAGTTGGTCACCACATAGGTATAGCGTGTTACCTGCTGCCCGGCGTATTGGGAAAAGGGCAGCTCCTGCTCGGACTGCAGTTTGCAATAGTCGGCGTAGTCGGCGGACAGATCCTCCGGCAGCACAAGATCCAGCGTTTCAATAGGCTCTTCGGTGACGCTCCAGCCCTGCTGTTGCAGGTATGCCACCCGCGCGGCATTGTCGGCGGCGGTAATGACTTGCGGGGCGACATCCTTTTTCAGACAGCCGCTGAGCAGGATCACGGCGGCTGCGATCATCACAGCCAATGCGCCGCAGCAGGCGGCATATTTTTTGGAAAATTTGATATGCAGGACATACATTTTCATGACCTCCTATGATCTGCAGAACGAAACCACTATACATTTTCTATTCCGCAGGCGGGAAAAATATGATACAATAGTCCGCGAAAAGGAGGGAGCGGCAGATGGAACGATTGGACAAGATCATCAGCGCAACGGGAAAATATACGCGCCGCGAGGTGAAGGCGCTGGTGCGTCAGGGCCGCGTTGCGGTGGACGGTGTACCGGCAGACGCGCCGGAGAAAAAGGTGGACCCCGAGGCCATGGAGATCCTGGTGGACGGTGTGCCCATTGGGTATGAAAAATTTACCTATCTGATGCTCCACAAGCCCGCCGGTGTGCTGTCAGCCGTGGAGGACAGCCGCCAGAAAACCGTGCTGGATCTGCTGCCGCCGGAGATGAAAAAGAGGGGACTTTCCCCGGTGGGACGGCTGGACAAGGATACCGAGGGTCTGCTGTTGCTGACCAATGACGGGGAACTGACTCACCGGCTGCTGAGCCCGAAATCTCATGTGGACAAGGTGTACTATGCCCGGGTGGAGGGCTGTCTGGAACCGGAGGACGCGGACGCCTTTGCTGCGGGGATCCAACTGTCCGACTTCACCTGTCTGCCTGCGGGATTGGAGCTCCTGTCGGACAGTGAATGTCTGGTGACGGTGCATGAGGGAAAATTTCATCAGGTGAAACGGATGTTGGCCGCCCGGGGGAAAAATGTGACCTATCTCAAGCGCCTGCGCATGGGATCGCTGGAATTGGACAAAATGCTGGAAAAGGGGCAATTTCGCCCGTTGAGTGCCGAGGAGCTTCGTGGGCTGAAAGGTTGAAAAACAAAAATGTATCGACAGAATGACAAAAAATAAATAATAAATTTTGTTGAAAAAAGAAAAAAGCTCTTGCAAAATCGTGATTTTGCCGATATAATGTAGGCAACAGCTTGACAGATTGCACAAAATACCCATGCTGTCATTTGGCGGGAGGATCATCATGTCAGGAAGAATTTTTCAGAATGTCGTGCTGCAATTTAAGGAGACCACGGATCGCACCATCGGCGTCATTGATGCCGACGGTACTGTGATTGCCTGCAGCGAATTGACCGGTATTGGCAAAAAATGGGCCAAGTATGTGAAAATTATTGAGGCTGCTGACGGCGACTGTGTCACGCTGGAGGGCAAGACCTTCAAGGCAATGCCCGGCTGGGGCGGCCATTTTGACTATGCCGTATTTGCCAGCGGCGATGACAGTGTGGGCCGCACGGTGTGCTCCATGGCGACTGTGGCGCTGAATGCGGCAAAGACCTATTACGAGGAAAAGCATGATAAGGGCTCTTTCATCAAGAATATTATTTCCGATAATATCTTGATCAGCGATATCTATATGCGCGCAAAGGAACTGCATGTGGTGGCGGAGGTCAACCGCGGCGTGTTTGTGATTCGTCCCGTGGACGAGCGCGCCGAGGCCGTGCCTGTGGATGTGATCCAGAATCTATTCCCCGACCGCCAGAACGACTTCGTCCTCAGCGTGGGCGAGGAGGATGTGGCGCTGATCCACCAGATGCCCGAGGGGGCGTCTGCCAAGGATCTGGAGAAAGTTGCCATGCAGATCGAGGACGCTTTGTGCGTGGACGGCGAGAGATGTGTGTTCGTGGGCATCGGCACCATTGCCGCCCATCTGCGGGATCTGGCCAAGTCCTACAAGGAGGCACAGATCGCTATCGAGGTGGGCAAGGTGTTCGACACCGAGCGCTATATCATCAACTATGAAAATCTGGGGATCGGCCGCCTGATCTATCAGCTGCCCACCACTTTGTGCGAGATGTTTTTGCAGGAGGTCTTCAAAAAGAACCCCATTGATGCGCTGGATCAGGAGACGCTGTTCACCATTTACAAGTTCTTTGAAAACAACCTGAATGTGTCCGAAACGGCCCGCAAGCTGTTCGTGCACCGCAACACGCTGGTCTATCGTCTGGAGAAGATCAAGAAGCTCACCGGTCTTGACCTGCGCGAGTTCGATGATGCCATTACCTTTAAGGTAGCCCTGATGGTCAAGAAGTATCTGACCTCCCGCGGCATTGATGCCTGAAAAACGAAACATTCTACCGGAAGCCAACGGCTTCCGGTATTTGTTTATTATGGAAGATTATGGAAACTGAAAAAGGAGAGAGGCAGAAAGATCGAAAAGAATTCATAGATTTTTTATATCTTTCCTGTTGCCATTTTGTAACCGCGCGTATATAATATATTTTGTAGGAAAGTGCCGAATGGCGGCACATGATGTGGGGTTCCTCCGCCTTTGACGGGGATACGATATTGAGGTAAGAAGCATGATTCGATTAACGAATGTTGAAAAAACTTATGACAACGGAACGAGAGCACTGCAGGGTATTTCCTTCGAGATTGCGGACGGTGATTTCGTGTTTCTGGTGGGCCCCTCCGGCAGCGGCAAGTCCACCATTATCAAGCTGCTGACCGGCGAGATCATCCCCACCGGCGGCCGTGTAATGATCAACGGCTTCTCCATGAGCCGTATTACCGATGAGCAGATTCCCTATATGCGCCGCACGGTGGGCGTGATTTTTCAGGACTTCCGCCTGATCGCCAAGAAAACGGTGTACGACAATCTGGCGCTGGCCATGCGTGCTGTGGGTGCTACCAACCGGGAAATTCGCGGACGCATCCCCTATGTGCTGGAGCTGGTGGGTCTGGCCGGGATGGAAAAGCGCTATCCCGATGAGCTCAGCGGCGGTGAACAGCAGCGCGTGGCCATTGCCCGCGCACTGGTGAACAACCCCGACACCATTGTGGCAGATGAGCCCACCGGCAATCTGGATCCCAACCGTTCTCTGGAGATCATGACGCTTTTGGAGCGCATCAATGCGTTGGGCACCACGGTGGTGGTGGTGACACACGAAAAAGGTCTGGTAAACCATTTCGACAAGCGCGTGATCATGATTGAAGAAGGCAAGGTCGTCGGTGACGGCATGGGTACTTACGAGGTAAAAGAATGAAACATAATTTTCAGTACTTTTTTAAAGAGGGCGTCAGTAATATGTTCTCCCACGGGTTCATGTCCTTTGCCGCTATCGGCATTACCGTGGCCTGTCTGCTGATTATGGGCACCTTCTCGCTGGTGGCCTACAACGCCAATGAAAATCTGGCAGATTTGCAGCGGGAAAATGCTATTTTGGCATTTGTGGACGAAAATCTTGACGATAACGCAGTCAAGGGATTGCAGCAGGAGCTGGAATGCGTGGAGAATGTGTCCGAATGCACCTTCATCTCCCGCGAGGAGGCTAAGAAGGACTATCTGGAGCAGTATGACGACAATGATCTGTACAGCAATCTGGACGACGATGTGTTCCGTCATCGCTATGTGATCCACATGACCGACCCCGGCCAGATGCTTGCCACCAAGGAACTGGTGGAGGGCGTGGACGGCATTGCATGGGTGCGTGCCGACGAAGCCATCTCCAACGGCTTTGTGACCGTGCGCAACATTGCCAGCGTGGTCAGCATTGCGCTGATCGCCATTTTGCTGATTATTTCGGTATTTATCATTTCCAACACCATTAAGCTGACCACCTTTGACCGGCGCGAGGAAATCGCCATTATGAAGATGGTGGGCGCTACGGACGGATTTATTCGCTGGCCCTTTGTGTATGAGGGCTTGATGCTCGGCATTTGCGGCGCAGTGATCGCCTTTTTCCTGCAGTGGCTGCTGTATAGCGCCATTACCAGCGGTATCGCCAATTCCGATACCCTGCAGCTGCTGCGTGTGGTACCCTTTGACGGCATCTGGGTGCCGGTGGCGGTGATATTCCTGATCGTAGGTATTCTGGTGGGCGTGGGCGGCAGCCTGACGGCCATCCGGAAATTCCTGAGAGTGTAAGGAGGATGGCATGAAACGAGTCATATCTATTCTGATGGCACTGGTTCTGGTGCTCTCATCGGTCTATATCGCGCGACCTGCCAGGGCGTATGCGGCATCCGAGGAAGAGCTGGCAGAAATCCAGGAACGAAAAGAGGAACTGTCCAAGCAGATCGACGAGGCAAAGGCCAACAAAAATCAGACCTTGCAGCAGAAGTATCTGATGGATCAGCGCAATGCGGTGCTGATGGAGGAGATCAGCGCGGTTTCCCAGCAGATCAGCGAGACCTCGGCACGCATTGAGGAGAACAAAAAGCAGGAAAAAGAGCAGTATGAACTGTTTTGCCGTCAGGTACGGCAGGAGGAAGAACGCGGCGCCGTGTCCTATTGGTCTGTTCTGTTTAAGGCCACCAGCTTTACCGACCTTTTGAGCCGTGTGGACTTTATTAACGAGGTGACGGATCACGATCAGAGTGTCATTGACACGCTGCGCAATCTGCGTAAGCAACTGGCAAGTGACAAAGAATCACTGGAAAGTGATCAGTCCGAGTTGAATGCGGCACAGGCCGAACTGACGGAACAGATCGCGGCTGCACAGAAGCTGGCAGAGGAGTATTCCGCCACGGCGGATGGCCTGCAGGAGATGTATGACGAAGAAGCCCGCGCTGCCGAGCAGATGGAGGAAGAACTGCGTCAGGCAGAGCTGGAGCGTCAGCGTCAGGCAGAAGAAGAGGAGCGTCGTCGTCAGGAAGAAGCAGAGCGGCAAGCACAGCAGAACAACAACGACAACGATGACAATGACGATGATAATGGCGACAACGGCGGCAATGGCGGCAACGGCGGCAACAGCCACCATAGCAGCGGCTCTGTGCCCGACAGCGATGGCTATATCTGGCCCACCAACAATACCCGCCTGATCACCTCCCCCATGGGCAACCGTGCATCCCCCGGCGGTATCGGTTCTACCGACCATCAGGGCGTTGACATCGGCGCGGACTATGGCACCGATATTCTGGCATCCAAGGCCGGCGAGGTGGTGCAAAGCGGCTGGTACGGCGGCTACGGCTACTGCGTGACCATTCAGCACGGCAACAGCGGCGGCGATTATACCCGCTACGGCCATATGAGCAGCATTCTGGTGGATGAGGGCGAGACCGTGTCACAGGGACAGGTCATCGGTCTGGTTGGTTCTACCGGCAATTCCACCGGCCCGCACATCCATTTTGAGATCCACGAGGATTACTGCCTGTTGGATCCGCTGGATTATCTGGGCGGCTGGATCCCTTACGATTGGTAAGACATAAGATACCCTCCCACTCCGTAAACCGGAGCGGGAGGGATTTTTGACGGGTCACCGTTGTGGAAAGGCGGACGGGAAACGGGGCGTCCGCGACAAAATCCCTGCCATTCCACGCTTGACACCGATGGCAAAACTCTCTATAATGCAACATGACATATTATGTATATTATGTATATCAGCGCATGGTTGCGCACCATTCGACCATGCAGGACAATAGAAAGGAATGGACACCATGGTAAAAGAATTTAAGATGAGCCAGGAACGGTATGACGAGCTGAAGCGTGAACTGGAATACAGCAAGACCACTCGTGCCGACGAAATTGCAGAGCTGATCAAGGAAGCCCGCGGCTTCGGCGATTTGAGCGAAAACAGCGAGTATGACGAGGCCAAGAACGAGCAGGGTAAGCTGTACTCCCGCATTGCCGAGCTGGAAAATATCCTGCTGCACGCTGTGATCGTGGACGAGTCCGAGGTGGATTCCGACAAGATCTCCATCGGCTGCCGCGTTACTGTGACCAATCTGGAAAACGGCAAGACCCTGCCCGCGTACAAGATCGTGGGCTCTCAGGAGGCCGATGTGATGAACCGCGCCGTCAGCGAGGATTCCCCCTTCGGCAAGGCACTGATGGGCGGCAAGGCAGGTGACGAAGTCGTGGTGGAAGCCCCCAAGGGCGTGATCCGCTATCGCGTGGAAAAGATCGAGCGGTAAGTCAGCCGTTATACAAAAGGAGATAGAAAGACATGGCAGAACAGACCAAGACTGAACAGCAGGAGCTGCGTGAAATTTTGAAAATCCGTCGGGAAAAGCTCAAGACGCTGCAGGACGAGGGCCGCAACCCCTTTGAGCAGACCCGCTATGATGTGACCCACCACGCACAGGAAATCAAGGACAACTTTGACGCGCTGGAGGGCACCGAAGTCAAAGTGGCCGGCCGCCTGATGAGCAAGCGCGGCATGGGCAAAGTGTCCTTCTGCGATATGCAGGATCGCTCCGGCCGCATCCAGCTTTACGCCCGCCGCGACGAGATGGATGAGGATTGCTACAACCACTTTAAGAAGTATGATATCGGCGACATCGTGGGCGTATGCGGCGAGGTATTTCGCACCCAGAAGGGCGAGATGAGCATCCGCGCCAAGGACATTACGCTTCTGAGCAAGTCCCTGCAGCCCCTGCCCGAGAAGTTCCACGGCTTGACCGACAAGGAGCTGCGCTACCGTCAGCGCTATGTGGATCTCATTATGAATCCCGAATCCAAGCGCAATTTCGAGATCCGCTCCAAGTTCGTGGCATATCTGCGCCGCTATCTGGACAATCTGGGCTTTATGGAAGTGGAGACTCCCGTGCTCAGCCCCATCGCTGGCGGCGCCAATGCCCGTCCCTTCATTACCCACCACAACACGCTGGACATTGATATGTATATGCGCATCGCCACGGAGCTGCATCTGAAGCGTCTGATCGTGGGCGGCATGGAGCGTGTGTACGAGGTGGGCCGCATCTTCCGCAACGAGGGCATGGACACCAAGCATAACCCCGAATTTACCACCTGTGAGCTGTATCAGGCATTTACCAATCTGGACGGCATGATGGATATTCTGGAGGGCATCCTCTCCGGCGCTGCCAAGGAGATTTTGGGTACTTATCAGGTGCAGTGGCTGGGCCATGACATTGACCTGACCCCCGCATGGCGCCGCGTGACCATGGCTGATGCCGTCAAGGAAGTGACCGGCGCGGACTTTATGGCCATCGAGGGCGACGACGAGGCCGCTGTCAAGCTGGCCGAGAGCGTGGGCGTGGATATGGAAGGTGTGGACAAGACCTGGGGCAATTCCCTGTACGAAGCCTTTGACCAGAAGGTGGAGGCAACGCTGATCCAGCCCACCTTCATCACCATGTACCCCGTGGAGGTTTCACCGCTGGCCAAGCGCTCTCCCGTGGATCCCCACCTGACCGAGCGCTACGAGATGTTTATTTGCGGCTGTGAGATGGGCAATGCCTTCTCCGAGCTGAACGATCCCATCGACCAGTACGAGCGTTTCCGCAAGCAGGCCGAAAAGCGTGCCAACGGCGACGACGAGGCCGACATGATGGACGAGGATTTCGTGCTGGCGCTGGAATACGGTATGCCTCCCACCGGGGGCTTAGGCTTCGGCATTGACCGCTGCGCCATGATGCTCTGCGGCACCGACTCCATCCGCGATGTGATTTTGTTCCCGACAATGAAGCCGCTGGACAGCGACAAGAAGAGCGAGAACGGCACGGAGAAGTGCTGCCCCGAGGAAGGCATCACCTGCTGCGAGAGCAAGACCGAGGAGAAGATCGATTTCAGCAATGTGCAGATCGAGCCGCTGTTTGCCGATTTCGTGGACTTTGATACCTTCTCCAAGTCCGATTTCCGCGCAGTTAAGGTTCTTGCTTGTGAAGCTGTGAAGAAGTCCAAGAAGCTGTTACAGTTCACCCTGGATGACGGAACCGGCGAAAATCGCACCA
>JAGHUH010000018.1 GCA_018064925.1 Candidatus Cacconaster stercorequi | reverse complement strand
GACTGCCGCGCAAGCGGTTTGCCGGTAAAGGAATGGTGCACAGTACAGGGAATCAGCACAGCCACCTATTATCGTTGGGAAAGGGTTGTGTTGTCTGAAGTTCAGCAGCAAAGCAGACCGGCAACGGTGTCATTTGCAGAATTATCGGCACCGGCAAAAATGCAATGCAGTATATCGCAGTGTATCGCAACGGTACGTTACAAGGATATGAATCTGGACATCTATCCCGGCATGGATACTGACACGTTTCAGATCCTGCTGTCAGCGATACGGTCATGTTAAGCGACTTCGCCGGTGCCGACAAGGTATACATCGCCTGTGGCTATACAGATCTGCGCCGTGGAATAGACGGCCTGGCCGGAATCGTGCAGCAGCAGTTCCGGTTGGATCCCTTTAGCAATACCCTGTTTCTGTTCTGTGGGAGACGCAGAGATCGGATCAAGGCACTGTATTGGGAGGGTGACGGCTTTGTACTGCTGTATAAGCGTTTGGAAAACGGCGTATTCCAATGGCCACGCAATGAGGCTGAGGCTCGTGAACTGACAGTGCAGCAATACCGCTGGCTCATGGAAGGACTGCAGATCGACCAGCCCAAGGCACACCGTTCAGTAACGGGATTAACCATCATATAATCTGCAGAAAAACATTGAAAACACTGGCTTTTCCCACGGTTTATGGTATAATTTTCTTATGGAAAATCAGAAAATTCAGACAAGCAACACGAAAGAAACCGTCATCGTTTCCCGTGCGGAATATGAAGAATTGCAGGAACTTCGCCAGCAAAACCAGTGGCTTCTAGAGCAACTGGGTCTTGCCAAAAAGCGACAGTTCGGCTCTTCCTCCGAGAAAATGCAGGAGGAGATGGTGGGGCAGTTGCGTCTTACCATGAATGAGGTCGAAGCCTATGCCTTCGGCACCAGATCCGCTACGCCGGAGCAGATCAAGGTCAAGGAGCATGAGCGCCGCCACAGCAAAAGCATCGAGGATGTCATTCCCGCGGGTCTGCCCGTAGAAACGGTAGAACACCGTCTGGAGGATGCGCATTGTCCCAACTGTGGTGCAGAGATGGAAATCATCGGCAGTGAGGTACATAAGAGCCTGAAGATTACCCCTCCGCAGTTTGTTGTGGTGGAGGATATATACTACACCTATGAGAATGAGGGGCTTTACCGACTTGTCCGTAAAGCCCCTCATTATATAATATTCCATAATTTTAAGTTGATTTAAGCATTGTATAATACAATGTTACATTACAAAAGGAGGTATCTCAAAATGCGTATATTACTTGCCGAAGACGAGAAAGCATTATCCAAAGCACTTGTAAAGATATTTGAAAAGAATAATTACTCGGTTGACGCTGTTTATAACGGTGAAGACGCTTTGATGTATATTGAGTCCGGCAACTACGATGCCGCAGTGCTTGACATTATGATGCCGAAAATGGACGGCATTACCGTTCTTAAAAAGGTTCGTGCATCAGGCAGTCAGCTTCCTATTCTGATGCTGACAGCGAAATCCGAAATAGACGACCGTGTACTCGGTCTTGACAGCGGAGCGAATGACTATCTGCCGAAGCCGTTTGACACGAAAGAACTTCTTGCGCGTATCCGTTGCATGACACGTGGAAAAGCAGAAACCGATACAAAGCTTCGTATGGGCAACATTTCGCTTGACCGTGCAACTTTTGAACTGGCATCCCCTACGGGAAGTTTTCGACTTGCAAACAAGGAATTTCAAATGATGGAAATGTTTCTCGCTAATCCTCGGCAGATTTTTTCTTCCGAACGCATTATGGAGAAAATTTGGGGATATGACAGCGAAGCGGAAATCAATGTTGTTTGGGTATATATTTCTTATCTTCGCAAAAAACTGACGGCGCTCGGTGCAAATATTCAGATCAAAGCCTCGCGCAACGCAGGGTATTCTTTGGAGGACGCCGATGATTAAGAAACTGAAAAAGAAATTCATTATCTTGGCGACAGTATCAATGATTATCCTTATGGGTGTTCTTGTCGGGATTATGAATATTATCAACTACTCATCTGTTGTGACGGAAACCGACACGATCCTGGATATACTCTCTCAACCAAATGCACCGTTTGACGATCATATGGGAGTGCCCGGCAGACCGCCTCAGGATTTCAAGGACTTTATTCCTCACGGGATGTCTCCGGAAGTCCCTTATGAGTCAAGATATTTTACTGCAGTTGTATCCCCAAATGGAATGATAGAAGAAACGGATTTCTCGAGAATTATCTCGGTAGATCAGGAATCCGTTGATGCTTACGTTCAAAAAGCAATTTCAAGTGAAAACAACCGTGGCTTTATCGGACAATTCCGATATGCAAAGCAGACAGATGACAGAATGACACGGATCATCTTTCTGGATTGCGGCAGAAAGCTTGATTCGTTCCGCACGTTTATGTGGACAAGCATGGCGGTCGGATTGCTCGGGTGTGTGATCGTATTTGTTGTATTTCTTTTCGCCGCCGGTCGTATTGTGCGTCCGATTGCCGAGAGCTACGAAAAGCAAAAGCGCTTTATTACCGATGCCGGTCACGAAATCAAAACTCCGCTGACCATTATCGGGGCAAATCTCGATTTACTTGAGTCCGATTATGGAGAAAACGAAAGCTTTTCCGATATTCGGACGCAAACAAAGCGTCTCAGCACGCTGACAAGAGATCTCGTATATCTTTCCAAAATGGAAGAATCGGAAAACACATTGACAAAAATAGAGTTTCCGGTGTCAGATCTCATTATAGAAACTGCGCATCAATTCAATGCGCTTGCACAGGCTCAAAGGAAAGAGTATCGTGTTCAGGTTGAGCCGAATGTGACGATGTGCGGCGCACCGGACGCCATCCGCCAATTGATAAACCTTCTTCTGGATAACGCTATGAAGTATTCTCCTGACGGCGGTATCGTGACATTGGATGTGTATACACAAAAAAAGATGCTGCTTATATCAGTGTTCAATACTACATTCGTTCCGATATCAAAAGAAAGCATAACTCATTTATTTGACCGCTTTTATCGCACCGACGCTTCACGGAACTCCGAAACCGGAGGCCACGGTATCGGACTTTCGATTGCGCAGGCAATCACAGCAGCACACAACGGAAAAATTACCGCAGAAACTGTGAATGGTTCGGATTTCAGAATTACTGTTACAATGCCTTTATAAGCTAAATATCTTTGTTGCCGACAGGAACGAAAAATTCCTGTCGGTTTTTCTTTTGCCTTTTAAGTACAGTTTAATTATGGGTTTTACAATACAGATACAAAAACGAAGAGAGGAGTGAAAAAATGAAATATCGTCACGAATGGAAGCACGAAATAAACTATGCCGATATGTTGACACTACGTACACGACTCTCGGCTGTGATGAAGCGTGATGAACACGCCATCGGCGGAGTCTATCAGATACGAAGCTTATATTTCGATAATCTTTCAGACAAGGCCCTGCGAGAAAAACAAGACGGTGTAAATATCCGTGAGAAATTTCGTATTCGATATTATAACGGGGACACCTCATTTATCGTTCTTGAAAAAAAGAGCAAGATAAACGGTCTTTGTGCCAAGAAAAGCTGTCGAATTACGAAAGAAGAAGCACAGAAGATTGTGGACGGCGATATCGGATGGATGACGCAAAGCGGAAGGCTGTTATGTCAGGAATTGTATTCCAAAATGATGTCGCAGGGGCTCAAACCGAAAACCATTGTTGATTACACCCGTGAGCCATTTGTCTTTGCACCCGGCAATGTGCGAGTGACTATCGACTACAATATCCGAACCGGGGCGTTCCGCACGGATTTTCTGAATCCGGAAACGCTGACACTTCCAGCAGGAGATTCCCCAATCATATTAGAGGTCAAATGGGATGAGTATTTGCCGGACATTATCAAAGATGCCGTTTCACTACCAGGACGGCGTGTAACCGCTTTTTCAAAATATGAACAATGCCGTATATACGGTTAAATCAAAAAGGAGTTTTTATTATGTCTTTCAGTGATATTTTCAAATCGAGCTTTCTCGAAAACGTGACCGCTGTCAGTCCGCTGGATATGGTACTGACTATTCTTCTTGCCTTTGGCATCGGGCTTTTCATTTTCTTCGTGTATAAGAAAACATACCAGGGAGTTATGTATTCTTCCTCTTTCGGTATGACGTTGATTGCACTTACGATGATTACCTCGCAGGTCATTCTTGCCGTCACATCCAATGTCGTGCTTTCTCTCGGTATGGTCGGTGCGCTTTCCATCGTCCGCTTCCGTACCGCTATCAAAGAGCCGCTTGATATCGCATTCCTGTTCTGGTCCATTGCCGCAGGTATTATTCTTGCCGCAGGAATGATTCCGCTTGCAGTCATCGGCAACGTCATTATCGGACTGATTCTGCTGTTCTTTGTCAATAAGAAACCTCATAAAAACCCCTATATCATCGTTCTTTCCTGCCAAAATCACGAGGCAGAAAAAGAGGCAATGAAATATGTCAATGCACAGGTTGAACGCTGCGTTGTAAAATCCAAATCGGCACAGAACGGACTTGTTGAACTGAATATGGAAGTACGGCTTAAAAACGACAATACCGATTTCATCAACGCTTTGTCCGCTATGAACGGTGTCAAAAGTGCAGTACTTGTCAGTTACAATGGCGATTATATGGGATAAGGAGAATTTGCAATGTCAACAAGCAAGCATATAGATAAAATCTGTATTGCCGTCATCGCAGTGATGCTTGTTATTACGGTGCTTTTTATGTTCGGTGAAAAACTCGGAATTACTGCCATTCACCGGGAAGAAGACGAAGAAACAAGTGAAATGTTTACCGCAAACGATTTGAACGCAGACTGGGACACGACCGATGCTTGCAAAATCATCTTAAACGGTGACTCTGCTAAAATTAGCGGAAACGGTGCTTATTTCAGTAACAATGCACTGTATATTGCCTACGCCGGTAAATATGTGATCAGCGGAACACTTGACGGCTCTGTTCATATAGATGCAGACGGCGACGATAAAATATGGCTGTTATTTGACGATGTGGATATCACCTCAAAGACCGAGCCGCCGCTTTATATCAAACAGGCAGATAAGGTTTTTCTGACTTTGAAAGAAAACAGTCAAAACACGCTTGCCTTTGAAAACGAGGATGAAGATGCAAAAATTGACGGCTGTATCTTCTCCCGGGATGATTTGACGGTAAACGGAAAAGGAACCCTTACCGTAACATCAAGCGGTCTTCACGGTATTGTGTGCAATGACAGCCTTGTATTTACGGGCGGCAATATCAATATTACTGCAAAAAAAGATGCCGTTCACGCTCACGATGCTATCAAAATTTGTAATACTGACATTGCCGTTTCTGCGGGCGATGACGGACTGCATGCCGGAAATGACGACGAAAGCGCAGTATTTTATTTAGAATCAGGGAATATCAATATCACCGAGTGCTATGAAGGGATTGAAGCAAATGACATTACCATAACCGGAGGAACGGTAAATATCACACCGAGTGATGACGGAATCAATGCCAACGGCAGCGGCAAAACATCGCTGATTACCGTTTCGGGTGGAGATATTACCGTTATCAACAAAAACGGCAGAGATGCGGATGGATTCGACTCAAATGGCAGCATCAATATTACCGGCGGAAATGTGTTTATCAGTGTTACAGGGACGGGCACAAACAATGCCATTGATTACGGCAGTGAAAATGGCGGCAAATGCACTATTTCCGGCGGCACTGTTATCGCTTGCGGTTCCAGCCAAATGGCGGAATATCCTGACAGCGATTCAACGCAAGGCTTTATTATGGGGACGGTTTCCGGTAGCGAAAACGAAACAATAAGCGTTCTTGGTGCTGACGGTAAAGAAATTATCAGTAAAGAGATTCCTTGTTCCTTTACTTCCGTCATCATCAGTTCTCCGGATATTACCGTAGGCGATACCGTGACCTTAAAAGTCGGAGACACCGAAACGGAAGTCACCGCCAACAATACGGAAAGCGGCGGTATGGGTGGCTTTGGCAATCAAGGCGGATTTAACCCCGGTGACAGAAACAGACAAGGTGATTTCCCCGGACAGGGCGGTCAAAACCCGTTTGAGAACGGAGACGGCAATACGCCACCGGAGTTGCCAAACGGTTCGGGTGAAGGCGGAACATTCCTGCAAAGGCCAAACGAAGACAACGATCCGCCGCAAAAGCCGGATGGAAACTTACCCAGTAGTGATATGCCTGAAGGACAGAACGGTACACCGCCGGAAATGCCAAGCGGCGATAATCAAGGAGGACCACAAAGACCTGACGGAAATATGCCGGGGGAAAACAGCAACCGTGATAATAAAAAAGGGCAAAATCCAGTGCCTGACAACAAAACGGATAATACTAATAACAGAATAGAACAATCAAACAAGCCAAGCGATATACCAATCTCAACATGGATAATGATTGGTATTTCCGCAATTGTCCTTATCAGCGGTCTTCTTATTGCCGTAAAAAAGAAATATTAACGGAGGAAATTATGAAGAGAAAAATCAGTCTGCTTCTTGTGTTAGTGCTATTGTTATCTTTGGCGCTGACCGGTTGCGGAAAGCAAAACAGCACAACACTATCTGCAAAGAATACCGATGTTTACGGAAAGGTGACAGAGATCACCGGGGACAAAATCTCTTTTGATGTAGTGACAATACCGGAAACTCCCAATGGAAGCAACGGTCAAAGCACGCCTCCGGAACTGCCAAGCGGAGATAACGCTCAGGAAAATCCTCCTGAAATGCCAAACGGAGATAACGGACAAGGGAATCCTCCCGAAAAGCCGGACGGAGATAGTAATCAGGGAAATCCTCCTGAAATGCCAAACGGAGATAATGGACAAGGAAATCCCCCCAAAAAGCCGAATGGAGATAACGGTCAGAACACTCCTCCGGAAAAACCCGGCGAAAGCGGCAACGGAGAAACTCCTCCGGATGTACCGGGCGGACAGGGATTATCTTCCACCGGAGAAAGCGGAAGCGTTACTATTGCCGATACATCTGTGCTTTATACCGTAAAGAACAATGCCGAAGCATCAGCAGACATTAAAGATATCTCAGTGGGGCAAGTACTGAAACTCTCTTTCGATGAATCCGGTAAAATCACAAAAATAATTATTTACGATGAAAAAGATCTTTTTGCGGGTGGTAATATGGGAGGCCCTGGCGGTCAATCATCAGCGCCCACAGATTACGATGCCGTAAACAAGTATGACAAAGACGCTTCCATTACCGGAGAATCCTTATCATCAACCGGGAAAGATGAAAATGCTGTTTTGGTAGCAGGCGGAACGGTCACGCTTGATACTGTTAGCGTAACAAGAACATCCACTGATAGTACCGGAGGAGATAACGCAAGCTTTTACGGAGTCGGTGCTGCAGTATTGGCAACCGACGGAACGTTGAATATTAAAGGGAGCAAAATATCTACGGACGCTTCCGGTGGAACAGGTGTATTTGCTTATGGAAAATCTGTTGTTACTGTAAGCGATACGACAATTTCCACAAAGCAAAATACTTCCGGCGGGATTCACGCCGCAGGCGGCGGAACATTGTACGCCAATAATCTGACTGTCACAACCGAAGGTGAATCGGCTGCCGCAATCCGTTCCGACAGAGGCGGCGGCACGATGAGAGTAAACGGAGGAAGCTATACCTCTAACGGTACCGGCTCTCCTGCAATTTACTGCACTGCTGATATTGCGGTTAAGGACAGCAAGCTTGTTTCTACGAATTCCGAAGCCATTTGTATTGAGGGTAAGAATAACTTGTACCTCTTTAACTGTGAACTTTCGGGAAATATGCAGGATCTCGATGTTAACGATTCTACTTGGACTGTTATTGTTTATCAAAGTATGTCCGGAGATGCAGAAGTGGGTTCAGGTTCATTCCAGATGGTCGGCGGGAAGCTTATATCTGAAAACGGCGGTCTGTTCTACACGACAAATACCACAAGCCACATTTTGCTTTCCGGAGTGGAAATAGAAAAAACTTCCGATAGCGAATATCTGCTTGCCTGTCTCGGAAACACCAATTCCCGTGGCTGGGGGTCCAAAGGAAAGAACGGAGCTGACTGTACTTTTACTGCCGTGGGTCAATCTCTTGACGGAGCGGTCCTTTGGGACAGTGTAAGTAATCTTGAGTTTTATCTTACACAGAATTCCGTTTTGAGCGGAGCCGTGATTCAGGACGAATCTTATGCCGGTGAAGGCGGTAACGGTCATGCCAATGTCTATATTGACTCCGGATCCAAGTGGATTGTTGACGGAAACAGTACCGTTACCAATTTGTATAATGCAGGAACGATTGTTGATGCAAACGGGAAAACGGTTTCCATTGTCGGTACGGACGGCACAAAATATGTGACCGGTGAAAGCAACTTCACAATAACCGTGAATTCGTATTCAACAACGGTTGATTTATCCGGTGCAGACAATGCATCTAATGTAAATGATTTTGATTTCAGATAAACACAATATGAAATGGCGGCAGAGATTTATTCTCTGCCGCCGTACCTTTGTTATACATAGATTAGATCATTATTGACGATTTCTGTTGCTGTTTCTCGTACTGCGTTCATCCGCCGTACCCAATCCATTTGGTCAGTTGCTTTGAGCCTTTCCGAAACACCTTCCTTTTCGGCAAGTTCTTTTACCAATCGAGAGAACATATCCTCCGCCTGCTTGTTCAGTTCAACAAGATATTCGTTCAACTTGCCGTTTGTCACCAGCTCGGCGCAAACTGTTCTGCGGTGCTTTTTCAGATACCGCAAGTGCCGTTGCCCCCATATTCCGATGGGGCGTTCCTCCGGCTCGTCATCACCGGCAATGAGGTAATAATCTCCGACAAGCTCATATTTCAGCCCCGTGCACTCATCTGTTATGTACTTTTCCATTACGCTTCCTCCTTTACAACACGCAGTTTTTTGGATGGTGCGTCAATGATTTTCAGTATCAGCTCATTGATGTCCTCTATCGGCTTATCCTGGTGAATATACTCATTCCGAGCAGTCATAACGCAACTGACCAACAGCCTGTGTTCAAAATCGTCCAAGTAAAAGCATCTCCGCTTTGTTTTCATAGTCTTTCGACCTCCTGTTTTTGATTTCTCCTTTATTGTAGGGGAAAGACGCAGATAAGTCGAATGTGCGGATTTGCAAATAGAAAAACAGACATCGTGAAAAGCATTTCTGCAATTCACGGTGTCTGTTTCGTTTCGCTTTTGCCGTGCCACGTTATTTTGAAATTACTTCCTTATGTGGCTGTGGTATTTGACAGCCCTCTTTGTATTAAAATTCGATTTCCTCAGTTTTACTTTTTGAGAAAGAAATTTCCACTTCTTCTTGCTCCACTTGCATAGCTGTCACAGCTTCCAGGTTTCCAGAAAGCTGTGTTCCTGCCCAATATTTGTCACATCAATTTGATTTGTGCATTTGGCAAGCCAGGGAAACTCTTTTGTAATGTACTTGCAAGCAAAAACAAAGCAGCTCCGAAGCTGATCTGCTTCGGAGCTGCTTTGTTTTATTTTGTCACCCTCTCTAACATAGGGTGGATCAGCCATTCTCATAAGACACCAAATGACCGCGAATTCGCGGCTGTCTTCTTATCTGGCTGCTTTTTTTATACATTTTTTTACGACATTAAACAGTTGATTTCTTGTTTTCCCGGACTCCCTTAAAAATGCGGCACTGTACTTTATTTGCCGTCATTCCTCATTATTGGTATTATTCGTTTTGTTTTTGTTGTACTTTTGTTGTATTTTTAGCGTTTGTTGTATTTTCCGTCGCCGCAAAGCATTGAAAACACTGACTTTTTTCTTCGGACATATATCATGTTCCCGTCATGAAGCGCATAACTTCAAATTCCTCGGGATTCAGCGTTTTGGTCATGGCCAGGCCTTCGTCGATGTCCACATCCTCGATCGTCTCGCCACGGGCACAGAGGATCCGGTTGGTCTTGCCCTCGGCCAGCAGGCGCACCGCCTCATAGCTCATACGAGTAGCCATGACGCGGTCCTTGGCGGTTGGCGTACCGCCGCGCTGGATATGACCCAGAATGGTGACCCGGGGATCAAGGCCCAATTCTTCCTCGATCTGATGGCCTACCTCCACGGCACTGTGTGCACCCTCGGCCACCACGATGGTGAAGTTGGTTTTTCCGCTGAGGCGGGCGCGGCGGATCTTCTCTGCCACATGCGCCTGAAAATCATACTCACTTTCCGGCACCAGCACCGCTGTGGCACCCACAGCCAGACCCACATACAGCGCCAGATAACCGGCATGGCGACCCATGACCTCCACCACCGCACAGCGCTCGTGGGAGTGCATGGTGTCGCGCAGACGGTCAACACACTCCACTGCCGTATTCACCGCGGTATCAAAGCCGATGGTATAATCGGTGCAGGAAATATCATTGTCGATGGTGCCGGGAATGCAGGCCACATTGATGCCGAATTTGCTCAAATCACGGGCGCCGCGGAAGGTACCATCGCCGCCGATAGCCACGATGCCGTCCAGGCCCAGCAGCTTGCAGGTATTGGCAGCCTTCTGCTGCCCCGCTTCCGTGCGAAATTCATCGCTGCGGGCGGTGAACAGCACCGTGCCGCCGCGATTGATGATCTGGCTGACGCTGCTGTTGTCCATCCTGAAAATATCACCTGAGATCAGACCGCTCCAGCCACGGCGAATGCCTACGCACTCGATCCCCTGACGCAGCGCGGAACGGACAACGCCGCGAATGGCAGCATTCATACCGGGTGCATCACCGCCGCTGGTAAGAATTCCGATGCGCTTTACTGCACTTTCCATCGATTTATCCCCCAATTCGTTGGTAAATTTCATATGTTTAGTATATCACATTTCGCGCCGGCGCCGCAATCTTTTTTCTGAAAATTATCGGTACGGTTGCGCCCTGCCGCAAAGTATGCTACAATGCCGCCAAAGGAGTTGAGTCTATGCACCCGCAGTTTTCCCAATTGACCCCGCGCTGGTTTTACCGCGCCTTCAACTATACCGGCAGCATCGGCGATTTCCGCTACCGTTTTCTCCACGAGGACAACGAGACCATTCACGCCGCCGTCTACACCGTGTACTGCTACGAGGTGGCCCGGGATGTGGTGGAGCAGGATTTCCCGTGGACGGACGAGGGTGTAGAGCAGCTGAAAAACTGGCTGCAGGAACACTACGACGCCTTTTTGCAGAAAAAGTAAAATATCCTCTGACCAAAAGCGGTCAGAGGATATTTTTTTACAGTGTTTCAAAGATTTCGGCACCTTTGGTAAATAGCCATTTGTTCACAAGCCGCGTCAGCACCGCTAACAGCAGCATGACGCAGAGGATGTACAGCTCCGGATCCAGCACATTCCGCAGGAAATATCCGCCGGCACCTATGACAAGCACCATGGCCCAGCCGCCGAACAGCGCAATGGCCACGCTGGCACTCTGCTTGATGGGCACGACTTCGTTGGTCCATGTCAGGTTGGGGTGGCGCAGATTCAGCATCAGTCCCCAGGCCGAATAGAACATCACAAACACGATGGCGGCGAGGAGCATATACATAAACGCAGTGGACGATACCTGCAGCACGATGCCCAGCACCACTGTGCAGAGCACCGTGGGGATCAGACTCAGATAGGTGCCGAGCCGCCGCTTGGCGTCCAGCACCTCCGCTGCCGACACCGGCAGGGATTGCACGATCCAGATATTTTTGCCCTCCAGCGATACCGAGGGGGCCGTAAAGTCGTTCATGCAGGCGGTCAGGCAGACCGTCACCAGCGCCGCCAGGGGCAGCAATGATGCAAACTCCGGCAGCTCCGCGGTGAGCATGGTCACCATCTCACGCAGCCACTTCATGCGGATCAGCGCCACCACTGCCAACACCGGCATAATGACGATGCCCAATCCGCAGTTGAGCATATAGGTGGGGCTGCTCAAAAAACGCCGCAGCTCCTTGCGCAAAAGTGCACCCTTCACGCTGACCGTTTTCACCGTCTGCTCTTTATAAACGGACTTTTTCCCGGTGCCTTTCATGGTGGCGATCTTGATAAAATTGCGCGCCATCACATAGCAAATCAGAGCAAACAGCACCGCCACGATAGCCGTGAACAGCAGCAGGGATGGGATATGTCCCGCCGCACCGCGTCCCATGGCGTAGAAGGGATACGCCACCGACTCAATGGTATGGCCGATACTTTCCACATGGGTGGCAAATGCCTGCAGATAGCTGCTGATACGGAAATACACCACATAGTAGAGTCCTATAAACGCAAGACTGGCCAGAACGGTAACGAAGCTCTTATTCTTCAGCTTGCCGGAGATCAGCGCCACCACCCAGCCCAACACGCAGCTCAGCGCCGTCACAAAGGCGGCAATGATAAACAGCATGATGATCGGGCAAATGACATTCGCCACCGTGACACGGCCAAACACCCAGAAGGCGATGGCGGCGGGAACGAACACCAATCCCGAATAGAGCAGTCCCATGGCATACACACCCACCATCCGCACCAGCAGGATCTTTGACGGCGGAATGGGCATGGACAGCAGCAGCTCGTTGTCCTTGGCGCGGTAGAGTCCCGCGTAGGTGTTAAACACATCGCCGAACACACCCAGCAAAATGGCGATCATCCCCATCATGGCAAAATACAGCCAATCCATCCCCGCCGGCACCACGGCCGCCGCGATAGGGATGCCCATAGCAAAAAATGCCACGGCAACAAAGCCGAAAAGAAGCACATATAAGATTGCATAGCCGATGAGTCCCGCCTTGGTACGACGCTTGCCGGTTTTCCTGTTCTGGAAATAAAAGGTGTTCAGCTCTAAAAATTGCTTTTTTAATAAGGCCTTCCACATACCATCAGCCCTCCAGCTCCAGAAAGACGGATTCCAGCGACGCGTCACCCTTGACCTCCTCCATGGTACCGCAGCGAACGAGACAGCCGTTCTTGATAATGGCCACCTTGTCGCACAGCTTCTCCGCCACCTCCAGCACATGGGTGGAGAAGAAGATGGCGCCGCCGCGGTCGCAGATGTCACGCATCAACCCCTTGAGGATATGAGCGGCCTTGGGGTCCAGTCCCACGAAGGGCTCATCCATGATGACCAGCTTGGGCTCGTGGATGAGGGCGGAGATGATGGCCAGCTTCTGCTTCATGCCGTGGGAATAGGCGGAGATGGCCTGCCCCAGATCCTCCGTCAGGCCGAATGCCTCAGCGTAGTCGCGGATGCGTCTTTGGCGATCCTCCGCAGATACCTCGAAAACATCCGCGACGAAATTCAGATATTGGATGCCTGTCATAAAATCGTACAGGTCGGGGTTATCCGGGATGTAGGCGAGCTTTTTCTTGCACTCCAACGGAGCATCCTTGATGGACACACCGTCCACCGTCACCTCTCCTGCGTCAAACTGCAAAATGCCCACCACCGCTTTCAGCGTGGTGGTTTTACCGGCACCGTTGTGGCCGATGAAGCCGTAGATCTCGCCGGGCTGGATGTGCAGCGTCAGGTCATCCACAGCCTTCTTTTCGCCGTAGACTTTGGTTAAGTGGTCGATTTTCAGCATATGTTATCTCCTTTCGTTTTCTCAATTTTCCCTCTATGTGCAGAAATTATCTACCAACCGCAGGTTGCATTCGCAAAAAAAGCGCGCAACCTGTGGTTTCCTTATGCTTCCTCCCAGAATAATTCGTCCAGTGTCCGCTCCAGCGCATGGCAGATGGCAAGACACAGGCGAATGGTGGGGTTATAATCCCCCTTTTCAATGGCGTTGATGGTCTGGCGGCTGACGCCCACTTTTTCCGCCAACTGCTGCTGGGAGAGATCCTTGGCGGCGCGGGCCGCCTTCAAGCGCAGGTTCTTCATGCGTCCTCACCGTCCTCGTCCTCCGCAGCGCGGCGCTTTTCGTGCACGGTAATGGCAACCATCACCGTGGCAAACAGTACACTGCAGGCCACTGACAGGCAGTTGTCGTTCAGGCAGCCATTGGTGAGGAAGCTCTCCTCCGCAGAATGGACGGTGATGATGACATTGGGCAGCTGGCAGAAAATCACTATCAGGCACAGCAGACGAAATGTGCGGGGCTTTTCCTTCAAGGAGAAGTAGGCGTCCCCTCGGATGGCCGCCATCATGAACACACCAATGGCCAGAAAAATCCCAAGAATGTCGTTGATCCCCGGCGTGGTCCAGGGCCGCCACGAGACGCTGACAATGCTGTCCAGCATCAGATAAATCATCAGTGTGAAAAAAGCCTTTTGGAACGCATTGCCCCGCACCATGATCTGCCGCTCGTCATATTCGTTTCCGGCACAGCCTCGGCGCTTGCGAATCAGCGTCAGCACCAGCACCACTACAAAAATGCCCACACACATACCAATCATATAGGAAAAGCTCTTTCCTTCCATCGCTTCCGTCGCCCCTTTCCTTTGTTGGCACCATCCTATCATCTACGCACCGTATTGTCAAATATATTTTACATAAAGTTTTTTATATATTGCATATTGTCGTAAAGCACAGATATGGCATAGGCAAATAGCCTGTGCGTCGTTTTCCGAAAAGCTGAAAATTTCTTTACAGAGAATTTTCAGCTTTTCATTGCTTTTATTGAAAATTATGGTATACTGTACTATATATTGCGATATTGTCTTCATTTCTCGTATAGAGTATGAAGTTTTCTCTACCCGGGTACAATATGCCCGACACTATTTCGACCTAAAAGAGGGTGCAAATTTTGAACAAATATATCATGCACGGCGGCCGTCAGCTCTTTGGCGAGATCACCATCAGCGGTGCCAAAAACGCTGCCGTTGCCATCATCCCCGCCGCCCTGCTGGTGGACGGCATCTGCCGCATTGAAAACATTCCCCAGATCAGCGATGTCACGCTGTTTTTCTCCATTCTCGATGAGCTGGGCGCACATGTACGGATTTTAAATCAGCACGCTGTGGAGATCGACAGCCGCTGCATTCACTCCACCCAGCCCAGCTATGAGCTATGCCGCCGGTTCCGCGCCAGCTACTATCTCATCGGCGCGCTGCTGGGTCGCTTCGGCGAGGCTACGGTTCCCATGCCCGGCGGCTGTGACTTTGGTGTGCGTCCCATTGACCAGCACATCAAGGGCTTCAATGCCATGGGCGCCGAGGTCAGCACAGAGGGCGGTTACATCCATAGCGTGGCCAAGAACGGCCACATGGTGGGCAGCACCGTGTATCTGGATGTCGTTTCCGTGGGCGCTACTATGAATATCATGATGGCCGCTGTTCTGGCCGAGGGCACCACCACCATCGAAAATGCCGCCAGAGAACCCCATATCGTGGATCTGGCCAACTTCCTGAACTCTATGGGCGCCGATATCAAGGGTGCCGGCACGGATTCTATCAAGATCCGTGGCGTAGAAAAACTGACCGGCGGTACCTACTGCATCATTCCCGACCAGATCGAGGCCGGTACCTATATGGCAGCCGTTGCCGCTGCCGGCGGTCAGGTGCTGATCAAAAATGTCATTCCCAAGCACATGGACTGCATCTCCACCAAGCTGCGCGAGATGGGCGTCACCGTGGAAGAAAATGACGATTCCCTGTTGGTGCGCCGCACCGAGTCCTTGACGCGGGCCAATGTAAAGACCATGCCCTATCCCGGCTTCCCCACTGATATGCAGCCGCAGATCGCTACCGTTCTGACGCTGGCCAACGGTACCAGCGTGGTCACCGAGGGCGTGTGGGATAACCGCTTTAAGTATGTTGCCGAGCTGAAGCGTCTGGGCGCACAAATCCAGGTGGACGGCAAGATCGCCGTCATCGAAGGCGTGGAGCATCTGGAGGGTGCCCCCATTCAGGCCTGCGACCTGCGCGCCGGTGCTGCTTTGGTGATCGCCGGTCTGGCCGCACACGGCACCACCGAGCTCAGTCAGGTGCAGTTTATCGAGCGCGGCTACGAAAATCTGGTGGGCAAGCTGCGCGCTGTGGGCGCGGATATCCAGCTGGTCGAGGTGCCGGAGGAAGAAAAGCAGGAGGCCAATATCGGCTGAACCGCTCCTCTCCCGCGCGCTGTTTTCCCACCGCGTAACTGATGATTCAAACAGCGTCCGCTTGGCAGTTCCCGGCGGACGCTGCTTTCACTTCTATCCCATATCACGAGGTTATTTCCATTGTTTACAGTACATACTCTATCCAGCGGCTCCGAGGGCAACAGCACACTGTTCAGCGCCGACGGTACGCATCTGCTGATTGATGCCGGAATCTCCGCCCGCCGCATCAAAACCGCCTTGGCGCAATTGGGGCTTGGCGCGGACGATCTGGCCGGCATCCTCATTACCCACGAGCATTCTGACCACATCTGCGGTTTGCAGACATTGCTCAAGCATCACCGTGTTCCCCTGTACGCTAATGCCGCCACCGCCCGGCAGATCACCTATCGCGTGGCCGGTGCCGCGCCGCTGCTGCACAACATCGAGAGCGGGCAGGACTGCGCCATCGGCACCTGCCGCATCACCGCCTTTGCCACCTCCCATGATACCGCCGCCAGTCAGGATTACCGCATTGATACCGTTTGCGGCGCCGCCGGCATCCTCACGGACACCGGCTATGTCACCGACGAGGCGCGCAGCGCTCTGCGGGGCGTCAATCTGCTGGTGCTGGAAAGCAACCACGATATCGAAATGCTGCAGGAAGGGCCGTATCCCTACCCCCTGAAGCAGCGGATCTTAAGCGATTTCGGTCATCTGAGCAATGATGCCGCCGCAGCTTTCGCCGTGGAGATGGCACAATGCGGAACCACCGAAATCGTACTGGCGCATCTGAGCAAGGAGAACAACACCCCGGCGCAGGCCGAACACACGGTGCAGCGTGCACTCCGCGCCGCAGGGTTATCTCCCCGGCTGGGCGTAGCGCCCCGAAAGGAACTGCACCGCTATCAGGTGGAGGTGAGCGTATGCAAAAGGTAAGCATCATCTGCGTGGGCAAGCTGAAGGAGAAATTCTACACCGACGCCGTGGCAGAATACACCAAGCGGCTCAGCCGCCATTGTAAACTGGACATTCTGGAGCTGCCGGAGTGCCGGCTGGGCGATGATCCCGCCCCCGCCGAAATCCAGCGGGCATTGCACACGGAGGCTGCCGCCATTCGGGAAAAGCTGCCAAAGGGCGGTGCGGTGATTGCCATGTGCATTGAGGGCAAGACCTGCTCCAGTCAGGAATTGAGCCGCCGGATCACGGATTTCGGCGTGATGGGCAAAACGCAATTGACCTTTCTCATTGGCGGCAGCTTCGGTCTGGATGAAACGCTGAAAAGGGAGGCCGACTGGCGGCTGTCCATGTCGCCCATGACCTTCCCCCACCATCTGGCTCGGATCATGCTGCTGGAGCAGATCTATCGGGCGTACCAGATTGCCGAGGGCACACGGTATCACAAGTAAGCAAATTCACGGGATTTTTCACCCCAAATGGTATATCATCGGACAAGTACAGGAGGTTTTTCATATGGACATCACCAACTGGGCCTTTGGCTCCGACGGCCCGCAGTGGCCCGTGGACGCACAGGGGCAAAAGGAGCGCGCCGTGCGCCTGATGGACAGCTTTGACTCCGCCGCCGATGCGGACATGACCATCTCTCTGCTGGCTGCCTACGGCATCCCCTGCTTTAAATACTACGATCTGGACGGCGGTGCCGGCAAGGTCATCAACGGCTTCTCCGGCTATGGCGCTGGGCTGTATGTCCCCGCATCCATGGAGCAGGAGGCCCGGGCGCTGCTGGAGGCAGAGCCCATCACGGACGAAAACGAGTGAAAGGAGTTTTGCCATGACTTACAAACAGGAATATGAAAAGTGGCTTTGCAGCGACGCGCTGAGCGCCGCGGAAAAGGCAGAGCTGGAGGCTATTGCAGGCGACGAAAAGGAAATCGAAAGTCGCTTTTACGGCCCGTTAGAGTTCGGCACCGCCGGTCTGCGCGGCACCATGAAGGTGGGTCTGCACCAGATGAATATCCATGTGATCCGCTGGGCCACTCAAGGCTTCGCCAATGTGATCTGCGCAGAGGGCGAGGATGCCAAGCGCCGCGGCGTGGCCATCTGCATGGACTGCCGTCTGCATTCCATGGAGTTCGCTCGTGCCGCCGCCGAGGTCTGCGCCGCCAATGGTATCCATGTGCGGATGTTTGAGGGTCTGCGTCCCACGCCGGAGCTCAGCTTCGCCGTGCGGGAATACGGCTGTCAGGCGGGCATCAATGTCACCGCCAGTCACAATCCCAAAGAATACAACGGCTACAAGGTCTACTGGGCCGATGGCGCACAGCTGCCGCCCCACCACGCCGATGCCATTGCCAGGGAGCTGGAGAACATCGACATCTTCACCGGCGTGAAGCGGATGCCCTTCATACAGGCCGTGAATGAAAATCTGGTGGATGTTATGGGCGCGGAAACCGACGACAAGTTCATGGCCCATGTGATGGCCATGGTCAATGACCGCGAAACCGTGGCCAAGGTGGCCGATACCTTCAAGATGGTCTATACCCCCTTCCACGGCTGCGGTTGGCAGTTGGTACCGCAGGCACTGACCGGTCTGGGCATTAAGCACCTGTACTGTGTGCCGGAGCAGATGGTATTGGACGGCAATTTCCCCACGGTGGTCTCCCCCAACCCGGAAAATCCCGAGGGCTTTTATCTGGCCGTGGCGCTGGCGGACAAGGTGGGTGCCGACTTCATTCTGGGCACCGATCCCGACAGCGACCGCGTGGGGCTGATGGTGCGTGACCACGGCGGCAAGTTTGTGCCGCTTACCGGCAACCAGACCGGCGTGCTGATGCTGGACTACCTCATCGGTGCCATGCGCCGCGCCGGCAAAATGCCCGAAAACCCCGTGATGCTGAAAACCATCGTCACCACTGAGATGGCCCGCAGGGTGGCCGAGGCCAACGGCGTTACCGCCTATGATACCTTCACCGGCTTCAAGTTTATGGCCGAGAAGAAAAACGCCCTGGAGAGCACCGGCCAGGGCAAGGTGATCATGTCCTACGAGGAGAGCTACGGCTATATGCTGGGCGACTTCGTCCGCGACAAGGACGCGGTGACCGCCTCCCTGATCCTCACCGAGATGGCCGCATGGTACGCCGCCCAGGGCATGACGCTGTTCGATGCGCTGGAGGAGCTCTATAAAAAGTACGGTTGGTACGGCGAAAAGACCCACAATCTGGTGATGCCCGGTCTGGACGGTCTGGAGAAGATGGCCGCACTGATGAAGCATTTGCGCGAAGAGCCCCCCGCCCAGATCGCCGGCGTCAAGGTTGCCGTGCGCAAGGACTACGCCGATGGCTCCGTCATCGACTGCGTCAGCGGCGAACAGAGCACCATGGAGCTCTCCGGCAGCAATGTGCTGCGCTATGAGCTTATGGACGGCACCACCATTCTGGTGCGTCCCAGCGGCACCGAGCCTAAGATCAAGGTCTATGTGCTGACCATCGGCGCTGATGCCGCCGAGCGTGATGCCAATCTTGAAAAATATGGTCAGTGGGTAGCCACGCTGGCATAAGGACAATCCCTATCAGATACCGTCTGCCGAATTTCAGCAGACGGTATCTTTTTCGCCGCACTATGTTTTCGACATCTTCCCACGCCTGTATCCGCATTGCATTATCTTGTCAGCATTATGGTGAATAGAAGCGCTGTGCACCTATTATAAATATGACGCATTTCGGAGATATCATCTTTATTCTATTATTCTTGTTCCTGTCTGCTATATCTAATTTTCAAATGTTTATATTCTAATGTGTCATATTATGTACAAGTTTGTCGAAATTCCACTTGCTATTACAAAGCATTCGTGCTATGATTAAAATAAATGCTGGTATAGGAGGTTTTACTATGCAATATGATAAGGACTTGTTGGCTCACAAGCTGCAGCGTTGGGATCAGTATATCAGCAATTACCGCTTACCTGAATGGGATGCCATTCCTGACTTCGGTCTGTACATGGATCAGGTCGTGATTCTGTTGGAAAAATATCTGACCTTCATTCCTGACCCTTCCGGAAACAAGGACCGCTTCATCACTTCCGCGATTATCAACAATTATGTGCGCTTGAAAATCATGCCTGCCCCCATTAAGCGCAAGTATCACCGCGTTCACATTGCCTACCTCATCATGATTCTGACCTTGAAGCAGAGTCTCAGCATCAGCGATGTGCAGAAAATCATTCCCTCGAATCTTTCTGACGAGGATATCAAGGCCGTCTATCAGGCTTACTCCGCGAAGTTCCACAAGCTGGCTCTGTTCTTTATCCATCAGGTGGAGGATGCCGCCAGCGATATCAACAATCCGGAAAACGACATCACGAATACCGCCGGTCTGTTCATCATCGAAAGTGCCCTGATCGCCGGCTTCGCCAAAATCCTGGCGGAAAAGCTGCTGCGTCTGTCCGATGCCGACTCCGATGAAACATTGGCAAACGAGATTTCACGCGATAACAGATAACGAAAGACAACAAGCCGATTCCCCCCACCGGGAATCGGCTTGTTTTTTTGTTCCAAGTCAAGTTCAGCGCATCGAATTCTGTTTGCCTGTGACGCTGTCCGGTACGATCTTTACGATCTTCACCTGCTCATAGCAGCTCATCAGTCTTACCTTCAGGTCATCCACAGCCGTCTTGTCCAGCGACGCGGTCAACAGCAGCAGCGCTTTTTCCTTTTCCGCTTCCTCATCAACCACCTGCGCACGACCATGCACAACAGCCGAGTCATAGTTGACCGTAAGCTCGCCCGGCACCACCGCCATGTAACTGACAGCGCTGACGCAGACCGCCGGCTCCCCGGACAAGATCTCCCACTTTTCACCGGCGCCGGCACAGTGGAAATACAGCACGCCGGATGCACGATCCACCGCCAGATTGACCGGCACGCCGTAGGGCAGACCCTCCGATGTTACCATGGACACCGTGGCATAATCCGCTTTCTCCAGCACCTCCCACGCAAACGCTGCGGTGCGCTCCCGATCCTTTCTGCGCATATTCTCTGCGCCTCCTTTCATGCTTTCTTTCAGTTTGACGGAAAATGCACCCTTTGTCAATGCCTGACATACAATGGCAGGAAATCTTTTTTGCGAAAGGATGACATTCGTGGAGTACTCCCCTTTCCCATCACCGGACACCGCCCGGACTTCACCGCAGGATGATGCGCTTCAGCAGCAGGCCGCGTCGCTTGCTCGCTGTCAGGATAATCTCCGCGCGATATTGGCAAATTCTCCCGATGCACAGCAATACACCGTGGAGCAATTGCTGACCGCCGAGTTAAGCGGCGACGCATTCTGCCATATCCGGCACTGGGCAGGCGGCGTATGCGCCTGTTCTCTGGCGCTGCAATCTCTGGCGCCGTCAGGCACCACTCAGCCCTCCCCTCTGCTGTTGGGCGCCATCGAACGCGCCTTCGGCTCATTGACCGGACTGTGCCGTACACTGCAAAACGCAGCACCGGGCAGTACGGGCTTCGTATGGCTCAGCAGCGACCGGGAGGGGCAATTGCAGGTCAACCGCACCTTCCAATATGCCACGCCGCTGCCGCTGACTCCGCTTCTGGCCTTGCCGGCCTCGCTTTTCCCCTCACCGGGCATCTGCGAACGGTTGAATTTCTCCACTGCCTCCCGTCGATACGCCGCAGTATTGGCGCAGCGCTCTCCAAATCTGTACCTGTAACGAACAAAACTGACACCGCCAAATGGACGGTGTCAGTTTTGTTATGTCATATAGTGCCTTATGAACCGGCGCTGACGGTCAGGCGCAGCCCGGCACTCATGGACGCGGTGGAGCCGCTGGCCCGGCTCTGGGCGATCACCGTGCCCTTGGGCTTGGCGCTGTGCTTATAGGCGATCTCGCCCACAATGAAGCCGGCCTCACCCGCTGCCTGCATGGCATCCGCTTTCGTCATGCCCACATAGTCACCCACCGTGATCGTGACATTACGCCACGGATTGCTGCTGTTCGGATCCGTGGGATCCCAGCCGCGGCATCTTTCATTCCAAGAGATCTTGGGAGCCACCGGCTGACCCAACGGGCCGGGGTTGGACGAGGAATAGAACTTCACGGAGCGGATATCGCTCTTATGGTTGTAGATCCAGAGGGCATCCTTCACCTGCAGGCGGACACAGCCGGCAGAAACGGCATAACCCAGATAGTCATACGCCCAATACTCGATGGAGTTGCGATTGCCCCGCTCCAGATACGGCACCGAGTGGAACAGAATATCGCCCGTGATCTGGGTGGTGTAGTGACCGTACACATAGTCATCGTCACCCATACGCAGCCACTCCCACTTGCCGGTATAAGCCAGCGAGTAGGTACCGCTCAACGGCGTATCCACGCCGGTGGAACAGATCATTGCCTTGACAGGGACGGTATAGTTGCCGTCCTCATCGTAGGTATACACCGTCGCGGTATTGGTCTGGTAATTGACTTTGATGGTATAGGTATAGTATGGCACATTATACGAGGGTGTCTTCCGGCTGGTCGTAACCGATTTCACACTGCTGAAGGAGGAATTGGCGGCGCTGTCCGTTCCAATGGCCTTCACCTTGTAATAGTAGGTTTTTCCGCTGGACGCATCAATATTTTTGAAATAAGTTCTGCTGGTGGTAGTCAAAAGCTTATAGGTACCGTTTTTGCTGGCAGCGCGATAGACCTGATACGACTTGGCGCCATCCACTACCAGCCAGCTCACCACGGGCTTGCCCACATACGGCTTGCTATCGCTGATGCCGTTGATGAGTTTGACGGTGACCTCCGGCTGTGCACACTTCACAACCACCTTGATGGGCTTGGAATAGGTGCAGATCCCCGCCTTGCTCACAGCCGCGAGCTTGTAATAATAGGTGCGGCCGGATCTGGCTGTGGTGTTGGTAATATGCGTATTTTTTGTGCCCGTCAGCGCCTTATATCCGCTATCCCTGTCGCTGGAACGATAGAGCTTATACGATGCCGCACCATCCACCGCCGACCAGGTAATGCGGGGCTTCTGACGATACACCTCGCCGTTATAAGTACCGTTCACCAGCTTATAAGACAGCTTCGGTGCGCTGCAGCCCGTTGTAATGTGTACGATGTTGGAGGCCGCACCTTTCACGCCGTCCGCACCGACAGCCACTACCTTATAATAATATGTATGCCCGACAACGGCACCAATATTTGTGTAGGCACAGGTATCTGTCGTAAATTTCAGCTGATAAGTGCCGCCCTTACTATCGGCGCGATACACCCGGTATTCCTGCGCGCCTTTCACTGCATCCCAAGTCAGTCTGGGCTTACCGGGATAATTGGCCGCATTGCGTGCTGCAGTAACGACGGGCGCACTGCAGCGCGTTGTGACACGGACAGGATCGGACTCTGTTTTGATTCCGCCGGCCGTCACCGCAACGACCTTATAATAATAGGTCGTTCCGCCGGCTGCGGAGCGATTGGTGAATGCGCACCCATCGGTGGTATAGAGCAGTTTGTAGGTTCCATCCTTACTGTTGGCGCGCCGGATCTCATACTCTTCCGCCCCGTCCAGGGCCTCCCATGTCAGCCGCGGCTTATGATCGCTGCTGTATTCGGCCTTTACAAGCGGTGCATCACAGCCAACGGTAATGTGAACAATGTTGGAATCGGCGCTCCTGCTGCCGTCGGCCGTCACCGCAACAATCTTGTAATAATAGGTGTTCCCGACAACGGTGCTTACATTGGTGGTGCTGCATTTGTCAGTTGTATATTGTAGCTCGTAAGGATCGCCTTTCCCGTCAGCACGCCAGATTTCGTATTCTTCTGCGTCCTTTACCGCATCCCAAGTTAGTCTCGGCTTGCCGGGATAACTGCCGGTATTGTGTGCAATGCTGATGACAGGCGCTTTGCAGGCCGCCGCGGCGTGTACCGGCGTCACAAAGGCAGGCAGCAGAACCGCCATCAGGCACAGCACTGTAATAAAATGGAATAGTCGACGCTTCGACATGAAGAAAGCCCCCTTATATAACCTATGGGTTACAATTATGCATATTATTATAAACGAAAAAACAAAAAATGTAAATAGATGGCAGGAAAACTCCCCAGCATAGAAAAACGCCAACAGCATCAGCAGGGACTCTGCTACGAAGCACAGAGTCCCTGCAATACACGGCGGTGATTCTTCTCCGCCGGTTATTTCAAAACGATGCCGCGCTTACGGAGAAATGCATCGCCGTAGCCGTAATGCTCCGCCACATAGTCCAAATCCTTGTCGCCGCGGCCGGACAGCGTCACGATAACGGAATTGGGCTTGCCCTCCCGGGCGATCTTCAATGCGTATGCCACGGCGTGGCTGCTCTCGATAGCGGGAATGATGCCCTCCACGCGGGACAGGATAAACAGCGCCTCGATGGCCTCCTCATCGTCGATGGTGACATAGTGGATGCGGTTCATGTCGTGAAGCATGGCGTGTTCGGGACCGGCGGCGGGATAGTCCAGGCCACTGGCGTTGGAATACACCGGAGCCGGGTCGCCGTTTTCGTCCGAGAGCATGATGCTGTTGAAGCCATGCATCACGCCCTCGCGGCCATAGCTGATGGAGGCGGCGTTGTCACCCAGCGCCGCGCCTCGGCCCAGTGGCTCCACACCGTAGATCTCCACGGGGTCGGCCAGAAACGGCACAAAGGTACCAATGGCATTGGAGCCGCCACCCACACAGGCCACCACCTTGTCGGGCAGATGACCGGTCTGTTCGATAAACTGCGCTCTGGCTTCGTCGCCGATGACCTGCTGGAAATCACGCACCATCAACGGGAAGGGATGGGGGCCTGCGGCGGTGCCGATGCAGTAGATGGCCTCGTGATACTCACGGGAATAGGCAGCAAAGGCGGCATCCACGGCCTCCTTCAGCGTCTTGAGCCCGTGGCTGACAGGGATCACATTGGCGCCCAGCATCTTCATCCGCGCCACATTTGGTGCCTGCTTGGCAATGTCTACCTCGCCCATATAAATATCGCAGGCAAGGCCGAAGTAGGCCGCCGCGGTGGCCAGCGCCACGCCATGCTGTCCCGCGCCGGTCTCGGCAATGAGCTTCTTCTTGCCCATATACTTGGCCAGCAGACCCTCTCCCATGCAGTGATTCAGCTTGTGAGCGCCGGTATGGTTCAGATCCTCGCGCTTGAGGTAGATCTGCGTGCGGCCGAACATATTGGACAGCTTCTGGCAATGGTACAGCGGCGTGGGGCGCCCCTGGAAATCCTTGCGGATGCGCCGCAGCTCCGCGATGAATTGCGCCGACTGGGCAATGGTGTTGTAGCCCTCGGCATATTCACAGAATGCCCGCAGCAGCTCCGCATCCTCCAGATAGTTGCCGCCGTATTTGCCGAAATAACCGTCCTCAGTGGGATATTCTTTCAGATAGTTGTCAAAGTTACGATAGGGATTCATGATGTGTTCTCCTTCCATATTTTTTTGATGGTGAGGAGTGTCATTCGGGGGAAAAAGAAAAAGCCCCTGTCCCCACATGGGACAAAAGCTTTGCTTCTGCGATACCACCCAAATTGACATTATAGAAATGTCCACTCGCTTTACGCGCCATCACGCGTACCCGATGGATAACGGGTGGGTTCCCGTCGGCATCTACTTGGTTTCCCGTTCAAGCCGCCCTCGAAAGTCCATTCACCTGACTGCTCACCGCCCCGATCTCACCGCCCGGGACTCTCTTTGGGCTCGCCTGTGTCAGCTACTTCTCTTCCTCAAAGGTTTGTGCTATGCAATTATCGCCTTTTGGCTTTTTTTACTTTACCACATTACAGCATGACTTGCAAGAGGAAATTTTGATTTATCTGTCCCCGGCACCGCACACTTTACGCACGGTACATTTTGTGCTATGCTTGCGTACAGAACGAAGGTGATTTCATGAAACTGACTCTGATCCGGCACGGCATGACGGAGGGCAACGCCCGTCAGCTATTTTACGGGGCAACGGATCTCCCTCTGCTTCCGGAGGGCATCGCCCGGCTGAAGCAGCAAGCGGCGGAAACACCGTATCCCACCGCCCCGCACTATTATACCTCCGGTCTGCTCCGTACGGAGCAAACGCTGACCGCCCTGTACGGAGATGTGCCGCACACCGCCATCCCCGACCTGCGGGAGATGGATTTCGGCATGTTTGAGATGCGCCCCTACGAGGGCGATTTGGAGTACGACGAGGATTTTCGCCGCTGGCAAAATGAACAGGTGGAAACCAATGTGTGCCCCGGCGGCGAGAGCGTCATGCAGGTGGGTGCGCGCGCATTGAAAGCCATCGCCCCCATTATCGCACGCGACGAGGACGCAGTCTGCGTGATCCACGGCGGAACCATTGCAGGGCTCATCGAAGAATGGTTTCCCACTGGTGTCCTGCGCCATACCAGAGCGCCGCAGCCGGGGTGCGGCTATCAAATTCTTATTGAAAACGGCACGCCCGTCAGCTATCGTCCCATTCCCGATTCCGAACCGTAATATTCCTGTACCATAGTTGTCATAGCGCCGTCATGGTTTCATAGATGACCTCGGCGGCCGGTCGCGTGGTAAACGGTGCCCGCTCGCGCCGCGGCTCAGTCATTTCCCGCAAACAAAGCATCGCCAACTCCGGCACATTGTCCGCCATGCACGCCAAACCCCGCCCTATCAGATATGCAGCGTTGTGCGTCTCGCATCCCCCCACCGTGTCCGTAAGCACCATCGGAACGCCCTTCACCGCCGCCTCCGTTACGCTACTGCCGCCCGGTTTGGTCAGCAGGGCATCTGCACTGTCCAATAACAGCGATATGTTTTCCGTGTAACCTCTGATGTGGATCTGCGGCTGACCACTATACCGCTGCTCCAGCTTTCGGCGCAATTGTCGATTGCCCCCGCACAGCACCGTCAACTCCCGGCCTGCGCCCATACATTGCGCCAATGTGGCCGTCAACGATTCCATCGGCCCGCATCCCATGCTCCCACACATCATCACCAGATGCTTATGGGTCGGGACAACGCCAAATACAATACGCGCCTGCTCCGATGGCACCGTGCGATAAAAGCTGCCGCGCACAGGAATTCCGCAGGGAATAATGCGCTGACCTTCAATCCCGCGGCTTGTAAGACATGGCGCAAAGCATGCATCGGGAATAAAATAGCGATCCTCCCGGCAGCAGCTTGCACCGGGCGAGTTGGTGTAATCCGTTTCCACAATGCCGCTGCGCACCTGAATACCATACCGCGCACAGCAAGCCGACAGCATCATACCGGCAAACACATGCGTACAAAGCACCGTGTCATACCTTCCCGCGAGAATATAGTTGCTTAAACGCCGTGCCCCCACGGAGAGGATGCGGTACGGCAGCGAGCTTTCTGTAAGTTCCGCCGTTTCCGCCTGCTCATAGATGCGCCGTGCAAGGATCGGCGCGCGGCAATAGGCAAACGCATGGCTCCTGGAGACGGCAGATGAAACTGCAGACGATATGAATTGCAGCGCGTCTGCTATCGTGCAGACGGCCCCGTGCGCCTCGAATGCTTCCCGCAATGCCTGCGCAACAGCATTGTGCCCACCACCGCAGTTGCAGCTTAAAAGCAGTACCTTCATGCAGCTATCCCCTCGCTCATCGTTTCTTAACGCTATTTTTCCCCTTAATCGGTCAAAACATACCGGTGTCGCGGGGATAAATTTTGTGTAACCACTTGCAATGATGGGCAAAATGATTTACAGTAATCCTATCATCAATGAATGGAGGAACACAACATGGAGCGTATCTATCAATTTTTGAAGGATGCCGGGGTGTATTATCTGGCCACCGTGGATGGCGATCAGCCTCGTGTTCGCCCCTTTGGAACTGTGCTGATGTTTGAAGGACGGCTGTATATTCAGACCGGCAGGAAAAAAGATGTTTCCCATCAGTTGTCTGCCAATCCCAAGGCAGAGATCTGTGCGTTCAAGGACGGCGTATGGCTGCGTATCGCCGGTAAGCTGGTGGAGGATGACCGCGTAGAACCACGAAAGGCCATGCTGGACGCTTATCCCGATCTGCGCGCCATGTATAATGAAAACGATGGCAACACACAGGTGCTGTATTTCCAAGATGCCACCGCCACCTTCGCCTCCTTTACCGCAGCACCGGAGGTTATTACCTTCTAATTGGACAGGTTTGTTATGACAAAGAGGGAGCGCACGATTGTGCCTTCCCTCGTTGTTTTTTGCGTATAACCTTCCAAATGCCTTCGTGCCCGTCAAGTATCGTGGGCAGAAGCGAGCGTATACTTTCCCTGTCACGGAATGATGCGAAGCATCCCGAATACTGCCTTTCGCATCTTGAGAATAAAAAAAGACACCACCCAGTTGGATGATGTCCTTCATGTTGGCGCTACCTATTTTCCCAGGCGCGTCAGCCCGTCAAGTATCATAGGAAGAAGCGCGCTTAACTGACCTGTCACGGGATGATGCGAAGCATC